>CAYHPY010000074.1:0-18725 GCA_964358485.1 uncultured Elusimicrobia bacterium
CTTGATGAGCTTGAGCTTGTCGCCGAGGATCGTTTCCTCCAGGGTCACGATCTTCTCGTCGAGCTCCAGGAACTTCTCGATCGGGATGGGAAGCTGGTGCTGCATCCGCTCCACCCGGTCCTGGACGACGGCCATGTTTTCCAGGGCGGCTTCCACCGCCGAAGGGGCATAGCCGGTCTTGGCCCGGAAGGCCTCCGGCTTCATCTTCCCTTTTTTGACCTGGCTGAAATAATGCTTGAGCTCCTGAAAGCCGGCGCCGTAGCGGCGCTGGTAGCGCTCCAGCTCGTCGTTGCATTCATGAATCTTGCCGGCGAGGTTCTTGATCTTGTTGGTCAGGCGCTTGATCTTGTCCTGGTTGAGATTGAGGCCGAGAATCTTGGCGATGACCTGCTTGTTGCGCTGCTCGACGGCCTTGGTCAGCTTGATGCGGGCCATGGGCTTGAGCTTGGGGTCCTTGAGCTTCTTCTTCAAGCCCTCGACGACCTTTTCGGATTTGGCGATGAAGTCCGCGACCGTCTTCATCTTGCGGCGCATGCCGGAGAGCTCCGAGGCGGTCTTGCGGCCGCGGGGCATGAGCTCCTTGGGGGTCATCTCCTGCTGGGCGATCAGGGTCTCCCAGCTTCGGATCTCGCGCTGGTTGATGGGAGATTCCAGGACCAGCAGGCGAAGCTCCTTTTCCCGCTCGCGGACGTTGCGGGCCAAAGTGACCTCCTCCTCCCGGTTGAGCAGGGGCACCCGGCCCATCTCGGAGAGGTACATCCGGATGGAGTTGGAGATGTCCGAGCCCGCGTTCCACTCCTCGGTGAAGCGCTCGCGTTCGCGCTCGGGCAGCGGCGCGGCGGGCTTGGGCCCCTTGCGATCGACGACCTCGATCCCGAGGTCCTCCAAGGTGCTCATCAGCTCGTCGACCTCCTCCGATTTCATGTTCGACATCGTGAGGGACCGGCTGATTTCCTCGAGGGTCAGGTAGCCGTGCTCCTTGCCCATCTCAATGAGGTTTTTGAACGCCTGGGTCGCGGTCAGTGCCATTTCAAACTCCTAACTATTTCCGGCTCCCCTTCAACTCGGCGAGAAGCCTCTGATACTCCAACTTCAAATTTTCATCCACGGGGTGGGCCGAGCCCATGCCCAGGATCCGCGGCTCGATTTCCTTCAGGCGGGCGGACTTGCGCCGCCGGTCCAGAAGCCGCCCCAGGGATTTGCCCGGGTCGTCGGTGCGGATGTCCTCGGCCAGCATCGACGAGACCAGGGGGCGGTCCTCCGGGGCGAGGGCATCCAAAAACGCGGTGCTCCACCCCGACGCGGACGCTCCCGCCTGGGCCGAAAGGGCCTTCCAGGCGCGAACGGCGATCGGGGAATCGAAATCATTTTCCTGGAGGGACGCGGCCAAGGTCCGATCGTTGAACAGCAGGCCCAGGATTTGTTTGTCGCCGGGGCTGAGCACGGGGACGGGCGCGCAACGGACGGCCGGGCGGGCCGGGAAGGGGCGCGGCGCGGGAACTTTTTGGAACTCCCGCAGGATCGAGTCCTCGTCGATCTGCAGGCGGCGGGCCAAGCGGCGGACCCATTCGCTCTTGAGGATCTCGTCGGTGCAGAAATTGATGGTGGCCAGAATTTCCTTGGCCAGGCGCGCCTTGTCCTCGGGCTTGGGCGCGCCCCCGAGCCGTTTGAGGGCCAGCGCGGCATGGAACTCCGCCGGGTCGGGTCCCTCCTCGAACAGGCGGGCCAGGACGGCGGGATCTCCGCTTTTGAGGAACTCGTCGGGGTCCTTGCCCTCGGGGACGTCGGCCACGCGGACGCCGAAACCCGCGGCCAAAAGGACCGCCGCGGCCTTCAGGGCCGCGTTCTGTCCGGCGTTGTCGGCGTCGAACACGATCGTCGCCTCCCCGGCGTAGCGCTTGAGCAGGAGGGCGTGGTCGGGGGTGAAGGCGGTTCCCAGCGGGGCGCAGGCGGTCTTGAGCCCGTGCTGGTGCGCGGCGATCACGTCCATGTAGCCTTCCATGAGGGCGGCGCGGCGCGCCTTGCGAATATCGGGCAGCCCCTGGAACAGCCCATAGAGGACCCTTCCCTTGGAGAAGACGGGGGATTCGGGGGAGTTCAAATATTTGGGCTCCCCCTCGCCCATGATCCGGCCCCCGAAGCCCACGACCGTGCCCCTGGCGTCAAGAATGGGGAAGAGGACCCGGTTGTAGAAATACTCGCGGGTCCGCCCCTCGCGCACGGCGGCCAGGCCGGCCTTGACCAGCAATTCGGCCGGGAAGCCCTTGAGCTTGGCGGCCTCCAGCAGCCCCGAGTTGGCCGACGCGTAGCCCAGGGAGAAGGTCTTGACCGAAGCCTCGGAGACCCCCCGCGTGGCCAAGTACTGCCGGGCCCCGGAAGCCTGCGGGGAGGTCAACAAGGCCTGATGGTAATGCCCCCGGGCGAACTCCAGGGCCTCGCGGATGCGCAGGCGCTCGCGCTCCTCGGGAGCCAGGGGCCCCTCGGCGCGTTCGATTTTGACGCCGGCCTTTTGGGCCAGCTTCTCAACGGCTTCCACGAAGCTCAAGTTTTCGATTTTCATCACGAAGGCGAATGCGTCCCCCCTCTCCCCGCACCCGAAGCAATGAAAGGTCTGCCGCTCCGGGCTGACGATGAACGAGGGGCTGCGTTCCTGGTGAAAGGGACAGCGCGCCTTGAAACCGCGGCCGGCCCTGGCCATGTCCGGGACGTATTCCCGGATCAGCTCCGCCAGGTCCAGCCTCGACCGGATGGCGTCGAGCGTATCCGGAGGAATCAGCGCCATCGGCCCGGTTCGGAGACTTTACGGATAGCGGCGGCGCTTCATGCGGCGCACCTTGCGCCGCGCCTCGGCCGCCTTCAGCTTGCGCCGAATGCTGGGAGGAACATAATGCTCGCGCCTCTTGATCTCCTTGAGAATCCCGTTGCGCTCGCACTCCCGCTTGAACCGGCGCAGGGCCTCTTCGACGCCCTCGCCTTCCCTCAGCTTAACGGTCACCATTTTATGATCTCACCGCCCTCAGCCGGGAGGCCAAGCCATCGCGCGGCCGCCCAGCAAATGATAATGCAAATGATCCACGGACTGCCCGGCGCCCTTTCCCGAATTCGTCACCAGCCGGAAACCCGAGGTGAGTCCCGCCTCCCGGGCAAGCCGGCCGGCCACGAACTGGAGGTGGCCCAACAGCTCCGCGTCTTCCTTCCCCGCCTCGCCCAACGAGGCGATGTGCTTGCGGGGCACGATCAAAACGTGCGTCGGCGCCTGGGGATGAAGGTCCCGAAACGCCACGGCCCGCTCATCCTGATAAACGAACGAAGCCTTGAATTTTCCTTCCACGATGCCGCAAAAAAGACAATCAGCCATGAGGCTTTCCAGGGAAAAAGGCCAACAGTGGATTATATCGTTTATTTTAAGGCGACCGCAAGGGCCCTTGGACTCAGGCGGGGAGTGGGCCTTTTAGGACGGCTCGGACGCTCGAGCCGTCCATTGATTCTATCAGGACCCGGCGCAAGCCGGGTCCCGGATCCGTTTCCATCTTGGCCGTGATAAAATCTTCCGTCAAAGCTTCCGCCGTTTCCCCCTTCGGCGCCCGAACCACGGTCCGCTCCTCCCCCACCGCCGCCCGGGCGAATTTCTCCCGCAGTTCCGTGTCCAGTCCTCTCAGGGCTTTAGCCCTGACCCTTAATTCCGTTTCCGAAATCTGTCCCGTCAATTCCGCGGCGGGCGTCCCCTTCCTCCGGGAGTACCGGAACACATGAAGCCCCGAAAATTCCGTCTTCCGGATGAAATCCATGGTCTGCCCGAACTCCTCGGCCGTTTCCCCCGGAAAGCCGGCGATGACATCCGTAAACAACCCCGCCCGGGGAAGGCGCTTGCGGAGAGATTCGATCCGGCGGGCGTAAAATTCCGTGGAGTACCACCGTTCCATTCTTTTCAAGACCGCGTTCGACCCCGATTGCAGGGGCAAGTGAAACGAGGGGCAAATCCGGCCGCCGGAGGCGGCCGTCAGTTCGATCAACCGATCCGTCAAATCCGTTATTTCCAAAGACGACAATCTCAACCGAAATTCACCCGGAAGCCCCGCCAGCCGTTCCAGCAAGCCCGGGAAATCGACCCTCCGCCCGTCCCGGTCTTGCGTCAAATACCGCCCCAGCCGAATGCCGCACAGGACCACTTCGGAGCGGCCGGACTCGATGATCCCGCGGACCTCCGCCTCCAACTCGTCGAGCGGCCGCGAGCTCAGCTTCGGCCGGATCTCCGGGATGACGCAGAAAGTGCAGTGCATGTTGCAGCCGTCCTGGACCTTGACGAAGGCGCGGGTGCGGCTGTGCAGGCCGTGGACGCCGCCGGGCAGGACCGAACAGCCCAGCATGGCGGGAATGCCGGCCTTCTCCTGGTTGCCCACCACTTGGGCCGCGGGGGCGGCCTTGAGGATCAGGGAGGGGTCCCGGGTGGCCAGACAGCCGGTGACCACCAGGCGCGCGGCCGGATTGCGCCGGGAAATTTTCCGGATGAGGCGCAGGGCGTCCTTGTCGGCCTCGGAGGTCACCGTGCAGGTGTTGACCACGCAGAGGTCGGCCTCGGCCCAATCCTCGACCCCCCGGGCCCCCTCGGAGGAGGTCAAGCGCTCCCGCAGGGATTGGGTTTCGTACTGGTTGACGCGGCAGCCGAAGGTGTGGAAGAAATATTTGACCGAGATGTCCTCGCTTGCGCTGATTTGAAAAGCGTCGCCTCGCGGCGCAACCGCCGAGCGCCGTATTGTACAAGTTACGGCGGGTCCCGGTCAGCGCCGGAGAGGCGCCCCCGCGCGATTCGCCGGCTGGTTGACATTTCTCATAATCGCAAAAGAAAAAATAATGTTACATACCATGCGATGGACGCAAAGAGCATTTTGGCGGGGCATCCTCTTTTCTCCGCGATTCCGGCCGCGCGCATGGGGGCGCTCATCGCCTCCCAGAAGACCTGCCGCTTCAAGGCGGGAACCTATGTGTGGCGCTCCGGCGAACGCGTCCAGAAGATCTGCGTCGTCGTCGAAGGATTGCTCCAAGCCTCGATGCCCCTGCATTCGGGAAGGCACTCCACCGTCGAGCTCTTCAACCGCGGCGACGCCGTGGGTTGCCTGACCTATTTGAGGAAGGCCGGCGCCCTTTGCGACCTGCGGGCCGTCGTTAATTCCGTCATCGCGTGCTTCCCGTCCACCCTGGCCTTCGAATCCGAGCCCCCGGAATCGAAATGGGCCATCTCCGTGGCGCGCAGCATCGCCCTGCGTTTCGAAAAGCAGATCCGCCTGCGCGCCATCTCCTTCGAGCCTTCGCGCCGGAAAGTCCCCGCCATCCTGCTTTGGCTCCACGAGTCCACCGGCTCCACCATCCCCTTGACCCAGGCGGTCCTGGCGACGATCGCCGGACTCTCCGAAGAAACCGTATGCCGCACCCTGTCCTTGCTCAAGGACAAGGGCTTGGTGGCCGTTTCGCGGGGCGTCGTAAGGATCCCGAACCCCTCCGCGCTGGAAAGGTTCGTCGAAAACCATTGAAGTCCTCCGTCCTCGCTCATCTCCATCTACAGTTTCTCTCCGGGGGCGCCGCGCCGGGCGTCGAGCTGGCCGGGACTTACGACCCCTGGCTCGTCGCCCTCTCGGTTCTCATCTCCTCCTCCGCGGCCTTCACGGCGCTGCAAGCGGGCGAAAGGATGTCGTCTCCCGGCGGCGCCCCGCGGAGGGCGGCCTGGCTTTCGGCCGGGGCCTTCGCGATGGGCTGCGGCGTCTGGTGCATGCATTTCGTGGGGATGCTGGCCTTCGAGCTTCCCATACCCGTGCGCTACGACGCCGCCTTGACCGCCCTTTCCGTGATCCCCGCCGTCGCCGCCAGCGCGGTCACCCTCCACTTCCTGGACCGGGGGGCCATGACCTTCCGGCGGGCGAACTGGGGCGGACTCCTGATGGCCGCCGGAATCGGGACGATGCATTATTGCGGAATGGCGGCCATGATCATGGACGCGGACATGGCCTATGACCCTTTCCTTTTCGCCCTCTCCCTCGCGGTGGCCCACGTCTTGGCCGCGTCCTCGCTTTACCTGAAATCCCTCCTGGCGGAACGCGCCCCGATCGGCCGGCTCCCGCGGCGATTGACCGAGGCCTTGCTCATGGGCTCGGCGGTGGCGGGAATGCACTACACCGGAATGTCCGCGGCCCATTACTTCCCGCTCGGGCCCCCCGGGACGGCGCAAGGGGGAATGGGGCCGACGCTCCTGGCCGTTTCCGTGTCCGCGGCGACGATCCTGCTTCTTTTGGGGACGATCGCGACGGCGGCGCTCGACCGGCGCGTGGAACGCGACGCCCGAGCCATCCGGCGCCTCATCGAAACGGCGCCCGACGCTTTTGTGACCGTCGACGCCGCGGGGCTCATCCGGGTCGTCAACGCCCAGACCGAGAGGCTCTTCGGCTACGGCCGCGACGAGTTGTTGGGGCGGCCGCTGGAGATGCTCCTCCCGGAACGGTTCCGCAAACAGCACGTCCGCAACCGCGCCGGTTTCGCCGACAAGCCCGAAGTCCGGTCCATGGGGCGGGGCCGGGAGCTCTACGGCTTGCGCAAGGACGGCGCCGAGTTCCGCGTGGACATCAGCCTCAGCTCCGAGGAGACCGACTCCGGCCTGTTTGTCACCAGCATCATCCGCGACATCTCCGACCGGATACAGTTGGAGGAACAGCTCCGCCAAAGCGGCGAAAAGCTGCACCACGCCCAAAAGATGGACGCCTTGGGCCGGCTGGCCGGGGGCATCGCCCACGATTTCAACAACAACCTCACCGGCATCCTCGGCCTCTGCGACCTCCTGGCCAAGCGGCTGCCCCCCGGAAGCGGCGAAAGCGCCGACGTCGCCGACATCCGGTCCCTGGCGGCGAGATCGGCGGCCTTGACCCGCCAGCTCCTCACCTTCAGCCGCCGGGCCCCCGCCGCCCTCAAGGTCTGCGACGCCAATGAACTCATCGAGGCCAACCGGAAGCTCCTTGCCCGGATGCTCGATTCCCCCTACCGCGTCGCCGCCGCGCTGGGCCCTTCGCCCCTGCCCATCCGGATCGACCCCGAACAGTTCGGCCAAGTCCTGGTGAACCTCGCGGTCAACGCCCGCGACGCCATGCCGGGGGGCGGGGACATCTTGATCTCCTCCTCGGCGGGGGACGGCTTGGTCGAGATCGGCTTCCAGGACAGCGGGGGCGGCATTGAAAAACCGGCGCTCTCCCGCCTTTTCGAGCCGTTCTTCACCACCAAAGAGCAAGGCAAGGGCACCGGGCTGGGGCTCTCGATCGTCCACGGCATCGTGACGGGAGCGGGGGGCTCCATCTCCGTCGAAAGCGAGGTCGGCCGCGGGACCCTCTTTCGCTTGCGCTTTCCCTTGGCCGCGGAAGAAGTCGGGAAGCTCCCGGACCCGGGAGCGTGACCATTGTCACATTGACGGTCCGGCGAAATCCGTCTATACTGGGGTCGCGGCCCCTCCGCATCGGCATCCCCGGGATGCCTTTCTTCTCGCCAAAATCCCGCGGAGAGGAACGCTCATGCCCGAGACCGTCCTTATCGTCGATGACGATCCGGCCGTGCGCCGGGTGCTTCGGAAAATGCTCCAGCCGGCGGGGTATCCGCTTCTGGAGGCCGCCGACGGCGACGAAGCCCTCCGGCTGGTGAAGGACCGCCTCCCCTCCCTGATTCTTCTGGACATGCACATGCCGAGAATGGACGGCATCGCGGCGCTCGACCACATCCTGGAGATCGACCCAAAGGCCCGGGTCATCATGGTCACCGGCGACGGCGACGACGCGCGCACCCGGCTGGCCCTGGAGCGCGGGGCCTGCGACGTCATCCTGAAGCCGTTTGGAGCCGAAGGCCTCCGCAATTCCGTCCTGGTCAATCTCGCGGCCAGATGATTCCAATCCCTTGCGAGGGCGAAAACGGCGGCCCGCCCCCGGCCGGGCGGATGTCCATTCCCTGGGTGGTCCTGGTTTCCTTGGCGGTGACCCTCTCGGCGGTCGGACTGCCGCTCCAATACGCCAAGGGGATCGACTCGAAAGAAACGGCCCTCATCGCGGCGGAGCGCCTTCAAGCCGAGCACGAGGCGAACCTCCGCTGGCTCGATGAGGTCCTGACCATGTCCGCCCGGCTGGCCGCGGCCACCGGGGAGGACCGGTGGGAGGCGCGCTATAAATCCTTCCAACCCAAGCTGGACGCGGCGATCCACGCCGCCCGGGGACCGGCCCCGCGGTCCGAGGACGATCCCGGGGCCCGCCTGGACGCCGCCAACGCCGCGCTGGTGAAGATGGAACACCGGTCGTTCGAATTGAGGCGGCAGGGGCGGAGCGCGCAGGCGCTCACGCTCCTGACGGGGCGCGGCTACGCGCTTCAAAAGGCCTCCTATGCCCGGGAATTGGCCTCTTTAAAAAGCGCCTCCCGCGGGGAGCGGTCGGGCCGGCACGAGGCCATCCGTCGCGCGGCCTTCCTTGCGGGACGCCTGCAGGCCGCCGGCCTGGTCCTGGCCGTCCTGACCTGGGTTATCGCGGGGTTGTGCGTCAACCGGAGGTTTCAGGATCACGAACAAGGCAATAGATCCCTTCTGGAGGACCAGCGCCGGCTCGCCGACATCGTCAAGAACCGGACCCAGGACCTGGCCTCCACCCATGCCGCGCTTTCCCAAAGCGACCAGGCCCGGGAAGCGGTCGAGCGCCGCCAGCGGGCCCAGGTCGAAGTCGCCCTGCTCCTGGGCTCGGCGGACGACGAGGAGGACCCCCTCCCGAGGATTCTGGAATCCATCTGCCGAACGCTGGGATGGGCCGAGGGCGCGATCTGGACCGTCGATGAAACCGCCGGGGTCCTGCGCAACAACGGGTATTTGAGCCTGGGGTTCCGGGACGAGGAATTCGAGAAGGTCACCCGGGAGATCACCTTCGCCAAGGGCGTGGGCCTGCCCGGGCGGGTCTGGGAGATGCAAGCCCCCGCCTGGATCGTCGACGTGGTGAAAGACCCGAATTTTCCTCGGGGGCCTTACGCCGAGCGCGCCGGCCTTCGCGCCGCCTGCGCCATGCCCATCATCGCCTCCAACCGCTTCCTGGGCGTCCTGGAGTTTTTCCGGAAGGCGCCCGAAAAACCGGACCTGGCGCTTCTGGCCAGCCTGCGGACGCTCGGCGTGCACATCGGGCAGTATCTGGAGCGCCGCCGCGCCCGCAACGACCACCAACGCGCTCAGGCCATGCTGGCGCAGTCCCAAAAGATGGACGCCCTGGGCAAGCTCGCCGGCGGGGTGGCCCATGACTTCAACAACCTCCTGACGATCATCAAGGGCGCGTGCTCGAGCCTCGAAGCCTCCGTCCCCGCCGGCGACCCGCGGCGCGAGGACATCAACGACATCAAAGCCTCCTCCGACCGCGGCGCCGGGCTGACCAGGCAGCTTCTCGCCTTCACCCGCCAACAGAACCGCCGGCCCGTCCCCCTGGACGTCCGGCTGGCGCTCACCAACGCCCACGGCATGCTCCGGCGGCTCATTCCCGAGAGCGTCGGATTTGAGGCCGACCTGATGTTCGACCTGGGGGTGGTGCTCATCGATCCCGGACAGTTCGACTTATTGCTCATCAATCTGATCGTCAACGCGGTGGACGCCATGCCCCAGGGGGGCCTCGTGCGCCTGCAGGCGCGGCGGATCGTGATCGACGAGCAGGCCTGCGGGAAGCTCACGGACCTGAAACCCGGGCCGCATTTGGACCTTTCCATCGCCGATACCGGCACCGGCATTTCCCCGGAGACGCTGGCGAAGATCTTCGATCCGTTCTTCACGACCAAGGAGGTCGGCAAGGGCACCGGCCTCGGGCTGTCGACGGTGGACGGCATCGTCCGCCAGAACGGGGGCGCCATCGAGGTCGCCAGCGTCGTCGGGAAGGGAAGCCGCTTCACGGTCTACCTGCCGAGCGCCTCCCAGCCGGCGCCGGCCGTTTCGGCCCCGGCCGGGGCCCCGCCGAAAGGCCGGGAGACCGTCCTTTTGGTCGAGGACGAACCCGTGCTTCGCCGGGTCGCCCGGCGCATCCTGTCGGAGCACGGCTATGCCGTCATCGACGCGGCAAACGCCCGGGAGGCCTTGGAGTTCCTGGACAAGGGATCCCGCGTGGACCTGCTCCTGACCGACATCATCATGCCCGGCATGAACGGCCGCGACCTCGCGCGCGAGGCCCGGTCGAGGCGGTCCTCCCTCAAGGTCCTGCTCATGTCCGGCTATAGCGCCGACATTTTGAGCCCCAAGGATGAAGAGGACGCCAAATTAACCCTCATCGAGAAGCCCTTCAGCGCCGACTCCCTGCTCCGGGGAGTCCATGAGGCCTTGAACGGCCCCTTCCCGATCGGAGGATGAGTTCGGCCGCGCCGGGTTAAAGCTTGTCCGGGGCGGGCGCGGGCACCGTGATCCCGAACACCTTGGCGGCGTTGTCGCGGAAGACCGCCTTCCAATGCTTGGAGGGGATCGCCTCCCGGAAGGCCTTGAGATAGGGCCCGACCGCGGTCAGCGGCCAATCGGTCCCGAACATGAGCTTCTCGGGATTGTCGATGAAGCCGAAGGTCCAGGAGAGCGGCTTGGTCATGTATTTCTCGAGGCCCTCCGGCGGAACCTTGCGCAGGTCCCCGATCAGGAAGGCCGAGCCGTCCAGGTAAACATTGGGATTCTTGTAAGCCAGCTCCGCGGCCGACTCAATCCAGGGGTTGCCGCAATGGGCGAGCACGAAATTGACCTTCGGATGGTCCACGGCCACCTCATCGACGGTCAGGGGATCCGCGTATTTCAGCTTGGCCTTGGCCGAATAGGTGTCCCCGGTGTGGAACACGACCGGGACGCCGTACTTCTCGGCCAGGGCGTAGACGGGCTCGTAGATCGGATCGTAGGCGTAACGGTGGGCGTAGCCCAGGTAGATCTTGACGCAGCGGTACTTCTTGTCCTTCAACCCCGCCTCGATGCGGGGCAGGTCCGGCTTGTCCCCCACCCCGGCGCAGAAGATCACGCCTTTTTCCGCCAGGGAGGCGTCGTAGCCCGCCCCGCCCGGGCCGGTCATGGACACCGCGCCGATGACTCCGTTGTCCTTGAGCTCCCGCAGGAAGTTTTCCCGCGTCAGGGAAATGCCGCTGGTGCGCTCGGGTTCCCCCGTGAACTCGGTGTGCATGTGGGCGTCGATGATGCCGTCGGGCATCTGCGCGAAGGCCGGGCAGGCCGCCAGCAGGACCGGAAGGAAGATTTTCATGGGTTGATTCTAGCAACTCAGAGCCCCTCCCGGAATCCCGGGAGGGGCTCTTGGGCGGCGCGCGAGTCTTAGTTGAGGGGGAGGGAGTAGCTCTCGGAGTAGGCCAGGATCATGACGTGGACCGGACCCTCGCCGGCGTTGACGGTGACAAATCCATTGAGGGCCGACACCACCGACTCGTCGGCGGCGCTGACCACGGTCACGCCCAGCTTGTGGCCGGCCGAGGCGCGCAGTTCCTTGATTTTGAGCTTGTCGGAGCGCTTGATGCAGGAGCCGTAGTTCTTGATGAAGTCGTCGCCGTTGCGGATCTTGCGGACCACGGTGAACATGATGCAGTCGTCGATGGCGGCCTGAACCGCGCTGCGGGCCTCGGCGCCGACTTCCTCGGAGCGGACGATGGAGACGGGCTGGCCGAGCAGGCGGCTGTCCCGGACGCGCAGGCCGTGGTTTAAGTCGCGCATGACCTTGCTGGTGGAGGCGATGGAGGGCTCCAGGACCAGCGCCAGGCCGAAGGTTCCCTCGCCGGAGGTGCTGGGGCCCAGGACTTGGGACTCAAGGCCGATCTTGACGGAGTAGCGGGCCGAAAGGGCCTGCACGCAGGGGGCCAGCATTTCCTTGGCCTGGTCCACGGTGAAGGGCACGATCGCCCGGGCGTCCACGACCGCGCAGGCCGGAACTCCCTGGAAGGCGTCCTGGGAAACCACCGGGGTCTCGAAATCTCCGAAGGCGCGGACCAGGCCCGCGTCGGCGGAAACCGACAGGCGCTCGAATTGGCCGGCGGAGGCCAGGGTGGGAAGGATCAGGGCGACGGCGGCGAAAATTTTGGCTTGCATCGAAACTCTCCTTTGGTTCATGTTGCGCATCGTAAGGAAAGTTTACCCAAAGGACCCAGATCCCCCGTAGGACTTTGGTCAACCGCGGCTATTGATCCAGATCAACCCCGAAATCGGGCCTAAAGCGCGCCCAGTTCGTACAGGACGACGGCGGCGGCGGCCATGGAGGCGGTTTCGGCGCGCAAGGTCTGCCGGCCCAGGCCGAAGACGACGGCCCCCAGGCTCTCGGCCAGCTCCACCTCCTCCTCGGTAAATCCCCCCTCCGGCCCGATGAAGAGATTGACGCGGACCGGCTTGCCGCCGGCGGCGGCCATCGCCTCCCGCAAAAAGCCCCGCAGGCTTTCGGCCGCGGTCGCCCCGGAGAGGCCTTCCCAGGCCAGGATGCTCAGGCCCTGGCCCTCGCAGGCCTTGATGGCGTCCCGGAATTGCGCCGGGGCTTCCAGTTCGGGGAGCTTGGCGCGGCCGCATTGCTTGGCCGCGGCCAACAGGATCTTGCCCCAGCGCTCGCGTTTGGCCTCGATGCGCCCGGCCTCGTGAAGCAGGACCACCGTGCGCGGGGTCAGAACCGGATGAAAAGAGGACACGCCCAGCTCCGTCCCTTTCTGCAGAACGGTTTCCCAACCCGCCGCCTTGAGCAGGCCCGCGTAAAGCCGCAGGCTGACCGCCGGATGACCCTCGATTTGGGTCAAGGTGGAGGTCAGCTCCCCGGACACGTCCCCCTCGGGGTGGATGGTTTTGATCATGGCCTCAAAGCGCCCGCCTTTGCCGTCGAACAGGACCAGGGAGTCCCCGGCCTTTTTGCGCAGGACCTTGGCGATGTGAAACGCCTCCGGGCCCGTCAGACGGAACTTGCCGTCGTGGACGGCTTCGGGGGAGATGAAGAATTGCTGACAGACGAGACCGGCGGTCGGCGTGGGCATTCGACCTCCTTTTGGAGTTGGAATTTTTTACCCGAACTGATTATCCGAATTCACTGCCCGAAAATCTTTTTAAAGATCCCTTCCCCTTCCGTCTTTTTTTCCTCATGAGAATCGGAAAGAGTCCGGGCGAGTTCTTCAAACAATTCTTTTTGCCGGACGGTGAGATGAGAGGGGACGGAAAGTCTAATCTTCACCATGAGATCCCCATGCCCCCGCCCATGAAGCTTTGGCATGCCCTTGCCTTGGAGCCGGAAAGTCGCCCCGTGCTGGACCCCGGCCGGAATCTTGATCCGGGTCCGCCCCCCCTCCAGGGTGGGAACCTCCAGCGTCGTGCCCAACGCGGCGCGGGCCACGTCGATGGTCTCTTCCACGACCAAGTCGTCTTCATGGCGTTCGAAGCGCGGGTCGGATTTTACCCGGATGGCCACGAACAGGTCCCCCGGGGAGACTCCCGGCCCCCCGGATTCTCCTTCCCCGGAGATGCGCAGGGTGGCCCCGTCGTAGATGCCGGGAGGAATCTTGACCTTGAGGTCGGCGGGGCGGCGCACCCGGCCGTTGCCCCGGCAATCCGGGCAGGGATGCTCGATGACCTGGCCGGCGCCGCCGCATTGGCCGCAGGCCTGGCTCATGGAGAAAAAGCCTTGGGAGAACTGAACGCGGCCGGAGCCGCGGCATTGCGGACAGCGCTTGGCTCCCGTGCCCTTGCGGGCGCCCGAGCCTTCGCAGGCGCGGCAAGACTGCACGCGGTCGAAGCGGAGTTCGGCTTCGGTGCCGCCGTAGGCGTCCTCCAGGCTCACCGCGGTTTCGATCTTGAGGTCGGCGCCCCGCCGGGGCCGCCGGGACCCGCCGCCCTCGCCGCCGAAAAAACTCTCGAAGATGTCGCCGAAGACGTCGCCGACGTCCACCCCGCCCCCGAAGGGTCCGGCCCCGCCGCCGGCGCCCGCCCCGGCGGCAAGGCCCGCCTCTCCGTACTGGTCGTAGAGCTGGCGTTTCTTGGGGTCCGACAGGGCCTCATAGGCGCCGTTGATCTTGCGGAATTTCTCCTCGGATTTCTTGTCGCCCGGATTGCGGTCGGGATGGAGCTTCATCGCCAGCTTCCGGTAGGCCGATTTGATCTCGGCTTCGGAAGCGGTGCGAGGGACCCCCAACAAAGAATAGAAATCTTCCGGCATTTATTCTTTACCGTCCACGACCTCCGCGTCGACGACCTTGTCCTTATCTCCGCCCTGGCCCCCTTCGGAGCTCGGGCCGCCGGGCTGGCCGCCGCCTGCCGCTCCCGCCTTGGCGGCCTCGGCCTTGTAGACCTCTTCGGCCAGCTTGTGGGAGGCTTTCATGAGTTCGTCCTTGGCCTTGTTGATCTTTTCGGGGTCGTCGCCCTTGAGGGCTTCCTTAAGATCGGAAAGGCCCCGTTCGATGTTGCCGCGCTCTTCCTGGGAGACCTTGTCGCCGTAGTCTTTCAAAGCCTTCTCGCAGGAATACATGGCGGTGTCGCCTTCGTTCTTGGCGGCGACGCGTTCCTTGACCTTCTTGTCCTCGTCGGCGAATTGCTCCGCCTCCTTGACGAACTTCTCGACCTGCTCCTTGGAGAGCTTATTCGGGGCCGAGATGGTGATGTGATGGGCCTTCTTGGTGCCCAGGTCCTCGGCGCGCACGCTCAGGATGCCGTTGGCGTCGATGGAGAAGCTGACCTTGATTTGGGGCACGCCCCGCGGCGCGGGCGGGATGCCGTCCAGATCGAACTTGCCCAGGGACACGTTGTCCTTGGCCAAGGGGCGCTCGCCCTGCAGGACATAGACGGTCACCGCGGGCTGGTTGTCCGAGGCCGTGGAGAAGATGTTGGATTTTTCCACGGGAACCGTGGTGTTGCGCTCGATAAGCGCGGTGGTCACGCCGCCCAGGGTCTCGATTCCCAGGGTCAGAGGCGTGACGTCCAAAAGAAGGACATCCTTGATCTCGCCGGTCAGCACCGCCGCCTGCACGGCCGCGCCGGTGGCCACGCACTCCATCGGGTCGATGCCGCGCTCGACCTTGCGGCCGACGTAGTCCTCCACGAACTTCTGCACGATGGGCATGCGGGTGGGGCCGCCGACCAGGATGATCTTGGTGATGTCGGAGGTCTTCATCTTGGCGTCGTTCAAAGCCTGGTCCACCGAGGATCGGCAGCGCTTGACCAGGGAATCCACCAGGGTTTCCAGCTTGGCCCGCGTGAAGCGCATGGTCAAATGCTTGGGGACGTTGGCGACCGCGGTCAGGTAGGGAAGGTTGAGCTCGGTTTCCAGGGTGGAGGAAAGCTCGATCTTGGCCTTCTCGGCCGACTCGCGGACCCGCTGGTAGGCCATGGGGTCCTGGCGGACGTCGACGCCGGTTTCCTTTTTGAATTCGTCGGCGATGAAGTCGATGATCGCCTTGTCCATGTCGGTGCCGCCCAATTGGGTGTCGCCGGAGGTGGAGACCACCTCGAACACCCCTCCCCCGAAATCCATGATGGTCACGTCCAGGGTTCCGCCCCCCAGGTCGAAGACCATGATCTTTTCGTCCTTGCCCTTCTTGTCCAGGCCGTAGGCCAGGCAGGCCGAGGTCGGCTCGTTGACGATGCGGACCACGTCCAGGCCGGCGATGGTCCCGGCGTCCTTGGTGGCCTGGCGCTGGTTGTCGTTGAAGTAAGCCGGAACGGTGATGACCGCCTTCTCCACCTTGTCGCCCAAAAACGCCTCGGCGTCCTCCTTGACCTTCTGGAGCAGGAACGCGGAGAGCTGTTGGGGAGTGTACTCCTTGCCGCCGAGGCCCTTGTACTTGTGATCGGTCCCCATCTTGCGCTTGAAGGCCATGAAGGTGCCCTCGGGGTTGGCCACGGTTTGGCGCCGCGCCGGCTCGCCGACCAGGCGCTGGCCGTCCTTGGTGAAGGCCACGTAGGACGGGAAGGCCTTGCCTCCCATCGAGGTCCCTTCGGCGGAAGGGATGATGGTCGCCTTGCCGCCCTCCAGAACGGCGGCGGCGGTGTTGGAAGTTCCCAAGTCGATGCCGATGATCTTGCTCATGACGCTCCTCCTTCGATTTTTTCCGAGGCTTTCCGGGCCACCCGGACCTTGGCCGAACGCAGGAGCTTCCCGTTGAAGGTGAAGCCCGCCTGGGGGACGTCGATGACGGTCCCCTCCTCGGCGTCGGATTCCACGGTTCCCAGAACCTCATGAAGAAGCGCGTCGAACGGCTTGCCCTCGGGGGCCATGGCCGCGACGCCTTCCTCCTTGAAAATTTTCTCGAACTCCTTGAAAATGCCTTCCATCCCCTTGCCCAGGGGCGTGTCGTTGTGCGAGGCCAGGACTTCCCGATGGGCCTGGAGCAGAAGATCGTAGATCGGAAGAAGCCGGAGCAAAAGCTCCGCCCGTCCGAATCGAACCAGCTCCGGCTTCTCCCGGTCTATCCGCTTGCGGTAATTTTCAAACTCCGCCTTTAGGCGGAGAAGCTGATCCAAATATTCGCTTCCCTTATCTTCCGTTCCCGAAATTTTTTCCCCCGCCGTTTCGACGGTTGTTTCCGGCGTTTGGGCGGGGATCTCCTGGCTCATTTCCCCTCGTCCTCCCAACTGCCCAGCCGCCGGGTCACGACCTCGGAGACGTAATCCACCAAGGCCATGATGCGGGAATACTCCATGCGCTTGGAGCCCAGGATACCCAGCACGCCGACGGGCTGGTCCTTGTACCGGTAGGTCTTGGTCACCAGGCTCAGGCCCGAGAGCTGCTTGATCCCGGTCTCCACCCCGATGCGCACCCCCGGGGCCCCGGCGGGGCCGGCCTGCCGCCGGAATTCCCCCTCCAGCATCCCCACCACGGCCTGGCGCTCGTTGAGAAGATGGATCAAAGACTGGACCGCGGCCATGTCGCCGATCTCGTCGGCGTGGGTCAAAATGGAGTCGGCCCCATCCATGTAGAGGGCCTCGGGAACCATGACGTCGGCGACCTCCTTAAGAAGCTCCCCGGCCAGGTTGCCCAGCTCCTGGATCTCGACCTCCACCTGCCGAAGGCCGTCGGAAACCGCCGCCTGGGCCTGGGCGATGGAGGTTCCTTGGACATGCTCGTGCAGGAAACGGTTGAGGGCGTTGATGCGGCGGGCGGTGGGCTCGAAGGAAAGCCGGATCGGCCAATGCCGGACCATGCCCGTTTCGGTGACCATGATCGCCAGGACGTTGCGGCCCCCGACGGGAATGATCTCCAGGCGCTTTAGGACATGATCGCGCATCTGGGTGGAGAGCACCAGGCCCGCCGCGTGCGAAGCCCGGGACAGGAGCTTGGAGGTCTCCGCCAGCAAAGTGTCCATCTCGGAAATCTGGCTGCGGTAGGACCGCTCCAGGCGCTCTTTCTCCGTTGCCGCCAGACGCTGGGCGTCCATGAGGTAATCCACGTAAAACCGGTAGCCCTTGTCGGTGGGCTGGCGCCCCGAGGAGGAATGGGGCTGCTGCAGGAACCCTTCCTCCTCCAGCTCTTGAAGGATGTTGCGGATGGTGGCGCTGGAGAGGTCCAGGCCGGATTCCTCGGCGATCATGGAGGACGCCACGGGCCGGGAGGTCCGGATGTAGTTGTGGATGACCCACTGCAGGAGGTCTCGCTTGCGGCGCTCGACGGTTTCGGGCTTGAGTTGGCGCATTATTAGCAGTCGATGCTACTGACTGCTAGTATTATATCGGGCCGGGAGGGGGGCTGTCAAGGAAGCTGGCGGATTCTTGGAACAAATGAGGCCCCTCACTCGTATATAGAGTGGGGGGAACCGAGCCGGCAGTCCCCCTGGCAGGGAAATGTATGACAGTGTATAATAGAGGTGATGATTGTTCAAGGTGCGATTTCTGGCGTGGAGCGAGGACGCGGAACTGCACATCCGATCGCGGCACGGGGTGACCGTCTCCGAAACGGAGGAGGCCGCCTACAACCACCGGCTGGCCCTGAAGGGCCGAACCCGTGGGGTCTACGAGGTATTCGGCCGGAGCGACGCCGGTCGATATTTATTGGTGGTTGTACGGTATCTGGGCCGGGGAAGCGCGAAAGTGATCACGGCCAGGGATATGACGGAAACGGAAAGGCGAAGGTACCGCCGCCATGCGTCGCATTGAGGACATTCCCATGAACCGGGACAGAAAAGACGCGGGGTTAAGACGAACTTACGACAAGACTTCTTCCTTGGAAGAAGACGGCCGGGCGCGCCCGGTTTCCATCGCCTTTCCCAAACCCCGGCGGCTGGTCGCCTTGCGCCTTGAGGAAGATTCCCTGGAGGAAATCAAACGACTGGCTGCGCGCAAAGGATTGAATTTTTCAACCCTGATGCGGATGTGGATTACGGAGCGGCTCTTAAGGGAGCGGCCCGGGCGCTAAAGAACTACCGCGTCTTGGCCAGCTCGGCCAACTTGGTCCCGCTGATGACCTCGTCGATGATCCCGTAGGTCTTGGAATCCTCGGCCGAGAGGTAGTAGTTGCGCTCCATGTCCCGGTTGATCTTCTCCACGGTCTGGCCGGTGTGCTTGGCCATGATCCGCTCCAGGACGTCCCGGGTGTGGGCCATTTCCTTGGCTTCCAGCACGATGTCGGTGGCCTGTCCGGAAATGCCGCCCACCAGGGGCTGGTGGATCATGATGCGCGACTGGGGCAGGGCGAAGCGCCGGCCCTTGGTGCCGGCGGCCAGGATGACGGCGCCGAAGGACATGGCCATGCCCATGCAGATGGTGGTGATGGGGG
>CAYHPY010000075.1:0-18126 GCA_964358485.1 uncultured Elusimicrobia bacterium
GCACTCGTCTCATGCTCGGGCCTCCGAAGGGCCTTCCAGTTATTGGGATAGGCTCTAAATCGGGCCGGGCCGGCGGACCCGGCGCTCGCGCACGAAGGCCCAAAATTCTTCGTTGGTCATGGGCCGAACCTTCCCGCCCGCGACCGCCTCCCGGCGGCCGCCGACCGCCTGAGCCAAGGCCTTGAATCGAGCCGCCGCGGGGGAGGCCGGGGCGTGGGCCAGCACCGTCAGCCCCAGCTCCTCGGCATCGAGGATGGCCGCGTCGCGGGGAAGGACCGCCGTGATCCCGATGCCGAGGCGCTCGGCAAACCCCGTGAGGACCTCGGAGCGCGCGTCGTTTTGGCGCAGGTTGAAGATGATCCCCCCCAACGACACGTTCCGGTGGTAGGCCTGGGCCGCCACCCGGACGATGTTGTTGGCCGCGAACAAGGAGGCGGTCTCCTCCGAGGAGACGATGTAGACGTCCCGCCCCAGCCCGGAACGAAGCGGCGCCACGAAACCGCCGCAGACCAGATCCCCGAGCACGTCGAAGATGACCGCGTCGTAGGCGCTCATCTCGCGGGCGTGCTCCTCGAGGAATTGGCACAGCGTCGCCACGCCCCGCCCGCCGCAGCCCTGCCCAGGCTCCGGGCCTCCGGTCTCCAGGACGTCGACGCCGGCGTCGCTGCCCACCACGAGGCTGCTGAATTTTCGGCTCACCTGACCCGACACCATTTCGACGATGGTCGGCGGCCGGGTCCCGCCCAGCAATCGCAGGGAACTGTCGGCCTTGGGGTCGCAGCCGAGCAGAAGCACCCGCCGGCCCTCGGCGGCCAGGCACGCGGCCAGATGCGCGCAGACGGTGGACTTGCCGACGCCGCCTTTTCCGTAGACGACCAAGGACAGCTGATTTTTGGCCGTCACGCCGGGACCTCGCCGCGGAGAATCGCCGCCGCGATGCGGTCGACGAGATGCCGGAAGCCCGCATAGCCGAAAGAGGGCCGCTCGACGACCGGATGCTCCAGGTAGTTGGGGTAGCCGATCGGCACGTGCACGCCCGGGGGCTTGGGCCCTCCGGAGGTGGGGGCCAGGCACAAGAGGCGGCCGTCCCGCGGCGGGCCGTGGGCGCCGGGGTCGGTCAAGCCCAGCTCCGAGCAGAGCTCCCGCAGGCGGGCGGCCAGCGCGGGGTCGTCCTGCCGGATGTCGGCCGCCCGTCCGGCGATCACCCGGGACACGTGGCCCTCGGTGTCGCGAACGGCGGCCGCGCTCTCCCGATCGGCGAAGCTCCTGGCCCGCGCGGCCCGCCCGACCCGGGCGCCGACCCGGCGCAAAAAGCGCTCCGTGGCCGCCAGGCCCACGGGGAGGTCCACCTCGCAAAGACCCGCCTTGAGCCTCTTGGCCACGACCCGCGCCGCCTCGCGGGCGTACGGCAGTGAAACCACCAGCCCGGCGCGTTGGGCGGCCTCCAACTCGGCTCGGCCCCCGCCGGAGAGCCAGACCGAAACCACCCGCAGGCCCAGCGCGCCCAGCAGGCCGCGCAGTTCCCGCAGGTTGCCGGCGTTGTCGGGCTCGTCGCGATCCTGCAGATGCCCCACGACCGCCACCGCGTCGGCGGCGCCCCGCCCGGGCCGCAGGTTCACCCGCCGGGCAAGCGCCAGGCAGGCCCCCGCGTAGCCGTCCAGCCAGGTGCCCCCCAGGGAGCGCGAAGGGATGTCGCAGACCAGCGCCGAGCCGGCTTCGTCATGACGCCGCGCGATCTCTTTCAGGGGAAAGGCCGTGAGTTCGTGGAAATCGAAGGAGGTCGCAAACACGATCTTTGCGTCGGGCAGGGCGCAGACCTTGGAAAAGACCGCCGAGACATGGGCGGCGCGGTCGGTCGAGAGGTTCTGAACCTCCTCCCGAAGCTCGATCTCCCCGGTGTGAACGACGCGGTTATGGGAGAAATGGGTCAGAAGCCGGGAGGCGAAGTTGTGGCTGTACTGCATCTCGGCCTTATTGGAGGCGCAGTAGGGGCCGTCGACGACGAGGTAGGCGCCCGCGACCGCGTCGGTCGCGACGTAGACGCCGTTGAGAAAGGGAAGGCGCTGGCGGGCGTTGCCCTCGGGCGCCTTCATCGGGCCCATCCCGGAAGGCACGCGCGATGGCGGGGAAAAGGCCGGGCCGCGCACCCGGCCAGAAGGCGCCGCCCCGACCGGAGCAGGCCCTCCAGGCCCGGCTCGAAGGCGCTCTCCGTGAAGCCCCCGAGCCCATGCGCCCTCAGGCGAGGGTCGTGGTTGAAGTGCGAGAAGACCAGATCCACGCCCCCCGCCAAGCGCCGGTCGAGCTGGGCCTCGGAGGCGAAGGGCAAAAACTCGACGGTCCCGGCGCCCAACGGGGCCCGGGGGCGGCGGATCTCCGAGGCTTTCGCCCCGGCGCCCCCGCAATGAACCAGGCAGCGCACGTTGAAGCCGAGCTCGCCGAGAAGGGCGGCCGGGGAGAAGCCGAAAGCGCGCTTTTGTTCGGCGAGCAGCTCCAGATCGGCCGGGTCGCCGACGAGTGCCACGGTCCGCCTTCGGCATTGCGCCCTCAGCGCGTCGAGCTCGTCCGCCCGCCCGGCCTCCAGCCGGGCGAAGGCCTGGGCGCCGCCCTCCCGGCCCAGGACCGAGGCGACGCGTCCGAGCCAGTCCCGGACCCCCTCCGATCCGTAGGGGGGGTGGTGCCGGACGACGGCCAGCCCGCGCCGCAAAAAGGGACCGTCCGAGATCGTCTCCCAGCCGACCGGGTCCAGCCACACGAGCGCGCCCGCCTCGCCGATCCCGGCGATTTTCCGGAAGTCGATGTTGGGCAACAACGCCCCCGCCACGCGCAGGCCCAGCGCCCCCAAGAGAGCTTCGGCCTCGGCCCGGGCGGCCGCCGAGGGGACGCCCGCCAACAGAACGGCCCGCGGGTCGCGGGGGCCGGAAAAATCGACTTGATCCAGGAGGCGTTCGATCCAAGCCGAGTAAATCGGGCCTCCGGGACGGGTCTTGGAGGTCCAAAACACCGGCACGCCGAGCCCGCTCTCGATGGCGCCGATGAAGGGCACGGGGGTATCCCCGATCAGTTCGGGCAGGCAGGTGGTGTTGACGTGAATGTAGGCCGGCTTCTCCCGGCGCGCCGTTTCCTCGAGGGCGCGCCCCAGCAGTTCCTGGGTGCGCCCGCTGAGCACGTCCCCCTCCGTGAGGGGGGTCTCGATGTTGACGCAGTCCAGGTCCCCCCGGTTGGAGGGCTCGTCGGCGAAGAAGCGCAGGGAAGGCGTCTCGATCGTCGGGCTCGAAAGGCGGCATTCGAGAGTCGCATGGTTGACGCGGGCCCAGTGCGCTCCCAGGTTGACCATCTGCTCCAGGCAGCGCCATTGCGGGTACACGAATTTCCAGTAATCCGCGGAGTGGTCGTTGCGGCGGTAGTACCGGTCGAGCCGCGAGGGGCCCCGGTGGCCGTCGGGGTCGTAATAAAGCAGGCCGTCCCGCCGCAGGCGAATGATGAGCTCGCCGAAGGTCGTCGCGGCCAAGCCGGCGGCGACCGCCCGGACGAGATCGTCCTCCCCCGGCTCAAGCCGTTCCGGCTCGACCCGCAGGCGAAATCCCAGGGCCCCCGCGCAAGCCGCGGGATCGGGCGCGGCGAAAAATTCCAGCCGCCGTGGTCCCTGGACGAGGGAGAACTCCAAGGCGCGGAGGGAAAACGCGGACCGCTCGAGCGTCCAACCCGCCGGGGGCCCGCCGATGAGCTCCCGGAAATAGGCGAGCCCATCCCTGCCGAGTTGGCTGCCCGGTTCCCGCGAACAAGACATCAAATTGGGTTTGGAACCGACTATAATAGGACGAGTTCCCCATGGAGACGACCGGTCCGCCCTCATCCCGCGTCCGGGGCCCCGTCCGGGCCCTCCTCGGCGCGATCCTCGGTCTTGCCGCCCTGGGCGGCGCCGTCGAGGCCTCCTTCCGGCTTGTCGGAAGCGCCGATCCCCAGTTCCACCGCTTCCTCTTCCAGTCCCGCCTGAATCTCGCGCGCTGGAGCTTCTTGACGGCCCATCGCGACCGGCTTGGCCTCGGCCTGGCCACCCGCCTGCAGCCCGGCTTGGACGCGGTGCTGGAGCCGGAGCGGGACCGCCCCGCTTTCGACCGCATCGCCGTCGCCTACCGCGTCGCCACCAACGCCGAGGGCTTCCGGGAAAGCCCCTTCGCGTGGGCGGCGGACCGGCGGACCTGGTTCGCGCTCGGGGACTCGGTCACCTTCGGCCGGGGCGTGGAGCGGACGGACCGGTTCGCAGACCTCCTCCAAGGCGCCTTGCCGCGCGGGACGAAGATCCTGAATTTCGGCGTGCCCGGCTGCACCTCGACCTGCCTGGCGGACGTCCTGGCGCGCTACGCCCGACGGCGTCCGAGCCTGGTCATCCTCCAGGCGACGGGGAACGATCTCGACATAACAAGGTGGCGCCTGAGCCGGGAGGGCCGTTCGGCCGGACTCCGGGTTCTCGCCCTCAAGGCCGTCGTGTTCTCCCGGGTTCTGGCCTGGGCGGCGAATAAATTTTCCGGCGACCCCCGCCGGCGCGGCGCGGGGGTGGCCCTGGCCGCCGCCGAGGCCTACCGGTCGGATCTGGAACGGATCGCCCGAACCCTGAAGGACCTCCACATTCCCTTGGTGGTTTTCGAAGTTCCCGACGCGACGGGCTCGCGCGTCGCCGGCCACATCACGGATTTTTTTAAGACCCGGCCGGAGGTCTGCCTGGGCGTGCTGGAGGTCTCCTTCGACCGTCCTCAGAACTGGATCGCGGATTGGGAGCGCCGCGCCGGCGGACAGCCGGCCCGGCCGGATTGGGTGACGCTGACCGCCGGGGAACTGGGCCTCGACGAGTCCCGGCTCGCCCCCTATTTTCCAAATCGCGTTTTCTTCCAGGACATCATCCACCCCAACGCCCTGGGCAATGAGCTGATCGCCGCCCAACTCCGGAGCTTTCTGGAAACCCTCCGACCCTCCTGGTTCGCTCATCGCTGACCATCCGGCGCGCCCGCGCCCCGGAAGATTTCCTTGAGCTTGCCGTCCCGCCGGGCCAACGCCTTCACATAGGACTCGAGGCGCTCCTTTTCGGAAGGGGTCATCGCCAAATCCCCCCGAACGCAAGCGTAGAACGACGGCGTCTCCCCGAAAAAGGGGCCGCGGTAGTTTTGACGGGGCGCCAGAAACAGGCCGAATTCCTTGCCGTCGAAGCGAATCCGAATGACGTCCCCGTCGAACCGGCTCTCGAAGACCCCCGGGGGACCTCCGGCGCACTCCGCGTCCGCGGCGGCCAGCAGGCGCGCGATTTCGGGAATGTCGATCCCGGCGGCCGCGGCCCGGCCGGGGCCGCTTTCCAGCCCGGAGACCGGCCGCCCCTTCGGCGGCGGGCCTCCCCGGCGGAGGACGGGCCGCGTCTCGGGATGAGGGACCGAGGCGCTCAGGGCGGCCAAGCCCCGCCAGAATTCCCCCTGGAAGACCCTCCGGTGCCACCAAAGAAACGCGCGCCCCGAAAGAGACGCGTAGGGGCGGCCCTGTTTGCGGATGAGAACGGTCTCTTCCCCCAGTTCGATCTCGTCCCCCTCGCGGGCGGCGTCGAGGTCGGCCCCCATGCCCGAAAAGCCTCCCGCGTCGTAGGCGAAACGCGGCCCGGGCCCCGTCCGGGGCTTGAGTTCCACCCAGCAATCGTCGGCCCCCCACAGCAACAAATACGGGTTGCGCCCTCCGCCCGGCCGGCGGCCCGCGGCCAAGGCCCGCCGGGCCTGCGCCAGCGAATGGGGGCAAGCCAGCGAGCAGGGAACATGGACGACGGCGTGCAGCCCCGGGTTGAGCTCCGGCGGCACGCGGTCCGCCGCGGAGATCCGGTTGAGCACGTGTCCCCAGAAATCCCGGTGGCGCAGGGCCGGGGATTTTCGGGAATGAGCCCTGGCGCAGCACCGGGGATAGCCCAAAAGCACCCCGACTCCCTCGGTCGCGGCCCGCCCTTGCGGGCCCGCCGAGGCTGCCTCCCGCCGGGTCAATTCGACGGCCCGGCGGACCTTTCCGGGGTCGCGGCCGAAGATCAACTCCCAGGTCGAAGACCGCCCGTCCCGTCCCCAGGCCCTCCGGTAAAAACGGGCGTGGGGAAGATCGCCCCGGGCGCGCCACGCGGCCAGGTCGTCCGAATGGATGGGCTCGATCTTGACCACCGGCTTGCGCTCGAGCAGTTTCAAGGCCTCCTCATGAGACAGGCCATCCGGCCGAAACCAGCGGACGTTCTCGGTGTTCAGGCGGGGGTGGGCGCCGGCCAGGCGTCGGGCGCGGGCCAGCGCGTCCCCGGGGTCGGCCGGGCCCCCTTCCCAGGCCGCCCGCTGGGCCGCCAGCACCGCGAGGTGGGCCGCCTCCGCGGGGGACACGCCGATCGAAGTTCCCTCCTTAAGGAAGGCGGAGACCGACACCGACAGCTCGTCGGTCGGCGGGGGGCCTTCGGAGAAGAACCGGGCCGTGATCCGGTTGACGCTCTCCATCTCGGGGGCCTGAAAGCGCCACGGGGTTTCATTCTCGTAAAAATTGAGCCGCGCCGTCTCCAGGAGCGGGTCGTCGCAGCGCGCCACGAGCAAGCCCTCCTGGCGGGCCTTGGCCTCCAGCGCCAAGCCCGGGTACAGCCTCAGGCGCCCGTTCCACAGCTTTCCCAGCATGGGCGCCAAACCCGCCAGCTCCGCTACGGAAACGTTGAGGTCGAACTCCTCCGGCCGGGTCCAGGGGTTGAAGGTGATCATGCTCAAACCGCCGAATTCCCGGAACCCGAACGTCTCCGGATGGAGGGCCTCCCATTCGAAGAGCATCCTGGCGGCCTCGAGATTCTGGACCGGGGAGGCCCCTTTATTGTACCGGCGCAGTTCCCCCGACGCGAAATTCTCGATCCCGACCAGGGCGAGGGCCAGGCGATGGCCCGTCCCCCGCAGGCGGCCAAGCGCCCTTTCGAAGCGCTCGCGGGTCCGGACAATGACGTCGACCCGGCTGTCGAGCAGGAAATCGGCGGGGCGTAGCTTCAGGCGGGCGATCAACGCGGCGACCTCGTCGATCCGGCCCATGGCGCGTTCCCCGGTCAGGCGGATCGCCAAACGGCGGCCGGGCCGGCGGGGGCAGGTCCTTTCGATGGCCGACAACTGCCTCTCCAGGAGAGTTTCCAGGTCCTCGGCGCGCTCGGTCCCGGTGGAGGGCCGCAGGCAGAAGGAGCACCCCCCCGGCCGCAGGCTCCCGGACAGATCGACGCCCGCAAAAAACGGATTATGGGCCAGGGAGCGGTTGTAGCGGCATTCCGCGTCCACCCTGACGAAGGGCAGGGGCTCGAGGGTTTCGGCGCCGCGGTTGCCCGGGGTCCAAGAGTAGTCCGGCGTCTCCGCCTCCAAACTCGTTGAAGCCGGAAAACCGAGGAAGGGACCGACCCCCGCCTCCCCGGCAAGCGGGGAGAACGGGCCGGTCGCCCCGCCGCCGGAGGCCAACCCCGCCTCGGCGAGGTAGCCGCCGCGTCGGTCCTGCGCGCCCGCCCCGGGGCCGAGCTCCGCCGCCGGCCGGTGGCTGAAGATCAGGTGCGTGGGGTCAAACCGCCGGATCCAGCCGCGCAGAACGGTTTGGTCCTCCGGGAGCAGGGAGGCCCCGTCGCAGCCCAAACGAAGCGAGTCGTCCGCCGGCACGGCGAAACGCAGCCAGCGAACCCGCGCGCCCCGCCGGCGCGCAAATCCCTGAACCCGGGGAAAGGCCATGGCCCGGTGGAACCGGTTGACGACGGCGAACTCCACCAGCAATAGCCTCACCGGCGGCCGTGGACGCATGGACTCTAGTATGGCCTTCGGCCCCGACGATTTCAAGGGACAATTCCACCACGGAAGGCCGCATTGGGGGCGTTTCCCCCCCTGTCTCCCCCCTTAAGAAAGTTCCACCCAGAATGTACAATGCATCATGCGCGACTCCCGGGCCGCCGCCGCCCCGTTCTTGATGGCGCTCTCGGGAGCGTCGGCCCTCGCCTACGAGTTGGTCTGGATGCGCCAACTCTCGCGGGCGTTCGGAGTGACTGTTCATGCGGTCGCGGGGTTGGTCGCGCTCTACATGGCGGGACTGGCTCTCGGTTCGGCCTGGGGGGCGCGCGCCCGCCGCCCGGCCGACTGGCTGAGAGTCTACGCCTGGCTGGAGCTCGCGGCCGGTCTTTGCGCCTTGGCCGGGAGCTGGTGGCTTGGGCGGATCGGGATTTTCGCGGCCGGCTATTCCTCCGACGGCCCGCTCCCGGCCTGGCTGCGCCTGGCCTTGGCCGCGCCGGCCCTTCTTCCGCCGACCTTTTTGCTCGGGGCGACCTTGCCGGCCCTCGCGCGCGATTCGGAGCGCCCGGCCCTGCTCTATGGAGCCAACACGCTGGGCGCGATGGGGGGTCTGGCCCTGGCGGGCTTCTTGACGATCGGCGGCATCGGCGAACGCGCGACGATCACCTGGGCGGCGGCGCTCAACGCGTTGGCGGCGGCCGCCGCCTTTTGGCTCTCACGGGCGCCCCGGCCGAAAGCCGCAGATTTCCCTGGAGCCGCCCCCGCCCCGGGGGCGGTGCTCGCGCTGTTCGCCCTTTCGGGCTTCTGCTCCCTGGGGTGCGAGGTTCTTTGGTCGCGGCAGTTCGCGCCGCTGCTCGGGAACTCGACCTACGCCTTCGCCTTGATCCTATTGGTTTATCTGGGCGGCATCGGACTAGGAAGCTGCGTTCGCGCTCCCCGGAACCGCCCGATGGAGTCCTTGGCCGCGCTCCTGGCGGGACTCGGGTGCGCGGTCGCTCTCAGCGCCGCGAGCGCGCGCTTCATCGGGCTGAGCCTCGATTCCCCGGCGTTCCTTTATTCGCCTCTCCAAGTCTTCGCGGACTTCCCCCTGATCGCCGGCGAGGCCGTCGCGCTGGTGCTCCCGACCGCTCTCATCCTGGGGATGCTGTTTCCGGTCGGCGTCGAGCTCTGCGGCGGCGGCGCAAGCGCCGCCGGAAAGCTCTACGCCTGGAGCACCGTCGGCGCGATCGCGGGGTCCCTATTCTGCGGTTTCTGGGGTATCAGCCGGCTCGGCGCCCACGCCGGCCTGCTGGCGCTCTCGGCCCTGGCAAGCGCCGGAGGGCTTGGGGCCGCCGCTCTCGCCCGCCGAAGGGGAGCCTGGACCGCCCCGGCCGCCCTGGCGGGGTTTTCGCTCCTGCTCGCCGCCTTCGCGGGGAAGGATCCTTCCCTGGAAATACTGCTCAACCGCTTGACCCGCCGCGGGGGGCCGGAGGCGCGCGTCGGCTTTCACGATGAGTCACCGGCGGCGACCATCACGGGAACCGACCAGGACGGCCGGCGCACGCTCTTCGTAAACGGGATCGCCACCTCCGGGGCGAGCGGCGAGGGGACCTTGATGTCCGCGCTGGCCCAGGTCTTCGCCGGCGACCCCCGCGAAGCGCTCGTCATCTGCTTCGGCGGCGGAAACGCCTTCCGCGCGTCCTCCCTGTTGGGGGCCCGCGTGGACGGCGTCGAGTTGGTCGCGGGCGTCCTGCGCCACGCGTCCTTCTTCCACCCGGACGCGGCCGAGCATCTCTTCAAACCCGGCAACCGCATTTTCATCGAGGACGGACGCAACTTTCTCCTGCGCTCGGCCCGGCTCTACGACGCGATCATCATCGATGGAAACCCGCCGCTTTACAGCGCGGGAACGGTCAACCTCTACACGCGGGAGTTTCTCGCCCTGGCCCGCTCCCGCCTGCGTCCGGACGGGGTGCTCGTGCTCTGGCTGCCCACCCTTTCCTTCGAGAGCGATTATTGGCAGATTCTCTCGGGGCTCGGTGAGAGCTTCGAGCATATCGCCGTTTGGCGCCAGCCGCTCCTGTCCGGGTTTCTGGCCCTCGGCTCCGGGAGGCCGCTCGAATGGCCGGAAGGCACGCTCGCGCGCCGCCTTCGGGAGCGCGCCCCCGCCTTCCGCGGTGGGATGCTTAACGAAGGCTACCTGCGCTCCGGCTTCGTCGCCGACGAGCGGGCGCTTCGCGCCTACGCCTCCCGCTTCGCCCCCTTGTCGGACGATCGGCCCACCGTGGAATTCCCGCTCCCGCGCCTTTGGCGAGGCGAGCCGCTTATGGAGGATACCGAGTTCCTCATGAAAGCGTTGGCCCGGCCCGGCCCGCCGCTCAAGCCGAAAGGTTCTTCTCCACCTTGATCCCCAGCAGGGCCCCGGCCAGGTCGGCCAGGGCCAGGACGGTCCGGGTGTCGGAGTGGCCTTCCAGGACGTCGATTTCCTCGCCGCCGGTCTTGATCCGGACGGCGAAGACCTCCCACTTGCGGTGCTTGTCCTCCCGCCATTCCCGGGAGACCGTCACCGCGTCCAGGGGGCCGATGCGCCGGTCCTCGTGAAGGATGCGCCAGCCGAAAAAGCTCGACCACCCCTTCACGGTCTTGGAGGGGCCTTCCAAGATCACCGCCGACCGCCCCCCGACCCCCGCCGCGCCCAATAAAAAAACCGGCACCCAGAGCAGGCGCAAGGGATGAGAGAAGGCGGAGAAGATCGCCCCGATAACGAAGGGCAGGATGCAAACCAGGAAAATCCCGCCGATGACGGTGTAGCCCGTCGTCATCCGCTGCTTGACCTCCAAACGCTCCCGGGTCCCATGAATCTCGAAAAGCCAGATATTTTCCGTGAAGGAAACGGCCAATTCTCCCACGGCCGCGGGGGCGGGGGAGGCCGGCGGCGCCGAGGAAACGGGCGGGGCCGCCGAGGGGCGTAAAATCGCCTGGCAGAGATTGCAGAGGGCCGCGTCGTCCGCGTTCTGATAGCCGCACTGGGGGCAATTGAGGGCCATGCCGCAATAGTGTAGGGGACGCCGCGATTTACGTCAACCCCCGGGACGCATGCGGTATAATCGCCCCACTCATGGCGTCCAAGAACAAGAAGCCGCTTCTCTCCGAGGTGTCCGCCGCCCTCGACTGGAG
The DNA here is from genome assembly GCA_964358485.1 of uncultured Elusimicrobia bacterium. Taxonomy (GTDB): domain Bacteria; phylum Elusimicrobiota; class Elusimicrobia; order UBA1565; family UBA9628; genus CAYHPY01. Next base: position 10,941 of record CAYHPY010000075.1, read on the forward strand.
GATTCCAGAGTGGTTGGGCCTGGCCCTCTTTCTCCTTTATTGGGCCAACGCCGCCTGGAGCTTCTACGGCACGGGCGATTGGGCGCGGAACTTTTCCGAAATTCGGCTCTGGCCGGGGCTGGTCCCGCCTTTCTGGCAGGCCACGGGCGCGGCGGCGGCGCGGGCCTTGGGCCTGCTCGGGGGGCTGGCGCTCCTGGGCGCCCTGGGAGGCACGGCGGGGCGGGCGATGATCAGGCGCTTCGGTCTTTGGGGCGGTCCGGCGACGGAGCGTTGGCCGCTGGCCCTGGCTCTGGGCTGGGGTCTTTTCGGCCTGGCGCTTCTCGGCCTTGGCCTCTTGGGACTTTGGCGGACCGGGGTCCTGGCCTTCGCGGCGGCCGCAATCGCCCTCGCTTGCGCGCTGGAGAGCCGACGGCCGGTTCCTTTTTTAGAACCGGCCCCCGCCCCGCCTTGGACCGCTTGGGAGAAGGTTGCGGCGGGAGGTTTGGCGGCCCTCGCTCTCTTTAATTTTTTCGGCGCCCTCATGCCGGAGATCTTCTACGACGCCTTGGTCTATCATCTGGCCCTGCCCGCGGTTTACTGGAAGCACGGCGGGATCGTCCCCACCGCCGATAATTTATATTCCGGCCTTCCGCTCCTGGTGCAAATGCTCTACGGGGCGGCCCTTCCGCTGGGCGGCGACGCGCTGGCGCGCCTGCTCAACTGGAGCTTCGGGGTCCTGACGGCGGGCCTCTGCGTCTCTTTCGGCGCGCGGCACGCGACCCGCGGGGCGGGCCTTCTGGCGGGGCTCCTATTCTACTCGACGCCGCTGGTGGGCGTCATGTCCTGGAAATGCGGAGTGGAGCCGGGTTGGGCCTTCTTCCAACTGGCCGCCATCGCGGCCTTGGCCCGAAGGGTCTCGGACCCAGAGGGGCCCGCGACTTGGACCGTCCTGGCCGGGGTCCTGACCGGACTGGCCATGGGGACCAAGTACCAGGCCTGGCCCGCGGGCCTTATTCTGGCAGCGGGCCTGGCCTGGACTTTTCCTGGAACCTTCCGGGAAAAAATCCGGGAGGCGGCGATTTTTCTCTTGATCGCGGCCCTGGCGGCGGCCCCTTGGGTTTTCAAGAACGCCATCCTTTACGGCAATCCGCTTTATCCGTTCTTCCACGAGCGCTGGGCGGGGGACGCCGCGCCGCGCTGGCTGGCCTTCCTCCAGGACGCCGAGGCGCGCGACCCCCTCGGGGTCCTGACCACCTGGGCCGGGTTCTCCGCCTGGGCGGCCCACCCGTGGACGGTCTCAACCCGCGGGATGGATTTAGGTCCCACGCTCCTGCTGGCCCTGCCGGCACTGGCCCTGGCGCGGATGCGCGCCGCCCCCTTGGCCCTGGCCTGGGCGGCGGCGGTGGGACTCTGGGGAACTTGGAGCCTGACGAGCTCTTTTTCCCGCTACCTGCTCCCGCACCTGCCGGTCCTGGCGCTGGTCCTGGCGATTTTCCTGGAGGCCCTGCCCGCGCGCCTGCGGCCCTGGACCCGGGCCCTGATTTTCACCGCGGCCCTGGCCAACGGGATTCACGCCGCCCTCCTCTTCCGTTCTTTGGGATCCGCGGACGTCGTCCTGGGAAAAACGCCCGCGGCGGAGTATCTCAAAATCGCGCGCCCGTCCTACCACGCCCCGAGCTACGCCGCCGTCGAGTTCATCAACGAAAAGCTTCCGGGGTCCAAGGTCCTTTTCCTGGGCGAGGGACGGGCCTTCCATTGCCGAGGGGATTGCGTGGCGCCCACCATCTACGACCAGCATCCCCTTCAGCTCTGGCTGCGGGAGGTCAAAAGCGCCGCCGAACTGGGCGCCCGGCTGCGCGCGGAGGGATTTACCCATCTGCTGGTCAACCGCATGGAGCTGGCCCGCTGGCAAAGCGGCCCCCGCCGATCCTTGGCCCCGGATCCCCGTTCCTTGAAAGTCTGGCAGGAGTACCTGGGCGCCCGGGGCGAGCCCATTTTCGAGCACAAGCACCCGCCGGGCAGGGTGTGGCCCGACGCCTGGAGCGTGGTGTACGAGCTGCGGCCGTCGAAACTCAGCCGTGGTGGTGCAGGCTCTCGGACAGATACGGGTCTTTGAGCGCGACCGGCTCGGCCGCGGCGAACGCCCGGTCAAAAACCAGGATAAACAACCCCGCCACGCCCAGAAAGACCGGCAGGTCGATCCAGGAAGGCCGGGCCGAGGCCGAGACCGAAGGCATGATCATCGTATACAGGTCCAACCAGCGCCCCGCGCACAGCGAGACGCAGCCGACGGCCAAGAGCCCCGCGTTTTTCTTGGCCGAGGCCGCAAGCAACAGGATGCCCGGAACCAGAAAATTGGCCCCCAGGCTCAAGGCCTGGACCGACAGCCAGCCGCGTGAGCGGCGCGCCGCGTAATAGGCGATCTCCTCCGGGATGTTGGAGTACCAGATCAGAAGAAACTGGCAGAACCAAAGGTAGGCCCAGAACACCCCGAAGGCGAAGAGGTATTTGCCCAGGTCGTGCCGGTGGGCGTCGTTGAACTCGCGGAACAGGCCCCGCCCATGGAGGAGCACCGTCAACAAGGCGATCCCCGCCACGGCCTGCACGAAAGCCCCCCCGAACATGTACCAGGGGAAAATGGTGCTGTACCAATGCGGCTCCAAGGACATGACCCAGTCGATGGAGGCCAGGGTGAAGGTGATCCCAAAGACGACCAAAAACGCCGCCGACAGGCGCTTGGCGCGGTGGGTGTGCTCGATGTCGCCGTCCAGGTCCTGCCTCCGCGAATGCAGGACGAGGGCGCGCGAAAACACCCACCAGGCCGCCAAAGCGACGGCCGTCCGGAGAGTCCACCCCTTGAGATTGAGATAGCCGGATTTGGCGTGGAGCAGTTCGTCGTGGACCAAGGACTCCGGGTGCGCCCAGTGGTAAAGGACTCCGGAGCCCGCCAACACCGCCAGCATCAAAACCGCGCCGACGGGCAGATAGGCGCTCATTGCCTCCGGAACGCGCCGGAAAAGCACGGGCCAGCCGGCGCCGGCCAGGTTCTGGATGGCGACAAATGCCATGGCCGCGGCCGCCAGCATGATGAAATAGACGTTGGCCAACAGAAGGTCGGCCATCGCCCGATGCGGATCGGCCTTGAGCCCGAGAAGGAAGACGACGGCTCCCGCTCCGGCGGCGGCGGCCAACGCGGTTTTGACGCCCGGGTCCAGCAGGGATCGGCGGCTCATTTTGAATTCTCCCAAGAACGGATGTAGGCGACGATCTTTCGGATCTCCGCCGCGGACAGGTCCGCCACGCCCCCGGCTCCCGCGCCGAAGGGGCGCATGCCGGTGTTGGGACGGCCGATGGCAATGGTCGCCATCAAGAACCCGTCGTCGGCGGCCTTGAGAAACTCCGGAGTGTTGAGCGACGGCGCGTAGCCCTTGATCCCGAGCGAGGCCTGGCCCCGGCCCGCATCTCCGTGGCACCCGGCGCAATAACGGTCGAACAGCAGGCGCCCCTCCCGGGCCGCGCTTTCGGTCCGGTCCACGACGCGCACGGCGCTCGGGGGGTTTTTCTCCCAGGAGCGGATGTAGGCGACCAGATCCATGACCTCGCGCTGGCTCAGGACGGAATTGCCGGAGGCGTTGAAGGCCCTCATTTCGGTTCCCTGGCGGCCCATGATGATAGTCGCGGCCAAATACCCGTTGGTCGCGGCTTTCAGGAAACCCTGGGTGTTCAAGGAGGGGCCGCTGGAGCCCTCCCCGTGTTCCCCGTGGCATTTGGAACAGCCGCCTTTGCCGAGATAAATCTCCCGGCCCGAGGCCGCCGAGGTGCCGGGGAACTCCCGGTTGAGCAGATCCACCCGGGGCTTCTTTTCCAGGGTCCGCAGGTAGGAGACGACATGGTCGATGTCCGACGAGTTCAAGGCCATCAAGGCCCCCATGCTGCTTCCCTCCAGGAACCCTCTCATGCCGCTGCCCTGCTTGCCGTGGGCGATGGTCCGCCACAAAAACTCGTCGGTGGCCGACTCCAGAAACACCCGGTTTCCGATCTGTCCCCCGGTGCCCCCCCGCCCCTCGGGGCCGTGGCAGGAGACGCAGGCTTTGTCGTAGATGAGCTTGCCGAACTCCGGCTCGCCGCGCCGCGGCGCGCGGTCGACGGCGACGCTCGGCCCTTTTTGCCAGGAGCGCATGAACTTGATCAAATCGGCCAAGTCCCGGGACGGCAGGAAATACCACCCGGGCATCGCGGTCCCGGGACGCCCTTGCGACAGCGCCCGGAATAGGAACCGGTCGTCGGCCATGCGCAGGAACGAGTCGCTGCTCAGCCGGGAGCCGATGCCGCCTTCTCCCCGGGCCCCGTGGCAGGACGCGCAGCGGGCGCCGAAAATCTTCCCCCCGACCTCCGCCGACGCCTCCGGGAGCAAGGCCCCGGTTTCCTCCCAGGAGTGGCGCGGCTTGGACCAGGACATGAGATAGGAAACCAGGTCGGAGACCTCGCCGGTCGTCAGGTTGTAGGAGGCGGGCATGGCGGTGTGCTTTCTTCCGCCGATGACCATGTCCCGGAAGAACTGCGCCGAGGCGATGGACAGGAAGGTGGGATTGTTGAGGTTGTTGCCGATTCCCCCTTCCCCCCGCCGGCCGTGGCAGGCCGCGCAGCGGCCGCGGTAGAGGGCCGACCCCCGGGCGGGGCTCCCCTGCCCCGCCAGAACGGCCTCACGGTCGGGGGCGGCGTTGGACCAGGTCCGCATGTGCCGGATGACGCTCAGGATTTGGGTCCGCGTCAAAGCCTTCTCCCAGGGCGGCATCTGGGTTCCCTTGCGCCCGTGCGAGATGATCTCGAAGTAATAGTCGTCATCGACCAGCGAGAGCACCGAGGGGGCCGACAAGGTCGGCACCCCGGGCTTGCCCTGGCGGCCGTCGGCCCCGTGGCAGGAGGCGCAGTTCTCTGCGAAAAGCTCCTTGCCGTAGGCCTCGGTCACCAAATGGAGGCGCCGCGGGTCCTCGGGAATGTCGGCCAGGGGTCCCAGCCGCGCGATTTCGTTGCGCTGCAGTTCCCGGAGGTAATGGACCGCCGACCAGCGTTCTTCCTCGGTCGCTTGAGCGGCGTGGGCGGGCATGTTGTTGCGCCCATGGGTGACGATGTGAAAAAGCTCGCCGTCCGGAAGATCGAACGAGGATTTCCCGGCCACCGAAAAGGCCAGGCCCGGGAAGGCCTTGGCCACCGCCCCGTCCCCGCGCCCCCGGGCGCCGTGGCAATGCCTGCAGAATTGGCCGTAGGCCGCGAACCCGTCGTCGAGCACCTGGCGCGACGCGGGCAGGGGATTTTTGAGTTCCTTGGCGGCCCGGGCCCGCTCTTGGGCGCTCGCACCGTAGCGCAGGAGCGCCGCGCCCCGCGGATAGGTCCCGGGAGGAGGATCCTGCTGGGTCATTTTCGACTTGAAGACGCTGTTGGAAGATTGCGTCATCGAGGCCGGCGACTTGACCATCTCCGTGAACACCCGCAGATGCGGCTCGGAGAGGTTGCGGCGGGTGGCCAGCACCAAGGTGCCCATGGCGCCCAGCAGGAGCGCGGCGGGGATAAGCGCTCGCTTCATGACGCCTCCCCGGGGAGGGCTCCGACGCCCGTCGCCCCGTTTTCCCGGCAGAGGTCCCGAACGGCGGCCTCCGAGGGTCCGGCGACGACCAGCAGGAATTTATCGTCGGTCGCCCCCGGGGCCGGCGCCGCGGCCGCCCGCCCGGGGTAAAGCCCGCGCGAGGCCAGCAAAGCCGCCACCGTGCCCACCCCCGCGACCAGGACCGTCAATTCGAAGGCGATGGGGATGAGCGCCGGGGAGGCGTCGAAGGTCTTGCCGCCGATGTTCATCGGCCAATTGAAGACCGAGACCCAATATTGGAAAGCCATCGCGCCGGCCAGGCCGGTCAGCCCCAAACCCAGGCAGGCCCGGGTGAGCCATGAAGGTTCCAATCCCAGGGCCTGGTCCATCCCGTGAACGGGATACGGAGTATAGGCGTCCTGAACCGTCATGCCCTTGGCGCGGGCCGCGCGGGCGGCCGCCAAAATCCCGCGCTCGGAATCAAAAGTCGCGACGAAAGCTTTATCGGCCATGATGGTCCTCCCCGCCCGGGCGGGCATAACCGAGAACGCCCTTGACCTCGCTGATGGCGATCATCGGCAAAAAACGGCAGAACAGCAGAAACAGGGTGAAGAACAACCCGAAGCTCCCCAGGAAGGTCCCCACCTCCACGAAGGTCGGGGTGTACTCGATCCAACTGGAGGGCAGGTAGTCCCGGTGCAGGGAAGTGGTGATGATGACGAAGCGCTCCAACCACATCCCGATGTTGATGAAGATCGAAAGCACGAAAACGATCCGGACATCCCGGCGCACCCGCTCAAACCACAACGCCTGCGGGACCACCACGTTGCAGAAGACCATCATCCAGTAATAGCCCGCGTAGGGACCCATCATGCGATTAAGGAAAGCGAAGCGCTCATAATGGTTGGCGCTGTAGTAAGAAATGAGAAGTTCGGTGGAATAGGCGCAGCCCACGATCATGGAGGTCAGCAGGACCACCTTGCCCATGGCGTCGATGTGCCGAAGCGTGATGTAGCCCTCGAAATTCATAACCTTGCGGGCGATGATCATCAAGGAAAGGACCATGGCGAAACCCGAGAAGATCGCCCCGCAGACGAAGTACGGGGGGAAGATCGTGGCGTGCCAGCCCGGGATCACGGAGGTCGCGAAGTCGAAGGAGACGATCGTGTGCACCGAGAAGACCAGCGGCGTCGCCAGGCCGGCCAGGAGCAGATACACCGTCTCGTAGTGCTGCCAGGTTCGGTGCGAGCCGCTCCAACCCAGGCTGGCCCAGGAGAAGATTTTCTTGCGCAAGCCCTCCGGCAGGCGGTCCCGAACGGTGGCCAGGTCCGGAATGAGCCCGACGAACCAGAAGGTCGCCGAGATGATGAAATAGGTGCTGATCGCGAACACGTCCCACAGCAGGGGCGAGCGGAAATTCACCCACAGCGGGCCCATGGGATTGGGATAGGGCATGACCCAGTAGGCCAGCCACGGGCGGCCCATGTGGATCAAAGGGAATATGCCCGCGCATAGGACGGCGAAAATCGTCATGGCCTCGGCCGAGCGGTTGATCGAGGTCCGCCACTTCTGGCGGAATAGAAATAAAATGGCCGAGATCAAGGTGCCCGCGTGGCCGATGCC
>CAYHPY010000076.1:0-17371 GCA_964358485.1 uncultured Elusimicrobia bacterium
CCTGGCTATTGGGCGCCCTCTGGGGCGTGGGCCATTCCCTGACGATTTTCATCGCAGGCGCGGTGATCATTTTCCTCAAGCTGGAAGTCCCTCCGCGCGTGGGCCTGGCCTTGGAATTCGGGGTGGGGTTATTATTGATGGCCCTGGGCGCCCTCAACATGGCGGGGTTCCGGCTCGGGGGCGGAAAGGTCCAGGCCCATTCCCACGCCCACGACCATGACGATCCGCGCCACCGCCACGAGCCGACCCGCCATCGGCACGCGCACCCGCACCTCCACGGACCGCCCCTGGGCAAGTGGCGCCGGATGTTGGAAGAGGTGGGACCTTATCAGGCGGTCCGCTCCCTGGCGGTCGGGGTGGTTCACGGCCTGGCCGGCAGCGCCGCCGTCGCTCTCTTGGTTCTGGGCTCGATTTCCACCCCCGCCGGGGCCGCCCTTTACTTGGTGCTGTTCGGCTTGGGAACCTTGGCCGGAATGCTCCTGCTCAGCGCCTTCATGGAATACTCCATGAATTCCCTGGCCCGGTGGTGGGGGTTTGCCGACCGGAGCCTGAACTACGGGACGGGACTGCTCAGCCTGCTCTTCGGTTTATACGTGGCGTATCGGGCCGGCTGGAAAAACGGACTTTTCCTGGCCGGCTAGCCGCCGGCCAGGAGTTCCCGCCCCCGAGCCAATTGCGACGCTTCCCCGATCAACAGAAGTTGATCTCCCGCCAACAGGCGCAGGTGCGGCCCCGGGGCCGGCATGCGCTCCCCGGCCCGGTCCACTTGGAGGAGGCTGGCCCCGGTGCGGGCGCGCAAGCCGATCTCCACCAAGGTCCGGCCGGCGGCCCAGGCGCCGGGGGGGAGATTCATCACCTCCACATGGATGCTCTTGGGCGCCAGGGATTCGGCGAAGAGCGACAAGGCCGTCGCGGCGGCCTCCGGCTCGGCCTGGGTCCGGGTCAGGGCGGCGCGCCAAGTGGCCTGAAGGCCGGAATAAAATTTAGTGGAGCGCCGCCACAATAGGACCGCCGCCAAGGCCACGACCGAGCCGGGGAGCAGGGCCTCTCCCCAGGACGGCATGACCAGCAGGCTCAAGGCAAAAAACCAAAGGCCCACGAGCGCCCCCGCCAATGCGATGACGGTGCGGGTCAGGCGGGGGCGAGCCTCGGCCGGAGGCCGCCCCTCGTCGATGCCTGCGGTCGCGGCCTCCAGCAGGATCAAAGACACGGCCTGGGTTTTGCGCGCCAAGGCGTTGAGAAAAGGCAGGCAGACCAGCACGCAGAACATCCAGGTCAGGCCCGGCCAAGCCTCGGCCAATCCGTAGCCCTCCTGAAAGGCGGCGGCCGTCAGGAAAAATCCGCTGATGCCCACGGCGTTGATGGCAATCTGGACCGCGGAGGGACGAACCAGATTCCAGACCAAACGGGCCCGGGAGGGGGCGGCCAAGCGGGCCAGGCCCGCCCGATAGGCTTCCCAGGAATTCCAGAAACGGGCGGGGAGCAGGCGCCTGATTCGTTCGGGGGTGGCAAGGCTTTGCAGGGGATCTGAGGCCAAGGTAGTCGCCAGGCACAAGGTGACCGCCACGGGATAAAGCGGCCGGTCGGTCAGGCCGGACTGCTGGCCGAGTTGGGCCAGGATGAAGGAAAATTCCCCGATCGGAAGCAGGCAGGCCGAGGCCTTGGCCGCCGCGCCCGGCTCCACGCCCACCGCGCCGAGCGCGGCGAAGTTGACCGCCAAGCGCAGGACGACGACGGCCCCGGCCAGGAGGAGGGCGATCTTCCACTCCTTAAGAAGCCAGGCCGGATTGATCAGCATGCCCACGGACACGAAAAAGACGGCGCCGAACACGTCCCGGAAGGGGGCCACGGTTTCATGCAGCCCTGCCGACGGCCGCGCCACCGAGATCATGGCGCCCGCCAGGAAAGCCCCGAGGGCCGCCGAGTAGCCCAGGCGCTTGGTCAGATAGGCCGTGCCGAAGCAAATCCCGATGATGGCCAAGGAGCGCATCTCCCCGATCCGCGCCCCTTCGGCCGCGTCCAAAATTCGGGGCAGGACGACCAGGCCCACGGTCATGATCACCAGGATCAGCGCCCCGGAGCGCGACAGGACCCCAATGAGGGGGCCCCAGGAAGGCGAGCCCAGCCGGGCCGCCGAGGAGGCCAGCGCCAGCAAAAGCACCGCGATCAAATCCTCGGCGATCAGCTTGCCCGAAACCAGCTCCTCCCAGCCGCCGCGGCGCTGGGTCTTTTCCAAAAGGCCCCGGGCCACGATGGCCGTGCTCGAGAGGGCCGTCACCCCGCCCAGCATCCAGGAATCGGCCGGGCTCCAACCCAGGAAGTGTCCGCCCGCCCGCCCCGCCGCCCCCATCAGAAGCGCGCCCGCGCCGGCACTGAGCAACGGACGCACGCCCAACCCGGCCAGGCGCCGAAGATTGAACTCCACCCCCAGGGCGAAAAGAAGGAAGACCACGCCGATCTCCGCCAAGGATTCAATGACGCCCAAATCCGAGACCAGCGGCGTCGGCAGGGCGTGGGGGCCGATGAGCAGGCCGGCCAGGAGATAGCCCAGGACCGGCGGTTGCCCCAGGCGCCCCAGCACCAGCACGACGGCGGCCGCGACGGCCAGTATGACCGCCAGGTCCTGGAGCATTCCCGCGTGTTGCACCACCCAATCATTCTACCAAGGATTTGTACAATGTCGGCTTCATGCCCAGGCCCGCGCTCTACGCCGCCTTCTTTCTTTCCGGAGCCTGCGGCCTGGTCTACGAGGTGGTCTGGGAGCGCTGGCTGGAACTTTATCTGGGCGTGACCGCCTACGCCGCCGCCGCCGTGGCCGCGGCCTTCATGCTGGGCCTGGCCCTCGGAGCCGCCGCGGGGGGAAAACTGGCCGACCGCGTCCGCACGCCCCTGCGCCTCTACGGCCTCTGCGAAGTGGGCATCGGCCTCTACGCCTTGGCCTTGCCCTGGATTCTGCCCATGGCCTTACACTCGGCCTCCACGGGCGCGGGCCCCGCCTTCCTGCGCGCGGCGGCGGCCCTGCTGCTTCCGACCATGCTCATGGGCGCCACCTTGCCCCTGCTCTGCCGCCAAGCCGCCGACCGGGGGGACCTCGGCCGCGAGTTCGGCCGTCTCTACGGGATCAACGCCCTCGGCGGCATCGCCGGGGCCTGGGGCGCGGGTTTTTTCCTCCTGCAAACCTTCGGCGCGCGCGCCGCCAACGGCGCGGCCGCCGCGGCCAGCCTGGCCTTGGGGGCGCTATTCCTCATTAACGGCCCCGTCGGAGACCGCCGTCCTCCGGAGCGGGCCCCGGACGCCGCCACCTCCCCGGTTTGGCTCATGGGCGCGGTCTTCACCTCGGGGTTCTGCTCCTTGGCTTGCCAGATCCTTTGGTTTCGCTCCCTGCGCATGGTCATCGGCTCGACGGTGTACGCCTTCTCGATCTTGCTGGGGGTTTTTCTGCTGGCCATCGCGCTGGCCGGTTGGGCCGCCTCCCGGGCCGCGGCCTCCAAACCGGAACTGCTCATCCGCCGTTTGGCCTGCGCCCAGGCCGGGGCCGGAGTCCTGATTCTCCTGCTTTTTCCCGCCCTGCCCGCGAGCTGGCCGATCCTGACTTTTTTCGGGAAACTGTATTTCTCCTGGCTGGGTTCCTGGGGCTGGTCGCGCCTGGTGCATGTGATGATCGCGGGCACGGTGATGCTGGCCCCGGCCTTCCTGATGGCCCTCCTCTTGCCCGCGGCTCCCGCGCTGGCGCCCGGCGGCCCGCGCCCCGCGGCCTCCGTCGGACGCCTCTACGCGGCCAACACCCTGGGCGCGGTCCTGGGCTCCTTGGCCTGCGTTTTCCTCCTCATCCCGGTCTTCGGCCTGGCCCGCTCGGCCGCGCTGATCGCCGCCGCCCAAACCCTCTTGGGGGCGGCCCTCTGGTCCAAAAGCGGGGGAAAATTCCGGCCCGCAGCCTTGGCCGTCGCCGTCGCTCTCGGAGCCTGGGGGCTAAACTGGGCGTGGCGCGCCTCCGGACCCACCCCGGGCGTCCTCTTTGAACAAGACGGCCTGGCCGCCACCATCCGGGTCTACACCCAGGGCACGCGCAAGATCCTGGAGACTGACAATCTCCAAGTCCAGGGCGCCGATCCCAGTTCCCCGGGCGCGCACCCCAAACGCCTGGGCTATCTGCCCGCCCTCCTGCACCCGGGCCCCACCGCCCGGCGCGCCCTTCAGATCGGCCTGGGCACCGGAATCAACCTGGCGGGCCTGATGGAAGGCCCGGTCGGGGAAGCCGAGGTCGTGGAGCTTTTGCCGGAACTTCCCCGCGCGGCCGGTTTTTTCCGGGGGGAGAACGACGCCGTGCTGGAGAACCCCAAGGTGTCTCTGAAGATCGACGACGGGCGGGCCTACCTGCAAAATCACTCGGGGCCCTATGACCTGGTGGTCGGGGATTTATTTTTCCCGGAGAACGCCGGCACCGGCAGTCTCTACAGCTTGGAGCATTTCTCCCGCCAGCGCCAAGTCCTGGCCACGGGCGGCCTGGCCGTCCAATGGCTGCCCCTGCACCAACTCTCACCGGAAGGCCTGCGAACCGTCATCGCCACCTTCGCGCGCGCCTTCCCGCATGTCTCGCTTTGGTGGGGGACCCTCTCGGGTTCTTTGCCCGTAGTTGGCTTGATCGGCTCCGAGAATCCTCTGCCGGTTTCCCCGACTCTATTCCGGGAAAAATTTCGGTCCCTGGCGCCGGGCCTGGCCGCGGTGGGCTGGAACTCCCCGGCGTGCGTATTGAGTTCCTTCATCGCGGCCGATGGCGATTTGCGCGCCTTCTCGGCCGGAATCGGGCTCAACACCGACGACCTGCCCCGGACGGAGTTCGATTCCCCCAAGGTGGAAATCATGGGTCGACGGCATGTGGCGCAGAACTTGAAGGATCTTTCCCTGTTAGGGAAAGATTCCCAAATTTATTTCTTTCCCCAAGATTCCGTTCTTTTTATTAAATCCGTTGAATTTTCCCGCACCCGACGCCTCCTCATCCAGGCCCTCTCCCTGCGCGCCTCCGGAGACTCCGCGGGGGCGGCGGCCCTGCTCAAGGGGTTTCGCCCGGTCCGTGAGTGCGCGGACCTCACGCCATGACCCCCGAGCCCGAGCGCGCCGCCCTCATCCGGCTGGAACTGCGGCGCAAGCTCTTTCACTTGCTCATTCTTCTGTATTTGGGGGCGTACTGGCTCATCGGCGAGCCCCTGATTCGCCCCGCGATGGCGGCGTGGACGGCGCTCATCGTGGTCGTGGAAGTGGCGCGGCTTAAGACGGCCTTCGTCCGCGACTTGATCCAATGGTTTTTCGGCCCCATCATCCGGGAGAAGGAGTCCGGGAGATTTACGGGGGCTTTCTACTCCTCCCTGGGAATCACGACCGCCGTGTTTTTGTACCGGGGGCGGCCCACGGCCATCACCGCGGCCCTGCTGTTTTTGGCCTTCGCCGATTCCTCCAGCGCCTTGGTCGGGCGCATCTGGGGGCGGCGGTTTTACAACTTGCGGGGGGAGACCCGTAGTTTGGAGGGCACGGCGGCGGGCTTTGCCGCGGCGGTGATTTGCGGGTTGGGGGCGGGGCTGGATTTGCCCCGGTGTTTGCTTGGGGCTTTGGTTTTTTCCGCCGTGGACGCCGCGCCGATTCCGCCGGACGACAATTTTTGGATTCCGGTTTTGTGCGGCGGGGTGTTGGTGTTGGTGGGGGTGGTTTAGGGGGGGGGGTGATGAACGGGCGCGTTGTTTGATTTGACTGCCCCCGAGATTCTCCGGACTCCTCGCGAATGGCTCAAAATGAGGACACCGGCTATCCGGGTCACCGGGCGAATATCAGAGTTTCGCCCGAAGGAATTATTGTCGCGAATCCTCCCTTGACAAAAATGGGGGGACATGTAACAATATTCTTGCGCCTAAGAGGAGACGCATTGTGCGACTCGCGCGGGGCCTTTGGGTTCTGCCTTAGGCGCTTTCCTTTTTCCCAAAATGTACCTTTGCTATTTAGACGAGTCTGGCTCCCCTGACGACCCAAACAACAAGCATTTTGTCCTAGCCGGACTGGCTTTGCCCGCGCATGGCTGGAAGCAGTTCGACCTCGCAATTTCCAGTATTAAAAAACCTTACGGCTTAGCTGATGCAGAAATCCACACTGGATGGATGATGCGCCCATATTCCCATGAGGGGAAAATTGCAAATTTTGCAGCCCTCTCCTGGGAAGACCGCCGGGCTGCCGCAAATAAGATTCGCCGAGAGAAAGAGTCTGCGCTTGCAGCAGCCGGGGATGGCAAACGCCTCAAACGCGCCGTTACCGAAAGAAAAAACACTTCAGCCTATACTCATCTCTCTCATGCCGAAAGGGTTGCTGTCGTAAAAAATATTTCCGAGAAGGTAGCTTCCTCACAAGACCTGCGATTGTTTGGAGGGGCGATTAATCGCGCGTGGTTTACAAAGATTCCACGACGACTGGGCATGTTCGAATTCGCCTTCGATAACCTGGTAAACCGTTTTCAAGCGTTTCTAACCAACCGCGCGAAATTTCTTCTGACAAGTGGGAAAACCGCCGAGGCCAGGGACTGCATTGGGATGCTTATTGAAGACAATAACGAGACAGTTTCCAGCAAAGTAACTCAGTTGATGCGAAAATTTCATAAAGACGGGACATTTTTTGGCACCATAGATCGCATTATCGAAACTCCACTCTTTGTTGATAGCGAATTGACCTGCATGATTCAGGTTGCCGATATCGGAGCCTATGCCATTAGGCGATTCCTAGATAACGATGAAAAGGATCTTTTTAATCTCTTTTACCAACGAGTCGATAGGGCAAAGGATGTTCCTGTGGGTTTGCGCCACTTTAACGACGGGGGCTGTATTTGCCGAATATGTCTCGAGCATGGCAAGTCCAGCACAAGTTTAGGGGCCAGAATCGCCGGCAATCAATAAACGCGGGGGTCGAATGCTTGCTATCAATAGAAATTGCATACCCCTGATTCGCCCAATCAATTTCGACCGCGACCCTCCCGATATCCTCTCCTTCCTCGACGAGCAAGACCAAGCCCACCTGGCCCGAATCCAAAAAGCCGTCCAAGAAAACGACGCCTTCGTCCATGTCGCCGAACTGGGCGGCCAAATCGCCGGCTGGAGCGTCCTGCACACCCGCTGGCGGGACGACCTCGGCTGGAAACCGGACCCGGACACCGAAGCCTTTCTCAAAGAAGAAAACGCCTATCTCGCCAACCTCAAAACCAAGGACTCGGCCAGGAAGTTCGGCTTGGGAACAAAACTCCTGGAAGCCGCCGAACGCGCCGCCCGGAAGTCAGGCAAAACGACGCTCTGGCTTCATGTCGACGAGTCCAACGCCCCGGCTCACCTGTTCTACGAGCGGCGCCGGTGGCGCCATGACCGCACCGTTCATCCCGGCTGGAAAGACGGCCGCCCGACACGGGTCTACCGGAAATATCTAAAATAGCGTCATCCCGTTTCGGTCCGGACCGAGAGCTACATGCCTGACACTTTGCGGGAAAATCAAATGCGAAAAGTCCTCCCCCTAGCCCTCCTGTTTTTCGCCGTCCCCGCGGCGGCCAACGCGATCTTCCCGGTGACCTTCCTCTTTCTCCCCGGGTTCGGCCGCGCCTTCTGGGGCGTGGTCGCCTTGGAGGCCTATCTCTGGGCCCGGCTTTTGACCTTCTCGGCGCCTCGGGCGGTCGGACTCTCCCTGGCCCTGAACCTGCTTTCTTACCTCGGGGGCATTCCCCTGGCCCTGGCCAGCTTCGATTGGCTGGGCTCGATGACGGGACTGGGAATGCAATCCTTGGCCCCGGCAGCCCCGGCGCCGCTTCTACTGCGTCCCCTGGATTTTTTCCTCAAGTCCCTCTGGATCGAGGGAGGCCGGGGACTGGGCCCGATCGTCTGGAGCCTGACCGTGGTCACCGCGACGGCCTTGGCGATTTCCATCGCGGTGGAATACGGCGCGGTCTGGGCGGCAGCCCCGTACCTCAAGCGGGCCCGAATAGAGCTTTGGCGCGGGGCCTGGAAGGTCAACCTGGCCTCCTACGCGGTTCTGTGGCCGGTCATCGTGATCATGACCAATTACTGGATCGCCAACCCGGAGCGAGCCAAGATGGCCCTGCCCCATTGGGGCGTGTTCTCCATCCTTAAGTCCCTTTCGTTCTAGAAATGATACGATCCCGAGCCGACCATGAGCGTTTCCACCCATCTCAGCCCCGAGCCTGAACGGCGCCTGCTCATCATTCTGGAGTCCATGCGCCAAGCCGCGCAATCGGCCGACGGCAAGGCGGCCGCGCTGACGGCGCTGGCGGCGGCCGAGGCGGTGGCCCTCAAAATCCTGGGCGCGGGCGGGGTCTTCGGGGGGCTGGCCTTGATCCTTTTGGCGGCCTGCCTGCCCTTGGGGGCGCTGGCCTTCTCCCCGTTGACCAAAACCCCGAAGTGGCTGCCCTTTCTGGAGCCGCCCGTGGAGAAATCCGGGCCCGACGACTGCCTGCTGGAGGTGGCCGACCTGGCCAAGGCCACGCGGGCGGATTTGACCCTTCGCCTCGACCGCTACCTGGGCGGAGGCGTGACCGCGACGGTTTACTACGAGGACGTGGTGGGCCAGATCATCCTTTGGGCCCGGACCGCGGCCCGCAAGCAGATTCTGTTGGACTGGCTCTGCCGGTTGGTGCTGTTGGGCCAGGCGGGGTTGTCCCTGCGCCTTTTGCTGGGCTGACGGGCATTGTGGGCCCCCGTCAAAATTGCTAATTTGCCCCTAATGAGACCCTTCGTCGCCGTCCTTTTGGCCTGCCTGGCCCTGACGGCCTGCGATGGCGCCCCGAAATCCAAGCTTCCGGACATCCGCCTGCCCACCGTTTCCGCCCGGCAGGGGGAATCTTTGGCCTCCTGCCCGACGCCCCGGTGCCTGACGGTCTATCTGGCGCCTTGGTGCGGTTATTGCCGGCAGGCCACCCCGATGTTGGTGGAGATGAAAAAGCTTTTGGAGGGAAAAACCGCCATGCGGATCATCGTCGGCATGGACGACCCGTCCCCGGTGGGGGAATACGCTCAAATTTTCGGCGGCGACACTTTGATGGACCCCGCGGGAGGCTTGCGCACCAGCGGCGTCCCGCATTTCTGGATCACCAACGGGGAGGGCGGCGTCCTGCGGGAAGTCTCCGGCCTGCCCCAGGTGGAAAATGCGGAGCAATTGGCCGACTATTTCGGACTTAATTAAGAGGCGACCATGATCATCGGAGTCCCCAAGGAAATCAAGAATCGCGAGCACCGGGTGGGCCTGGTCCCCGGCGGCGTCAAGGCTTTGGTCAAGGACGGCCACAAGGTCCTGGTGGAGAAATCCGCCGGCCTGGGATCGGGCATCACCGACGCCGAATACAAGGACGCGGGGGCCTCGCTGGTCGACAAAAAACGGCTCTTCGCCCAGGCGGACATGGTCATCAAGGTCAAGGAGCCGCTGGAGCAGGAATACCGGTTCTTCCGGAAAGGCCAGATCCTCTATACCTATCTGCACCTGGCCGCCGCCCCCAAACTTCTGCGGGCCATCCTCAAGATCGGCGTCAAGGCCGTGGCCTACGAGACGATCCAGTTGAAGGACGGCAGCCTGCCGTTGCTCACCCCGATGAGCGAGGTCGCGGGCAAGATGTCGGTCCAACTGGGCAGCCGCTTCCTGGAAAAGCACTACGGCGGCCGCGGGTTCCTGCTGGGGGGGGTGCCGGGCGTGAGCCGCGGGGTCATCACCATCATCGGCGGCGGCGTGGTCGGCACCAACGCCGCCAAGATCGCCATCGGCATGGGCGCGCGGGTCAACATCCTGGACATCTCCCAGGCCCGCCTGGCCTACCTCGACGACATTTTCGGCACCTCGGTGAGCACCTTGATGAGCCACGACGAGAACATCACCAACGCGGTGGTGGGCGCGGACCTGCTCATCGGGGCGGTCCTCATCCCCGGAGCCAAGGCCCCGAAGCTCGTCACCGAGGCCATGATCAAGCGCATGAAGCCCGGCTCGGTGGTGGTCGACGTCGCGGTGGACCAGGGCGGCTGCATCGAGACCTGCGAGGAAACCTCCCACGACCGGCCCGTGATCGTCAAGCACGGGGTCCTGCACTACGCCGTGCCCAATATCCCGGGCGCGGTCTCCAACACCTCCACCTACGCGTTGACCAACGTGACCCTGAAATACGCCCGGGACATCGCGCGCCTGGGGCTGGAAGAAGCGGTCAAGCGGGACGAGGCCCTGCGGCGGGGCGTCAACGCCTACCTGGGAAAGCTCACCTGCGCCGCCGTGGCCCAGGGGGAGTCGGATCTCAAGGCCGTCGACCTGCTGACCTTGCTCTAAGACCTTGAACCAAAGCTTGCGACCGCTGGTTCTCGTCTTCGCGCTGGCCGCCGGGGCCTGTTCCCACGCGCATGTGGCCAATCCCCGGCATCATTGGATGCCGGCCAGCCGCGCCGTCCTGGATCATATGACCCACGGAGAGGTCTCCAACGACTTTCAAGCCATGGCGGTGGGCGCGGCCCTGATCGTCCTGCCCCTGGTGGTGGACGCGGTGAGCCTGCCCTTCCACGGACTCGGGCACCTCTTCGCCCGCGGGGAACGGGTTCCGGTCGAAGCCGCTCCCTGATCGACTCGCCGCCCCGGCGAGTTCACTTCCAGGAAATTCCAGCGCTTTTTGGAATTGAGGCTTATCGGGCCGGGCGGACCCTTTTGGATTTAGGCGCCGCCGGCGGCGCTTTGGCCAGTTCCCGCAATTCCCGCTCCGCCATCCTGCGGTAGCCTTGGTCCCGGCTGGTCTCGTAGATGTCCAGGTAAAGAGCGATCGCCTTTTGGTATTGGCCCGTGCGCTTGTAGAGAAACGCCAGCATGTTCTTGATCAAGGTCGGGCAGTCCGGGTTGTAGGCCACCAGCGGCTCCAAGAGCCGGGCCACCTCCTCGGGCTTGCCTTTGCGGTGGAAGCCAATGGCCCCCAGGTAGGCTTGATATTGGGTCTGGCCCGGGTCGCGGCGGATGGCGTAGCGCAGGACCTCGACGGCCTCCTCGGGACGGTTGAGGTTGAAGGCCAAGGCCCCGGCGGCAAATAGCGGCGCGAAAGCGAAGGCGGGGTCGAGGTCCAAAATCCGCATGGCCATGCCCCCGAGCTTGCCGTAGGACCCGCCGCCGTAGGAGCGTTCGGGGTGCTCCGCGTCGAACTCCGAGTGACCGTGGTGTTCATGAGGCCCTTGATGGCCGTGCCCGTCGTCCTCGGGCGTCCCGTAGTAGATGATCATCCGGATCAGAGCCAGGTCGGCCGCCATGCGCCGCATCCCCAGGCCGAAAAGGGCGGCGGTTTCCACGGCGCCCTCGGAGCCGGCCTTGACGCCGTAGGGATCGGCCGAAGGGGGGGGCGTCAGGCGGCCCAAGCCTAAATTCGCGGCGGCGGCCAAGGACAGCCCCAGCGCCAACTCGCGCACGATTAAAACTCCCGGCGGCGCAGGCGGAGGTAGGCCGCCGCGAGCCAGGCCCCGCAGTAGACCAGGGCGTACCCGAACCAGACGGCCAAAGGGGCCTCAAGGGCCGCCAGGCTGGTGCGGTCCATGCGGTCGCGCAGATTGAAGAGTTGGAGATTGGGCATGATATAGGACAAGAGATTGAGCGGCAGGATCAGGGAGGAATGGCGGGCCTGGTGGGCGATCAGAAAACGGATCTCGCCGATGAAGTGCCCCAGGCTCCAGAGAATCAAAGTCATGGTCAGGCCCGACAGCACCGAGGTGCTAAACAACGCCAGAAATTCCGCAAGGGCGGCGGTCACCAGAACCTTGAGAAAGGCTCCCAGGAAAGCGACGCCGTAGGCCGGAGTCCAAGCCCAGCCCTTCATGAACAAGACGCCGAGGTGGATGACCGCCATCAGAACCATCGCCGCCAGCACCGAGAGCATCAGGCCCGCGAAGCGCCCAAGCAGATACTCCAGGCGGGAGACGGGACGGGTGAGGATGAGATAGACGGTCTTGGTTTCCATTTCCCGGAGGATCGTCGTGGCCGCGCCGTACACCGCCCCGGCCAGGCCCAGGAGCTCGATGAAAGAGAGGCCGAAGTCCAGCAGGACTCGAACTTCCTGGTCCGAGGCCAAAAGCCCCAAGAGCAGGCTCAGGTAGAGAACGATGCCCCCGAAGACCAAGGCCAGCAGGAAGAATTTGTTCCTGAGATTTTCCTGCCAAGTATTCCAGGCCAGGACCCCGATCATCCTCATCGGACCGTCTCCACGAAGAGGTCTTCCAAGCCCTTGGCCCACTCCTTTTGCTCCAGGACGCGGACCAGCCGCCCTTCCTTCAAAATCCCGACCCGGTGGCACAGGCGTTCGATCTCGGAGATGGAATGCGAGGAAACCACCAAGGTCTTTCCGGACTCGTTGAGCGTGAAAAGCAAGTCCCGGAACTCCTTGATGGCCAAGGGGTCCAGCCCGCTAACCGGCTCGTCGAGAATCAGCAGGTCGGGCTCGTGGATCAGGGCCTGGGCCAGGCCGACGCGCTGGACCATGCCCTTGGAAAACTCGCCGAGCTTGCGCCCGCCGGCCGCGGTGAGGCCCACTTGGCCCAGGACTTTTTCGACGCGCTCACGCAGCCCCGCGCCGTCGAGGCCCGAAAGCCGCCCGTAAAAGGCCAAAGTTTCGCGGGGGGTCAAAAACGGATAAAAATAGGGAAGCTCCGGCAGAAAGCCCACGCGGGCGCTGGCGCGCGGATCCTCGGGGTTTTGCCCCAGGACCCGGACCTGACCGGTGGTGGGGCGCAGAAGGCCCAGGGCCAGCTTGAAAGTGGTGGTTTTACCGGAGCCGTTGAGGCCCAACAGGCCGAAGGCTTCCCCCGGGCGGACCCGGAGGTCGAGTTCCTCGATGCCCCGGGATTTGTAGTCCCGCCCCAGATGGGACCGGACGTAAGTCTTGGTCACCCTTTCGAAGGAAAGGGCGCTCATCGTTACAGTTTGACCCACCGGACCGCGGTGATGCCCGGCACGGCCTCGAGAGCTTTGCGGACTCCGGCGCTCAGATCCTCGTCGACGGTCAGGACCATGACGGCCTCGCCGTGGGAGGATTTTCGCCCCACGCGCATGTCGGCGATGTTGACGCCGCTTTTGCCGAGCAAAGTCCCGACCCGGCCGATGACGCCCGGCCGGTCCTGGTTGGTCAAAACGATCATCTTGCCTTTCGGGCGGACCTCCACGGCCAAAGGCCCCAGGCGCACGATGCGGGGCTCGCCCGGGGCCAGCAAGGTCCCCGACACCGAGGCCATCCCGGAATCGGTCACCGCCGTCAAGGTCAAGAGCCGCTGGTAGCCTTCCCGCGCCACCGGGTCGGCGGTCTCGGAGGTGCGGATGCCGCGCTCGGCGGCCACGGCGGGAGCGCTGATATAGCTGACCGATTGCGCCGAGATCACCGAGAGACAGCCCTTGAGCGCCGCCACCGCCAGCGGGCGGCGCTGGTTGGTGGGGAAATCCCCTTGGAAGGAGCAGACCAGCTCCTTGAGGCCGGAATCCAGCATCTGGCCGGTGAAGCGCCCCAGGGCCTCGGAAAGCTCCAGGAGCTCGCCCAGGGAGGCCAAGGTCTCCGGGTCGAAGCCCGGCAGGTTCAAGGCGTTGGCGGCGATGCCCTTTTCATGAAAGTCGATGACGCCCCGGGCCAATTCGGTGGCGACCTTGTTCTGCGCCTCGGCCGTGGAAGCGCCCAGGTGAGGGGTCAGGATGATCTTGTCGATGCCGCGCAAGGGATTGCCCTCGGGCAGGGGCTCCTGGGAGAACACGTCCAAAGCCGCGCCGCCCAGCCGCCCGGATTTGACGGCCGAAGCCAGGGCGGCCTCGTCGACGAGTTCGCCCCGGGCGCAATTGATCAGCCGCGCGCCGGGCTTGAACCAGCCCAGGGACTCGGCGTTGATCAGGTGCCGGGTCTTGTCGCCGCCCGGGACGTGCAAGGTGACGAAATCGCTGTGGCCCAGGAGCTCCTTGACCGGCATGGTCTTGACCTGCATGCGCTCGGCCTGCTCCTCGGAGACGAAAGGATCGTGCCCGATCACCTTCATGCCGAAGGCGGCCGCGCGGCGGGCCATCTCCCGGCCGATGCGGCCCAGACCGATGATGCCCAAGGTCTTGCCGGAAAGCTCGGCGCCCATCCATTTGCTCCTCTGCCAGCGCAAGGCCTGGACGTCGGCGTTGGCCTGGGCGATGTTGCGGGCCGAGGCCAGCATCAGCCCGAAGGCGTGCTCGCAGGCGGCCACGGTGTTGGCGGCGGGAGCGTTGATGACCGCGATGCCCCGCATGGTGGCGGCGTTCAAGTCGATGTTGTCCACGCCCACCCCGGCGCGTCCGACCAGGCGCAGGTCGGGGGCTTTGTCGATCCAGGCCGCGGTCACCTTGCTCTCCGACCGCACCAGCCAGACCCCGACGCCCTTGAGCAGGGCCTCGAGCTTGGCCGGCGGGGGGGCCAACTCGTAGCGGAGGTCGATGCCCGGATGCTCGGCCAGGGATTTAAGCCCCTCCCGGTCGATTGCGTCGGTGACCAGGACCTTGAGCTTCTTGGCCGGCATCAGCGCGCCGCGCAGGCCGACAGTTTGCGGGCCACGGCCGCGAACCCCGCGTCCAGGTCGGCTTTGGAGATGTGCCCCATGTGGGCGACGCGGATGATCTTGCCTTTCAGCTGCGCCTGCCCGCCCGCGATGGAAATGCCTTCCTCGGCGAGGATCTCCTCCACCAGTTTCTGCCCGTCCAACCCCTCGGGAAGCTTCAGGGATGTGAGGATCACGGAGGGGTCCTTTGGAAATTGGGAAAGCCCCAGCTTGGCCCCTTGGGCGCGGGCGTGGGCGGCCAGGGCCGCGGTCCGCTCCCAGACCTTTTCGATGCCCTCGGCCCGGATCAGGCGAAGAGCCTCGGCCTGGCCCGCCAAGAGCGCCACGGCCGGGGTGTAGGGGGTCTCGGAGTCGGCGAGGGATTTCTTCATGGTGCGCCAGTCGAAGTAAAAGCGTGGGAGGCCGGCGTTTTCGACGGCCTTCCACGCTTTTGCCGATACCGCTGCGAAAGCCAGACCCGGCGCGTTCATCAATCCCTTTTGCGAGGCGGCCAGGACGACGTCCAAACCCCATTGATCGGTTTCCAGCGGTTCGGCGGCGAGGCCGGAGATTGAATCAACAACGACCAATGCGTCCGAATTTTCTCGGACGCATTGGGCGAGGTTGCGGAGATCGTTTACAACTCCCGTCGAAGTGTCCGTGTGTTGCAGGAAAACAGCCTTCACCCCTGAATTGGTTCGAAGAGCTGTTTTCAGTTTATCAGGGTCGGCCGCCCGGCCCCATTCCTCTTTAACGACAATCGGGGAAAGACCGTAAGCCTTGTGAATGGAAACGAACCGATCACCAAAGGCTCCGGTGGAAACGACAATAGTCGAGTCCCCCGGCGAACAAAGATTGGCAACGGAACTTTCCATACCTCCCGTACCCGAACAGGCCATAACAAGGACAGTCTCTCGGGTCCGGAACACATAAGACAAATCAGAGATCACGGACCCGAATAACTTCCCAAACTCCTTGGTGCGATGATGAATGATCGGCCGGCCCAAAGCCTCGCGCACGGAGGGAGGAAGGGGGGTGGGTCCGGGAGTCAAGAGAATCGGCTCTTTCACGATAATCCCTCCGAGGGTTGGCTGTGGCTCGTCCCCCCCAGGACCTGGCCAACCACGGGCAGGGGGGCGCCCAGGGGACGGCTCTGGGCCTCGGCGGCCAGGGCCAACTCCACCACCTGGTCGAAATGGCGGACGGGGATGAGCTTGACCTGGGCCTGAATTTCGGCCGGGATCTCCTCGATGTCTTTGAGGTTTTGTTCCGGAAAGAGAACTCGCTTCAAACCCTCGCGATGGGCGGCCAGGACTTTTTCCTTGAGGCCGCCGATGGGCAGGACCCGGCCGCGCAAGGTGATCTCCCCGGTCATCCCGAGGCCGGAGAGGACGGGGCGGCCGGTCAGCAGGCTCAGAAGCGCCGTGGCGATGGCGATGCCCGCCGACGGGCCGTCCTTGGGCATGGCCCCCTCGGGGACATGAACGTGGAAATCGAAGCGCCGAAAGGCCTCGGGGGGAATGCCCAGGGTCTTGGCGATGGAGCGCAGATAGGAGTAGGCCGCCTGGGCCGACTCGATCATGACCGAGCCGAGCTTGCCGGTCAACTGGAGCCCGCCCTTGCCGGGCATGGCGACCGCCTCGATGGCCATCGTCACGCCCCCGATCTCCGTCCAAGCCAGGCCGGTGGAGACGCCCACCGCGTTGAAGGAGTTGCGTTCCTTGAGGAATTTGGGGACTCCCAGGTATTGGGGGAGGTTATCTTCCCCGATGGCCACCTTCGCGGCCCGGTCGGCGGCCAAGGCCCGCGCGGCCTTGCGGGCCAAAGACGCCATCTCCCGCTCCAGCCCGCGCACGCCGGCCTCCCGGGTGTACTCCTCGATGGTCCGGTCCAGGGCCCCGTCGTCGACCGTGACGCTTTCCGGGGCCAGGCCGTGGTCCTTGAGCTGCTTGGGCAGGAGGAATTTTCGGGCGATGAACCGTTTTTCCTGGTGGGTATAGCCCGGAAAGCGCAGGATCTCCAAACGGTCCTGGAGGCTGACGGGGATTCCCTCCAGGGTATTGGCCGTGCAGACGAACATGATCTGGGAGAGATCGAACGGCACGTCCAGGTAGTGGTCCAGGAAGGTGTTATTCTGCTCGGGATCGAGAACTTCGAGGAGAGCCGCGGCGGGATCGCCCCGCCAATCCATTCCCATCTTGTCGATCTCATCGAGAAGGAAAAGGGGATTTTTCGTCCCGGCCTTCTTCAGGGACTGGATGATGCGCCCCGGCAGGGAACCGATGTAAGTCCGGCGGTGGCCGCGGATCTCTGCCTCGTCGCGCACTCCCCCGAGAGAGAGGCGGATGAATTTGCGGCCCATGGCGCGGGCGATGGAGCGGCCCAAAGAGGTCTTGCCGACGCCGGGGGGACCTACGAAGCATAGGATGGGGCCCTTGAGCTTCTTGGTCAGGGCGCAGACGGCCAGATATTCCAGGATGCGCTCCTTGGCCTTCTTGAGCTCGTAATGGTCGGCGTCCAGGATGTCGGAGGCCCGCTTCTGATCGAGGTTGTCGCGGGTGCGCTTGGACCAGGGCACGCGGACCATCCAGTCGATGTAGGTGCGCGACACCGTGGATTCGGGGGAGAACGGCATCATTTTCTCCAGGCGCCCGACTTCCTTGTCGGCCGCCTCGAAAGCCTCCTTGGGCATCTTGGCGTCCTTGACGGCCTTGCGCAGGTCCTCGATCTCCTTGGCGAAATCGTCTTTCTGGCGGAGCTCCTTCTGGATGGCCTTCATCTGCTCCGTCAGGTAGTATTCCTTCTGG
>CAYHPY010000077.1:0-7884 GCA_964358485.1 uncultured Elusimicrobia bacterium
ACGTAATCCGGATCGGGGGAACCGTCCGGCCGGAGATGCGCCGGAGGGCCCGATTGTATCACACCCTCCGGCTCAGGCGGTGCGATGTGATATATCTTCGCGGCGAGTTCGATCGCCTCCTGGTGCAGGCGGCGGGATTCGGCTTGGGCCGACTGGAATTTATTCAGTATTCGAGTGTATTCCGCCGCGTCATCCTCATTAAGTTTGGTCACCCGCTCTGCTACCTCTAGAAAAGTGTGGCCGTTCGCAAGGCGAAAGCGCTGCTTGTCTATGCTTGATAATGCTTCATAGCCGGCGTCGCTCATGATCGGGTATGGTGTGTCTTTCTTTTTCCCGGTACAGCAGAGGCCCATGTCCTCTTCGAATTTGCGTTTGTCTTTCATGAGGTCTCCAAAGGGCGTATTCTTTTTTTCCAGCATTACGGCCTTGGCCCTCTTGATTGCGTCGGCCACCTTGTTGACCTCGTCCGGCGGAGGGCGATAGAGCTCCCCCATCGCGCTTTGCGCCAGTAGCCAGAAAATCGCGCCTAAGAACCCCGTCACCGGCCCACCTCGAATTCGATCTCATTCGATTCGACGAGGTAGGACTTGGAGCTTTCAGGGTCCCAGTGGAAACGTTTGTCGTCCCATTCTTCTTGGTGGCGGTCCTTGCGAATTTTTTCATGTTCTTTAGGCGGCAGGCCGCGCCATTTCTCAATTATCTTTCGGCGGGACTCCGGATTCAGGGAGCGGCCTTCCGCACTATTCTCCAGAGATCGGATCTCCTCCTCGGCTGAGATAAGAGGGAGAAACATGGGGTGGAAGTAGGTCGCCTTCATTCGATAGACTCCCGGCTTCCAGAAGCTGCGCCCATCCAGGATGCGATACCCCGGAAAGAGCGATTTTTGGGGGCCAAAAGGGTCCACGGAACCGGCGCCCCCGCCCATGACCTCCCCCTCCCGGCTGTAAATTGAGGCGAGGCGCCGCAGTGCCGCCGCCTCGGCGGGAGTTGAATGGGGGGAAATCCGGGCGTCCCGCAGGCCGCCGGAATCGCTATCTCGGTAGGGGGCCGGCTCGGAGGGGGTCGCAATGTATTCCTGGCCGGGCCCAAGCTCCACGGCGCCCATCCCAGTCTTCTTTCCGAAGGCGACTGTCAGCGAGGCGCTCCAGGACTCCGGCCACTTCGCGAGGATTCTCCCCGGCATCCCCGCCCGGTAAAACTGCTGGGTTCCCCACTTCAAGACGTCCTCCCACCACCACCTCAATTTAGGGCGCGGGCCCGGGGGGCTCGCGTCCTCCCAGAATCTGTACTCCCCGTGGTAGCCCCAAAAGGGAGACAGCGATACGGCCTTGCCGTCCGGCCCGGTCACAGACAAGCTGGTCCAGCAGTTTTGGTCGGCGTCCTTGTCCACCCAAAACGAGTCGTTCAGGCCGATCGTCCGCGGGCTGATGTTTCGGACCTTGAGGAGGTACCAGAGTTCCTCCCCGCGCTTCCATTTCCGCTTCGGCAATTGCAGGGTGAGGGCGATCGGTTTTTCCGGCAGCGGGTGGGCGGCGGCATGGCGAAGGGAAAGGTCGGCGATGAGCTTCAAGCCCGCCGTGAAGAGTTGAAGGCCGGCGAGCAGGCCCAGGACGGCCAGCACCCCGAAGATAAACCGCCTGAAAGCGGGGCTGCCTCCCGAAAGTCGGGGCAGACCGCGGCCCTTGGGATTGGCCGTCCGTGTCATTGCGGCAGCATCCAATTCGCCAAAAGAGAGTTCGCCTCTCCTGGTTACCCCGAATTAGGCTCGGGGGTGGATGCTCCCTGACCGAATCTCAGGGATTACAGGGTGAAGGTATTATACCCCGCCCCCGCCGAAGGGAAAGGGCCGTTGGGCCTATGGCCGTCTGGGTCCGCGGCCATGTTCAGGTCCAAGAATCGGCGGGCTGCCCCCGGGGATCTCGGCAAGGCCAAGCGCTTCGAGGACCTGCCGCCCTCGGCGCGGGAGTACGTCCTGGAGATGGAGCGCCGCCTGGGGGTGCCGATCCCCATCGTCTCCGTCGGGCAGAGCCGGGAGCAGACCATCATCCGGGGCAAGATTCCGGGATGGTAATTTCGGGGCGCTAAGGCTTTCCCTTGGAGAGGGGGTGCCGCCATTTGAGGCCCGGGAAGCGGCTGTAGTCGCGGTCCGTGGTGACCCACTCGCACCCGGTTTCGACCGCCAAGGCGGCGAAAGCGGCATCGGCCACGATGTTCCCCTTGGCCCCCGCCGCTTTGCAGAGCCGCGCGAAAATCTCCCAGTAGCGGGGTCCGGGAGACACGGGGACGCAGTTGGGCCGCTCGCGCAGGGCCCCGGCAAAACGAAGAGCTTCCTCCAGGGGCGCCGGGGGGGTGAAGATTCTCGGATGGGTGGCGATTCTTACAAACGAGGCCAGCGCCGCGTCCGCCAACCCGTAAGGCTCCTCGGAATTAACTACGGATTCGAGCCAGTTCCGGTAGGCCTTGTGGTCGGGGGAATCGGAGCGGAAGGCGTAGAGGAGGATATTGACGTCAATAAGAACCATCCCGGCCCTCCATGAGATCCAGCAGGCCCGCGCCGTGATCCAAGTCCACGCCGGGCTGAAGCCCCTTTCCGTGGAAGACGGGAAGGTTCAGGGGCGCGCCCCGGCCGGATTTCTGGCGGCGGGCCAGCATTTCCCTCAGGGCGTCCTCGAACACCGCGGTCAGGGTGCGGTGCGTCTCGGCGGCCAGGCGCTTGACCTGCCGGAAAAGGCCGTCATTGAGGCGCAGGGTCGTTCTCATATGTAAGAGCATATCATAAATACATAAATATGTCAAGTACTGCGGCCCGGGCGCCGTCATCCGCGCAAAAGGCAATGGGTAGCGCCGGAACCCGGAAGTTGGACGCCGGATTCGACGCGCGCCCCAGCTGTCCATCGTCGGAGCCCCTTGAGCCAGGCCTTTAGCCGCTTGCGGCTTTCGGGATCCGCCCGGCGATCCTGCCCGGGGTAGGCTATCGCGTCCCCGTCGCCCGCCGAGAGGAAATAAGTTTCCCGGTAGCTCCGCACCATGACCCGGGTCCAGACGCGTCCATCCCTCAGCCAAAATTCCCAGACGAGATCATTCCCGTCGTGCCGCGGCGCGAACCGGCGGACGGCGGCCAGGAAATCCTCCATGAGCCGGTCCCTTCCCGGCATTCGATCCCGTCCCATCTTTTTCGAGGCAGATTCGGGTTCTCTGCGGACTGTCGGCAACATTACCCTATCAGGCCCGTAAGGCGGCCGCTCCAAAGCTCGTCCAAGAACTTGCGCCACGGGAGGATTTCCACGGCGCCGCCGGCGGCGGGCACCCGGCGGGCCCGGGGCTCGTTGCAGGCGAGCACCGCGCGGCGAACCCGGTGCTCTTCCATGAAGGCCTTGAGACCGCGCAGGTCGGCTGCCGCGACCCGGTCGGAGACCGTGGCTTCGACCGCGACGGCGGAGTCCAGGATGAAGTCGACCTCCAGGCCGCTCTTGGTCCGCCAATAATGGACCTTGAAATCCCGGCTCGAATAGCCCCGGTAGGCCATGAGCTCCATGAGGATGAAGTTCTCGAAAAGCCTCCCCGCGGCCGGGCCTTTGAGCGCCGCCGGGGCCTCGCCGGCAAGGGCGACGGCCAGCCCGGTGTCGAAACAGTAGAACCGGGGAGCGGCGGTGATGATGTCCCTGCCCGCCCGTTTGGAGAAAGGGGGGATCAGGTGTCCCAGTAAAGTGTCTGAAAGTATCTGGTAGTACTCCTTGACGGTCTTGGCGTCCACGCCGCAATCGCGGGCCACGTTGGCGTAGTTGACCAACCCGCCGTTGGAAAACGCGAGGGCGTCCAGGAAGCGGGAGAAAGCGGGCACGTTTCGGGTCAACCCCTCGGCGCGGATTTCCTCCTGCACATAGTCGAAAACGTAGGCCTTCAGCGACCGCCGCGGGTCCGGGCTCAGGTAGTGGGAGGGGATCAGCCCGCGCTGGAGAGCGCGGAGCAGGTCGAAATCCGGAATCTCATGGGAGGTCAAGGGGAACATCCGGTAGCTCCAGGCCCTGCCCCCGAGCAGGTTGGCCGCCTGGCTCCGGAGCTTGCGCGCGTTGGAGCCGCAAAGGATGAAGGAGGCCCCGGCGTTCTCGATGAGCCAGTGGATCTCATCGAGCAGAGCGGGGACCTTTTGGACTTCGTCGATGATGATGGGCCCGGCCGCGGCCGCGGCCCCCGCGGCCAGAATCTCTTCCCGCAGGCGGTGAGGTTCCTTGCTTAAGCGGAACTGGAGGTCCGTCTCCAGCAGGTCGTAGCGGAGGCTCTTGGGGAACTTCTCCTTTAGATAGGTGGACTTTCCGGTCTTGCGCGGGCCCCAAAGGAAGGCCGTTTGGCCGGCCGGCAGGTTAATGTCGAGGGCGCGGGAGAACATAACTAATCAGGAACTAGTTCCTTAATGGTAGCACTAAAAAGGAATTATTTCCAGGGGGGCGCCGATCAATCCTAGTCCGGATGGCAGGAAAACGACCGCCTGTTTCCGGGGCCGTAGCGGTAGACGAGGAAGTCCTTGTCGAAGGTAAAGACCTCGGTCAACCCGTGGCGCTCCATCAGGCAGAACGAGGCCGCGTCGGTGAGGCTCAGTTCCTGGTCCGCGTATTGATCCAGGATCCGGCGGGCCGCTTCGAGGTCCGCCTCGCCGACGAAATGGACCGTCATCCCCGAAGCTTTGACGCCTTCCAGGAAGCGCCGGGCCGCGTCCCAGCCCAGCTTGTTTCGGAGCAAGGTCCAGGTCTCCAAAACGACGGCGCTGGTCGTCACGAAACGGTCCTGGCCGAGCCGGGACTTGAAAAAGGCCCGTGCCGCGGCGGCGTTGCGGTCGGAGTCGTCGGCCAGGGCGTAAAACGCGCCGGTGTCGACGAGGATGCTCATCGTCGGCGCCGGGAAGACTTTTTCGCTTTTTTCCCGTATGAAGCTTGCCGCTCTTTGACCCGGTCGGCGAGGATGGCCCCGGCCAGATGCGCGTCCGGGTCCTGGGAGACGCCGGTTTCCCCGCTCCGTCCGAGGCCGATCAGGGAGAGCGCCGCTTTCCCGCGTTCCTGGGCCGCGGAGGAGTCATCACCCTTTCCAATGACATGATCTTCGACAAGCTTGCGAATCATTCCCGCCAGGGAGAGCCCCAGCCGCCGAGCCTCCTTGAGGAGGGCGGCGTGTTGGGAGGGCTCGAGGTAGATTTGGGTTCGTTGCTGCATGTTTAGGGGCCTGCCTGTGACATTATAATGTCAATATTCGAATTCGGCAAGGGGACGCATCAACTCAGAACTGATTTGAGCGAGATCCTCAAGGAGTCCCATGGATCGGCCGGCAAGGAGCGTGCGCAGCCGGGGCAAGCCTAGGATCCGGCCGATCCGGAGCCGTCGGCCTGGGGAAGCCCGAAGATTTCGGCCAAACCCCGGTGCCACGGCAGGCACCGGACTCCTTCGATGGCCTGGGCGCGGTCATCCCGGGAAAGGTAATACGCCGCCGAGCCGGGTACGGCGGCCTGCAGGCGCCGGAGCTTGCGGGCCTCCAATTCGTCGACTTGCCCGGCCGACTTTATTTCAATGAGGATTGTCCGGCTTCCGGGTTTGGATAAAACGAGGTCGACTTCCGCTCCGTCTTTCGTCCTTAAATAAGAAAGTCTATATTCCTTTCCAGAGTATTCGTTGAGCCGATGACATTCCAACACGACCCAGTGCTCGAAGGCGTCGCCGTAGGCCGAGGTTCCGGGCGCCAGCCCCGAATCCAGGCTCCGCTCGAGCGCGCGCTTGACGCCCGTGTCGAAGAGATAGAATTTGGGGTGCGAAGTTTGGCTTTTTCTCACCGAACGGTGGTAAGCCGGGAGATGGAAGCCCGCCCAGGTGTCTTCGAGTATCTGGAAATAGGATTGGACGGTTTTAACGTCGGCCCCGATTTGGCGGGCGATCCGGCTGGCGTTGAGGATGGCGCCGTTGGCTTGGGCCGCCACCTCGAGGAATTCCCGGAAGGGTTCCAGTTTGCGGACGACCTGCTCGGCCTGGATCTCTTCTTTGAGGTAGGTGAGGCCGTAGGATTTGAGATAAGCCTTCTTTTCCGCGGCGGAATTCAGGGAAAATATCCGCGGAAGGCTCCCCCAATGCAAGGCGTCATCGAGATCGAACCGGGCGCCGAGCTCGGCCCGGGTCAGGGGGAACATCCGGCACAGGAAGGCCCGGCCGGCGAGGAGATTCGCGGCGCCCGAGCGCAATTTCCGGGCGCTGGAACCGGTCAGAATGAACCGGCAGCCCTTGGATTCGATGAGGCGGTGGGCCAGGTCCAGGAGCCGCGGAACCCGTTGGACCTCGTCGATGACGATCCACTTCGGCGGCTTGGCCATCGAGTCTAGCTCCCTTTCCAGGAGTTTCGGGTTTCTAGCGTAGCGGTCCTCCTGCTCCGGGTCGAGGAGGTCGAGCAGGAGGAATTGGGAGGCTTCCAGGGGGGGCAGGAACTGCTTGAGGACGAAGGTCGACTTGCCGCAGCCCCGCGCGCCGAAAAGAAAGAAACTGCTCGACCGATGGGGCTTAAGCAGGCGCTGGATCATGATCCATAATATTACGAATAATATGGAGTTAAGTCTATATTATTCCATTCCGCATTTCGAGGATATCCGCTGACGCCGCTCAGCGCGCGGGCTTCTTCTTTTTTGTCGGAGGCGCCTTGGCCGGCGCCTTGGGCTTGGGCGTCAGGTCCACCCACTTGGCTTCTCCGGTCTCCTTGTGGACGGCCACCACGGCCTTGAGCTTGCCCTTGCGGCCCTTCAGCGTGGCGTCCTTGAAGTGGACCCACCAGGACTCCCAGGGGTCCAGGGCGGCGTCGGCGCGGGGCTCTATCTTGGATGGCTCTGAGGCGGGGGCCTTGGCGCCGGCGTCCTTGAAGAATTTCACGGCCAGCTCGCGGGCCCGTTCCTCCGTGACCGGTTGGGAAGGCGGCGGCTCTTTGCCCGCCAGCCAGTCCTCCTTGATGGATTGGGTCACCATCTTGACCACGGAGCCGTCCTGGGTCACCATCACCCCGCGCAGGCGCTTGCCGTCCACGGTCTTGAAACCCACGAACCAGACCTCGGAATCCAGGCGCGCGCCGACCGCTTTGAGGCTGAGGGGCCCTTCGGCGTCCACCCCGCGCTTGGCGACGAAGGCTTCCGCGCGGGCGACCGCCTCGTCCTTGCCGAGCGGCTTGGAATCCTCTGCCGCCCAGGCGAGGGCGGACAGGGCCAGGAGCGGAAAAAGGAAAATTTTCATGGGACCTCCCCGTAACAATTCGGAAACACCATTTTCCGGTTGCTCCAATATACTACAGATCGTTGGTCGGGGCAAAGCGTCGGAAGGTGCGGAGCGCGCAGGTGCTTGACTTGTCAAGGGTCTGGGTCTTGACAAATGAAATTGCTCTGCTATACTACCGATGGGTGTTGCACCGATAAACCGCAAACCTCCCGGAAGGGGGGGGCGCAAAGCCAGGGGCGTCCTTGACGTGGCCCGGCTACCGAAGACAACTAGGCGCGAAGCGCCATGAAAAGCGCGTTCGTTTTCGCCCGGCCTTAACTAGCTATCTTCGGGATAGAGGGGTGGGATAGTTGGTAAGGCCGGGCCTGCTTTTTATGGGGTATTCATTGAAAACGAGCCGCGAAGACGGACCTGGGTGCCGATGCTGATCGCCAGCGGGCTGTTGCTGGCGGCCTTGACCGCGGGAGCGGCGGTCAACCCGGCAGGGGAGCCGTCCCGGGCGCCCTCAGGAAGTACTTTGGCGACCGGGGCAAGCGCGGAAGAGGGCATCGGCGTCGAAGCCCGCGGGGTGAGCCCCTGGGCCGCCCTCTCCGGCGCCAACCGGGGCCTGGACGTCCGGGACGCCTTCAACCGCCCCGTTTCGCGCGCGGCGGTC
>CAYHPY010000077.1:7984-17359 GCA_964358485.1 uncultured Elusimicrobia bacterium
CCGGGGCCTGGACGTCCGGGACGCCTTCAACCGCCCCGTTTCGCGCGCGGCGGTCGAGCGCGACCTCAAGCGCCTCTCGGCCCAAACCGCCGCCGCCAACGCCTACGCCTCCCGCCTTCCCCGGGCCCGCGAAGTCCTGCCGGTCTTGGAACTGCTGGCCGCGCTCCGGGCGTCCCTGCGCTCGGCCCTGGCCGACCGGCTTCCAGCCGCCGTTTGGGCCTTGGCGCCCTCCCGGGTGGACCTGAAAATCGTTTTGGCCCTGGCCCTGTTGGCCGGGTCCTTGTTCGCGCCCGCTTTGCCCGCCCTGGCGGCCGCCGCAGTCCCGCGGCCCGCCTCGGGCGCCCGCCTGAAAGTCCTGCGCTGTTGATTCTCGCCACGCCCCCCCCGGGGCAACCTGGGGCGGGGACACTGCTTTAGCGGTGTCCCCTTTGTGTCGCAGGGTGTGACCGACCGTCGTCTGACCGGGAATCATTCACGAAAGAAAAACTGATTGAACGCCAAGGCTGATTCTTTTGCGCGTGCGCGCGCTAATATAAACGGGCGGACCGCCCGTTTCTGGGGGCTTGCGGCCTCCCTCCTGGCGATCGTCCTCATCCCCGCCCTTTCCGAGGCTGTTACCTGGATCCGCAAAGTCGGCACCTCCGGCAACACCAAGGAGTCCGTCCAACGCAAGATCGTCTCCAACCAATGGGGCTTTTGGGCTTTCTACGCCAAGGGGGGCTCGGGAGCCTTCGACCCGGTTTGGAGTTACTCCAAGTCGGGTGACCAGGGTACCTGGACGACCCCTCAATCCATCTTCGACGGCACCGGCTACACCGGTTTTACCAACAAACCCTCGGTCTGGTACCATGCGGGCTCCTCCCAGGTCTTCGTGGTCAACGGCTCCGAGGTGTCCGACGGAGACATCTTTCTCCGCCGGGGCTCGCTCGATAGCGCCGGGGGGCTCACCTGGGCGGACAACCACCAGACCCACAACCCAAACTGCGTCGGCGCCAATACCAAGCTCCTCCTGGCGGATCCGGCGATCAGCATCGCCGTCGACGTGGACACGATCCCCTGGATCACCAGCGTGGTCGTCGATGAGGGGGACCTCAACGCCGGGGAGGACGGATTGGTGTTCTTCGCCTCGGGCACGGCCGCCAACACCGTGACCATGTCCCGGACCAACAACTTCGTGGACGGCGGCTTCACATGCGGCCTCGCCGCCAACGACGCGATCCTGACCAGCATCAACTTCGTGGTCCCCACCACGGGCACCGCCGCGAGCAAGGTCTGGCTCGGAGGCTACGACAACGGAGACGGCATCCCGGGCGTGTACCACCAGTCCCGCACGGGCGCCCCAAACGCGACCGTCCTGCACACCTCCGCCCATCAGGACGGCACCGGCAATGCCGGTGGCTCCGACTTCGACAAAAACTCCTCGGCGGTCATGGACGCGTCAGGCAACCTCCACTGGATCTACGCCGCCGCGACCGACGCCAGCGCGCCCGCCACGACGGAGAAGCAGCTGATCTACCGGAGGTGCACCAGCGGCGGGGGCTGCGGGAGCGTCCACATCGCCAGCACGGACGCGGTCAAGAACGTC
Organism: uncultured Elusimicrobia bacterium; assembly: GCA_964358485.1. Classification (GTDB taxonomy): domain Bacteria; phylum Elusimicrobiota; class Elusimicrobia; order UBA1565; family UBA9628; genus CAYHPY01. Next base: position 9,570 of record CAYHPY010000077.1, read on the forward strand.
TCCATCGGCGTGGCGCTGTCGAGTTCCCCGAAGATCGTCGACAGGCTCGTCATCGTCTATGTCCAGGACGCCACCGGCGATGCCTTTTCCTTGACGGCGACCACGGGGGTGACGACGACGGCGGGCTGGAAGCGAGAATTCCTGGGCAGCGGATACTCCCACATGAACCTGGCCTATTCCGTCCGTCAGCCGAGACCCCTGCCCTACGTCTTCACCAAGGGCGGGGACGTCTACATGGACTGGATCGCCACCTCGGCCTTTGCCAATCCCGGCATCTCCGCCATCACCATCACTTCGGCGCCGACCACGGCGCCCTACACCGCCAACCCCTGGACGATCACGGTCACCGGCGGCACGGGTTTTCAAAAGGTCGACTTCGACGACGGCCTCGGGCTCCAGGAGCCCCGCCTTTTCTTCTTCAAAAACGGGGCCTTCCAGGACGACCTCATCGTCAGCGGGGTGGCCTGGCTGTCGGCGACTTCCTTCAGCGCCAACCTGCGCATCGTCCCGCCCGTGCAGGGAGGCTGTTACGACATGCTCTACGTCAACGCCGACGGTCGCAACGCCCGGCGCCTCAACGCCCTCTGCCTGCCCGCCCCGACCAAGACCTTCTGGTGGGACCCGGACCCCGGCGACGATAAAATTTCATCCATGGGCTTTATGGCCACCGACGCCACCGCGGGCTTCACCCGCAACATCACCGTCCAGGGGACGGGCTTCCAGAACTGGGGAGGCACCAGCACGGTCAATCTGGGTGTCTACAGCGGGGCCTCCCTGGCCGCGGGAATCTCCATCTCGACCATTTCGAACATCGTCGAGGGGGCCGGAAACGGCAGTTTTCTCGCCGAGATGAAAATCGGGACTTCCGTGGTCGCGGGCACCTACGACCTTCGGCTCACCAACCCGGACGGCCAAAGCCTGACGGTCGCCTCCACATTCACCGTCACCATCCCCACGACCTCGGTTCTCAATCCGATCCTCGGAACCGGCCTGGCCAGCCAGCCCGGCAATCCCTTGCGGCAAATGACCACGGGCTTCGCCACTATATATGGAGGGATGTACTTCAATCCCAGGGTGGGCCAGGCCTCCTCTGACAACTCCGCCACCCGGGCCAGCCAGATCCGCATCAAGCGCGCCTCGGATGGCTATTACTGGAACCCGACGGATCAAGCTTTCCAGCCCGGCATTTTCTTCACGGACGAGGAGGACCAATTCATCACCGTGGGTTCCTCGGACCCCTGGTCCTACAACTGGACGCCGGACGACGGCGAGTACGACATCACCTCCCGCGGCCGGACCTCGGACCAGCCCAAGACCTCCGGAGGGGCCGACACCGGGGTCGGGGGGCCTGAGTCGACGGCGGTGTCCCTTATAAAGGACAACCAGTCTCCTTTGATGACCATCCTCAACCCGGCCCGCAACCTGGGCTCCAACGAGAGCGCCGCCTATCCCCTGCGGATTACCGCCGACGACGGGCTGGGTTCCGGAGGCACCGGGACCGGCGTCCATAAGGTCTGGTTCATCCTGATGACCACCGCTCCCTTGACCAATGAAACCACCAACCAGTACATCACCGGCAAGGACCCGGCGACCTGGGTCTCCTGGTGCCGCAACGTCTACACGATGCCGGGCTGCACCACGCCGGCCGCCAACGCCTGGGGCTGGGACACCAATAACCCCGGGCGCATGCACTGGATCTCCACCCCCACCACCAGCGGCAATCCTCCCATGGAGTGGGCCGGGAAGTTCACCTTCCGCAACGTCTCCGTCACGACCCAGACCTCCGCCCAGGTCCAAATCCCGAACTGGCTGGACGGCAAGGAGTACTACATCGCGGCGATTTCCTCCGATGCCCTGGCCAACGTGGGCAACGGGGTGGGAACCTCCGAGACCTTTACCCCCACGGGCTCCTGGGCCGACGCCTATCCCCTGGCCAACCAGGGCTACCGCTTCATCTACGACGTGACCATTCCCACGGTCACGGGACATGCTTCCATCGTGGACCTGTCCTCCTCCGCGGCCGCTCCCACGGTGCTCAACGCCATGACGGTGGCCAGCGGAACCATCGCCGACAACGTCTTCGCCGTGTCTGCCCAGCTCCGGATTTTCCTCCGCGTCCAGGACACGGTCACCGGCAAGTACATGAACCCCAACACCTTGCTCAAGTTCGACCAGCCCTCCGCGGGGGCGGCCTGGGCGGAGGTCGACCGCAGCACCAATTCCTGGGACTTCGACCTCTCCTTGACCCAGTTCGTGGACGGCAACATGTATAAGGTGGAGTTGTACGCGGAGGACGGCGCCGGAAACCGTGATCAGAACCAATGCCCGTTCGTCTCCACCTCGCCCGCCACGGCCTGCCGCACCGGCAGCACCGCCATCCCCAAATATATTCGCTATTTCAAGCGGGACAAGGTGGTCCCCACCTCGAAGGTCACGGCACCCTTGCCGGTGGTGGGTTCCTCGGACAAGCTGGGGGGCAATTTGACCCAGATCACCGGGACGGCCGCCGACGCCGGGACCGGGGTGGAATATGTCGAGTATTCCCTGCGATTCAACGCCGCCGACCCCACCTCCCGGTGGTTGCACCACATCAGCTCCGGGGAATGGAAAACCAACACCTTGAGCGAGATCTGGAACCGGGCCTGCGACTCCGCCGTGGGCTGCGGGACCCCCGGCGGAACCTGGGCGGTCTGGGTCTCCTCCAACTTGGCGCTCTTGGACGGGCAGGACTATGTCTTCGCCATCCGCTCCCGGGACTTCGCCGGAAACATCTCCTCGGAGCATTCGATCACCTTCACCTTGGATCGGAGCTCCCCGACGGCCGCCGTGACCACGGCGGGCGGGGCCATGACGACCCGCCTAGCCTCCCTGGCCGGGACCGTGCAGGACCAATTGTCCACCGGGACCCCCGCGGGGTTGGATTCCTTGGCCTTCCGCGTGGCCGTCAAACGGCAATCGGACGATTACTGGTGGAACGGCAGCACCTGGACCGCTCCGGCGCCGGAAGCGGGGTATTTCAGTTCCATCACCGCCCTGGTGGGCGGCGGCTCCGGGGTCAAGAACTGGAGCCTGTCCTTGCCGACCTCCTTTTATGACCTCCTGGGGACTACCGACACTTTCAAGGTCTTCGCCTGGGGCAAGGACTCGGTCAACAGCCCTCCGGGCGGGGCCAACGAGGGGTCCACCGACACCGTCAAGCTGGTCTTCTCCTACGGAACCAACGCCCCCACCCTGACCAGCCAGACTCCGGCGGCCGGGAGCGTCTCCAACACCGCGGGCTCGGTTTCCCTGGTCGTCGACCCCGGGGGGGGGCGCCTGACCCAGATTTGGGCGGCTTTCATCGACACCGACACCGTCACGGGGCCCCACTTCTGGACGGGCTCGTCCTTCAGTTTGACCGCCGTGGGAGATCCCCCCCTGCCCGCCGTGGGCCAGATGCCGGAGGTCTTCGTGCAGGGCTCTCCCTGGATTTCGACCGATTCCTTGCGCCCGGGAACCCCGACCCCGGACATGATTTTCACTCCGGGCAGCTCCCCGGACGGGACCTCCGCCGTGACCGTTTTCTTCACGGGGGTGACCTCGATCACGACCCCGGCCTGGCAGGAGGGCAAGAAGTACAAGATATTGATCCGGGCCCGCAACACCGCCGGGCAGATGCTCAACGTCACGGGCGCCGGCCAGACTTTCCTTTATGACGCGACGGCCCCCACCATGACGGCCCATTACGGGATCGTCTCTCTTTCCAGTTCGTCCTTGGCCGGGGACGAGTCCCGGTTGAACGACTTTTCCGTCGCCAGCGGCACCATCCTGGACAACATCAGCGATCCCACGGATTTCCGGCAAATTTTCCTCCGCATCCAGGACACCGTGTCGGGAAAATTCCTCAATCCCACCACCTTGATCAACTTCGACTCGACCAACCCCGGTTCTTCCTGGGCCTCCATCGAGACCACCTTGGACACCTGGGCCTTCGACTTGGCCAACGCCAAGTTCACGGCGGGCAATTTGTACATGCTGGAGATGTACGCGCGGGACCAGGCGACCAACGAGCATACCACGGGCTGTCCCAAGATCTCCACCTCGCCCGCGGGCGACTGCCAAACCGGAAAATCCACTTTGCCCAAGTACCTCCGGTATTTCCGCCTGGACAAATCCGCCCCGACCATGGCGATCACCGCTCCGGCCGAGACCAACCCTAACAACATCGGCGCCGCGGGGCAGGTGGCCTCCATTTCCGGCACCGCCTCCGACCAGGGCTTCGGCATCGATGCCATCGAATATTCCTTGAAATTCAATAAGGGCGACCCCACCAACCACTGGCTCCACCACATCAGTTCCGGCGAGTGGAAGACCTCCTATGTCGGAGACATCTGGAACAAGGCCTGCAACCCGGTCAACGGCTGTCTGGCCGTTTCCACGGGTCCTTTGGCCATGGTCTGGATTTCCTCCAACGTCTCCTGGATCGAGAGCGAAGACTACACCATCACTTTGCGCGCCCGGGACAAAGCGGGCAATCTTTCCTCCGAGAAGACCTTGCTCTTCAACCTGGATTTCAGCAGTCCCACCTCGGTGGTGAGCACGGCGGGCGGGGCGCAGACGACCCGGATGACCACCCTCGCGGGAACGGTGGAGGACCAGACCTCCACGGGCACTCCTTCGGGCATGGACTCCAACTCCTTCCGGGTGGCGATCAAGCGCATGTCGAATTCCTATTGGTGGAACGGCTCCACCTGGACCGCGCCCACCGGGGCCCTGTACGAGCCGGCCAATTCCGTCCTCATTGGCGCGGGGACCGGGGTCAAATCTTGGACCCTGACCCTGTCGAGCACTTTCTACGACCTCCTGGGAGCCACCGAGACCTTCAAGGTCTATACCTACGGCAAAGACCAGAGCAATAACCCGCCGGGCTCGGCCCATGAGGAGTCCTCCACCACCCCGAAACTGGCCTTCTCGTATCATCCCGGCACGGCGACCTTGGCCGGGATCGTCCCGGAGAACGCCAGCGCCGTCAATGCCCTGGCCACGGTCAACATCACTCTCAACCCCCAAGGCGGACGGGTCGACCAGGCCTGGGTGGTTTTCATGGACACCCACAACTACTTTTGGACCGGTTCTTCCTGGACCACCGTCGCGGTCGCTGATCCGCCGCCCCCGACCTTCGACAACCTGACCGCCAATTGGCTCCAGGGCCAGGTTTGGTTGACCACGACGGCCGTGCCGGGCTACTCCAGCCCGGACCTGATTTTCACCCCGGGATCGACCCCGGACGGCCTGTCGGTGCTCTCCGCCTCTTTCACGGCGGCCACCACCCACAAGATTCCCACCTGGACCGACGGGCGCAAGTACAAGATCTACGTCCGCGCCCGCAACGCCGACGGCCAGCGTTTCGACACCTTCGGCACGCACAGCTTCTTTTACGACACCACGATTCCGACCTTGGCGGGGCATGCCTCCATCACCGGCCTCTCCAACAACCCGGGTAATTACTCCTGGGCCCAGGCCATCGCGGTGGCCAGCGGCACGATCCTCGACAACGTCAGCGACATCGGCGATGTCCGCCAAGTCTTTCTGCGGATTTACGATGAGGACGCGGGCAAGTATCTCAACCCGAATACTCTCATCAAGTTCGACTGGTCGGACCAGGCCACCGCCTGGTCGCGCCTGGACACCACGGCGGACGCCTGGTCTTTCGACCTCACCGTGGCGCAGTTCGTGAGCGGCAACAAGTACAAGGTCGAACTTTACGCCCAGGACGCCGCCGGCAACCGGCAGGACCCCGGCTGTCCCGTGGCCCTGGAGACCGACCCGAACTGTCAGACGGGCTCGGCCACGATCCCGAAGTACCGGCGCTACTTGCGCCTGGACAAGGTCAAGCCCACGGTGGCCATCGCCACGCCGACCGTCACCAACCCGAACTACATCGGCGGCAAATACAACCTGGCCATGCTTTCCGGCACCAGCGCGGACTCCTCGGGTGAGGTTTCCTACGTCGAGTTCGCCCTCAAGGCCAGCCAGAACGACCCCACCAATCACTGGCAACACCATGTCAGCTCCGGGGAATGGAAGGCCAACTCGGTGGGGGACATCTGGAACCGGGTCTATCCGCAGGATCCGGCCTGGGCGGTGTGGACCTCCTCCAACATCGTCTGGTTCGAGAGCGAGCAGTATGAGCTCAAACTGCGCTCCGTGGACAAGGCGGGAAATGTCTCGAACGAGGTCAGCCAAATCTTTCTCTACGACAAGGCCATGCCGCTGTCGGTGGTGACCGCCCCGGTCCTCAATCAACGCTATACCAGCCAGCTTCTGGCCATCCAGGGCACCGCGGTGGACGACACTTCCACCTCCACGGGGACCTCGTCGGGCCTTTACCAGGATTTCGGCGTGGCCATCATTCGTCAATCCGACAACTACTGGTGGAACGGTTCCACCTGGGTGGCCACCCGTTCCACCATGACCGTGGCCATCGCCCAGGGGACGGGGATCAAGACCTGGTCCTTGCCCTTGAACTCGACTTTCTACGATCTTCTGCAGGTCAACATCGACACTTTTAACGTCTACGGTTGGGCCCAGGACTTGGTCAACAATCCGGCCACCAATTACGCCTCGATCGAATCCTCCTTCACGGCCAAGAGCACCTATTCCTTCCAGACCGGCTTTCCCCAACCCAGCGTGATCTGGCCGCAGGCCGCCAGCTCCCAGCGCGTGGTCTCCACGGTGACCTTCAGCATCGACGCGGTGGGCGCGGGCGTCAAGCAGGTCTGGGCGGTCTTCATCGACACCATGGGCTATTACTGGACCGGCTCCTCCTGGTCGGCCAACGGTGGGTTCAATCCGGAAAACCCCGCCCATAGCGGGGTGTGGATCACGACCGACGCGGTGGGCAGCGGCAATCCCAACATGGTCTTCTCCCCGGCCCGCTCGGAGACGGGGATCAAGATCGCCTTCCATTCCACCAATACCATCGGGACTCCGATCTGGTACGACGGGGCCCGGTACCGCATCTCCGCGCGCGCGCGCAACACCGCGGGCCAGCAGACGGATTCTTCCAGCTCGTACCTTTTCCTTTACGATGTTCAAATTCCGACCGTGACCTTGTCGGCGGCTCTGGCCGGGCTTTCGAATCAGGTCGGCAGTCCGGGTTACGCCCGGACCATGACCTCTTTGGACGGCAACATGCAGGACAACGCGGCCGACGCGTTGAACCCGTATTCCGTGTTCTTGCGCGTCTATGGCGAGTCCCAATTGGCTTATCTCAACCCGTCCACCTTGGCCTTCGACGCGACTCCGGCCGCCCAGGCGTGGAAGGAACTGGTCCTGGCCGGGGCGGCCGGAATCCGCCCGTGGACCTGGGACCTGTCGACCGTTAACTTTGTTCCCGGGAATCTGTACCGGATTGAAGTCTACGGCTCGGACGCGGCGAAAAATTCCACCGGCACCGCCACCTCGCCCGTTTTCAAGAAGTACTTCGTGTACGACAACAACCGCCCCACGATCTCCGTCTCCACCCCGGTCGCGGCGGGAAAATACGGAAGCTACTCCCTGGACCGCCTCAAGGGGTACGCGGCGGACGCGACCTCCATTCTCCAGCAGATCGAGTTCCAGCTCTCCCATCCTCCGCTGGCCAAATGGCAGGTGCAGACCTCCTCCTCCGGCTACTGGGTCAACCAGGTGGACGCGATCTGGAACGTGGCCGGCACCACCAGCACCCCGGCCTACGAGACCTGGCAGTCCTCCAACATCAGCTGGCGCAACGGCGAGGAGTACACCTTCATCGCGCGGGCCATCGACGC
>CAYHPY010000078.1:0-17105 GCA_964358485.1 uncultured Elusimicrobia bacterium
GCGCTTTTCCTGGGGGCGGGCTTCGTCGACGAAAATTCGCCGGGAGCCGAGCATGGAGCCGTTGAGCTTGGTGATGGCCGCGTGCGCCTCGGCGTCAGTGCCCATTTCCACGAAGCCGATCCCGCGCGATTTCCCGGTCTCCCGGTCCACCAGAATCTTGGCGTTCAGGACCGAGCCGCAGGACCCGAAATGGGCGGCCAGCTCCTCCTGCTTGGTTTCGTAGGAAAGGCCGCGCACGAACAAATTTTTATTCATGTTGCCTGGATTTGAGCGCGGCGCCGACCTCTTTGATCGTCGCTCCGACGTCCTTGGCGACCCGGCCGAGGAGTTCCTTGCGTCCGAGGCCGCGGCCGAGCAGCCGGGCGGTCGCGTCCATCTCCTCCCATTTTTTCATCGATTTCAGGATCCTGGTCCGTTCCCCGGCGGCGGCGTCCCGTGCTTCTCGGGCCTTGGTCATTTCTCATCTTAGCTTATTTCCCCGCCCGATAAATGGTAAGATAGAGGTCCATCCGTTTCCGCTTTTCCGTTTTCGGAAAAAAAGGGCGAAAATGCATCAGCCTGGGCCGGACGCGCGGCCCAACGGTTGAATGCAGGGGCTGACAATCCCTCAGATGTTCGAAAAGAGCGGAGCCGCCCCATGAAAAATCAGTGCGAAGCCGTCACCCTCGCCGGGACCTATTCCGATGCCCACCGGTGCCTCAAGAAAACCGACCTCCGCCGCCCGGGAAATAAATCCCTCTGCGCCCACCATCTGGGGATGCGGGCCCGGGGGCGGCATTGAATTTGGCGCAGTTGGCCAAGGACCTGGGGCTCGAGTTCAAGGGCCCCCCGGATTATCCGATCGACGGTTTGGGCGACGTTGAAATGCTGGCCCCTGGGGAGAGCCCCCGGGACCACCGCTTGTATTTCGTGGAGAGCCGGGCGGTTTTGAAGCGCCACCCCGAGGCCGTCGCCCGGGGGGCCGTTCTGACCACGCCGGACCTGGCGGCTTCCTTTGAGCGGGCCCTGCTCGCGCCCGCGGGCGGAGCCCGCCGAGCCCTGATCGCCCTGCTCAAGAAATTCGACCGGACCCCGGCCTTCCCCCCGGGAATCTCGGCCGGGGCCGAGGTTCATGCCGGCGCCCGGATCGCGGTGAGCGCGTCGATCCTGCCGGGCGCGGTGGTCATGGAAGGGGCCTTGGTGGGCGAGCGCTGCGTCGTCTACCCGGGGGCCGTTCTGGAGGCCTTCTCCGAAATCGGGGAGGGCACCGTGCTTTTTCCCGGGGTGGTCCTGGGACATCACTGCGTGATCGGCAAGGAAGGCATCGTCCACGGCGGGACGGTGATCGGGGCCGACGGCTTCGGCTTTTTTGACGACGCGCGCGGGCGCCATAAAATACCGCAGGTCGGCAACGTGGTCATCGGCGATCATGTCGAACTGGGCTCCGGCTGCACCGTGGACCGGGCCACCATCGAGAGCACGACCATCGGCGACCACACCAAGCTCGACGACCAGGTGCACGTCGCGCACAACTGCCGCCTGGGCCGCTTCATCTACATCGCCGGAAACTCCGGGATCGCGGGCTCGGTCGTCATGGAGGACGGCGTGATGATCTCCGGGATGGTGGCCGTCAAGGACCATCTGCGGATCGCCGCGGGCACGATCGTCATGGGCCAATCCGGCGTGGCCCAGGACACCGAGCCCAAGACCATGTATTTCGGAACCCCGGCCCGGCCCGCGCGGCAGATGCACAAGATGCACGCGGCCCTGGAGCGCCTGCCGGAGCTCCTCAACAAGGTCCGACGGCTTGAAGAGAGAATTAAGGAGCTTGAGGCCGTCCCCGCCCGATCATGAGTTTCGACGCTTTCGGCCTTCACCCGAAGGTGGCCGCCGGCGTGCGGGCCTCCGGCTTCACCGTCCCGACGCCCATCCAACGGGAGGCCATCCCGCACGCGCTGGCGGGACGGGACCTTCTGGGCCTGGCCCAGACCGGCACCGGGAAAACGGCCGCCTTCGCCCTGCCGATCCTGCACAAGCTGCTGGATGGTCCGCGGGGCCGCGTGCGGGCTTTGGTCCTGGCCCCGACCCGGGAACTGGCCGAGCAGATCCACCAGGCCTTTCGAACCATGGGCAAGGATACCGGCCTGCGGAGCGCGACCGTCTACGGCGGGGTCGGCATGCAGCCCCAGATCAAGAATCTCAAGGGACGGGCCGAGATCGTGGTCGCCTGCCCCGGGCGCCTGCTGGACCATTGCGGCCGGGGCTCGGCCGATCTGACCGGCGTCGAAATTCTCGTGCTCGACGAGGCCGATCAGATGTTCGACATGGGTTTTTTGCCCTCCATCCGCCAGATCCTGCGGCGCCTGCCGGCCAAGCGGCAGACCATGCTTTTCTCGGCGACCATGCCCGGCGACATCCGCGGCTTGGCCCATGAAATCCTGCGCGATCCGGCCCAGGTCCAGGTGTCGCACGACGTTCCCTTGGAGACCGTGGCCCACGCGCTTTTCCCGATCCGGGAGCATCTCAAGGGGGAACTCCTTTTGGAACTTCTGCGCCGGGCCGGTTCGGGCTCGGTGCTGGTCTTCACCCGGACCAAGCACCGCGCCAAGCGGCTGGGACAACGCTTGAAAGAGGCGGGCATCTCGGCCTCCTCCCTGCAGGGCAATCTTTCCCAAAATCAGAGAAAGGCGGCCATGGACGGTTTTCGCGACGGGTCCTACCAGGTGCTGGTGGCCACCGACATCGCCGCCCGGGGCATCGACGTGTCCCAGGTGACGCATGTCATCAATTTCGACGTGCCGGTGACCCCGGAGGCCTACACCCACCGCATCGGCCGCACGGGCCGCGCGGCGCGCACCGGCGACGCCTTCACCTTGACCACCGACCAGGACGGCGGGCTCATCCAGGCCATCGAGCGGCACATGAAGCGGCGGATCGATCGCCGGAGGATCGAGGGATTCGATTACGACAAGGCCCAGGCGCAGGGGCTTTCCCCGCTGCAGGGCGCCGGCGCGACCCACGGCGGGCACGCCCCGCACGGAGTTTCCGGACATCACGGGCACAACCGCATCAAGCATCCCCGCGGGGGCCGCGGGCAGGGGCGCAGGCGCTGGGGCGGACGCTGAACTTGACAGTCGGATTTCTTAAGGCTAATTTACCGGAATGAAACGATCTTCGACCCTGTTGTCCTCCCTCTTCTTAACGATCTCCTCGACATTCCTGGCCGGCTGCCTTTCCACCAAAATCCCCTTGGCCTACAAACCCGGCCCCCTTCCCACCCCTTGGGAAGGTCGCAAGCCCTCGCTTTTCATCGCCAAGGTATTGGATCGGTCCAACGGCGTCATGATCTCCGGGCCCGGAGCCTCCCCCAAGCCCGCGAAATTCTCGAAAGGCCTGGACGAGTCCCTGAAGGAGGCCCTCAAGCAGGTGCTGGATCGATTGGAAATCCCGGTGAAGGGCTCCGCCAAGGAAGCCGACGGCCAGATCCAGCTCATCGCCCGCGAGGCCTCGGCGGCCTGGGACGCGGGCTTCGCGGTGCAGGACCGGGGCAGCCTCAAGCTGACCTTGGTGGTCAAGGACAAAAACGGCCGCGCGGTCTACAACGACGAGATCATGGGCAACGGCTTGGGCAGCACGCGCCACGCCGGTTGCTGCCCGGGAGTCGGGCCGGCGACCGCGATCAACGACGCCCTGTCCAAGGCCATGGGGCAGATCGAGGATCTGTTCCTGGCCGGGGACTTGGCCGAGCAGATTTTCGCGGCGGCCTCGCCCGGGGTGGCCCCGGCGCCCATGGCGGTCCCCGCCATCGCGTCCGATATCGACGAGCTTCCCATAGCCGCCCTGCCCAGGCGCAAGGGACACGCCGTGGTCATCGGCATCGAGCGCTACCGCCAACAGCTTCCTCCCGCCGATTTCGCCGCCGGAGACGCCCGCCTGGTCTCCAAATACCTGATCCAGACCCTGGGTTTTCCCGCCGAAAGCGTGATGACGATCACCAACGACGGGGCCTCCCGCAGCGACATCGAAAAATACGCCGGGCAATGGCTCAAGAACCGGGTCGAGCCCGGCGACGAGGTTTTCGTTTATTTTTCGGGCCACGGTTCGCCCAACCCGGTGACCGGAGACGCCTATTTGGTCCCTTATGACGGGGACCCGACCTATTTGGAACAGACCGGCTACTCCTTAAAGGATCTCTACGCCCGCCTCGGGGAATTGCCGGCGGGAGCGGTGACCGTGGTCTTGGACTCTTGTTTCTCGGGCGCCGGGGGCCGGTCGGTGCTGGCCAAGGGCGCCCGGCCCTTGGTGACCGTAACCGCCAAACCGGATTTGCCGGCCAACCTGACCGTCCTTTCGGCCGCGGCCGGCAATCAGATCAGCCAGAGCTATCAGGACAAGGGGCACGGTCTGTTCACCTACTTCTTCCTCAAGGGCATCGGCCAACAGGCCGCCAAGGGAGCCGTGGATTTGAAGGCGGTCTACGAATACGCCGGTCCCCAGGTCACGAAAATCGCCCGGCAGGAATACAACACCGAGCAGGTGCCGCAGCTTCAGAACGGCCGGGATTGATCGGCTGATCATGAGCGCGTCGCTTCAAACGCACTTGAAAATCCTGCTCGTCGGACTCCTTGCGGCGTCTTCCGTGTCGGCTGAGGAGCCGCGGGCGCTGATCTCGGAGGCCGCGGCGGCGGCGGAGGCGGTCACGGACCAGCGTCAGCGGGCCTGGGCTTTCGGCGTGGTTTCCGAGGCCCAAGCCAAGACCGGCGACCGGGTTGGCGCCTTGAAGACGCTCAAGCCGGTCCTTGACGCGGCCGAGGCCTTGCCAAAGACCGAGCCTAGGCGCGGCGAGGTCCTCATGGTGCTGAGCCGATTTTTGGCGACGGCGGGAGATTCCGCCGGCGCGCTCCGGACGCTCGACGGGTTCGCCAGCCCTAAGGATGTTGCCACCCCGATGTATTACGTCTCCGCCGCCCAAACGGATGCCAAGGATTTCGAGGGCGCCGGGAAGACGGCCGAAAAAAACGCCGATCCCGCTTGGACGGATCTTGCCTATTACCACATGGCCCACAAACAGGCCAAGGATGGCGACAAAGACGGCGCGCTCCGCAGCGCCGAAAAAATCTTGGGCCACCACAAAGCGGGAGCGCTCGGCTTCGTCGCGAAATATCTTGGCGATGGCGGGGACAAGGCCGGCGCCCGGGATATCGCCGCGGCGGGTTTGAAGCTGGCCAAGGACCTCAAAAACGCCTCCGACCGGGAATCGGCGCTCGCCGCCGTCATCATGGGGCAGGCCTCCTCGGGCCAAATCGCGATCGCGTTGGAGACCGTCGAACTTCTTGAGAGGCCCCGTTCCAGGATGCAGGTGCTGCTGAGCGTTGCCCAAGCGCAGTGGGAGGAGGGGGACGGAGGCGGCGCGGAAAAAACCCTTTCCGTGGCGGTGCGCCTGGCCAGGGATGAGCGGGAGGTCTTCCAGCGGCTCAGCGTCATGGGAAAGGCCGCGATTCAATTGGCCGAGGGAGGACGAGAGGACCTCTCGAAGAAATTGTTGGCGGATGTGATGGCGCCCGCGCAGGCCATGCCCGACGGTCTTTTGAAATGCTCGATTTTTAGCGATATCGCCAAGCTGCAGCAATTGCTTGGCGATGAGCGGGCGGCCGAAGTTGCTTCCCGGCAGGCTCTCAATTCACTGGCCTCGGAACCTTTAGGGGTCAAAGTGGATTGGATCAGGGATGCGGCTAAAAATTTGTCCTTATTTCGCGGATCGACCGGGGCCGTCGCTTGGTCCCGGGAACAGAAAGACCCCGCCGCCAAGGCCGCCGGCCTGGCGGGCGCCGTCATTGGCGAAGCGGAATCCGGAACGGGATCGGTTCCTAAGCCGAAGGCCCCCGCCAAACTGGAGGCGAAGGTCGAATTCTCAGAACCCTCGGGAAACGGCTTCCTCGACGCGGGCGAGAAAGCGGAGATCGCCGTCACCGTGGCCAATAAAGGGCCCGGTCCCGCCTATGCCGTCCGCGTCCTGCCCAAGACGGGCGACTTGGCCGGGTTGCTTCTGACCAACGCCTCGGCCATCGGCAAGGTCGAGCCCGGGCAATCCGTCACAAAGTCGATCTCGCTCGCGGCCACCGACGAGGTCTCCTCCCGTAAGGCGGTTTTTTCAATTGAAGTAAAAGAGGGCAACGGCTTCGACGCGCCCCGCGTGGACTTGGAATTCGAGACCCGCGCCTTCCGGGCGCCGAAGCTCGAAGTCGCCGGAATCTCCTTGGGAGGCGGCGGCGTGGTCAAGGCGGGCGAGGCTTCCCATATCGAGATTGTCGCCCGCAACGCCGGCGAAGGCCCCGCTCTCGCGGTCAAGGTTCGGCTCTTGCTTAAAAGCCCCGACATTTTCGCCTCGGGCGATTTGGAGTCGGATCTGGGGAGCATCGAATCCGGAGCCTCCAAGAAGGCCGAATTCGACTTTTTCGTCAACCAGCGCTTCAAAGGCAAGAACCTGCCCATTGCGGTCACGCTTTCGGAGGCGAGGGGCAAGTATGGCGTAGAGGAAAAATCCCTGGCGCTCGTCTTGGGCGAGCCCCCTCCTTCCTTGGCCGTTCGCGTCAAAGGCCGGGCCCCCGAGCCGTCCGCCGCCCTCTCGTCCGAGGAAGAGGGGGTCGACGATCCTCCCCCCGCGGTCGGCGGCGCCGATCCGGACGCCTACGCCGTCGTGATCGGGATCGAAAAATACCAGGACGTGCCGGGGGTGGATTTCGCGGCGCGCGACGCGCAGACGATGCACTCGTACCTGACGCGGGCGATGGGTTTTGACTCCAAGAACGTGATCCTCCTTTTGAATGAAAGGGCGACCAAAAGCGCCATGGAGAAATACCTCGGCAAATGGCTCAAGAATCAGGCCGCGAGCCCCAAGAGCCGGGTTTTCATCTACTACTCCGGGCACGGCGCCCCGAACCCGGCGACCGGGAAGTCCTTCCTGGTTCCCTATGATGGCGACCCCAATTACACCGACGAGACGGCGTATTCTATCGAGGCCCTCTATCGCGGCCTGTCTCAGCTACCGGCCCGCGAGGTGACGGTCGTTCTTGATTCCTGCTTCTCCGGGTCCGGAGGGCGCTCGCTTCTGGCCAAGGGCGCGCGGCCCTTGGTCCTAAAAACCGATGAGCCCGCTCTCGGCGCGGGGCGGGCCGCGATCCTTAGCGCGGCGGGGCCGAGCCAAATCAGCACCCATTTCCCCGAGGGCCGCCACGGGTTGCTCACCTACTACCTCCTCAAGGGCCTCCGGGGAGAGGCCGACTCCGACCGTGATGGGACCACGACCGTAGAGGAATTATTCGGTTTCGTCAGGCCGGCCGTCGAGCGCCAAGCCCGCCGCCAAAACGTCGAGCAGACCCCGCAGCTCACCGCCCCGGACGCCGCCGCGCGGGGCTCGGCCCTGATCCGGCGCAAGTGACGGCCGTCTGATACAGTTGGCGTCAGCCCCGCCGGAGCTGGCCTTGCCGGAGCTGGGCGATCTTGAGCATGGACACGACCAGGTCCGGGTTGGCTTCCATGACCCTTTGGAAATCCACCGAGCTCAGGCAGAACAATTCGGAGGAGACCGTGGTGGCCACCGTGGCCGAGCGGGGCTGGCCGAAGAGCAGGGACATCTCGCCGATGACCGCGCCTTCCCCCAGCGCGGCCAGGGGCTCGGCGCGGTCCTTGCGGGTGACCACGACCGCTCCCTTGTAGATGAGATAGAGCGCGTCGCCCTCGTCGCCTTCCTTGCAGATGAGCGCCCCCTCCTCGTACCGGACCAGAAGCATGTAGGGAAGGATCTTGGCCAGTTGTTCCCGGCCCAATTGGGAGAAGGCGCCGATGGCGGTGACCGCTTGATCGAGCCAAGCCGCTTCCTCCGGCCCGAGATCGGCCGGCCGGACCTCGATGATGCCGTCTTCGGGGTTTTCCGCCACGGGAGACATTATAGCAGTCCATACGGCGACTTGACCCGGGCCCCGGGCCTTGCTAGCATGACCGGGCGTAAACCCGCTCGGCGCCGGGCCGCGGGAATCAATCAGCAAGGAGGAGTCATGGCAAGAGCCAGCGCGCGGCACATTCTGGTCCCGAGTCAGACGGAGTGCGACAATCTCAAGAAGCAGATCGAGGGAGGGGCGGACTTCGCCGAGATGGCCAAGAAGCACTCCAAGTGCCCCTCCGGGCGCGAGGGCGGCGCCCTGGGCGAGTTCGGCCCCGGACAGATGGTTCCCGAATTCGACAAGGTGGTATTCTCCGGCGCGCTCGGAAAGGTCCACGGGCCGGTGAAGACCCAGTTCGGGTTCCATCTCATCGAAATCACCAAGCGGGCTTAGGCCCGGCCTTGATCGCGGCGCTGGCTATTTTTGGGGGGTTGAGCGCCGCCGTCCCGGTCCGCGCCGCCGCGCCGGCTTCTTCGACCCCGACGGTGTCGGCGATCGTGTTCGAGGGCGCCGCGGACCTTCCCGTGGCCGAGCTCCTGGACGCCGTCCTGCCGCTGAAGTCCAGCGGCCCCTGGAGCCCGGCCGCGGCGGACTTGGGCGCGCAATCGGTCGCCTCCGCTTTCCGCAACCGCGGGTGGCTGGAGGTCCGGGTGAGCACCTCCGCGGAGGCGGCGGGGAGCTCCGTGACCTGGCGCGTCCAGATCAGCACGGGGCCGCTCTACCGGATCGGAGAGACCCGTTACGAGGGCGTGGAGACCGTCAATCGCCGCATCGTCGAACGGGAACTGGATTACAAGATCGGCGATCCCTACAGCCCGCGCGCGCTGTACCGCTCCCAGAGCCGCCTCTACAAGACCCGGTTCTTCGACGAAGTCTGGACCCGGATCTCCACGACGAGCGCCAAGACCGTCATCGTCGAAATCTCCGTGAAGGAGCGGCGCCTCAAATACCTCAAGGCGGGGGCGGGTTTCGGTTCCGAGGAAAAAGAACGCCTGTCCCTGGTCCTGACCTACCACAATTTTCTCAATCGGGGATATCAAGCCGAGGCCGCGGTCAACCGCTCCCGGATCTGGCTGGAGTACCGCGGGGAGTTCACCAACCGGGATTTCTTCGGAACCCGGATCGAGCAATCGACGCGCTTCACTTGGCGCCGGGAGGACCGCAGCGGGTACGATACCGAATCCACGCAGGGCCGGGTCGGCCTGGCGCGCGCCATCGGCTGGGACACGACGGCCGACCTCCATTACCGGCTCCAGCGGACCGTGGCCTTCAACGTGGACTCCGACATTTCCGAGACCACCCCGGGGGAGACGGTCACCGGCACGCTTGGGACGGCCCTCAACCGCGATACCTCCAACGATCTATTCTTTCCGACCCGCGGAACCCGCTCGGGAATCTCCCTGGAGCGCACGGGGTGGCTCTTCGGGGGCAACGTGCACTTCGTCAAGACCGCCATGGACGCCTCCGGCTACCAAAGCCTGTTCGGGCCGGTGGTGGGGACCCTGCATGGGGCCTTCGGGGCCCTGCGTCCCACGGATCGAACGACCGATGTCCCGGTCTACGAGCGCTTCTTCACCGGCGGCGCCGGCTCCATCCGCGGCTATCGGGAGCGCCACGTGGGGCCGTTGGACAGCTTCGGAGCGCCGCGCGGGGCCAGCATGCACCTGGGCGGCCGCGCCGAGATCCGCTCCCACCTTTTCTGGCGCCTGACCGGGGCGGTCTTCCTGGACGGCGGCCAGGTCGGCGCCAAGCCCAGCCAGGTCCAGCCCTCGCGGTGGAAATACGGGACGGGGGGCGGCATCCGCGTGCGCACCCCGATCGGTCCGCTACGGGCCGACATGGGCTATAAGGTCAATCCGGATCCCGGGGACCGGGACCGATGGCGCCTCCACCTGAGCGTCGGGGAGGCCTTTTGAGGACTTTCCTGGCGGCCGCCCTTCTCTCTTATGCCGCGTCCCCGGCGGGCGCGGCGGGCGGGGGCTTGGTGGAGGCGGCGATGCGCCAGGCCGCCCGGCGCGCGGGTGTCGCCCTGGACCCGGGCCGGGTCCGGGTCAGCCTGCGAGGGGACGTGACCGTGGAAGCGATGAGCCTGGAATTTTCCGGCGGCCGGCTGGAAATTCCCCGGGCCAGCGGGAAGGTGGATCTCGCGGGCCTTTTGAAGCGGCGGCTGAAGGTGGAAGGCCTGCGCCTGGACCGGCCTCGCCTGCTCCTGCGCGGAGTCAAGCCGGCCGCGGGCGGGGCCAAGGAAGAAGGGAAGTGGACCTTGAGCCTCCCCGCCCTGGAAGCGGCCGGTGGGGTGGTGGAAATTGAAGGCGGCCCGGAAATGCTCCCCCGGCGATGGGACCTGAGCCTGTTGCGGGCCCGGTACGACCAAGCGGTCTTGGAAGTGTTCTCCGCGACCTTGGTGGTGGAGGGCTCTACGGCCTCGCTCCGGGGTCGGGCCCGCCTGGAGCCCGCGTTGGAGGCGGAGGCCGATCTGAGCGCGCGCGGACCCTGGACGGGCCAGGCGCGGCTGGCCGGCAAGACAGGGGACTGGAGGATTTCGGGGCAGGGAACCGGGAAGGGGGCGCGCTGGAATTTTTCCGGGGCGGTTTCGGGGGAGACCTTGGAGAAGTGGGAGGGGGAGTTGTCCTGGTCGGGCCTGGAGGCACGGAAAGTTTCCGCGCGCCGCGCCCGCCTTGGGATTTTGGCGGGCCGCCTCAAGGCCCGGGGCCGGGGATTTTCCGAGGAGGCGTTGGAGGCCGAGGGCTCCTGGGAGGTGTCGAGTTCCACCGGTCTCGCGCTCACCGGAACCGGCAAGGCGGCTAAGGGGAAAATCCATTGGAACGCCGCGCTCGCCGGAGAAAATCTTGCGGCCTCGGGCTCCGGATTTTTCAGCCGGAACTCCGACGACATCGAACTTTCGTGGACCCTGGAGGCCGACCGTGGCTCCCTGCGGCCGCTGACCGGCTTCGCCCACGGCCGGGTGACCGGACAGGGCCGTGTCCGCGGCGCCGCGCCCTCGGCGCGCGTGGAAGCGGCGGTTCAGGCGGCCGAGGTTTCGTTTTTGGAAGGCTTCGTTTTCGACCGTTTTTCATTGGCCGCCGAAGGCTCCCTCAAGAGTCATGACGTTTCTTGGGCCGCCGAGTCCGGTCCGAGCACGGCGGCGGCCAGCGGCCGGGGGGCCTGGGAGAACGGGCTTTGGAAGGCGGACTGGGAGGAATTGACCTTGGACGGCCCCTTTTCGGCCAAGGCCGGACCCTTTCGGACCCAGGCATCCCCGGAGCTTTTGACCATCCGGGGCCTGGTCCTGACCGGAGACCAGGGCCTTCGGCTGAGATTGGACGGGGACCGGAAAGGCGGGAAACTGGAGTCCCTTTTGGTGGAAGCCGAGGGGGCCGACATGGCCGCCCTCGGGGCGGCTTTCGGCCATCCCTTTCCCGTGGCCGGCGCCCTGAGCCTCCGGGGGCAGGCCGCGGAGGGACCGGAGGGGCTGGCGGGAGATTTTACCTTGGAGTCGGCGGGGGCTGCCATTTACGGGATGGGGCCCGGGCCCCTGAGCGCCACCGGGCGCCTGGCCGGCGGACGCGCGCTCCTGGAGGGTTTGGAGTGGAGGGTCGGCGAATCCACTTTGACGGCGGCGGGCTGGGCGGCGCTTCCCAGGGAGGAGGATGAACTCGGGGATTTCTCGGTCAAAATTTCCGCCCCCAAACCCGGGTTGACCGCGGATTTTCCCACCGGCCCCTTCCTGGCCCAGGGATTGGGTTTTTCCTGCGACATGACTCTCTCCCGGAGCTCGGGCTTGTTTTCGGGGGACGGACGGGCCGAGGTGTGGGCCAAGACCCTGGCCGTTCCCGGCGCGGGCTGGGCCGCCACCGAGGTGGACGTCCAATTGGCGGGCCGCGGGGAGCGGGTCGAAGTGGTGGCCGCCAAGGCGGTGACCGGCGGCCGGCCCCTGAAGGTCACGGGGGGCTTGGGTGCCAAGGGTCCGGGTCTGCGGATGGAGGCGGAAAACCTCATCCTGATTCCCCAACCCGGACTCAACGCGGAGGCGCGGGTGGACCTTGAGCTGGGGGGGTCCTGGGCGGTCCCGGCCCTGCGGGGAAACATTTTTCTGACCCGATTGGATTACGTCCCGAGGCGCCCCAACCGGCGTTGGTGGCAGTTCTATAAGGAAATCATCCCGGAGGTGTCCGAGGAATTGCCCTCGCCGGCGCTCTCCGCCCCGGGCACCTTGCCTCCCCTGACGACCGACCTCAAGATTCAATTCGACAAAAACGTCTGGTACAAACGGGGACAGGCCTCCGTGGAGCTCAAAGGAAACCTCTGGGTCAAGAAGGAGGCCCGGGAGCCGCCGGCGATCTTCGGCTCCATTGAGACCGTCCGGGGCAGCGCCTCCTACCTGGGACGGCTCTTCCGGCTGGAGTCGGGACGGATCGAATTCGCCGGGGAAAACCCTCCCGATCCCCGCCTGGAGGCCGCCGCCAAGTGGGTGGATGACCGGAGCCAGACCAAGGTGAAGCTGGACCTGACCGGCACCTTGGGAAAGCCCCGCCTGGAACTGTCCTCGGTTCCTCCGCTGGAGCAACGGGACATCGTTTCCCTGCTGGTGACGGGACGTCCTTTTGAGAAGGCGGAGGGAGGAGCGGCCGCCGACGGCGAGGCGGCCAAGCGCGCCGCCGAACAGCTCCTGGCCGCCTACGCATCCCAAAAGGTCCGGCAGACCGTGCTCAAGCCCTTGGAACTGGACGTGTTCCAACTTCGGGTCCGGGGCGGGGGGGGCTCGGAGGTGACCCTCGGGCGCTACGTCACCAAGCAGCTATTCGTGGTTTGGGACCAGGCGGTGGGCGGGGGTCGGGCCAACCGCCTCCGGGCGGAATATTCCATCGCCCCGGGCTGGTCCCTGGAAGGCCAGCGGACCAGCAATGGGCATGGGGTGGGGGATTTATTCTATAAATTGAGCTGGAAATGACGACATCGGCAGGTCCGTTGCATGATGTCTTTTGATTCCCTTGTAGTAGGAGAGAGAAATGAAAACCCAGCTTCCCGTCAAGAAGGATGCCCCCGTCGCGACCCCCTCCCGCCGTGGAGCCGATTTGCTGCACGATCCCCTCTACAACAAAGGCACCGCCTTCACCCGGGAGGAGCGCATCCGCTTGGGGCTTCTGGGCCTCTTGCCTCCTCGGGTTTCCACCTTTGAGGACCAGGTCCGCCGGGTGATGGGCAACGTCCGCCGGCGCTCCACCGACCTCGGGAAATACCTGGAGATGCTCTCCCTTCTGGACCGCAACGAGACCTTGTTCTACCGGGTGGTTGAGGAGAACATCGAGGAGCTCATGCCCATCATCTACACCCCGACGGTCGGGCAGGGCTGTCAGCAGTACGCCCACATTTTCCGGCGTTCCCGGGGCATTTTCATCACCCGCGACGAGAAGGGGATGATCAAGGACGTTCTCAAAAATTGGCCGCGCCCCGACGTGCGCGTCATCGTCATCACCGACGGCGAGCGTATCCTGGGGCTGGGCGACCTGGGGGCCAACGGCATGGGGATTCCTGTGGGCAAGCTCTCCCTTTATACGGCCTGCGGCGGCGTTCCGCCCTGGCAGACCCTTCCCGTGATGTTCGATGTCGGCACCAACAATGAAACCCTGCTCGGAGATCCGCTATATCTGGGCACCGGAAAGCGGCGCCTGGAAGGGGCCGAATACGACGCTCTCTTGGAAGAGTTCGTGGCGGCGGCGTCGGAGGTCTTCCCCAAGGCCCTGATCCAGTTCGAGGATTTCGCCAATCACAACGCCTTCCGCATTCTTCAGAAATACCGGGACCGGGTGTCCTGCTTTAACGACGACATCCAGGGCACCGCCGCCGTGACCTTGGCGGGAATCTATTCCTCCCTGCGGATCACCAAGCGCAAACTGGCCGACGAAAAGATTCTCTTCCACGGAGCCGGAGAGGCCGCCATCGGAATCGGGGACCTCATCGTCAGCGCCTTGGAGGCCGAGGGCGTGCCCAAAAAAGAAGCCATCCAGAAATGCTGGTTCGTCGACAGCAAGGGCCTGGTGCAAAACGGGCGCAAGGACCTTCAGGAACACAAGCTGCCCTACGCCCACAAGCACGCGCCCTTGAAGACCCTGGCCGAGGCCGTCCGGGCCTTGAAGCCCACCGCCCTGATCGGGGTCTCGGGCCAGCCGAGCCAGTTTACCCGGGAGATCGTCGAGGACATGGCAAAATTCAACGAGCGGCCGATCATCTTCGCGCTTTCCAATCCGACCGCCAACGCCGAATGCACGGCGGGCGAGGCCTACGGTTGGACCGCCGGGCGGGCGATATTCGCCAGCGGCAGTCCCTTCGCGCCGGTCAAGCTCGCGGGGCGGACCTTCGTTCCGGGGCAGGGCAACAACGCCTACATCTTCCCCGGGGTGGGGATGGGCGCCGCGGCCTGCGGGGCGGCGCGAATGGACAACGAGATGTTCTTCCGGGCCGCCAAGACCTTGGCCGCGGAAGTGACGGAGGCCGACCTGGAGACCGGCTGCCTCTTCCCGCCCTTGACCCGGATCATGGAGGTCTCCGCCCGCATCGCGGCCGCGACCGCCGAGGTGGCCTACGCCAAGGGTTACGCCCGGGAACCCCGGCCCACCGATCTGCTGGGGAGGATTCGGGAACTGCAGTACAAGCCGGTCTACCGGGAATACCGGTAGGTCCAAAGACCTGGAAAGGCCTGGGTCCTTGGCCTCATGCGAACGGGGCCGATCTCCCATATCCTATCCCTAATGAAGGAAACTCGGTTTTTAAAGTTGGGGCTGGCGGCTCTGCTCGCCGGCCTTTCTTCTTTCCCGGCTTTCTCTCAGGACGCCGTTTTCCCGCCCGTCGGGGCCTCCCCGGTCGACATTCCCGAGGTTTCGGGCGCCGCGGTCGGCTCGGCCCCCACCCCTCCGCCGGCGGAAGTCGCCCCTCCCGGATGGGACCTGGACCAGCCCCCGGGAGGCGGGGCCCCCGGCCAGCCGGCCCCGTCGGACTCTCCGTCCACCCCCGAGTGGTACCGCTTTTGGGACAATCTCCAAAACAAGGTTTTCGACGACGTCTGCAGCAAGCTCAAAATTCCCTTGAGCTTCGACTACAGGCCGGTGGATTACGCGGGCGTCGGCATCAAGATCGAACGGAGCCTGCGGCGCTACCCGGACCGGCACATCGCGCTCATCGACCACGCCCGGCTGGGCCTCAACCTCGGCTATGCCACGGAGATCCTCAAAATCGCCGACAATCTGCCCTTGAACATCGGGATCACCGCCCGGGTCGAGGGCGACGCCTACGTCATTCGCCCCTTGGACGGGACCTCGGGCTGTTCCGAGCTCGACACCCTCCTCAAAGTTTGGGAATTCAAGACCGTCGCCCCCGTGACCGAGAAGCGCTTGACCGACATGAAGGTCGGCGAGCTTTGGAAACTGCCCATCGTCCTCGAGGCCGGCGCCAGCTTGGGCACGGGCATGCCGGTGGGGCCGGCGACCATCGGAGTTTCGATCGGCTACTCCCAGTCGGAATCGGCCAGCGTCAGCCTCTTCCGCCTGCGCCAGGACGCCGTCCGCTTGCGCATCCGGATCGACCGCGCCAACGTCTACAGCGGCGGGGCCACGGCCTCGGTGGCCTTCATCCCCCTGCTGGGAGACACCAGCCTGGGCGAAGGCTCGGGCTTGGCCGGCCTGGCTCTCAAGCAGGGGGACCGGCTGATCCTCCGGGAGCTCAACCGCTACCTGGCCAATTCCCTGGGCGTCAACATGTGGCGGCGCGACGGCCGCAAGGCGGTGCTCGAGTTCGTCCTGGACCCGCGGGACCCGGATCAGATGAAGGGCCTGGCGCAATTTCTCAAGGGCAATTTGAACGTGTTGCAGATTTTGATGCGGGTCGTCTCGGCGGCCGGAAACCTCTCGGTGTACCGAGGAGAGCTCCGCGAGGAGCTCGAGAAGCTCGAAAAGAAGAACGCCGACATCCTGAAGTCGGGAACGGCCTTCGCCGGCGCCTCCGATTACACCCGCACCTCCCGAGGCTTCCATCTCCAGGTCCCGATCCTGGCGCGCTTCGACTCGGGCACGGCCAAGGAGAGCGACAAAATCATCTCCGGGCCCAAGGACTCGGCCCTGCACATCGAGCAGGTTTCCTCCAGCGGCGGCAACGCCTGGTTCGACATCCCCTTCCTCGGCCAGATGTACAAGGGCAACACCCAGCAGACCGTGCAGGCCATGGTCCGCATCGACGACCGCGGGATGCCGTCGTCCCCGTTCATGTCCTACATCCAGCAGGAAGGCTTCGTCCGCCACAGCGAATCTTCGGCCCGGGAGATGGTGCAAAACGTCAACGACATCATGGCCCTGGCCGGAACCCGGGGCCAGGGAAGAAACGAGGACCTCCTGCTGCCCATCGACAAGATGTTCCCCGCCCGCGAGGTCCCGGCGCCCCGCCCCCGCATGGGCCGCGACTCCGAGATGGAGCCCCGCGCCCCCGATCCCACCTACCGTTCCGCCATGACCGCGTTTTCCCTGGTGTTCAATGAGAAAGCCATCCTGGACATCCTGTGGGCTCCGGCCGAGGTGGTCATCAGGGCCTTCGCCAACGCCCTGGGCAAGGAGGACGCGGACCTGCTGGCCCTGGCCATGACCCACGGCAAGATGGGGACCTCGGGTCTCGAGGTGGACCGCAAGGCCCTGCGCAAGACGCTCCGGAGCCTGGGCTATGACCCGTTCGACCGCAACCGCCCGGACGTCTACCAGCAGATCATGAGCCTGGTGTCCAAGGCCACCGACCTCGTCAAGGACCTGGTCGAGGCGCGGGCCGGGGAGTGGGAAGCCCGCACCAAGGCCCTGGCCAAAATTGTGGCCGGCGAGGCCCGGACCGGCCTGGAATACGCCGATGTCATGAAGGTCCTGGTCCAGCTCACCGACACCGAAAACATCTTCGGCGAGTTCCGCATCCAGACCAATAAGAAGATCGACGGCGAGAAGGACCTCTCCGGACGCTACCTTCTCAACCGCGGCCAGGCCGACAAGGCCTTCCAGGAGTCGATGCTCCTCAAGGAGCGCTTCTCCGAGCCGTCCCTCCTGTCGGACTAGTTGGGCGGCAGCCCCGCTGTGCCGGCCTGCTTCAGGGGCTGTTAAGAATGCCGGCCTAGATTAAATAGACGAGCCGGCACCCTGCGTGATATCGTGGGTTACTCCC
>CAYHPY010000079.1:0-16987 GCA_964358485.1 uncultured Elusimicrobia bacterium
CTTCCCGGGAAACCGTTGTATTGGAAGCCACCACGCCGGAGGCCAAGCGCGAAACCACCTCCAGCAAGGGCGCCAACTCCTCCTCCGGATGGTCGGGATCGATCTTGACCAGGACCGGCTTGCGTCGCGGGTTGGCCGCGGCGATGTCCTCCAAAATTCGCTCCAGCCGCAGGCGGTCCTGCAGGGCCCGCAGGCCCGGGGTGTTGGGGGAACTCACGTTGACGACGAAGTAGTCGCCGAAAGCTTCCAGCCGGCGGAAGCATTCCGCGTACTCGGCGGGCGCTTTTTCGGGCGGGCAATCTTTGTTGAGGCCCAGGTTGATCCCGAGCGGAATCTCCAGGCGGCCCATGGCCTCTAGGCGGCGGGCCGCCGCGTCGGCCCCGGCGGAGTTAAATCCCATCCGGTTGATGATCGCCTTGTATTCAGGAAGGCGGAAGAGGCGGGGCCGGTCGTTTCCGGGCTGGGGGCGCAGGGTCACCGAGCCGACCTCGATGAAGCCGAAGCCCAAAGCGGGAAGGACCGGCGCCAGGCGGCAATCCTTATCGAAGCCCGCGGCCAGGCCGATCGGGTTGGGGAATTTGATTCCGAAGAGGGTCGTTTCCAGGCCCGGGACCACGGCTCCGGATGCCAAGCCCAGGAGGCTCTTGCCCCCGGGAAGCCGGCCGGAAAGCTCCAGCAGGCGCGCCGCGGTCTCGTGGGCCCTCTCCGGATCCATGCGGAACAGGAGGCGCCGCAGCGCGGCCTCATAGAGCATGGACGATCCTTCCCCCGGAAATCGTCGTCCGGACCTTTCCTTTCAATCGCATTCCGACAAACGGCGAGTTGGCGCTCTTGGAGAGAAACGGGGGCGCCACGGTCCAGGCCTCGGCGGGGTCGATCACGGCGATGTCGGCGTCCATGCCCGGCTGGAGGCTCCCCTTGGTCTTGAGCCCGAGGAGACGGGCCGGGCCGGAGCTCATTCGTTCCACGATTTGTTTGGGGGTCAGGACTTTTCCCAGGAGCTTGGTCAGGACCACCGCCAAAGCCGTTTCCAGGCCGATGACCCCGAACGGGGCGTCGGCCAGCCCCAGGGATTTTTTGGCGGCCGAATGCGGGGCATGGTCGGTCGCGATCGCGTCGATGGTGCCGTCGGCCAGGCCCTTGAGAATCGCCGCCCGGTCCGCCGAGGATCTCAAGGGGGGGTTCATCTTGAAATCGGCTTGATTGCCCGCCCTTGGAATGTCGGAGTCGCAGAGGGCGAGGTGGTGGGGGGTGGCCTCGCAGCTGACCGCCAGGCCCTCCGCCTTGGCCCGGCGGACCAGCTCCACGGTTCGGGCCGAGCTGACATGGGCCAAATGAAGGCGCGCTCCGGTCAGGCGCGCCAGTTCCACGGCCCGCGCCGCGGGCGCCGACTCCGCCTCACCGGGAATCCCTCGCACCGCGAGCCGGGCGGCTGTGCGTCCCTCGTGAAGGGCGCCGCCGGCCGACAGTCCCAGGTCCTCGCAGTGCTCGATGAGCAGAATCCCCGCCCCGGCGCAGGCCTCAAGGGCGCGGCGCATGAGGCCGGCGTCGGAAACCGGTTTGCCGTCGTCGCTCACCGCGGGGGCCCCCGCCCGCGCCAGGCGGCCGATCTCGCTCAGGCGCTTGCCGTTCTGCCCGACGGTGGTGGCGCCGGCGAAGAGCACGGTGATCGGAGAATCCTTCTCGGCCTTGGCCCGCAAAAACCGGATGAGGGCCGGGGAATCCGGCGTCGGCTGGGTGTTGGGCATGGCCAAGACCGTGGTAAATCCCCCCGCCGCGGCGGCCCTGGTTCCGGTCGCGATTGTCTCTTCTGATTCCCGGCCTGGTTCTCTTAAATGAACGTGCATATCAATCAGGCCTGGCGTTATCCAGGCCTGATTGGCGTCAATTTTTTTGATGCCTTTTAATTCCCTTCTTTTCCCGAGACCGTTCCCGATTTCTTTGATCTTCCCGTTCTCAATTAAAACGTCCATCCGGGCATTGGTGACAATCTCCAGCCCGCCCGCGACCAGCAGCCGCTCACTCATCGCGGGCTTTCCGTATTAAGGAGAGCGCGGCCATGCGGACCGCCACGCCGTTGGCGACCTGTTCCAGGATCGCCGATTGGGGACCGTCGGCCACCTCGGAGTCGATCTCCACGCCCCGGTTCATGGGACCGGGATGCAGGACCACGCAGTCGCGCCCGGCCTTGGCCAGGCGTTCCTTCGTGAGGCCGTAGGCTTCATGGTAGTCCTCCAGCGAGCCGATGAAATTCTCCTTTTGGCGCTCCAGTTGAATGCGCAGGACGTTGACCGCGTCGGCGCCGCGCAGGGCCGAATCCAAATCGTGGGACAGGGTCGCCAAGCCCGCGAGGGACTCCGGGACCAGGGACGGCGGGCCGCAGAAAGTGACCTTGGCCCCGAAGGCGCGCAAGGCGTGGAGGTTGGAGCGGGCCACCCGGCTGTGGAGGATGTCTCCGACGATGACGACCTTGCGCCCCTTGAGCTCGCCCTTCTTTTGGCGCAGGGTAAAGAGGTCGAGCAGGCCCTGGGTCGGATGTTCCCGGGAGCCGTCGCCGCCGTTGAGGATCGAGGCTTTGGCCTGGGCGGCCACCGGCCCCAGGATGCCGGATTGGCCGTGGCGGACGACGAAGTAATCGACCCCCATCGCCTCCAGGTTCCAGACCGTGTCCAGGAGGGTCTCCCCCTTGAGGATGCTGGAGGCGTTGGTCTCCAGGCTCAGGACTTCGGCCCCGAGGCGGCGCAGAGCCAGTTCGAAGGAACTGCGGGTGCGGGTGGAGGGTTCCGAGAACAGAAGGGCCGCGGAGGCGCCGGTGAGAGGCCGCTTGTCGGGATGGGGGTGCTTCTGGTAAAAAGCGGCGGCGTCGAGGATTTCCTCGATCTCCGGGCGCTTGAGCTCCTCAAGCCCCAGGAGGTCTTTTCGCTTCCAGGCCTTTGCCGTCTCCCGCCTCCCCCGCCAGGAATGACCGTCGGGCTATTGAACCACTTTGGCCGCGGCGGGCGCAACGCCTAGGACAGCTTTTCCAGGTCCTTCAGGAAGGTCCCCGCGCTCGGATAACGGAGCTCAGGGTTGGGTTCCAGCGCGCGGGCCATGACGGCGTCCAGGCCCGCCGGGAGTTCCGGGACGATCTTGGAAGGGGGAACGAACGCCTTGTTGAGCTTGTTCATCAGCAGGCCGGCCCCTTCCCCGTTGAACGGGAGCCGGCCGGTCACGGCTTCGTAAAGGCATGAAGCCATTGCGAAGACGTCGGACTCCTGGCGGGTGACGCCCTGCTCCTGCTCCGGCGCCATGTAAGGAGGCGTTCCGACGATGGTTCCGGTCGTGGAATGGCGGGTCATCGCCTCTTTGGCCAGGCGCGCGATTCCGAAATCCATCACGCGGACTCGCCCTTCCCCATCGATCATGACGTTTCCCGGTTTGAGGTCCCGGTGGATCACCTTGCGCCCATGGGCGTAATCCAGGGCCGAGGCGATCCCCCTCATTAGGTCGCGGGCCCTATTGAACCCGAGCTTGCGCTCGCGGCCGATCGTCTCGTAAAGCGTCAGCCCCGAGACGAGTTCGAAAACCAAATAGACCTCGCCGTCCTGCTCGACGATCTCATGGATCTCCACGATGTTGGGATGGCGTAGCTTGGCCACCAGCCGAGCCTCGGCCACGAAGCGCTCGCGCTCCTTCTGGTCCCAACGGATTTCCTCGCGCATGCGCTTGATGGCCACGGGGCGGTCCAGGGAGGTGTCCTTTCCTTCATAGACGACCCCCATGCCCCCCGAGCCGAGCTCGGCTCCGACCTCGTACTTGCCGGCCAGGTTCGACGGCATGGCCCGGGAGCGGACCGGGGCCGCCGGAGACGCGGGTTTGGAGCCTCGCGCGATGAGGACCCCAAAAAGCAGGACCGCGCCCGCTCCAGCGGCCAGCAACCAATTTCGCCAGGGATTACCGGCTCCGGGGCCGGAGCCTTTCCCGGGGACCTCTTTGGACTCTCCCGGCAGGAGGAGAAAGACATCCGAGTCCTCCGGCATCTTCAGCGCGGCGTCCAAGACCGGTTGGAATTGAGGGTCGAATAGGGCCGCGCTCCTGAGGGAGTCGATCATCCCTATCCGGTCCCCGAGCCCCTTGAGGGCCGCGGCTCGGTTGAAGTGCGCCATGGAGTCCTTGGGATTGATCGACAGCGCGTAGTCGGCGGCTTCCAAAGCCCCCTGGAATTGCTTCATGCGGGCGAGCGCGAAGGATTTTGAGTTGAGCAGGACCGGGCTGTTGGGGGCGAGCTTGAGGCCCGCCTCCGCCGCCGCCAAGGCGGCCGGGTAATCCTTCAGCCGATTGTGGGCGATCGAAGCCAGGGAATAGGCCTGGGCGTTTCGGGGATTGAGCTCCACCGCTTTCTGGAGGGAGGCCACCGCTCCTTTGGGGTCTCCGACCGAGAGCTGTCGTTTGGCCTCCAAGGTGAGGCCGTCGGCCTTGGCCGTCATGGCGGGGGTCGCCGGGGCGGCGGCCGCTCCGCCCCCGGGGTAGAAGCCGCCTGAGGCCGAGGACCCGGCGGCGGAACCGCCTCCCGCCCCCGGACCGCCTTCCCCGGCGGCCCCTCCCGCGACGGCTCCGCCATCCTGGTAGCCGCCCCGCCCCTGGGATAGCATTAAGGTTGTGTGGGCGACCTTGTTTTCGGGATTGATCTTCAGGGCGGCGGAGGCGTCGCGGGCGGCTCCGGAGTAATCGCCGTTGGCGAAGCTAAGCTGGGCGCGCCCCACCAGGGCGGTTTCGTTTTTGGGGTCTTTTTCCAGGGCGGTGTCGTAGGCCTCCCGGGCCTGATCAGGCTTGCCGACGTCCTGGTAGGTGCGGCCGAGGTTGGCCCACGAGGGGGGGGAGTCGTTTCGCCGGGCGATGTTGCCAGCCATGCGCTCTCGCTCTTCCGGGCTGAAGACGACCCGGATGATCGGTTGGGAGATGTCGTTGAGCTCGGTCTCATATTCCTTCTTGACGCCCGGGGTCGGGGTCATGGTCCGGATGCCCTCGCGCATGCCGCGCTTGATTCCGCCAAGGCGGACTCCATACTGGGGGTTATCCTCCTTAATTTTGCCCGTTTCGACCTCCGTCTTGAGGTCGACGAAATCATGGGCGCCCATGAGGATTTTCATGGTCGCGAACTTGTTGCAGTCGGGGGGCTCGCATTTCTTGCTGAAGCCGTCGATCTTCTCGAAGGAACCTTGCCCGAAGGCCTCGTTGAACTTCTTGGCCCGCTGAACCTGCAATTCCGCGTGGGTGGGGGGCTTGGGACCGATGGGGGAGGAAGGTTGGAGGGCGGATACCGCATCGCCTAAGATCGCCGCCGCGGATGGCGCTTCCTGCTCCACGGTCATTCGCTGTGTGAATTCGTAGACTTTTTTCTCTTCGTCCGGGACGATGAACCGCTGACGCCGGCCATGTTGGCTCGTGGGGCCGGGCTTATTCTCGTCCGTGGAGGAGGGCTCTGAATGCTCCGACACCTCCTGCGCGGCGCAAACGCAGGCCAGGGCAAGCAGAAGGGCGGCGGCGGAGCGCGTCGGGTTCATAGGGGCTGCTTTCAGTTTAAGGGGTATTCCCGTCTTTGTCAATCCGGCGGGCCCCGGCGGAGAGTTAAATCTTCGGTAAAGGTCCCTTGACAGGGATGGGCCCGGGGTCTACACTTTTGTTAGGAGGCAAATATGAGATACTCGGGCATTCTGGCGCTGTCGTTGGCATGGGTCTTTTCAGGCGTTTGCGTTGCCTGGGCAAAGACCGAGAGCGTTTCCCAGGGTTCTGCCAAGCACCAATTTTCCCAGGAGCAGGATAGCAGGCGCGCGCTCTATACCAAGAGCCTCATTGATCGTCCCCTATCGGGGGAAGACGCCGGTATTTGCGCTGATTTCGTTCCAAAGGGCGACCAGGAAAAGCAACAAGCCTGCCATGTGACGCGGAACTACCTGGCCGACATCCATAATAAAAAATCCAATTTAATTCGACCGTTTTACGCCAGTCCGGACTATTTGGTCACCGAAGATGAGTGGAAGGTCATGAAGGCGCTGATGTAGGCCCTACTTCTCCGAAAGAACGAAAACCCCATCCCAACCTTCCGGCGGAGGCGCTTTACGCAGCGCCTGGACGCGCTTGAGGAAGATCAAAGAAGGTGGATCCCCTCCCGCCGAGCCGGCCGCCTTTCGAAAGCCCGCTTCCGCCTCGTCCCAGGCCCGTCGCCGGTATGCCGCGAGCGCGGCCTCGTAGGTCCGGTGGACCGCCAGCCGCTCCGGCGCGACCCTGCCCTTGTGGCCCGTCAGTTCGTAGACCCGCGTGGAAAGGGACTTGCCCTTGACCGCCAAGAGGTCCAATTCCCGGGCCTCGATGGAATCCCCCGCGGCTTTGAGAGTGGCCTCGCTGATCATGATCCGGGTGCCGTAGAGCTTGTTGGCGCCCTCCAGGCGGGCCCCCAGGTTCACGGCGTCTCCCAGCACGGTGTAATCCATCTTGACCATGGAGCCCATGTTGCCGACGACCATCGGGCCGGTGTTGAGGCCGATTCTCATTTCCAGCTCGGGCAGGCCTGCCCGCTTCCATTTTCCGCGGAGGGCCGCCAGAGCCGACTGGGCGTCGATGGCGGCGCGGCAGGCTCGAAGGGCGTGATCGGGCTGTTCCAGCGGGGCGCCCCAAAAGGCCATGATGGCGTCCCCCTCGTATTTGTCCACCGTCGCCTCATGGGAGAACAGGCACAGGGTCATGGCGCTCAGGTACTCGTTGATGAGCTCGACAAGCGCCTCGGGGCTGAGCTTCTCGGCCAAAGTGGTGAAGCCTTCCAGGTCCGAGAAAAAAACCGTCATGGGCCGGCGCTCCCCGCCGAGTTGGAGCAGTTCGGGGTTTTTGGCCAGTTGCTCCACGACCGTCGCCGGGACATAACGCTGGAAGGTGGTTTTGATGAAGTGGCCCTCCTTGAGGCCCGCGGCCATGGAGTTGATCGCCGTCTCGACCTGGCCGATCTCGTCGGAGGCCGTGGCCGGCAGGCGCGCTTCGAAGTTCCCGCCCGCGATTTTCCCCACGGTTTCGGCGATTCGGGCCAGGGGGACGGCGGCCGAGCGGGCCGCGAAATAGGCCAGGGCCCCGGCCAGCAGGAGCACGCCGAGGACGATCCCCGAGATCTCCAGAACTTGGCGGCGCAGTTTGGCCTCCAACGAGGCGGAAAGTTCCCCTTGGAGGGCCTGGAAGGCCCGGGCGATCTGGCCCACCGGCTCCAGGATGGGCGCCGAGGGGGTCTTGACCACGTAGTACCAGACCATTGAGCGCTCGTCGCTCATGCCGACGTCCATCCGGGCGTAGGCGATAAGGCTGCCGTCCTCGCCGCCCCGGGAAATCAAGCTCGAGCGCAGGCCGGAGTTCCTGGTGGCGGCCTCGAAGACGGGAACGAATTCCCCGTTCCGGAAATCCTCCACCCGGGGAGGTTTGACGGCAAGCTGGCCGTCGAGCTTGAGGTTTTTGCGGTCCCGCAGGGCGGCGCTGGCCCGGATGCGCCCCTTGAAGTCCAGGATCAGGGCTTCGCTGACCGGGAGTCCGCCCAAGTCGAAGATGTCCTCGAGGAAAGCGGCGAAGTCGATGTCGATGCCGGCGACCGCCAGGAGCTTGCCGTCCGCGCCGTAGACCGGGGAGGCGTAGGTGATGACCGCGGTTTTCCCGTCCTTGTCCAGATACATCTTGGTCCAAATCGTGCGCTTTTTTTGGGCCGACTTTTCGTACCAGAGCCGCGTCCGCGGATCGTAATCCTCCGGGAAGGCCGTTCCTCCGGGATAGCCCACGATGAACCCGTTGGAGTGCCCCACGAAAGAGCTCCGGCACCAGGGGAGCGTGTTTTGGTTGTGGGTCAAAAACGGGCTGATGCCCAGAATCCGGTCCAGATCCTTTTGCACGGCCTCCAGGCGCACCCCGGGCGCCAAGTGGTAGATCATGTAGGGTTTCATGCCCCGGTGCAGGATCGAAAAATCGGATTCGGGATCCTTGAGAAGCTCCGCCGATTGGGCCGCGGAAAACAGGGGCGGGAGGTCGGCCCAGCGGTCGTCGGCCAAGGCTTGGCGGACGATCGCGGCTTGGAGCTGGACGGCCTGACGCATGATCTCGAATTTCCGCTCCAGGGCGGCGGCCTTGTCTTCCACGAGCTGGAGATGCCCGCGGCGGGCCTGTTCAAGGAGCGCGTCGCGCCCGGTGTCGGTGGTGCGCTCCCAGGTCTGGCCGATGACCCGGAGCAGATCCCGCTGTCCGGACGCGGAGCTCCAGAGCATGGCCGTTCCCACCGCGGCAACCGGAAGGACCGAGGCGGCGGCCAAAAGAAGAAACAGCTTGTGGAGGATCTTCAAATCGAACCGCCGGGGCGAGGGCTCGGGGCGCGGGGGCCCCGGGGCCTCATCGTTTTTTGGAGAGGGACCCTAACTGCTC
The DNA here is from genome assembly GCA_964358485.1 of uncultured Elusimicrobia bacterium. Taxonomy (GTDB): domain Bacteria; phylum Elusimicrobiota; class Elusimicrobia; order UBA1565; family UBA9628; genus CAYHPY01. The sequence goes on from CAYHPY010000079.1 coordinate 8,422, forward strand.
CTCGATGATCCGCTTGGTGTTGGCCGACGGGTTCGAATCGAGGCCCCGCTCGAAGAATTTCTTGGCGTAGGCGAATTTCTTTTCCCGGACCAGGCAAATCCCCATCCCCGCGTAGGCGTCGGCCAGCATCCCGTCCTTGATCTCCAGACGGCGGGCCAGCTGAATCCCGGCGGTGTAAGCGGCCTTGGCCGCCGAGAGGTCCTTCTCGTGGAGGGACACTCCGCCTTTGCGCACGTGATAAGAGATCATCCGAGGGTCGTCCTCGCGCATCGCGCGCGCGGCGTCATCGAGCTCCTGCATGGCCTCGGCGGGGGCGCCCTCCTCCAGGCGCTGCTGGGCGGCCTTGAAATGCGCGGCGACGTCGTCTTTCTCTATGGAATCGGAGGCCTTGTCCTCGTCGGAGGGGCGGGCCCCCTTGCGGGGGGAGACCACTTCCTCGGCCGCTTCCTCGGTTGCCTCTTCGTCCTCGGCCAGGGGTTCATGTCCGTCCCCCCGCAGCCAGGCGCAGCCGCCGAGGAGGATTGGAACGAGAAGGGTCAGTAAAAATAATTTCCGCGGCATATGCGGAAATCTAGCATTTTATTTGAGTCGGAATGAATTGATCTTTTTCCAGGCGGATTCGGCCATCAAAAATTCAGTGAAGGTTTTGTTGTCGTTTTCCAGCTTGGCCTTGAGCATTTCCAGAACTTCCAGAACCTGGTCGCCGGGCGCGCGTTTTTTGATTTCGGAGGAGATTTGGTCCTCCAAAACCGGGATGATGTCGGTCCCGGTTTCCTTGCCGATGAGCTCAAGCGCCATCTCGGAGCCGTTGTTGAGCCAGACCCGGTAGGCGGCGGCCTGGTCCTCGCTCCGATAGTTGGAGGGACCGTCGATCACGGGCAGGGAGAAGGGGTCTCCGCCGAGCTCGATCCAAACGCGGACTTCGAGGCTGCGGCGCATGTATTGCCGCTCGGCGGTGTCGAGCATGGTCTCGTACATGAGCTTGGAGGCTTCCCGAGCCAGGAGCGGGCCCAGGACTTGGGGATTGGGAGGGAGATTCTCGTTAAGCAGGATGACCCGGGGCATGTCCTGGTCGTATTCGTTTTCCAGGGCGGACGGGGCGTTGATCTTGGCGAATTTCACCGGGACATTGGAGGCTTTGATGAACTCCGCGACCTGGACGCCCGCGGCCTGGGGGCCGTCATCAACCATGGCTTGCAGGGTTGCAGCCAGGCCGGCCGTCCGCTTGGTCTCGTCCGGATTCTGGAATGCGGGTTGGACGGCCTCATAGGCCGGAAAGTCACCGACTCCGGGCAGGCCGATGCGGAACTCCCTTTGGGCGAAGGAGGGGGCGGCGAGGAGAATAGGGGTAAGGGCGACTGCCAGGGAAGAAATTTTCATGGAAAGACCTCCAAGGGAATTAACGGTAAAGAAATTATATCAAGGCCCCTTCGGGGCCTATCTGGGTCCTAAGGTCCCGAGCCGGGCGGCAGAGGTCCTAGGCCTTTAGTTCTTTCAGGAGAAGATCGGCTTCTTTAAGGTAGGTTTTTCCGGGTTTGCCCAAAAAAGTGACATGGCCCATTTTGCGCCCGGGTCGGGCCTCGGACTTTCCGTAGAGGTAAAGCTTCGCGTCGGGGCGGGACAGGACCGCCTCCCAGCGCGGCTCGCCCTTGTCCCAGAGGTCTCCCAGGAGGTTGACCATGACCGCCGGAATCATCTGTTCGGGACCGCCCAGGGGCAGGCCCAGGACGGCCCGCAGGTGCTGTTCAAATTGCGAGGTCACGCAGGCGTCCAAGGTGAAATGCCCGCTGTTGTGGACGCGGGGCGCCAATTCGTTGATGAGGAGCGTCCCCTTGCCCGTCTGGAACAGCTCGGCGGTAAGCACCCCGACATGCCCCAGGGCCTCGGCCGCGCGCTTGGCCAAATCCAAGGCCGCGGCCTTGAGCGCGGGGGGGGCCGGGGCGGGGGCCAAGGTGGTGTGAAGGATGCCGTCGCGGTGGGCGTTTTCCGCCAGGGGAAAATACGAAACGGAACCGTCCTTGCCGCGGGCAAGGATGACGGAAAGCTCGCGCGCGTGGGGGACTTCGGCCTCCAGGACCGAAGGACGCCCGGCCAACGCCTTCCAGGCGGCCTCGAGGCCGTCGGCGGAGATGATCCGCGCCTGGCCCTTGCCGTCGTAGCCCGCGCGCCGGGCCTTGAGGTAGCAAGGAAAGCCGAGCTCCGTGGCGGCCGTCCCCAGTTCCTCCGCCGAAGAGACCGGCCTCCAAGCGGTCTGCGGGAGCCTGGCCTCTTCGATAAACTGTCTTTGGACCAGCCGGTCCTGGATGAGCCGAAGGGCCTCAGCCCGGGGAAAGAGCTTGGCGCGCGGCACGGCCGAGAGCACCTCGAAGGGGATCAGTTCCCATTCCATGGTGACGACGTCGCAACGGGAGGCCAAGGTCGCGGCGGCGCGGGGATCGTTCAGGGAGGCCTTCAGGTGCTCGTCGCAAACCTGCGCGGCCGGGCCTTTGTCGGCGGGATCGAGGACGATGGTCCGGTAGCCCATGCGCCGCGCCTCAAGCGCCATCAGGCGCCCAAGTTGGCCGCCGCCCAATATTCCGATCCTGCCCCCAGGCAGGATCGGACCATCTTTCCTTTTCAAACCCGTTCCGTCATTACTTTCTTCGTTTGTTTCTTTCTGAAAGCTTCCAGCCTTTTCCGTAAAGCGGTGTCGTTCAGCGCCAAGATTCCCGCCGCCAACAGTCCCGCGTTGGCCGCCCCCGCCTCCCCGATCGCCAAGGTTCCGACCGGAATCCCCCTGGGCATCTGGGCGATGGAAAGCAGGGAGTCGATTCCCTTGAGCGCCTTGGACTGGACCGGGACCCCCAGCACGGGCAAAATAGTCTTGGCGGCGGTCATGCCCGGAAGGTGCGCCGCGCCTCCGGCTCCGGCGATGATCACCTGGATGCCCCTGCGGGCCGCGTCTTCGGCGAACTTAAACAGCAGATCCGGGGTCCGGTGCGCCGAGACCACCTTTTTTTCGCAGGGGACGCCCAAAAGGTCCAGCATCTCGACGGCCGCCTTCATCGTCTCCCAATCGCTGCGGCTTCCCATGATGACGGCGACTTTCGGTTTCATCATGGCTTGATTCTACTTAAATTGCCGAGGCCGCCGCCCCGATGTCGCGCCGGTAGAGCATCCCCTCGAACTTTATTTTCCCCGCCGCCTCGTAGGCCGCGCGGCGGGCCGCCTCCGCCGTTGCGGCCCAGGCCGAGACTCCCAGGACCCGGCCCCCGGCGGTGGACCAGCGTCCGGGGCCGCCGGTCGTGCCGGAGTGAAAAACCATAAGCCCCTCTTGGCCTTCCAAGTCGTCCAGGCCCGAGATGGGCCGCCCGACGGCGGGCTTTCCGGGATAGCCCTCGGAGGCCAGCACTACGCAGACGCAGGCCTGGGGCTTGATTTCCAATTTGGCCCTTTCCAGGCGCCCCTCCGCGCAGGCGAGAAGGGCCGAGGGGAGATCGCTTTTCAAGAGCGGCAGGAGGGCCTGGGTTTCGGGATCTCCGAAGCGGCAGTTGAATTCCAGGAGCTTGGGGCCGGCATTTGTCAAAATCAGGCCCGCGTACAATAAGCCGATGTAACCAATCCCATCGGCCTTTAGGCCGATTAAAGTCCGTTCAAATATTTCCGTTTTTATTTTTTTCGCCGTTTCCTCATCCACCGCGACCGGCGCGACCACCCCCATCCCCCCGGTGTTGGGGCCTTTGTCCCCGTCTTCCAGCCGTTTGTGGTCCCGCGAAAACGGGAGAAGCTTGAAAGCCTTCCCGTCCGTCAACGCCAAAGCGGAAAGCTCCGGCCCCTCCAGAAACTCCTCGATGACCAGCCCTTCCCCGGCGGCCCCGAGGGACTTGGCCTCCATGAAATCCGAGACCGCGGCCAGCGCTTCCGTTTTGGTCGCGCAGACCCGCACCCCCTTGCCCCCGGCCAGGCCGTCGGCCTTGACCACGACGGGGGCGCCCAGTTCCTCGACCGCCTTTTTGGCCTGCTCCGGGGTCCGGCACTCCCGCCAGGCGGCGGTGGGCAGGCCGTGGCGGATCATGAAATCCTTGGCGAAGATCTTGGAGGTCTCCAGGCGCGCGGCCGACCGCGAGGGACCGAAGACGGCCGCGCCGTCGGCGCGGAGCTCGTCGGCGACGCCGGCCTCCAGGGGGGCTTCGGGGCCGATGACGACCAAATCCGGCCGGTATTCCAGGCACATCCGGGAGACGGATTTGGGATCGAGGATGTCGCCCTTGAGGCAACGGCCGAATCTCGATAGGGCCGCCGAGCCGGGGGCGCAAATCAATTCCTCCAGGTCCCGGGACCGGGAAAAGCTCCAGGCCAGGGCGTGCTCCCGCCCGCCCGAACCAAGGAGGAGGACTTTCATCGGCTTACCCGTTGCCGGGTGCGGGGACCTTGGGGTTGAGGATCTGGTAGTCGGGGATGGGCGTGGGGTATTTCTTGGTGAAGCAGGCCGTGCAGTAGCCGTCGGAATCCCCTGCCCCGCAGGCGCGGAGCATAGCGTCCAGGCTGAGGTAGTGGAGTGAATCGACGCCCAGGAACTTGCGGATGTCCTCCAGGGCGTGCTGGTTGGCGATGAGCTCCCCGGCGCGCGGCGTGTCGATGCCGTAATAGCAGGGGCTGATGATGGGGGGGCTGGAGATCGCCATGTGAATCTCGCGGACCCCGGCCTCGCGCAGGCTCTTGGTGATCTTGCGGGAGGTCGTGCCGCGGACGATGGAGTCGTCGATGAGAATGATCCGTTTGCCCGCCAAGGTCTCGTAAACCGGGGCCAGCTTGAGCATGGCGGCGTTTTCCCGGAGCTCCTGGGTGGGTTTGATGAAGGTGCGGCTGACGTAATGGCTGCGGACCAGGCCCATCTCGAAGGGGACGCCGGACTCGTCGGAGAAGCCCAAGGCCGCCGCCACCCCGGAGTCCGGAACCGGAACCACCATGTCGGCCTGAATGCCCCGCAGTTCCCGGGCCAGGGCCCGCCCCAGGTCGCGCCGCGCGGCCTGGACGTTGCGCCCGAAGATGGAGGAGTCCGGTCGGCCGAAATAGACCTGCTCGAAGACGCAGCGCGCCGGGGTTTTGACGGGGGGAAAGGGCTTGAGGGATTTGAGCCGGGAGCCCTCGATGACCAGCATCTCCCCGGGCTCCACCTCGCGCACGACTTTGGCCCCGATCAGGCGCAGGGCGGAGGTCTCCGACGCCAGGACATGGGAGCGGCCCAAGGAGCCCAGGATCAGCGGCCGAAAGCCGTAAGGGTCGCGGACCGCGATGATCTGGGACGGGGTCATGATCAAAAGCGAATAGGCGCCCTCCACCTGCCGGAGGCTGGCGATGACGGCGTCCTCCAGGGGGCCGGGGTTGCGGGCCAGCAGATGGACGATGACCTCCGAATCCGTGGAGGATTGGAAGATCGCCCCGCGGCGCTCGAGCTTGTCCTTGGTCTCCAGCGCGTTGGTCAGATTGCCGTTGTGGGCGATGGCCACCGGCCCGTGGATGTTCTTGAAGACCAGGGGCTGGGCGTTGCGCAAATGGCTGGCCCCCGTGGTGGCGTAGCGGACGTGGCCGATGGCGGCGCGGCCCGGAAGGCTCTTGAGAAGCCCCTCGTTGAAAACCTCCGACACCAGGCCCATGCCCACATGGGGATGCAGTTGGGCCTTATGCGAGGTGACGATCCCCGCCGATTCCTGCCCGCGGTGCTGCAGCGCGAAGAGGCCCAGGTGGGCTAGGGACGCCGCTTCAGCGGTGTCGGAAACGGCAAATATGCCGCACATATCTCATTTTTGGAAGGCTAAGCCTTCCAAAAATCCCCTCCTGTTCTTTATTTTTCTTTTATCCGTATTTTTTCCCCGGAAGTTCCGTTCGAGCTTTTCCGGTTCAGGAGACATATTTCACCGCATTCCGGAAAAGCTCGAGTCCTACCCCCTGCTTGCGGAAGGTCTGCCGGGTCCAGTTGGGATGCTGGAAGGGATGGGTGTAGCGCTCCGGGTGAGGCATCATGCCCAGGCAATTGCCCTCGGGATTGGTCAAAGCGGCGATGTTGAAGACCGAGCCGTTGGGATTGTGCGGGTAGGCCAGGAGCTTGCCGTCGTCGGAAACGTACTGCATGGCGATGGATTTGTTCTTCTTCAAATCCTCGAGCTGGCGCGGGCTCTTGAGGACCAGGCGCCCCTCCCCATGGGCCACGGGCAGTTCGATCATCTCAGGCAGGCCCTGCGTCCAGAGGCTGAGCGACTGGGTGTTGATGCGGATGTGCACCCAGCGCGCCTCGAAGCGGCCGGAGTCGTTGGGCAGGAAGGTGGCGGTCTGATCGCCGTTGCCGTTGGCCGGGAGAAACCCCGCCTTGACCAAAACCTGGAAGCCGTTGCAGATGCCCAGGAGCGGCCGGCCCAGGCGGACGAAATGCCGCAGTTCCTTCAAGTGAACCTTGATTTGCGAGGCCAGCAGGCGCCCCGCGGCCACGTCGTCGCCGTAGGAGAAGCCCCCCGGAATGACGGCGATGGCGTAGTCCATGATCTTGGCTTTGCCGGCCTTGATCTGGGCCACCGAGACCAACTCGGCCTTGGCCCCGACCAGGCGAAAGGAATCGGCGGTCTCCGCGTCGCAGTTGGTGCCGGGGGCGCGCAGGACCAGGACCCGGGGAGGCTTCATCGCAGGGCCTCCGGGAGGGTTTTTTGCCAGAGGGTCTTGAGCTCCACCAGCGGCTCCTCCATCACGATCGAGCCGTCCAGGCCCGCGACCTTGATGATCGGATTGGCCATGGTCGCGCCGATGCGGCGCGAGGGGACCTTGCGCAGGACCTTGGCCACCGCGTCCTCGTGGTCCTGGTTGACCTCCAGAAGAATCCGGCTGGCGCTCTCGCAGAACAGCAGAAGCTCGTTGGAATAGAGCGGGGTCTTGACCGGGAGCAGGTCCAGGTCCACGGAGGCCCCGAATTCCCCGGAGAAGGCCATCTCGGCCAACGCCACGCCCAGGCCGCCGTCGGAAAGGTCATGGGCCGAGAGGATCCAGCCCTTGGCGATGGCTTCTTGGACGGCCATAAATCCCGCCATCGCGGCCTTGAGGTCCACCAGGGGCGCCCCTCCGCCCTCCCGCCCGACGACCGAGTTGAACAAGGAGCCGCCCAGCTCTCCCATGGTCCAGCCGACCAGGTAAAGCGGATTGCCGGGACCCTTGAAGTCCATGGTGATCGACTTGCGGATGTCGGCGACGGGCGCCACCGCGGTCACCAAGAGTGTGCCGGGGATGGCCAGGTCCTTGCCGTTGACGTCCTTGGATTGGTTGTAGAAACTGTCCTTGCCGGAGATGAACGGCGTCTTGAACGCCAGGGCGGCGTCCCGGCAGCCCTGCGCGGCGCGCACCAGCCCGCCGAGGCGGGCCGGGTCCTCGGGACTGCCCCAACAGAAATTATCCAGGAGCGCGGCGCGGGAGACGTCGGCGCCGACGCAGAGCAGGTTGCGCAGGGACTCGTCCACGCAGGCCAGGGCCATCCGGTAGGGGTCGATCTTTCCGTAGGCCGGGTTGAGCCCGTGGCCGACCGCGAAACCGGAGTAGTCCTCCAGATCGCCGGTGGCGGCGTGGGGCCAGATGACGCAGGCGTCTCCGGGGCCGTCGTGCCGGACTCCCTGCAGGGGCTTGATCACCGTGCCGGCCTGGACCTCGTGGTCGTACTGCCGGATGATCCACTCCCGGCTGCAGACGTTCCAGTGGGCCAGCATCAAGCGGAGATTGGCGCCCAGGGACTTGGAGGAAAGCGCCTTGGCGCCCGGAGGCAGGCCCGCCGAGGCGGGCTGGGAAGTTTGGGTCCAGACGGCCTTTTTCTGGCTCTTGGGGCATCCCCCGTGGAGGAATTTCATGTCCAGGTCCACGATCTTCTCGGTCCCGAAATGGACCTCGAGGCGCCCGTTCTTGGTGAACTCGCCCAGGACCGCGGTCTCGCAGCCCTCGGAGGAGAAAATTTCCTCGAAGGCCTTGAGGGACGCCGGAGGCACGGCGAAGATCATGCGCTCCTGGGATTCGGAAACCCAAATCTCCCAGGGCTCGAGATCCGCGCACTTGAGCTTGGCCTTCTCCAGGCGCACGCGCGCCCCGCAGGCCTGGCCCAACTCCCCGATGGCCGAGGAAAAGCCCCCGGCGCCGCAATCGGTCACGCCGCGGTAAAGCTTTTTGTCCCGGGCCCGGAGCAGGGCGTCGCAGAGGCGTTTCTCATTGATGGCGTGCCCGATCTGGACCGCGGACACGGCCTCGGCGCGCGCGGCTCCGCCGTCGACGGCGGCCGAGGAGAAGGTGGCCCCGTGCAGACCGTCGCGTCCCGTGCGGCCGCCGGCCGCCACGATCAAATCTCCCGGCTTGACGGCTTTCTTGGCCGCCCAGGCGGGCATCACGCCCACGGTTCCCGCGAAGACCAGGGGATTGAGCCGGAACTCGTCGTCGAACCACAACCCGCCGGAGGCGGTGGGGATGCCCATGCGGTTGCCGTAGTCGCGCACGCCGGCCACCACGCCGCGCAAGGTCCGGCGGGGGTGCAGGGCGCCCTCGGGAAGCGCGCCGGTGTAATCCGGGG
>CAYHPY010000080.1:0-16923 GCA_964358485.1 uncultured Elusimicrobia bacterium
GCGCTGGGTGATGATGGCCTTCTTGTCCTTGTGCACGAACTCGATGGGATCCTCGATGGTGATGATGTGCTCGGCGCGGTTTTCGTTGATGTAATCCACCATGGCCGCCAAGGTCGAGGATTTCCCCGAGCCCGTGATGCCGGTGACCAGGATCAGCCCCCGGCTGTTGTCGCCGATCTTCTTCATCGTCCCGACGGGGAGGCGCAATTGTTCCAGGGTGGGGATCTTGGTCGGGATGTAGCGGATGGCCAGGCACAGGCGCTGGCGCTGGCGGAAGGCGTTGACGCGAAAGCGCGCCACGTCGCCCGCCTGGAAGGAAAAATCGCATTCGCCCTTCTTGTCGTAGATCTCGCGGGCCCGCTTGGAGGCCACGGAGTTGATCATGGCCTCGACCTCGGGGCGGGTCACGATGTCGGGGGCGGCCGCCTCCAGGTCCCCGTCGACCCGGATGAAGGCGGGCCCGCCCTCGCGGATATGGAGGTCCGAGGCCCGCTTGTTGATGAGCGTCTGCAGCAGTGTTTGGAGATCCATGTTATTTCAGCTTCCTCACCTTGATGCGCATGTACGCGGGCTTCATCCAATCTTCCTGCTGTCCCGGGAGCCCGAGGCCCGGAGTCGACGACGAATGCTCGGGGTGGAACCTCCGAAGCAGCCCCCCGGCGGGGGAAGCCGTGCGAACGGCCGTTTTCTGAAGAAGGGTGTGCCGCTTGGTCTTCTGTGGAAAACCGGTCGCGATCACCGTGATCCGAATCCGGTCCCCGAGGGACTCGTCGTAGACTTTTCCCAGCTTGATCTTGGCCTCGGGGCTGGCCGCGCCTTTGATGAAACCCATGGCCTCCTCGATCTCGGGAAGCAGGAGGGTTTCCTTGCGGCTCGTCACGTTGACGATCAGGCCCTTGGCTCCTTCCAAAGAGACGTTCTCCAGCAAGGGGGATTCGACGGCCAGTTTGGCCGCGCGCAGGGCCCGCCCCGGGCCCTCGGCCTCGGCCATCCCGATGAGAGCGTCGCCGGCGTCCTTCATGACCGAGCGGAGATCGTTCAAGTCCATGTTGATCATTCCGGGGATGATGATCACGTCGGAAATGGATTGGATGGCCTTGCGCAGGACGTCGTCGGCGGTCCGGAAGGCCTCGTCGGAGGGGGTGTTGGAATCCACCACCTCCATCAGGCGCTGATTCGGGATGACCAGCAAGGTGTCCACGCTCTGGCGCATCTCCTGGATGCCGGCCTCGGCGATGTTGGCGCGGTTGAGCCCCTCGAACTCGAAGGGCCGCGTCACGACCCCGATGGTCAGGGCGCCCATTTCCTTGGCCAAGCGGGCCACCACCGGGCCGGCGCCGGTCCCCGTCCCGCCGCCCATCCCGGCCGTCACAAAAACCAAATCGGCGCCCCTGAGAACCTCCCGGAGGAGCTCCTCGGACTCGACCGCGGCGTCCCGTCCCTTGGAGGAATCGCCCCCGACCCCGAGCCCGCGGGTCAGGTTCTCGCCGATCTGCAGGCGGATCTCGGCCAAGGAGCGGCGCAGGTCCTGGGAATCGGTGTTGGCCGCGATGAGCTCGACGCCCTTGAGCCCCGCCTCGGACATCCGGTTGACGGCGTTGCCGCCCGCCCCGCCGACGCCGATCGCCTTGATCACGGCGCGCGTTTCCTGCAAATCCTCGGTGACCTTGATTCTCAAAACAGGTCCTCGAACCAGGAGGAGAGCCGCCGCGTCCAGATGGAGCGCTTGCGTCCCGCCAGGCGGGAAGGCCCTCCCGACCAATGGGTCTGCCCCGAATAGTGCAGCAGGCCCATGGCGGTGGCGTAGGGCATGCCCAGCCATTTCTCGTCGGACTCGACCTGATCCGGGTGGGGAAGCCCCATGCGGACCGGCAGTTCCAGAACCTGGGCCGCCGCGTCGGCGGCGCCCCGCAGCAGCGCGCCCCCGCCCGTCAGAATCGCGCCCCCGGAGACCACCAGGTCCGCGAAGGAGGACGCCCGCAGGTCGTCGGCCACTAGGCTGAAGATCTCCTCCACCCGCGGAAGAATGAAGCCCATCATGGTGCTGGTCTTGACGACGCGCTCGCTGCGCCCGTCGATGGCCACGAAATGGATGTCCTTGTCCCCGTTGAGCATCGAGGGGTGGGCGAAGCCGTGCTCCATCTTGATCCTTTCCGCGGTGACCAAGGTGGTCCCCAGCCCCATCGCCAGGTCGCGGGTGATGAAATCCGAACCGATGGAGAATTCTTTGGTGTAGCGGACGCTGCCCTCATAGTAGACGCCGATGGACAAAGATTGCCCCCCGATGTCGATGAGCACCGAGCCCAGATCCTTCTCCTCGGGCGTCACCAGAAGTTCCCCGAGCGCCAGCAGGCCGTAGACCGGCTCGATGACCTGGAAACCCGCGTGGTTGACGGCCTTGGTCAAATTGCTCAGATGGGCGGGGGAACCCGTCACGATGTGAACCTCGACCTCGAGGAGGTTGGCCTCCATCCCGACGGGATCGGGCACGCCGCGCTGGCGGTCCAGGGAGAAGCCCTGGGGGACCACGTGGAGAATCTGGCGGTCGGTGGAAAGGGGAATGGCCTTGGCGCTGGACACGACGGAGTTGACGTCTTCGGCGGTGATCTCCCGGTCGGTCCGGGCGATGTTGAACGCCCCCCGGTTGTTGAAGGCCTGCAGGTGCCCCCCGCGCACGCCCATGTAGAGGGCCGTGATGGTGGTGTTGTTGCCCGCGGAGGCCTCGGCTTCCTCCACGGCCTTGGTTACGGCCATGGAGGCCTCGTGGATGTTGACGACCACGCCGCCCTTGAGGCCGCGGCAGGGAACGCTGGCGCCCCCGAGGACCTTAAGAACCTGCCGGTGCGGGTCCAAGGTCCCGATCAGGCAGGTCGCCCGCCCGGAGCCCATGTCCAGCCCGGCGATCACTTCGGTTTTGGCCATGATCAGGGAACCGCCCGCACGAGGATCCTTCCATCTTCGAAATGGCGGAGGTCGGCCGTCAGGCGCTTGCCGGGGGCGCCGGCGTCGTCCAGGACTTCCCGCAGGCGCGCGGATTTTTCGTCCGTCCAGCGGAGGTCCCCCCACAGGACCCGAGTGCCGTCCTTGAGCTTGGCCTCCCAGCCTTCCTCGGAAGACCCGCCCCGGGCCAGGCTCTCCAGGTTTCCGGCCAGCGGGCCCTGGAGCATGCCCGTCAGCGCCTTGGCGGCGGCCGCCTTCTCTTGCGAGGTGGCGCCGGCCAGCTCAATGGAGGGAAGCTCGGCCGTCATCCAAGCCGCGGGGCAGGAAAAAACCTTTCCCTCGTCGGAAAGATGCCCGGCGTCTCGTCCCAGAATCCGGGCCCGAGCCACGGCGCGCATCGGCTCGAAAGTCAATCGGATTTTCCGGGAGAGCCAATCCCGGCGGGGGACGATCGAGCGGTAAATCGGGAAATGCGCCGAAAGCTGGCGGGCGGCCTCCTCCGGGGAAATTCCCGCGCGGCGCTCCAGGTAGGCGGCCACCGCGGGCTCCTGGTCGGCGGGGACGCCCTCCAGGACCAGCTCCAGGGACGCCGCCCGGTCGGCCAGGACGCGCCAGCCGGGAAAACGCTTGACCATGTGCCGGACGGTGAACGCCGCCAAAACTCCCAGGACCAGCAGGGCCGCGGCCGCGCCGGAACCGGCCAAGCGCCGGACCAGGACCTTGCGCCGGACCGAAACCTTCTGGCGGCGCCTACGCATCGCCGACCACCTTCATCTCCAGCTCCAATTCCAGGCCGTGAAGGGCCCGGATCCGCTCCCGGATCTCGCCCACGAGCTCGAGGACGTCCCGGGCCGCGGCATCCGCGGAATTTTCGATGAAATTCGCGTGCAGAGGGGAGACGCGGGCGCCCCCGCGGGACATGCCTTTGAGGCCCGCCTCTTCGATGAGTTTGGCGACGAAACGGCCCGGAGGATTTTTAAAAACGGAGCCCACGTTGTAGGTATGGATGGGTTGGGTCTGAAGCCGCCTCTGCTGATTGCGTCGAACGCGGTCCATTATATCAACTTTATCCCCGGTCTGCAATTCAAGGACGCAGCCCAAAATGACGCGGTTCTCAAGGTTGCTGGACCGATAAGAAAAACGGAGATGTTCCCGACCCAAAAGAGTCGGGGAAAAAGTCTCAAAATCCAAGGTGGACACCTCCCGGACGAGGGATCCGATCTCCCCTTCCCGGGTGCCCGCGTTCATCACCAAGGCCCCCCCGACCGTGCCCGGAACCCCCACCAAGGGCTCGGTTCCCGCCAGCCCATTTTCCGCGCAGAGCGCCACCAGCTGGGGCACGCGCACGCCCGCGCCGCAGCGGACCCGCCGCTCCGGCAGAAATTCCACGGCCTCGAACTCCCCCCGCAGGCGCACCGTCAGACCACGGAGGCCGCGGTCGCGCACCAGGAGGTTGGAGCCCCAGCCAAGCATGAACCAGGGCAGGCCCAGCTCCCGCGCCGCCGACAGCGCCCGGGAAAGCTCCGCGGCGCCCGCCGCTTCGAAATAACAATCCGCCGGTCCGCCGATGCGGAAGGTGGTGTGGAGGCTCATGGCCTCGTCGAATCGCGCCCCGGGAAGAAGTTCCGAAAGCCGCCGCTTGACGCTCGCGTCCATCCACCGCGACTATACCATAAACCGCGCGGCCGCCTCGTGCTATAATGCCCCATGCGTTCCCTGCTTTTGGCCGCGCTGTTGGCCGCTCCGCTGAGCGCGGGTGACGACGCCGGCGTGATCGTCTTTAAAGGAGGACCGGCCTCCGCCGCGGTTCCGCCGGGCGCCCGGCCCGGACAAACCCTTTGGGAATCGGGCCCCAGCGAGGCCGCGGTCTCGGCGTTTTCCTCCGTTTTCTTTCAAGGAAACATGAAGGATCCCGGGATATCCTTGGAAGCCTCGCTCCGCGCGGGCTCGTCCTGGGGACCGTGGACCGCCGCCGAGCTCGACCGGGAACCCAACGGCCGTTTCTGGGGAAAATTCCGGCTTTCCGGCCCGGCCGGAACGCGCCTGCGCGTCCGCGCCCTGCACCGCGGCGCCCCGGCGGGAAGCTCCTTCGAGATTTACCGCTTCGAGGCGGACCCGGTCGTCCCGGAGGAAAAACCGGCGCCGCAGTCTCCTCCCGCCGCGGCGCTTTCCGCCGGCCCCTCCCCCGAGATCGTCGAGCGTCCGGACTGGCGGGCCGCGCCCCCCACCGACGCCTACGTCTCCATGATCCCGCTCAAGATCAGCGTCCACCACACGGCCGCCGCCCAACCCCTGACCTTGGAGGACGCGATCCAGGAAATGCGCGTCATCCAGCGCTTTCATCAAAAAGGCCGCGGCTGGATCGACATCGGCTACCATTTCCTCATCGACGGCTCCGGACGGATTTTCCGGGGACGCCCCGAGGCGGCCGTCGGCGCGCACGTCCGGGACCAGAACACGGGCAATCTGGGAATTTCCCTGATGGGAAATTTTCACCCGCCCGCCAACGGCGCCCCGACCGCCGAGCAGATCCAGTCGCTGGTGCGCCTGCTCAAATGGCTCATGCCCGCCTACGCGGTCCCGGCCTCCGAAATCCGCGGCCACCGCGACCAAGGCATGACCGACTGTCCCGGAGACCACCTCTACGCCCAACTCGAACAAATCCGCCGCGACGCGGCCTCGCCGGCCCCCGGCGGAGCGCCGGAAAATCCGCTCCCCCCGATCGACCCGCCGCCGCTGCTCGAAATCCTAGAGGCCGTTGAGCGCGCCGCGCGGACCCCTCCGACGCTCCGTTAAATTTGTATAATCCCCGCTTACGAGCTCGTAGCTCAGGGGTAGAGCACGCGCCTTTTAAGCGTGGGGTCGTGGGTTCGAATCCCACCGGGCTCAAGTTTTCGCCCTCATCGTCTAACGGCTAGGACGCCGCCCTTTCAAGGCGGTAATAGGGGTTCGATTCCCCTTGAGGGCACCACTTGGCGACTGTGTTCAAACACAGTCGCCGATTGTCCTTGCCCCCCGCCGTGAAGCCCGGCTATAATGGGCTCATGGCACAAGCGCCGGGCGCCTCCAATCTTCCCCGGATCCTGCTCGTCGAGGACGAAGTCGACATCCGCAGCATCCTCATCATGGCCCTGGAGGAGCATTACCGCATCGAGGCGGTCGGCATGGGGGACCTGGCCCTGGAAAGCATCAAGGCCAACCCTCCGGATTTGGTCGTCATGGACATCCACATGCCCCACAAAAACGGCTACGAAGTTTGCGAACAGCTCAGGACAAACCCAAAAACCAAGAATCTTCCGGTGATTTTCCTGACCGGCCGCAGGGACGGCTGGAGCCAGGCCCGCGCCCGCCAGGCCGGAGGCAGCGCCTTCATGAACAAGCCCTGCGATCTGCACGAGCTCCGGGCCAAGATCGACGAGCTCCTGAAAAACCGAACCGCATGAAACTTGCCCGCCCCTGCCGGCTCCTGCTCTGCGGCGCCACCGGGCGGACCGGCTCCCGCGTGGCCGCGCTCGCCCGCGCCGACCGGCGCTTTCTCCTGGCCGGGGAAATCTCCGGCGTCAACGCCGCGGCCTTCGGCCCCGCCCTGAAGGGGGCCGAAGTCGTCGTCGATTTCAGCACCGCCGCCGCCGTCCCGGGCCACGCCGAAGCCGCCGCCCGGGCCGGGGTCGCCTCGGTCATCGGCGTCACCGGTCTTTCCCCCCGCGCGCTCGCGCGCCTGCGGGCGCTGTCCAAGCGCGCGGCGATCCTGCTTTCCCCCAACATGAGCCCCGGCGCCAATTTCCTGATCGCCCTGGCCGCCCGCGCGGCCGCGGCCCTGCCGGGCTACGACGCGGGGGTCTTTGAAATCCACCACCGCCTCAAAAAGGACCGGCCCTCCGGCACGGCCCTGCGCCTGGCCGCGGCCGCCGGCAAAAGCGTTCCGATCGAGTCCCTGCGGCTCGGGGACTTCGTGGGCGAGCATACCCTGACCCTCGCCGGTCCCGGGGAAAGCCTGTCTTTGTCCCACCGGGCCGTCAGCCGCGACGTCTTCGCCGCGGGCGCCCTGCGCGCCGCCCTTTGGATCCGCGGCCGCCGCCCCGGCCTCTACGAGATGGCCGACGCCCTGGGAATCCGATGATCAAGCGCCTGGCGTCCCGCCTGGAGGCCTTGCTGGAAGACGGGTCCCCGGATGAGCCTTTTTACGATCCGGTCCACCTCGCGGGAGTGCTCCTGGGAACCTTGGCCGCCGTCGGCGCCCTGTTCTGGCTGCTCTGGACTTTGCTGGTGTTCGAGGGCGGCCTCTGGCCCAAGGTCCGGGCCGCGGCCGAAATTCTGCTGACTTCGAAAACGCCCGCCGACTTCGGCTACCGCGGCCCCCATGACCGGGGAGTTTTCGAGGGGTGGCTCGGCAACGCGGCCGCCTTGGTCCTGACCGCCGCGGCGCTGGGAATGCTCCGCGGACTCTACGCGCACCTCCGCCGGGGCGCCGGCGCCCGCCGGAATGGCTGAGTATCTCCTCCTTCTAGGGTCCAACCAAGGCGACCGGTCCGCGGCCTTGGCCCGCGCCCGCGCCGGACTCTCCCGCCTTCCCGGGGCCAAGGTCCGGGAGGTCTCGCGGATTTACGAATCGGCGCCCTCCCCGTCGGGGCCGAAGGCCGGGGGTCCCTATCTCAACCAAGCGGTCAAGCTCACCGCCCCCCTTTCGCCCATGGGCATGCTGGTCCACGCCAAACGCCTGGAAGCCGCGGCGGGGCGACGCCAGGGAAAGAGCTGGGCCCCGCGGCCCCTGGATGTGGACATCCTGGAATGCGGACGCCTCCGGCTCAAATCCCTCTGGCTGGTCATCCCCCACCCCCGGATCAAACTCCGGCTCTTCGTCCTGGCCCCTCTCTCTGAGCTCTCCCCCCGTTGGCGCCGTTTTTGGAGATTGAAGCCCCCGCCCGGAACTGTTAGCATATTCGCCTCCGGACGCTGACATGGCCGACAAGATCACCACGACCAAGCTCCTCGAGCTCAAGCAGAAGGGCGTCAAAATAGCGGCTCTGACCGCCTACGACTGCCCCACCGCCCGGCTGGCCAACGAGGCCGGAGCCGACGTGATCCTGGTGGGCGACTCGGTCGGCATGGTCAAGCTCGGCTACGACAGCACCATCCCCGTCACCATCGAGGAGATGCTCCACCACGTCAAGGCCGTCAAGCGCGGCAACTCCCGGGCTTTACTGGTGGCCGACATGCCCTACCTCAGCTACGAGCTCGATCCCAAGGAGGCCGCACGCAACGCCGGCCGCCTCATCAAGGAAGGCGGGGCCGAGGCAGTCAAGCTCGAGGGCGGAATGGAGATCGCCCCCACGATCAAGGAGCTCCTGCGCCTCAACATCCCGGTCATGGGCCACCTCGGCCTGACCCCGCAGGCCATCCACCGCCTGGGCGGCTACAAGGTCCAGGGGCGGCGGCCGCAGGAAGCCGAGAAAATGGTCACCGACGCCAAGGTGTTGGAGGGCGTCGGGATTTTCTCCCTGGTCCTGGAATGCGTCCCCTCCAAGCTGGCCGGGGAGATCACCCGCAAGCTCGCGGTCCCCACCATCGGCATCGGGGCCGGGCCCTCCTGCGACGGGCAGATTCTGGTCACCGACGATCTGCTCGGCCTCTCGGAAACCGCCCCCCTGCGCTTCGTCAAGCGCTACGCCCAACTGCGGGCGACGGCTCTCAAGGCCGCCTCCCAATACTGCAAGGAAGTCCGGGAAGAAAAGTTCCCCGCGGCCGAGCACGAGTTCGCGGAGACCCCCGCCAAGGCGTGAGCGCGCTCTGGATCGGGGGCGGGCTCGCGGTCTTTCTGGTCGTCGTCTGCGGGACCTGCTATTGGGGCGCCGGGGTCATCCTCTACCCGCCCAAAAAAGCCCCGATGAACGTCTTTCCGGAGCTTTTCGGCCTGAAGGCCGAAAAGGTGTCCTTCCAAACCCGGGACGGCCTGACCCTCAAGGGCTGGTTCATCCCCTCGGCCAAGGGCGACCCGCGCACCATCCTCATGTGCCACGGCTGGGGAGACAACAAGGGCTTCCTCCTGGAGCGGACTCATTTCATGGCCGACCCGGGGGAGTTCAACCTCTTCTACTTCGACAACCGCGCGCACGGCGAGAGCGAGGGGGAAATCACCACCATCGGCTTCCTGGAGACCATCGACTTCGAGGCCGCCCTCCGCTACCTTAAGGAACACCGCCCCCAATCCCTGGCCCGGCTGGGAGTGTTCGGCATGTCCATGGGGGCCGCGGTCGCGGTCATGGCCATGCCGGACCATCCCGAGCTCAAGGCCGCGGTCCTGGAAAGCCCCTTCCCGTCCTACCGCAACGTGGTGCGGCGCTGGGCTTGGAACAATCTGCGCGTTCCTTATTTCCCCCTCGTCGTCATGGCCCTGTTCTTTTTGAAAATCCGGGTCGGAGATCCCCGGGTGGACCAATACAGCCCGGTCCGCTTCATCAAGAAAATCGCGCCCCGGCCCCTCTTTCTCATCGGCGGCAGCGAGGACAAGCTCATGCCGGAGCACGACGTCCGGGAACTGCACGCCGCCGCCGAGGAGCCCAAGCAGATCTGGTTCGTGCCCGGGGCCGACCACGGCCGCTGCCACGAGGCCTCGCCCTTGGAATACGAGACCCGGGTGATCGAATTCTTCCGGAAAAACATTTGAAGCGTCCCCGAATTCTGAAAACGCCCGCCGCCATGGCCCGCCTGGCGGCCGCCTGGAAAAAATCGGGGCAAAGCCTGGCCCTGGTCCCCACCATGGGCGCGCTCCATGAGGGGCACGCGACCCTCCTACGGCGGGCGCGCAAGGAAAACCGCCGGGTCGTGCTCTCCGTGTTCGTCAATCCGACCCAGTTCGGACCCAAGGAGGATTTCTCCCGCTATCCCCGGACCCTGGCCTCCGACGCCCGCCTGGCGGCCGCCTGCGGCGTCGACGCGATTTACGCCCCCTCGGCCCCGGTCCTGTATCCGGAGGGCTTTTCCACCTTTGTTTCGGTGCGCGGCCTCTCGGACCTGCTGTGCGGGGCCTTCCGCCCCGGGCACTTCGCCGGGGTGGCCACCGTGGTCCTCAAACTGCTCGAGACCGTCCGTCCCGACCGCGCCTATTTCGGGGAGAAGGATTTCCAGCAGTTGGTCATCGTCACGCGCATGGCCGCCGATCTCGGCCTGCCGGTGAAAATCGTCCCCTGCCCCACGGTCCGGGAGAGCGACGGCCTGGCGCTTTCCAGCCGCAACCGCTACCTCTCCCCCGCCGAGCGCGCCCGGGCGCCCGGAATCCGAGCCGCCTTGGAGTGGGCGGCCGCCGAAGCCCGCCGCCCCGGCCGGACCGCCGCGGGCCTGGAGGCCGGCGCCCGCAAGCGCATCGCGCGCATCCCCGGCTCGCGGATCGACTATGTCCGCTTGGTGGACCCCGCGACCCTCCGGGCCCCCGTCCGGCTCAGGGGCCGCCTGCGCCTTCTGGCCGCCGTCCGGATCGGCCGAACCCGGCTCATTGACAACGTCGATATCCTCTGTTAGACTAACGCGTCCGATGGCCTCCCATCCCCACTCCCATTCCCACTCCGCTCCGTCGAGCCACAAGCGCAAAAGGTTCTGGGTGGACGCGCCCCTCCAGCTCCAGATCGTCGGGACCGTCCTGGCCCTGGTCGCCGGGAGCCTGGGGCTGATCACCGTCAGCCTTCACCGCGGCCTCCAAGACGCGTCGGCCCAATCCCGCCAAATCTTCCATTCCCTCGACTGGGTGCTCCAGACCATCCGCGGCCCGCTTTGGCTCAGCGGGCTGATCTCGGTGATCGGCAGCGGCCTGATCGCCCTGCTTTGGTCGCACCGCTTCGCCGGCCCCTTGCGGGTCCTCTCGGCCGGGATGCACCGCCTGCGCGGGGGAAATTTCACCGTCCCGGTCGGGATTCGGACCACCGACTGCCTGGCCGACGTCATCGAGGAATTTTCCCTCATGCAGGCGGACCTGCGAAAGCGCCTTGCCTCCGACCGCAAGGCGGCGGAGACGCTCGGCCGGCGCCTCGACGAGATCCTCGAGCACCTCCCCAAAAACAACCCCCAAAGAGAAGCGCTGGAATCCGTTTCCCAGGAGTTAAAAAAAATATGCGCAGACTATCAGCTCTGATCCTCACCTCCCTCTTGGCGGCCTCCTGGGCCATGGCCGAGGACAAACCCGCTTCCGCCCCCACGCTGCCTCCCGATCAGGTCGCCGGACGGATGCTCAAGGACGCCTTCGGGGAGAAGGGACTCGAACTCCTGGTCAAGCGCGGCTATCTCGGAACGCAGGAAGGCGGAGGAATGATCCGCCTGCAATTCGCCCATTGGGCGGCGCTCGAGGACCTGCAGGCCGCCGCCCCCTCGGTGCCGGACCTGGCCCAAGCCGCCCAGCGCATCTTGGGGGACGCCCCGCTCGCGTCCACCGGTGAGACCCTGGGCTTTCTCCCGTTGGCCCGACTTCCCTCCTCGGGCCTGCTCACCCCCGGCCTGCACGCCCTCATCGACGCCATCTCCGAGGCCCACGCCGTCGCGGCCCTCCTGCCGGAAAAGCCCCTGCCCGAGGGCGCCAATTTCTTCGAAACTCCCTGGGGCTCCGCCCTGTCGTCCCGGTTCCGGGGCGACCTCCTGGAAGATCCCCAGCCCATGGTCCGGCCCTTTTTCGAGACCTTCATCGCCGCCCCGCGGCCCAACGACGACGCCATGGCGCACCTCAAAGCCCATCTGAAGGCCGTCTATGAGAAGGACGCCTCCTCGCTCCTGGAGGCCGACGCCCGCGACGGCGCCGCGTCCGAGGACCTCCGCTCCTGGATCCGAAAATATCTCGCCGACCAGAGGCGCGCCTTCTCCCTCAAGAGGACCCGGGACTCCCTGCGAAAGCTCGACGCCAAAACCGGACTCTCGCGCGACCTGGCCGACCTGGAAACCGTCGCCGCCGTCCTTCGGGAAAAGCCGGACCTGCCCGCCTCCGCGCGCCGGGCCCTGGAAGGCTCCGCCGCGACCCCTCCCGGCAAGCTGACCTCGGTGGGAATCCATCTGCAGGCCCCAGAGCGGCTCGGCCGGCATGAGATGGGCGATGCCGTGATCATCACCGGCGGCTACTGGCTGGACGGCCTTCCGGTCGGCCAATCCATCGACATCGAGGAGACCTCCTACCAGGATTACGGAACCGCGGGCATCGGCGGCGTCGAGTCCAAGACGGTTTCCCGCAAGAACGGCGGCCCCTATCTTCTACGCCGGGAAATCCCGCTCAAGGATTCCCGAGGCTTCACCTTCCGGTGGCTGGCGGCCTCCTTCGACTCCAACGCCCTGGCCGAGGCGGTCGAGGTCCCCGTGGCCTCGGATTTTGAATCCGCCCTGGACCGCCTGGCCGCGGCCGACCGCCGCCGGCTGGCCTGCGACTCCGTCGGGGCGGGCGAAGCCTACGCCGCCCTGGAAGAGTCCCTGAAGGAGGGCGCGCCGGTCAAAAAGCAGTACGCGGAACTGGCCCTCACGGCCAAAGCCCGGCGTCAAGCCGCCGCCAAGGACGCGGCGGATCTCTCCGCCCTGGAGGCGCTCGTTGAAAAAGCCCGCCAGGATTCCTCCCCCGAGCTGTGCGTTTACGACACGGCCCAAACCGATAAGGCCATCCGAATGAGCGCCGACCTGCCCGCCGGCTGCGACAAATTCCTTCCCGAGCTCTCCGGCCAGCTCGCCCACATCCGCCGCCGCAAGAGCGATCAAACGACTTTCGCCCAGCTCTCCGCCAAGGGAAGCTCCCTGTTCAAGGACTGCAAGTTCGCCTCGGCCGCCGAGACCTGGGCCCAGGCCCTCGCGGTCCTCGACGCCGATCCCGCCGCCCGCTGCGGCGCCACGGACAAAGCCGCCGATCAATTGGAGGCGGACCTGGCCGGCGCGCGAATGGCCTCCCTTTGGAAGGAGCGTCTGGAGGCGGAGGTGACCGGCGCCGAACTCGAGGAGATCAAGGACCCCTCCCAGAATCCCGCCCCCGAGGCGGCCCTCTCCATCGCCCGCCGGGTCGTCGCGCGCATTCCCACCATGGAACGCGAGGGTTGCTACGCCCGCGAAAAGACCCGGGCCTTGCGCCTGGCCGCGTCCATCGGACAATCCCTTCCCCCTCCGGAGGCCGGCACCGCCATCGTCCGCCTGCCCCAGGACAAAGGTTGGCGCAAAACCGCCGACGAAGTGCTGGCGAATTTGCGCCAGGACCAAGCCGCCGAGGCCGCCCGGGACTCCCGCCTGGAAGCCGAGCAACGGCCGACCATGTCCCAAGCCCCGGCCGTCGCCCCGCCGGTCGAGGCCGAGGAGGCCGCCGCGGCTCCCAAGCCCAAGAAGCCCGCCATCAAGCCCAAGCGGCCCTCGGCGCCGGCCCGACGCAAAGCGGCTAAGGCCTCCAAGCCCGCCCCCGCCGCCCCGGCCAAAGCAGCGCCGAAAGAAGGAGGAGCGCAATGAAATTCTTAACCATCGCCGTTCTTTTGTCCGGGCTCTCGGCCTGGTCCCGGGCGGAGAATTCCGCGCCTCCAACTACCGCGCAAACACCCGCGCCCACCACTTCCGCCTCTTCCCCTGAGGCTCCCTCGAAAAAGGCGAAGGCGCCGGAGCGCCGTTCTCCCGTCCGCATTCGCCGCAAGACGGCGTCCAAAGCTAAAACGCTTGCTCCCTCCTTGAAGGTCGCTCCGGCCGCCAGCGCCAAATCCAAGGCCCCGGCCCCCAATGCCAAAACCGCTCCGCGGAGCAAGGCTCCGGTCCCGTCCGCCAACGCCAAACCCAAGGGCGGCCGGGACGGCTCCCCTTCCGGGTCGACCGCCGTCGCCGCCGCCCCCGCGCCGGCGCCCTCATTCGAGGATTCCCTGACCGGCTTCGGCATCGCCCTTGAGGAATCGTCGTCGGGCCTGACCGTCTCGGGAGTCTTCCCCCGCTCGCCCGCCGAAGCCATCGGAATTCTCCCCGGAGACGTCCTGCTCAGCCTGGGAGGCGCCGGCGTCCCCTCCCGCGCGGAAGCCGCCGCCGCCGTGCGCTCCCTCCCGCCCCATGGGAGGCTCTCGGCCGTCGTGCGCCGCAATCTTACGGTCCAATCCCTGCAATCCAAGCCCGCGCCCGCCGAGCCCGCCTTCGTTCGGACCCCCTCGGATCTGCTCCCCCAGGAAAAGGCCCTCCAGGAGCGGCGGCTGTCCGCTGCCCTGGACAAATCGGAAGCGGACCTCAAGAGCACGGCTCCCATGGAGACGACCATCCCCGCCGGGCAGTCGCTCTGGGTCCGAATTCCGGCCGGCATCCCGGCCGAGGCCAAGCCCGGGGACATCGTCGTCGCCGAGGCGACCACGGCCGTGCCCTCCGATCCCTACCTGGACTTCCTGGCCCTGGCCCCCAAGTCCCGCTTTTGGGCCAGCCTCCAGGAACCCGAGGGCCCCTCCGACGCCCGCGTCCTGCGGCTTTACTTCTTCAAGATGAAGGCGGAGGGCGGCTCGCATTATCCCGTTTCCGCCCGGGTCACGGACGTCTCCGGCGACCAGCGTCTGCTCAAGGTCAGCCCCGGGGGCTCCGTGATTCTCGCCGGGCGCCAGGCTCTTCCCTCGGACGCCCGGCTCAAGATCGAATTCCTTTCCCCCGTCACCCTCACCGAGCCCCCGGACTATTATCTGGCGGGGCCCGGACTTTGGCTCAAGAGCGAGAGCGGCGTTCTGTCGGTGTCCCAGGTCGTCGTGGGGCGGGCGGCCGAACGCGCGGGCCTCAAGGCCGGCGACCAGATCAAGTCCATCGAGGGCCAAAAGGCCGCCAAGCTCGATTTCGGCGCGGCCATCGCGGCCCTCTACGGCTCGCGGGAAAGCTCGGTCAAGCTCGAGGTGGTCCGCGAGGAGACGGGCAAGCCCGCCACGCTCAAGCTCGAGCGCGGGGTGACCTTCAGCGACGACAAATCCGTGCCCCTGCCCCGGCCCTACGAAGGCAAGTCCTCCGGGAAATAGCTACTTCGAAAGGCGGCCCAGCATTTGGCGGGCGTCCTTGAGGTTGTCCTCGAATTCCCCGGGGTCGTCGGGCGCGGTGACGGTGAAGGCCCGCTTGAGCACCGCGACGGCTTTTTCCCTCTGATCGGTCTCCTCGTAGGCCTCGGCCAGGGCGGGGTAATGGGCCGTGTAGTTGGGGGTCAGCTCCAGCGCCGTCTCCAGGTGTTTGACCGCGCGCTTCTTGGAGCCGCCCGCGAAACCCGGCACCTGCATGTCCATCTCCCCCAAAACGTGATAGGCGCCGCCGTGCTTGGGATCGAGCTTGATCGTTTCCTCCATCTCGCGCCGCAAGGGGCCCAATAAAAACAGGGACTTGAGGATGCCGCGGGTCTGCCCCCGCTTGCCCATGGCCAGCCCCAGCCAGAAGTGCGCGTCCGGGTCCTTGGGGTTGAGCGCGACGGACTTGCG
The DNA here is from genome assembly GCA_964358485.1 of uncultured Elusimicrobia bacterium. Lineage (GTDB taxonomy): Bacteria > Elusimicrobiota > Elusimicrobia > UBA1565 > UBA9628 > CAYHPY01. The sequence goes on from CAYHPY010000080.1 coordinate 15,342, forward strand.
GCAAAGCTCCTCGGCCCGCTCGAAGGCCGAGAGCTTGTCCTTTTTGGCGTCCTTGCGTTCCCCGAGGCGCACCAGGCTCCGGCCCAGGCGCCACAGGGCGGGGGCGTCCTCGGGCTTGGCCGCCGTGGCAGCTTCCAATAGTTTGATGGATTCCTCCAAGTGGCCGTCCCGGTGCCGGTTGAAGTAGAGCCGGTCGACCGCGGCCATGGGGTTCTCGGCGGGGGCTCCGAAGGCGGGCGCCAGGACCAGGCAGGCCAGCAGGGCCGACCGCACCGCGCGGGTGGCCGCGGCCGCCAAAAGCGCGCGGGCCGACGCGCGGGAGGACGGGGCCTCGGCCCCGAACGGCACGGCCCCTTCCGCGGCCGCGGCCAGGGCGCGCAGTCCGGGAAAGGACTGCACGCTGCCGCACACGAGCGCCGCGGGCACGCCGGCCGCGCGGGCGCGCCGCAAAATCTCGTACGGGGCCTTGCCGCGCAGGCTGGTCCGGTCGAAGCGCCCCTCCCCGGTGAGCACCAGGTTCGCCCGCTTGAGGTCGGCGTCCAAGCCGAGCGCGTTCAAAATCCAATCGGCCCCTTGGACCAAGGACGCCCGCAAAAACGCGGCCAGTCCCGCGCCCAAGCCGCCCGCCGCCCCGGCCCCCGCAAGCCGCGCGACCTCTTTCCCCAAATCCCGTTTGACGATGCGAGCAAAACGCGCCATGGCTTCCTCCATGATTTTGACCTGGGCCGCCGTCGCCCCTTTCTGCGGCCCGAACACCCGCGCCGAGCCGCGGGGGCCGGTGAGCGGCGTGTCCACGTCCGACAAGGCGACGATCCTGACCCTTTTCGAAAAGGCCGCGGTCTCTCCGGCCTCGATCCGGGCCAGGGACCTCAGGCCCTCGGCCCCGGGCCCGATGGGGCGGCCCTCGCGGTCCAGGAGCCGGGCCCCCAGGGCCTGGGCCATGCCGGCCCCGGCGTCCGAGGAGGCGCTGCCCCCCATGCCCACCAAAATCGTCCGGGCCCCGGCCTCGGCCGCCGCCCGGATGAGCTCGCCCGTGCCCCGCGTGGAGGCGCCCATCGCATCCCGGCCGCCCCCCAGCAGGGCCAAGCCGGAGGCGCGCGCCATCTCCACGACGGCGGTGTTCCGGTCCAAGAGGGCGAAGGCGGCCATTCGCCGCTCCCCGCGCGGTCCGTGGACCCGGACGCGCCGGACTTTTCCCCCGCGGGCCCAGAGCAGGGCGTCCATGAGCCCATCGCCGCCGTCGGAGACGGGGCGCAGGAGCGTCCGGGCCCCGGGGAGCGCGGCAAGCGCCCCCTTTTTCATGGCGCGCGCCGCCTCCAGGGCCGTGAAGGTGCCCTTGAAGGCGTTGGGCGCGATGAGCACCAGCGGCCGCTTTATGGGAAGAAGCCCCGGATTTGCACGGTCCGGGAGAGCCGTCCCAGCCCCACCATGAAGGCGGCCAGGCGCATGTCGACCTTCTCCTTCTCGGCCATCGTATAGACCTCGCCGAAGGCCTTGAGCATGATGTCCTGCAGGCGGGCGTTGATGTCCTTCTCGCTCCAGAAGTAGGCCTGGATGTCCTGGACCCACTCGAAGTAGCTGA
>CAYHPY010000081.1:0-16829 GCA_964358485.1 uncultured Elusimicrobia bacterium
CCGGTGATCTTGCCGTTTTCCCGGACCACGTCCCGCACGGTGACGCCGGAGAAGACCTCGGCCCCCGCCGCCTCAGCCTGGGCGGCGAACCATTGGTCGAACTTGACCCGAATGATGGTGTAGCAGTTGGGCACGCCCTCCAGGAACTTCATGGACTTGTAGCCCACGGTGATCCAGGAGTCGTCGGTGGTGATGCACATCTTCTGCTCGACGACCGGCCGCTCCACCGCGGCCTGCGGGTCCTTCCAGAAATTGGGGATGATCTCGTGCAGCATCTGGGAGTAGAGCACCGCGCCCTGCACGTTCTTGGCGCCCGGGTATTCGCCGCGCTCCAGGACCACGACTTTCAGGCCCGAGCGGGCCATGGTGATGGCGGCCGCGATTCCGGCGGGTCCGGCTCCGACTACTATGGCGTCGTAGGCGTCGTCAGCCACGGGGGGCTCAGTTCTTGTTGATCGCGCTTTGGACCAGGTCCAGCAGTTCGTCGGTCTTGAAAGGCTTGGTCATGAAGCCCACGACCTGGGGGAACTTTTGGAAGAGGGTTTTGGAAGGCTCCAAGGCGGTGATGACGATGATGGGCAGGGCCTTGGTGGAGTCGTTCTGGGCGATCTTGAGCTGGAGCGAGTAGCCGTCGATGCCCGGGAGCATGACGTCCAGGATCAGCAGGTCCGGCTTGAGGTTGGTGATGGCGTCCCACGCCTGGCGCCCGTTGTCGCAGGTGGAGACTTCAAAGCCCCCGTGCTCCAAGGTGAATTTCACCAGGTTCAGCATCTCCGGCTCGTCGTCGATAACCAAAACTTTTTTGCCCATGGTGGGAAGGGTATCAATTCCTCCGGAGGCTGTCAATTGCCGTCCACTCCGTAAAAAGCAGGGAACAAATCACCCCTCTCGCTCGTATATATGGGTAGGGGATCGGGGAGGCCCCTTGCAAAATATAACTTATCTGTTATAATATCCATGAATCCGATTCAAATAATTTTTTATCCGGAGGGCGGGTCCGGTCCCGTTAAAGATCGCCTGGAGATGTTATCCCAGGAACGGCCGAAGGCATGGCGCCGCTTGGTCCTTGATCTGGAAATTCTTGGAGCGGAGGGCCTAAGGTCCAGGCAGGTCACGCTCCGGCCGATGGGAGAAGGCCTTTGGGAACTGAAACGGAATTACGATGGGATTCACTATCGGATATTTTTCTGTTTGGATTCCGGGCGGATTTGGCTTCTTCACTCATTTGAAAAGAAACAAGCAAAAACCCCTTTGAACGAAATCCGCTTGGCCCGAAAGAGGAGGAGGGAGGTAATGTCATGAGAAAAGTCACTCAAAGCGGGTTCGATTCCTACCTTCAAAAGAAGTTGCGGACGAGCCCGACCCTCGCCCGAGAATACGCCGCCCAATTCGCCGAATTGCCCCTGGGAACACAATTGGCGATTCTTCGAAGAAGGCGGCTTCTTTCCCAGGAGGCCGTCGCCAAAAAACTCAATGTGGCGCAACCCCATGTCGCCCGAGTGGAAAGACCCGAGCACGACCCTCGCCTTTCATCCGTCGTAAACCAAACAAAAGCCATTCATTGCCGCCTGATCGTGGTGCCGGAGGAATTATTGTCCCAGGTCGCCCAATTGGTGGCGGACGCCCGCTGAATTATTGGGTATTTCTGAAAATTCCCAAAACCAGCGCCGTCCCGACGATAAAGAGCCCCACCCCATAGGGCCCCGCGGCCGAACCCTCCGGCGGGCGCGCCTCTCCGGGGCCGCCCGACCAGGCCTTGGGGGGCGCCGGACAACGGGACGATAAAGAACCCGCCTTGGCGCAATCCTCCAGGACCCGCTCCCGCGGCTCGCCCATGGCGGCGCGGGCCAGGGCCCGATATAAGAAGGCCTTCCCCTCTTTGGGCGCCAGCGCCGCGGCGCGGTCGGCGTGCCCGAAGGCCTCCGGCCCGTGGCCGCCGGCCAGGTAGGTCTCGGCCCACAGAAGATGGCCCTCGGGGCCGTCGTATTTCAGGACCGGGAGGCGGCTGAGAGCGTTGCGGGCGTCGGCCGGGCGGCCCAAGGCCAGATCGGCCCGCGCCCGGACCATGAAGGCCTGGGGATAATCCGGGTCGGCCGCGCAGGCCCTGGTGGCCGCGTCCCGGGCCTGGGGAACCAGGCCCCGCGAGAGCAGGCTTTCGGCCTCCTTGACCAAGGCCGCCGACTCGGCCTTGGGCGCGGCGGCGCGCACGGGTAGAGCGAGGAGCAAAAGGAGAAAAACTTTCAAGATGGTCGATTTTACTACAATGGGGCGGACATGCGACGCAAGGAATTCGCCGCCCGGGTCTGGGCCAAATTGGCCGCATTCGAGAAAACGCATCGGCTTTTCGCCCCGGGGGACAAGGTGCTCGCGGCGGTCTCCGGGGGGCCCGACTCGGTGGTTCTGGCCCATTACCTCTCGGTCCAGGCCCGAAAAAGGGGCTTCCGCCTGTCCCTGGTCCATGTCCACCACGGTCTGCGCGGCCGCGACGCCGACCGGGACGCGGTTTTCGTCAAGAAATTAGCCGAAAAACTTCGGGTGCCCGCCGCGGTGGTGAAGGCCCCCGCCGCCCGAAAAGCCCGGGAGCGGGGCCAAGGGCTGGAGGACGGGGCCCGCAAGGTCCGCTACCAGGCTTTGGCCGCGCGGGCCCGGAGACTGGGCTGCGGCAAGGTGGCCACGGGGCATCAGCTCGACGACCAGGCGGAGACGGTTCTGCTTAACTTGATCCGGGGCACTCGACTCAAGGCCCTCGGGGCCATTCCTCCGCGAAGGGCCTTGGAGGCGGGGATTGAATTGGTCCGACCTTTATTGCCCCTATCAAGAAAAGAGATTGTGGAGTACCTGCGGCAAAACGGATTAAAGAGCCGAAAGGACGGAACCAACGACTCTGAAAAATTCTTAAGAAACTGGATTCGCCGAAGAGTAATGCCGCTCCTGGAATCCAAGAACCCCCGCATCCGGGAGCACCTGGCCGGAATCGCCGAACAGGTCCGGGGCTACGGCTTGTCGGAGACCGTCACCGACTCGATGTAGACCGGCTGGAGCGGCCGGTCGGAGCCGTCGTCGGCCCGGCGCGGCACGGCCACGATGGCCTTGACCACGTCCATGCCCTCGGTCACTTCCCCGAAGATGGTGTGCCGGTTGTTGAGCCAGGGAGCCTCCCCGTCGGTGATGAAGAACTGGGAGCCGTTGGTGTTGGGCCCCGAGTTGGCCATGGCAAGCAGGCCGGGGCGGTTGAACTGCAAGGACGGGTCGAATTCGTCCTGGAAGCGGTAGCCGGGGCCGCCGCGCCCGTCGCCCATCGGGTCGCCGCCCTGGACCATGAAGCCGGGGATGACGCGGTGGAAGATGGTCCCGTTGTAGAGCGGGGTAGTCTTGGTCTGCCCGTCCCGCGGGTCCGTCCAGGGCTTGGTTCCGTTGGCCAGCGCCATGAAGTTGCCCACGGCGCGGGGAGACTGGTCGCCGTAGAGCTTGAGCTTGACCACGCCCTTGCTGGTTTTCATCACGGCGTATTTGGTGCCGAGGGGCTTGACCGGCGCCTCGGCGGCGGGGGCCGGCTGGGCCGAGGCGGCGGGTTGGGCCGTTTCCTGGGAAGGTTCCGTGGACTTTGAGCAGGCGGAGAACAATAAAACGGAAACGGAAAAGACGGCAACGGAATTTAGGGCAACGGAACGAAGAGAAAAGAAGTTCATGGGTGGTCTCCTAAACGGATCCAAGTTTGTCCGGCCCTGTCGCCAAGAGAGTCCACCTTGGGTGACAGGACCGGTTGTTGATCAACATTCTGTCTCCCCGCCTCTCTCTCCACGGCGGGTTGGACGAACGAAAATAATTCCGCGGTCGTGACCGACCGGTCCTTGTCGGCGTCGGCCTCGCCGCGCAGGCCTTTGAGGAGGAAATAGGTCAAGAGGCCGTGCTTGCCGTCGGGGTGATAGGTGCTCATCTGGTCGCTTGCCGAAGCCGCCAGCACGACCATATTGGCCGGGGTCGAGGCGGGCTCGGCATGGACGGCGACCAGCGGCCGGGCGCCCTTGGCGATCACGGAACGGTTGCCCTGGCCGGAAAAACAGGCGTCCAGGACGACGGTGATTTCCCGGGCCTTGAGCTTGGCCAGGTTCTCGTAGAGGCGCTTAACAGGGAAGGCGGTGTCCTCGGTGTAGGAGGGGTCGCCCTCGTAAGGGATGAGGAAGCCCTCGCCTGTGGCGGGGTTGGGCGCGCCGTGGCCCGCGTAGAACACGAAGACCCGGCTTTTTTCCGTGACCCGGCGCCGCAGCCAGGTCCCCAGGTATTTTTCCAGGTCGGTTTTGGTGGCCGCCTCGTTCTGGAGCAGGACGGCGTTCTTGGGATCGAATCCCATCGCCCGCGTCAGGTAAGAATGCATGCTTTGAGCGTCGCGCGCGGCGAATTCCACCGGGGGAATGCCCGCCTGCCGGTACTTCTCCACGCCGATCACGACGGCGTAGGCTTCCGGGTCGACGGCGGTGTTGGAAGAAGGCGGAGCGTCCAAGTCCTCCTCGAGCGGCGCGGGGGCGGCGGGGGCCGGGGCCGCCTTGCCCTTGATGGAGACCACTTTCAGGGACGGCGCGCCCTCCCCCAGGGCCAAACCCAGCGGAATGCTTTCGGCCCCGCCGCCGGCCTCGACAAGCTTGACGGCCACCGGAAGGGACTTTCCCGAGAACCGATTGTTCACGACGAAATCGAAAACGGCCTGCTTGGTCTCGCCGGGAGACAAATCCCCCAAATCCAGAGAGGCGTCTCCCGATAAAAAGATGTCCGCGCTCCCGAGTTCCAGGGCCGCCCCGACCTTGCGGGCCGAACCTTCTCCCCCGTTGCGGATGAAGGCGAAGACCCGGGAGACTTCCCCCGCTTTAATGACGCCGAGGCCGCCGATGGTGACCTTGACCAGCTCGAGTTTCGGCGCCTTGAAGGCGGCCGCCTCAAATTCGAGCAGGCTGGCCGGCGCGTCGAATCCGTTGGCCTCGCGGACTTCGGCCTTAAATTTGAGCTTGCCTGCCGCCATGGTCTTGTCCGACTCCAGAGGCAGTTCCCGAACGACGGTCTTGCCGGGCGCCAAATCGCCCAGCGCCAGTTCGGAAGGGAAGGAAAGACCTTTTTTCGAATCGCCGGACAGGACGAATTTGAGGGCATAAGCGTCCCCCTTGCCCTCGTTGGAGACCGAAACGACCAAGGCGCCCTTTTCTCCGGCGTCCAAAATGTCGTTTCGGGAAGGTTCCTGAAAGGAAAGCTGAACGGAAAGCTTGGGAGGGGCCACGGGCTTCGGAGCGGAGGCGACTCCTCCCACCCCGGCTCCCTCGATGTCCACTTTAATGATGCGGATTTCCTCAACCGGCCGGTCGTTGGCCTGACGAGGGGAGGAAACAATGGCGTTGACCACCTCCATGCCCTCGGTCACCTCCCCAAAAATGGTGTAGCTCCCGTTGAGCCAGGGGGCGGCCGCGACCGTGATGAAAAACTGGCTTCCGTTGGTGTTGGGCCCCGCGTGGGCCATGGCCAGGATGCCGGGGCGGTCGAAGCCGAGGTTGGGGCTTTTTTCGTTGTCGAACTTGTAGCCCGGCCCGCCGGTCCCGTTGCCCAAGGGATCCCCGCCCTGGATCATGAAATTGGGAATGATTCGGTGAAAGGTGAGGCCGTCATAATAACGCGTGGCCTTCAATTGTCCGTCCCGGGAGTCGCGCCACTGCCTTTGCCCCGTGGCCAGGCCGACGAAATTGTTGACGGCAAGAGGGGATTCCTCGGGATAAAGCTTCAAGACGATTTTCCCCTTGGAGGTCGTCATGACCACCCGGTCGCGGGTGAACAAGGGCGCCCCCGACCAGGATGCGCAGAGGCCCACCAAAGCGGCCGCCATGATCAGCTTCGATTTCACGCCGCCCCCTTGAGAAGGTCCGCCGGATAGCCGATGTCCAGGACGAAGAGTTTCCCCACGTTCTTTTTGGCGTGGGCCGCCAGCAGGCCCCGTTTGGGCAGGCCCAAAGCGAAGGTGGCGGCCGCCATGACGAACACCCCGCTGTGGTGGCCGGTGTCGGGGTCCAAGCCGGACGGAATGTCCACGGCCAAAACCGGTTTCTTGGAGCGGGTGATCGCCTGGATCATGTCCCGGGCCGGGCCGGCGGGCTTGCCGCTGGAGCCGGTGCCCAGGATGGCGTCGAGCACCGCGTCCACCGAGGGCAAGATTTCCCCCAAGATCGTCAGGGGGCTGAAAATCTCCACCTTGACCCCGGCCGCGGCGGCTTTTTCCTTGTTGACCCGGACCGGTTCCGGATATTCCCCCGCTCCCTCGCCCTTCGGGGGGATCAGGAAGGCGAAAACCTCGGCGCCCAGCTCGGCCAGCACCCGGGCGGCCACCAAGCCGTCGCCCCCGTTTGAGCCGCGGCCGCAGCAGACCGCGATCCGCGCCCCCGCCTCGCGGTGAAGTTCGTCCTTGAGGAAGCGGACCGTCTCCAGGGCCACCGCCTTGCCCGCGTTCTCCATCAGGGTCAGCAAGCCCAGGCCGCGTTTGTCGGCCAGGTAGTCGATGTCCTTCATCAGCTGGGCGGTCGCCACCCGATGGCCCTGGTAGCTCGTGGGGATGGGTTCTTTCACGACTTCAGGAAATGATCCAGAGCTTCCCAGATCGCGGCCGCGAAGACCAGCAGAGCCCCGAAGAACATGGCCAAGTAAGGAAGGCTGATCGTGACCCAAGCCCGGCTTCCGGAAATGTGGTAATTGTCCTGAAGGCTTCGGGCTTTGAGGCCCAAGGCCAGCAGGCCGATCAGGAAGGAAGCGATCCCGGGCGCCAAATAGCTTTTCGGGGCGGCCAGCTTGATGATCAGGGCGGCGGGCACCGACAATGTCCAAACCAGGTCGGCCATCCCCAGAAGCACGAAGAGCGCCGCGGCGCTCCCCTGGACCCCGCCCAACTCCAGGATGAGGTGCAGGGTTCCCGCCAGCACGAAGCCGCAGGAAATCTCCCAGAGAATCTTGATGGACAGGGACACGAAGTCGAAGCTGAAAGGAAAGAGACGGTCGCCCAGGCCGTCGGCGATGAAGGCGCTGAGCGCCGAAATGGCGAAACAGAGGACCCCCAGGGCCACCGGACGCCACTGGTTGACGCTTTGGGCGGCCTTGATGTGATCCTCGAAGTAGTCGAAGATCAGCTCGACCGCGTTCATCGAATCCCTACCACCCGGCCCAGCGGTACTCGAGCAGGTGGGGCGGGCCGCCGCGCAGCGCGCCCAGAATCTGCCCCGGCAGGCGAGAGTCCAGCATCTGGAATATCTCTTTGATGGGATCGGAATCCCGGCGGATCTTGGGGGTTCCGGAGATGCCCCCGAGCTTTCCCGCCAGCTCCGCGGCGGTGGTCGAATCCCCCAACTCGTCCACCAGGCCCGCGTCCTTGGCCTGCCGCCCGGAGAAGATCCGGCCGTCGGCCAAAGTCTTGAGCTTTTCGTCCGTGATGCCCCGGCCTTCCTTCACCGCGCCCAGGAACTGGCCGTAGGCGTCGTCGATCAAGGACTGAAGGATCGCCCGCTCCTCGGCGGTCATGGGGCGGCTGGGAGAGCCGATGTCCTTATGGATTCCGGACTTGATCGGGTTGGTTTTATAGCCGATCTTGGCGAACAGGCCCTCGAGGTTGCTGACCGAGAAGATGACGCCGATCGAGCCGGTCAGGCTCCCGGGATGGGAGACGATCTTGTCGCAGGCCGCCGCGATGTAGTAGCCGCCGGAGGCGGCCACATCCTGGAACAGGGCCACGAAAGGAATGTTCTTTTCCTTGCGAATCCGGCGGATCTGGCTGTAAATCTCCTGCACGGCGCCCACGCTTCCGCCCGGCGAGTTGATGTCCAGAACGATGGCCTTGATCCCCTTGGTCTCGGACATGGCCTTGATCCGGCGCGACCACTGCCCCGAGCCCTTTTCCCAAGGACGGCTGGAGTCGGAAGCGTAGATCGGCCCGTGGATGCTGATCCAGCCGACGGACTCCTTGGGGCCGATGGACAACAGCATGCCCGCCGAGGTCCCGTCTCCCTCCTGCTTGTTTTTTTCCTCGGAGAGGGACCGCAGGATCAGAATGCAGCCCGAGCCGACGGAGGCGACATAGAGGGCGATCAGCCCGATCATCAGCCGCCGCTTGACGCGGCGGGCGCCGGCGGGATGAAGGGGGTCGCCGGGGACGGTCGGCTGGGGTCCGGTTTGTCCGGGTTGGGGTTCTTCCATAGTTTTATTGCGCTGAAGACTTCAAACTCGACGCGTCCACGACCCGGTCGCGGCCCCGGGACTTGGCCTGATACATGGCCCGGTCCGCCTGGGCCACCAACTCCTCCGGGGTCGACGCGTCCCTCGGGAAATGGGCGATGCCGATCGAAACGGTCACCTGGACCGTCTCCAGGGCGATGGAAAAACGCTCCTGGGAGAGGGCCGCCCTGATCGCCTCCGCCTTCCGGACGGCTCCCTCGGGCTGGGCCCGGGGCATGATCAGCGTGAATTCCTCCCCTCCGTAGCGGGCCACGAAGTCCGTCTCGTAAACCGAGGCGTTGAGGAGCTCGCCGACCCGCCGGAGGACCTGATCTCCGAAGGGGTGTCCGTAGCGGTCATTTAACGATTTGAAATGGTCGATGTCAAGGAGCATCAGGCAGAAAGTCGTCTTGAAGGTCCTGGCCCGGATCACTTCCTCCTGCAGGCGGCCGTCGAAGGCCCCGCGGCGGTGCACGCCCGTAAGCCCGTCGGTTCGGGACAGGCTTTCCATCTCGCGGAACAGCCGCACGCGGCGGAAGGCGAAGGAAATCTCACCCGCGAAGGTCCGGGCCTTTCCCAACAGGGCCTGGCCGTCGGCTCCCTCGGGGGCGCGGGCGTAAAAATAGCCCAGGACCTCGGCCCCTTCCTGGATCGGAAGGGCCACGGCCCGCTCCGGAGCCTCGAAGTACTTCGATTCATGGGTCCCCGCCCCGCGCTCCTGGAGGCGGCGCTCCAAGGTGGCCCAGGAGGCGCCCGCGGAGCCGGACAAACCCCGAACCGACAAGGGACGGAAGGTTTCCTTTCCACCCTCGGAAGGCTCGGCGACGAAAAGGGAGAATTCCAAAACCCCCAAATATTGGTTGACCGCCGCCTCCAGCTTCGGCCGCATCTCCTCCCAGGTCAAGGACTCCGCCAAGCCCTTGATCATCCCATAAATGGCCAGGGTTTCCTTCTGCTCGCGCCCCGCTTGCGCGCCCGTAGCCTTGGCTTGGGCCAACTGGGCGGCCGCGGTCTCCCGCCGGGCATGGGCCGTTTCCTTGGCCTTGCGGGCCGCGGCCAGGCCCGAAGCCTCCCTCCGGGCCAGGTAAAGCCCGTAAAGCGCCCCGGACAGGCTCCAAGCGGCCGCGGCCAGGGTCCGAGGCTCCGGGTGCGCCTGAATGCCCCACGCCGCGCCGGCGGCGCAAAGCCCCAGCAGCACCCAAGAAGCCGCGCCCCCGCGCAACGCCAAGCCGATCGGGGGAAGGACGGCGAGCGCCGCGACGGTCAGTTCAAAGCTCATCCCACCACCTGATTGCGGCCCTGGTGTTTGGCCCGGTAAAGCCTTTCGTCGGCCACCCGGACGATCTGGCTGGCCGTCGTCGCGTCCACCGGGAAGCTGGAAACCCCGAGGCTCAAGGTGGCCCCGGTCCGCTTGCCTTGGAACACGAAGGCCTCCGATTCCACCCGGCGGCGGATGCGATCCGCCAAGTCGACCGCCTCGGAACGGACGAAGTTGGGGAGGATCAGGCAGAACTCCTCCCCCCCGTAGCGGGCCGGAAAATCCACGGGGCGCGCGAAGGAGGAGAGGATGGCCGCCACGGTCCGGAGCAATTGGTCTCCGGCCTGATGCCCGAAGCGGTCGTTGTAGGATTTAAAGTGGTCCACATCGGCGAGGATCATCGACAGCGGGGTCTGGCTGCGGCCCGCCCGGAGAACTTCCTCGTGGAGGCGGGTTTGAAAGGCCTTGTGGCTGAAGAGCTGGGTGAGCTGGTCGTGCGTCGCCTGGTCCCGGACCGTCTCGTAGAAATGGATGTTCTCCAGGCTCAAGGCCGCCATGGTGGCCAAAAGGTCCAAGGTTCGCATGTCCTCGGGCCCGAAGGCGGAGGGCGCGTCGGCCTCCACCTTGAGGTAGCCGGCCGCGTGGCGCATGACCTTGAGGGGGATGGCCATCCCGGAACGAAAACGCTTGTCGGTTCCCGGGGGCAGGCGCGCGTCGTCGCGGGCGTCCTTGATCATGACCGGCCCGCGGGCCCGGGCGGAGAGATCGGCCAAGGGATCCTCCGCCGAAGCCAGAATCTCCACGCGGGAGCCCGGAAAACGCGCCCCCACGATGTCCGCCAAACGCACATGGACCTCCCGGGAATCCATGGTATTGCCGAGGCTGCGCGCTCCTTCGGTCAAATCCCGGCGCAGGCGAATCTGCCCGCTGACGGACTCCGAGTAGGACGCGTGGTGACGGACTTCCCGCTCGTCATCCAAGGCGGAGGCGTCCAGGGCCAGCCTCTGCGCGTGGAGCGTCTTGACCTCCTCGGCCGCGGCGGCTTTCCGGTGGCTCAGGATCCAGGCCAAGGCCCACAAGGCCCCCAATTCCAGGGCGTACGGGACTTTCAGCGCCGGGGGCGCGGTCACGGCCAGGACGAGCCCCACGGTGGAAACCAGAAAAAGGAAAATGACGTGGGACTCCTTCTCTCCCCGGAAATCGGACCAGAGGAACAGGGAGCCGTAGGCGGGGAAAAGCGCCGGGGCCCAGGCGGGGCGGAAGAGGAACAACAATGACAGGGCCGCGAACAGAACGTCGGAGACGAGCAGGGTGACGACGCGGTAGTCGAGCATTCTTAGGCTTTTAGAAACGAACGAAAATTACAACGGAACTAACGGCGGAACGAAAGGAACGGCAAAATGGTTTTCCGGCGGGCGCCCGTGGGCGCCCGCCGGAAAATCCATGGAGGTGGCCGGAGTCGCACCGGCGTCCAAAAGCCGCCTACCGAAGTCACTACAGGCTTGTTCCGTCAGGTTTCGCATCCGGGAAAAACCGACGGACGGGTATTCCCGGACTGTCCCGTATTGGTCTCGTTCGGCGCCGCCACGGTCCCACGGCCGCGCCGAACCAGCCTGCTGATTGACACCGGCGCTCCCCTAACAGGCGTCGGGGACCGGCGTGAACCTACCGCGTGTTAGGCGGTGGCCCAGGCCAACGGTGAGTTGGCTTCTGTGTTTTGGTCGGCTATTAGCCTGGCTCCGACCAACCAGGGCCTGCGACGTTCGGCCGAACGACTCCTGTCGAGCCTAGTTCACCCCCAAATCGTTTTGGAGGGCAAAGCCCTCCAAAACCCTTTCTTGTTTTCTTTTATTATTCCGTCCCCGAACTTCCGTGTCATTAAGTATAACGGAAAAACCCGATTTACGCCAGTTTGTTCAGCTCTTCAAGCAGCTTCCCCGCCCCCGCCGGCCGTTTGCCGGGCTCCGGGGATAGGAGGGAGGCCATCAGCTCGTCAAAACCCGCCGGAAGGGTGCTGACCACCAGGCGGGGAGGCGTGTATTGCCGCCGTTCCTTGGCCGCCAGCAAATCCGCCCCGCGGTAGGGCAGTTGGCCGGTCACCATCTCGTAGAGACAGACCCCCAGGGAGAAAATGTCCGAGGCGGGCTCGGCGCCGCCCAGATGGTGCTCGGGCGCCATATAGGCGGGCGTCCCGGAGGCGTCCCCCCGGGTCAGGCGGGACAAGGTCTCCTTGGCCTCCCGGGCCAAGCCGAAATCCATCACCTTCACGAACCCGTTCTTGTCCACCATGATGTTGGAGGGCTTGAGGTCCCGGTGGGTGACCTTGTTCTTGTGGGCGAATTCCACGGCCTGGCAGACGTAGGACATGATGTCCTTGGCTTCCTTAAAGGTGAACCGCTTGCGCTCCCCGAGGATCGCGGAAAGGGGCTGGCCGTCCACGAAATCCAGGACCAGGAAAAGATCTCCCCCCTCCTCCACGATGTCGTGAATTCCGACGATGTAGGGGTGGGACAGATGGGAGACGATTTTGGCTTCCTGCACGAAATGCGCCAACTCCCGGGGGTCGGATTTCAGCTCGTCGCGCATCCTCTTGACGGCCACTTTCCGGTCGAGTTTTTTGTCGAAAGCCTCGTGCACGGCGCCCATTCCGCCCTGGCCGATTTCCTTGACGAACTCATACTGGTCCTTGAGCAGAGAGCCGGGGGCGGTGGAGACCGGACCGGAGGCTTGCGGGACGGCGGCCTCGGGAGCCGGAGCGGAGGGCTTGAGGATGATCAGCAGGATCAATCCTCCCGCGAAGAGGCCCGCCAGGACGATCTTGACCGGGAATCCTCCTTTTTTGGAAGCCGGCGCTTTTTCGGAGGCGTCCTCGCCCGGGAAGTAGAAGAGCGCGTCGGCGTTCGCCGGAGGATTCATGGCCGAATCAAGGCTGGACTGAAACCGGGGATCCATGGCGGCCGCCCGCCGCAGGGCGTCGAGCATGGATTCCCGGTCCCCCAGGCCTCCGAGGGCGTAGGCCTTCTGCGCCAGGGCGGCGGCGTTGGTCGGATCGATTTCCAGAATCTCGTTGGCCGTGGCCAACGCGCCTTTGTAGTCCTTGAGCTTGATCTGCGCCTGGGCCTTGGTGTTGAGCAGGGGGAGGTTTTTGGGGGCCAGCTTCAAACCCTCCTCGGCGTCCTCCAAGGCCCCCCGGTAATTCTTCATCCCATTGCGCGCGGTGGCGCGCATGAGGCGCGCGTGGGCGTTGCGGGGGTTGAGGGCCAGGGCCCGATCCGCCTCGGCGGCGGCCGCCTTGTAATTGCGGCTCATCAAATTGGCCGCCGCGGCCTTGGAGTGGATGGCCGACTCGGCCGCGTTGTCGGTCCCCACCTCCCGGGTCAGGGCCACCGCGCCCATCCACGGCTCGCCCGAACCGGCGCCCCCGGAAGCGGCGGGGGCGGTCAAAGCGGGGGGCGGCGGGCGGGGCGCGGCGGCCGGAGGCGTCGCTCCCTGCGGGGCCGCCTCCATGGGCTTGGCCGAGGCCAGCTTCGTCGGCTTGGGCTCGGCGACCCGGCCGGCATTGCAGGCCAATTGCTTGATGCCGAAAGCCTCTTCGTGGTTGGGGTTGCTGGCCAGGGCGGCCTTGGCGTCGGCGCAGGCGGCGGCGTTGTTGCCGAGCTTGAAATTGGCGGAGGCGCGGGCCCCGAGGGCGGCGGCGCTGTTGGGGTCCTCCTGGATCACCTTGTCGAGATACTCCTTGGCCTTGGCGGGTTCCTTCGGGGGGTTGAATTGGCCGCCGGCCGGAGGCTTGGCGCCCACCACTTGATCGGCTTCCTGGCGACGGCGACGCTCTTCATCGAGGCGCTCCTGGTTCTCCCGCTGCACGTTGCGCAGATTGTCGCGATCCTTGTCGCGAGTGGGATCGTCGTGGAACTTCCGCGCCTCGTCGGCGGCTTCCGCCGCCTCCCGGAGTTTTTTGGCCTCCGGGGTTTCCATGGGATCAATGCCGATCTCGGGCGGGGGATGATTCTTTTTATAATCCTCGTATTTTTGCTGGGCGTTCTTCTGATGCTCCGCGAGCTCCTCGCGCAATCCCGCGCTGGCCTCACCCATCGCCCGCTCCAAGCCTTTGACCTTCTCGCCCGCGGCCTCCGCGCGGCGCAAAGCGGCGGCATGTTCGTCGCTGCCCTTGTACTTGATCCTCTCGAGCTCGTCGAGGGCCCGCTGCTGCTCCACGAGCGCGTCGTCCAGGTTATCCTTGGAGCTCTCGAATCCCCTTCGAGCCTCCGCGCAAGGAGGGCAATCCTTATCCACGTCCTGGACCGGGTCGTCGTCGGCGAAGGCGGCCGGACACGCCGCCAACATCAAGGCGAGGCCCGCCCAGCGAAGGGCCGCCCGGGTCATACCGCGCGGACGGCGGGGAGCGACGCTTCCAAGGCGGCCACCAGCTCCCGGGCCGAAGCGAAGCGGTTCTTGGGCTCCGGGGCGAAGGCCCGGGCAAAGACCGCGTCCACTCCCACCGGCAACGCCGGGATCAGCTTGGTCGGGGGGTGGTAGGAGGCGTTCATCTTGTTCATCAGCATCGCCGAGCCGGTCCCGGTGAAGGGCAGGCGTCCGGTGAGCGCCTCGTAAAGGCAGATCGCGAGGGAATAGGTGTCGGACTCCCGGCAGACCACGCCCTGCTCCTGCTCGGGCGCCATGTAGGGCGGGGTTCCCATGATGGTATTGGTCATCGAATAGCGGGTCAGCGCGTCCTTGGCGATCCGGGCCACGCCGAAGTCCATGACCTTCGCTTTTCCCTCAGCGTCGATCATGATGTTGGAGGGTTTGAGGTCCCGATGAACGATGGATTTTCCGTGGGCGTAATCCAGCGCGTCGGCCACTCCCTTGAGCAGGCCGACGGCCTTGGCCAGGGGCATGGGGCCGCCGTTGGCGACGGCCTCGAACAAGGTTTTTCCCTCCACGAATTCAAACACGAGATAAACCTCGCCGGCCTCCTCGATGATCGAGAAAATCTCCACGATGTTTTCGTGCTTGAGCGAGGCCACGGTCTTGGCCTCGACCACGAAACGGTCCCGCTCGCGCTTGTCGTCCCGGATCTCCGGCCGCATTTTCTTGATCGCGACGCGCCGCCCCAAGGAGCGGTCCAACCCTTCGAAAACCAGGCCCATGCCGCCGGAACCGATTTCCCCCCGGATTTCAAATTTCCCCCCCAAGAGCGCCCCGGAATCAGGAGGAGCCGCCCCGTCGTCCCTTCCCCCGGCTGAGGTCCCGACGGGGGAAGCGGCGCCGTTGCCCCCCATGATGCGCCGGACCTGGGTGGTCCAACCGGCGGGCGCCACCTTGCGGATCAAACCGAAGGCGATCAAGGCCCCGCCCACCAGGGCCGCCAGGAGAAAAATCCCCGGAGAACGCTTGCCCTTCCCCGACCCGGCCGGCCCTCCCTCGGCCGCGTTTTCGCCGGGGAACAGGAACATGACGTCGGAATCCTCCGGCATCTGCAGGGCCGACTGAAGGCTGGATTGGAAGCGGCTGTCGAGGGAAGCCGCCGTCTTGAGATTGTCCAGCATTCCCTTCCGGTCGCCGAGCTTGCCCAGGGCGTAGGCCCGCTGGGCGAAGGCGAAGGCGTCCTTGGGATTGAGCTCCAAAGCCTGATTGGCGGCGGCCAACGCCCCCTTCCAGTCGCCCTTGGCCAAAAGGGCGCGGGCCTTGGTATTGAGCAAGGCCGGATTGTTCGGCGCCAAGGCCAGGCCGGCGACGGCGTCGCGCAGAGCCGCATCGTACGACTTCGAGCCCAGGTAGGCCATGGCGCGGAGATTGTAGGCCTGGGCGTTTTGGGGGTTGAGGGCCAGGGCGCGGGAGGCGCTGTCGGCCGCCGCCTTGAAATCCCTCAGACGGAGGGCGGCCTGGGCGTCCCGGGAAAGGTTGGCGGATTGGAGCATTCCGGGGGTGGTGTTGGCCAAGGGGCCCGAAAACCCTTGGGCCGAGGGGTTCCCGCCGCCCCCTCCCCCTTGGTTGGCAAATGCGTTCTGCGCTGCCCCCAGCGTGTTGGAGGCGCCGCTGCCTCCCCGTCCGGCGGTGAGTTGGGCAATGCCGGCGGCGGCCTCGTTGCCGGGCTCGATTTGAAGGGCGGCATTGGCGTCCTCGTTGGCCGCGGCCATGTCCCCCATTTTAAAATTAACCCCGGCGCGCATGGCCAAAGCCGGAGCGCCCCCGCCCTGCTTGACCGCCGCGTCCAGGTCCTCCTTGGCGCCGTTCAAATCCCCTTTCTTCATCCGGAATCCCGCGCGCAGGCGGCGGTTTTCGGGAGAGCCCATGTCGGCGTTATCCCAGGGCTTGTCCTCCTTCATCACCCCGTACATCAACTCCCCGCGCTTTTCGTCCTTCATGATCTCCACGTGGGAGGCCGTCCACAGGGGCTGGCCCATGGGCGTGGATTTTCCGTCCATGACGGGCTTGAGCACCGACTCCAAAATCCGGCGGCGTTTCTTGGTCTGGGGGGTCGCCTCCGGCGAATCGTTTTGGGGCAGGGACTCCAATTCGCCGAGGTCCCGCAACATGGACGTGAAGGCCGCCACGTTGGCCTGGGTCACCACGGTGTGCCTGGGGGCTTTCGTATCGTGGATTTCCTTGGAGCCCAAGGACCCCCGGGCAATGACCGCGAATTGGGGAAACGCCTCGGCCAAGTCCTCGCCTTTTCGAAGGGCATCCTCCCTGGAAATGCACCCCGGTTGGCCTTGCGAATCCTCGGGGACCGGCGGAATGACCCCGGGCTTATTGACGGGAGTCTGCACCGGCGGGGTGACCGCGGCATCAGGAGCGACCGACAGGGCGTTGACTTGAGGCTCCGGGCAAGGAACCTCCACCTCGGTTTCCATGGTTTTGCCGGCATGCTCCATCAACTTCTTGGCGTAGCATGGACCCGCATCCGCGAGGGAGGGGATCATGCCGGAAATAAAGGATAAAACGAGGAAATTGGGGGTTTTGAGCTTCATATCACTAGTGTAAAAGGGGACTGCGGCTTTGTCAAGGCGGAGCGGCCCAATTTACCGTCTTTATACCAGGGGGGCCATGCCGAGCGCCTCGACGGCGGAGGCGAACTCGGCCGGGGTCCGGTAGCGCTTGTCCGGGTCCGGGGTGAGGACCTTGGCCATGACCTGGTCGATGCCCGGAGGCAGGGACACCTTGGCCACCTGGGTCAAAGGGGTGTATTTCCCGTTCATTTTATTGAGCAGCATTCCCGCCCCGTTGCCGGCGAAGGGAAGCTGGCCGCAAAGGGTCTCGTAGAAGACGATGCCCAGGGCGTAGACGTCGGATTCCGTCCGGACCGTGCCCTGCTCCTGCTCCGGCGCCATGTACGGGG
>CAYHPY010000082.1:0-16772 GCA_964358485.1 uncultured Elusimicrobia bacterium
CGTTAGCCCAGGCGAAGGCTGGGCGACCCCGCGCAGCCGGGCGGGGTGGGAAAAAGGGGGGTTGGGTGCCAGGCGACGGTTTTTTGGGAGCTTGACTGGAAGGGGAAGTGGGGGTTACGCTGGAGGAATGAGGGGCGGACTTCGGAAAAGCGGGCTAGAATCTCTTGCATGTGGCTCCTTGAATCGCGGAACTGAAACTGACACAATAAAGCCGCCCATGGAAATTCGCCTCGTCGACTCACCGATTTCCTGGACAGAGGTCGAGGCCTTGGCCAAACGCCAGTTCGGGGAAATGATCAAGGCCGCGGTCGACATCGAGCGCCAGGTGATGGCATTGGGCGGCGAACTCCATTCCGACGAGGAGGCAATCCTACTCAAAACCGGCTCCCGGCAGGAAAATGTGTGGGGGATCAATCTTTACCCCGGCCAAGCCGTCGAAAACCGCATTGAGTTCGACTCGATGATCAATGTGCGGCCCTCCCAACAGAACCGCTCCCGGGGGGTCGAGAGCGAAGCCCTCCGGGCGCGGATTTTGGGCGTCGTGGCCAAACTCATTCGATGACGGCGCACCCGGGCCTCGCCGCGGGCGGCTGGAGCCGGTTGACGCTTTCGGCCCAACTCGGCAACGTTGGCAGCGAGGTCAGCCGCGCGGTCCGCTGGAAGGAAAGGGATCCTGAAAACTTCGATGGCGCGATGGTTCGGGCCTTGGAGCTGCTGGACCTTTCAATCTCGGACCCTCGGTGGAGGGATCGCCTCAAGGAGCTGACTCGGGCCCGAGAACTGCTCTGCGACGCTTGGCTGGGGGGAAAAGAGTTCCACACGGAACTGAAGGACCTTGACCGTTACTTTTTCCAATTCGCCCTGGCCGCTTCAGCCGAACGCGCCTAAATTGACCCCCGAGACCTTCAGAACCCGGGCCGTTTAATCAGCGCCCGGGAAGGCCCATGACCAGCGACGTGGGGTCCCGCACGTTGAGGGGCGTGATGACGTCCTCGGCCTGGCCCACGGCGTGGCCCGGGGCGGCGGTCGCGGCGGCCGCCTGCGGCGGGGGGTTTTCCGGTCGGGCCTGCGCCGTCGCGGGCGCGGGGAGCGAAGGGCCTCCTTGCCGGAGCCCCAGCCCGTAACTGAGCGCGCAGAGGGCCAGGAGGAAGGCCGCCCGCGCCAAGGAGGTCGGGGCGATGTTTAATTCCCCGTGCCGCCGTTTTCCGTCGGCGGTCCAGGATACGGAGAAGGTGATCCGTCGATCCGAGGGGTTGTGTTCCATGCCCATAGGATGCCTGGAATTCTGCGGAATTTCAACAAAAAAACGGTAAAACCGGCCGTTCGGCCGGAAGGACTTTTAGTCCGGTTCCGCTGGGTCCTTGGACCCTCGCGCTCCGCCCGGGGCCCGGCTATTCTTAAGGCGCATGAATTCGCGGATTTCGTGGGCGTTGGCCCTCCTCCTGTTGGGCTCGGTCCCCTCGCCCGCGCAGGTGAGAATCTCCGGGCGAGCCGGGAGAGGACTTCCGGCTCGCGGCGGCCCCTCCTCCGGAGCGGTCCGATCCGAGCCCTCCCGGCTGGTCCCGATTCGGCTTTCTCCGTCGCTCAACCCCGCGGGTTGGCGCGCCCCGTCCGCCCCCTCGGTTGCTCGCAACCATGCTCTTTCGGCCGGATTCCAGGAAGGATTGTCCCCGGCCCCGAAGGCGGCCCCCGGGCCCCTCCGGTCCGCGGCTTCGGGCGCCGAGGAGGCCGCGCCGCCTGCGACCGCCCCCGCCGATTTCCCGGCCCCGGCCCCGGCCGCGGCCGAAACGCCGTCCCTTTCCGTGGAGGGGGCCTTCTCGCTCCAGGCGCCGGCCCAGGGCGAACGCGGGGCAGGTCCCCGCCTGAAAAATTCGTGGGTGCGCGCCGCGCGGTTTCTGGGCCGCGGCCGAAAGGCTGAAGGTTTTGAGGTCGCAGGATCCGTCCCCCAAGTCGTTGCCGGTGCGGCCGGATCCCGGCGGGAAATCGCTCTTTCCAAGCCCGTTCCCGGCGGCGGTTCGGACGCGGGCCTCCTGGAATCGGCGGTCGGAAAGAAATCCCCGGCCGCCGCGGACCGCAACGACGGTTGGGAGGACAAGCCCGCCTTGTCCTGGCCCCGCCCGGTCCGCTACGGCATTCTGGCGCTAATGCTGGGGGCGCTCTCGGCCGCCCCGCCCCTGCTCTACGCCGGCGGCATGAACTCCGGCGGGATCCTCGGAGTCGGCGCGCTCGGTTCCTGGCCGCTGTTGATCGGCTTGGCTGCCGTCGTCGGCGTCGCGGGAATTCCGTTGAGGATTTTCGCCCATCGACTGGCCCCCTGGATCATGCGTTCGGCGCCCGACGAGGGCGAGGCCTTGATGAAGAAAAGCCCGTGGAAGGTCGTCCCCCTGCTCATGATCGGAGCGGCCTCGGAGGAAATTCTTTTCCGGGGCCTGATCTTCCTGACGGCGGCGTCCTTGTTGATTCCATTGCTGTCCGGTGTCGGAGCCGTGGCCGCGGCGGCCTTCGGCAGTTCCCTGGCTTTCTCCCTCATCCACCGTTACGGCCCGGTCTGGACCCGGGTGGTCGGGGGCTTGGTCTATTGCGCGGCCCTGGTCCTGGGCGGCACCTTGCTTCTGCCGATTCTGGCCCACTTCATTTTCAACCTGACGCTCTACCTCCGCGAACTCTCCCGAAGAGTGGGTCCCCGGACCTAGGCCCGGTTGGGCCCTTGGGCCCGGGCGCGGCGGCCGGATCCGCTCTACACTATGTCCATGAGGTTGATTCCTCCGATGGTGCTGGCGGCGGCGGTCCTCGTCCTCTCCGTGCCTTCCGAGGCCGCGCCCATCGAGGTCCTCATCCAACTCCCCGCCAAGGGCGCCCCGGCCCTGAGGGAGGCTCTCCCCAAGGCCGAAACCGAGATCTTGTCCCTGCTGGGCGCGGGCGCGGCCGCCTTTCCGTGCCCCGATTCCAACCCCTGCCGGCGCTACATCGCCCAGGAGTGGAATCCCCAAACCGCTTTCTCCCGCCAGGCGCGCCTGGACCAATTGAAGGCTTTCTGGGGCCGGGCCCTGACCGTCACCGAGGGCGCGGCTTCGGCCGCCGTCGCGCCCCGGGACCGGGCGTTCATCGACTGGACCGCCCGCGCGAACCAATTCACCGATCAGGCCATGCAGGCCCTCAACCCCGCCGGCCAATCTCTCCTTTACGACGGTTCCCGGGGCGGTTCCCTCGCTTCCGTGTCGGTCGAAGCTTCCGGAGCCGGGGCCTTGGGTCCGGTCGTAACCAATTCCGGCTCCGCCGAGGGTCTTCGTCAGACGCCCCCGCCCGCGCCGCGCAGCCAGTTTCCCTATCAAGCCTACATCGAAGACGAGGCCCGGGCCGCGGGCGTGGAGCCGGACGTGATCCACGCCATCGTCGTCGCCAAATCCAACTACGACGCCGACCGGGAAGGCGGCGGCGCCCAGGGGCTGATGATGATCTCTCCCGGCGCGGCCAAAGCCGTGGGGCTCAAGGGGGCCGATCTCTCGGATCCCCAGACCAATGTTCGGGTCGGCGCGCGCCTGATGGCCATGCTCCTGAAACGATTCGACGGGGATCTTTCCCGAGCCCTGGCGGCCTACCAGGTCGGCACGGCCGCGGTCGTGGAAAGCGGCGGGATCCCGAATCGCCGCGACGTCAAGATTTTCCTGGCCGATTTCGAGGCCGCCTACCGCAAGATCGGCGGCGTCCGCCCGCCCGCCGTGGTCTCTCCCCTGCCCGCCTTGCGGGGCGTCAAGGACCGGATCGTCGAGGAGATCAAGCCCGACCCGGCCAATCCCTTGGCCCGGTTTCGCCCGATGATCAAAAGGGCGGCCGCGCGCCGCAAGATCGACCCCGATTTCTTCGAGGCCCTGATCAGCGTGGAGAATTCCGATGGGGACCCGCGGGCGGTGTCTTCGGAGGGCGCCATCGGCCTGGGGCAGTTGATGCCGGAAACGGCCAAGATGTTGGGCGTCAAGGATCCGTACGATCCTGAGCAGAATCTCAACGGGGCGGCCCGGCACTTCGCCTATCTTCTCACCCACCCCGACGTCCAGGGCAATTACGTCTTGGCCGCCGCCGCTTACAACGCCGGGGAAGGGCGAATCGCCAAATACAAGTCTATTCCGCCGTTCCGGGAAACGATGAACTACGTCATGCGGATCTGCGCCCGCTACGAGATTTTGAGCGGCAAAACGATCGACTACGCGCCTTATATGCCGGTTCTCCCCGCCGCCAAGAAGAAAATGCCCGCCAAGGCCAAGGCCTAATAGGGGGGAAACAACCTTCGAAATCCGTGGGTCAGGACCACGGCCAGAAACAAAGGATTTCGAACAAACAGCCAGGGCCAGGCCAGGGGGAGCGGCTCCGACGCCCCGCCGTTTCTCGCCCGGGCCAAGCGCGCCGCCAATTCCCGAGTCCAGGCCGGAGAGCGGGGAAATTCGACGATCCCGTCCAGCCAGTCCCGGGGGATGGCCTCGGCCCCGGCGGTGATTCCAAGCAGGGCCCCGCAGACCGCCCCCGCCGTGTCGGCGTCCCCTCCCAGCCGGAGGATCGTTTCCAGCCCCCCCCGGAAATCCGCCGGGTTCCTCAGCCAGGCCCAAAGCGCCGCCGGGACCGTCCGATAGATGTAGCCGGACACCCCGTTCTCGACGCCGAACGCCCGGACGGCTCGCTCCATGGGCCAATTTTCCCGCAACGCGAGGCCCAGGTCCGAAAGCCAGCGGCGCGCTTCGTCGTCCTCCGGGGGAAAACATTTTTCCAGTTCGGCCAGGACCGTTTCCCGGGAGAATAGGCCGCCCGGGTGGGCGGCGGCGTAGGCCGCGGCGCGGGCGACGGCCAGGGAGGCCCGCAGAGCCCGTGGGTCGCGGTGGGTCATGAGGGTGGAGGCTCGGGTAAAGGACTCCAGGCGCTCCGGATCCGCGGCGAAAAAAGCGCCGATGAGCGGCGTCCGCATCACGGGCCCGTTTCCGGCGGAGTTCACGCCGCTGGAGGCCGGGGAAAAGCCCGCCCAAAGTTTGAGGATGGACCGTAGGGTGGCCAGGCCGATTCCCGCCGGCAGGCCCAAAAACCAGAGGCGGAGCTTCCACCCCAGGGAGCGGGAAAATGCCTCCGGGTCTCGGGGGGAGGCCAAGAGGGCCTGGGCCGTGAAGCAGGCGTGTTCGGTGTCGTCGGAAATCATGCCGCAGCCGGCGAAAAAGGCGTGGCGAATCTCGTCTCCGAAGAGTTTCCGCGCCCGCGCGGGGGAGAGCCCCTCCCGGGGAAGCCCCAGGCTGTCTCCCACCATCAAACCCAACAGGCAACCTTCCAGCGGATCGCGGACCATCGCGTCAAAGATAGCAAATGCCCCGGCCTGGAAATTTCGAAGGAATCCGCCTATAATGGAAGCGCAGAATGGAAAGCGTCAAAGGCAAAGTCCTCATCTTGACCGCGGGCCGCCGTTTGGTCGATGAATTGGCTCCTTCCTTAAGGGGACGCGGCTACGAGGTCCAGGGCGTGGAAACTCCCGAGGCCGCGTCCGCCGCCTTGGGCGAGTCCCTGGGCCTGGTCTTGGACCTCACCCAGGCGCCCATGGCCCGCTGCGCCGAGCTTCTCACGCGCAAGGGAAACATCCCGGTGGTGGCCCTGGAACCGGTGGAAAGCTTTTCCCCGAAAATCAAGACGACGTTGCGGCGACTGCATTGGCCCTTCCCGCCGGATTTTTCCATCGAAGTAAAGGCGGCGGATCGCCCCGTCGTGCTCTTCGCGGACCGGAACCTTTTCATGGCCAAGGCCGCCCAGTTGACCTTCAAGGATTCGGGCCTTCAGCCCATGGTCTTGGAGTCCTGCGAGGGCTTGATCGAATACCTCCAGCAGGCCGCCAACCCCATCGGCTCCAACCGCCCGGCGGGCCTCTGGAACAAGCTCTTCGGCGGCAAGCCTCAGCCCCAAATCGTGAGCCTGACCCTGGGCAACCTCATCGTGGCCCTTTATGACGGGACTTGGGACGACGCCGCGCGTATGGATGAGGATTTGCGCGCCGCGGTGCCGGAGGCGGTTTGTTATTTCTGCACCGGAGAGGACCCCATGCGGGACGCGGTGGTCTCCCTGCGGGCCGGGACGGTGCCCGTCATCTCCCGCCAGCACTCCCGCCTGGTGGCCGCGCTCATCGATTGGGCGGCCTCGGAAAAAAACCGGGGGTTCGCCTCCCGGCCCTCGGTGATCCTCATCGATCAGGATAAGGAGGTGCTGGCCTCGGTCGGCCAGGCGCTCTTGGGCGCGGGCTACCGGGTGGAGGTGGCCAAGGATTCCAATGACGCCCTCAAGACGGCCACGATCGGGAGCCTTCCCGTGGCGGTGATCGGGATGAATTTCGCCTACTCCTTCGCCTACAACCAGAACATGGCCATTACCTTGGGGCAAAAATTGCGCGCCCGCGATCCTCAGATCCGTCTGATTTTCCTGGTGGACAAGTACCCGCTGGAGCGGGCCCTGCAGGAGATGAGCGACGCCGTGGGCTTGGGAGCCGACGACGTGATCCTCAAGCCGCCGGACATCCCGCGCGTGCTCAAGGCGGTGGACCGCGCCTTCAAGCGGCGGCGCGCCTCAGTGGAAAACGTCCGCATGCGCATGGGGATCGGGACGCTCGACGACCTGGACCCGGGCACCTTGATCGGCGGCCGCTATGAGCTGGTGTCCCAGGTGGGCGAAGGCGGCATGGGGCTGGTCTTCCAGGCTTTCGACCGCCAGCTCGACCGGCGGGTGGCCCTCAAGAAAATGCGGGCCGAGATCCAGGCCAACGCCTCCCACCGGGAGAAATTCATCGAGGAGGCGCGGCTGATCTCCCGCCTCTCGCACCCCTACATCGTCGGGGTCCACGAGATCGTCGAGGAGGAGGGCGAAATCTATTTGGTCTTCGATTTCATCGACGGCAAGCCGCTCTCGGTGGTCCTCAGCGAGCGCAAGCGGCTGAGTCTGGCCGAGGCCCGAAGGGTTTTTCATGACGTGTGCGACGCGGTAGACGCCGCGCACAAGGCCCATGTCCTGCACCGGGACCTCAAACCTTCCAACATCATGGTCGACACCAAGGGCTACGTGAAGGTGATGGACTTCGGCCTGGCCCGGGAGGTCAAAGAATCCCTGACCCACCTCACCCAGAAGGATGCCGGGGGAACCCTGGCCTATATGGCCCCGGAACAGCATCTGGGACAATGCAGCCGGGCTTCGGACGTCTATTCCCTGGGCGTGTGTTTTTACGAGACCCTGACCGGACAGCTTCCGTTCCGGGGCCCGGATTTCCTGGCTCAAAAGGAGCGGATGCGGTATGAATCGGCCCGCTCCCTGGTCCCGGAACTTCCCGCCTCCGTCGATGTCGTTCTGGCCGAGGCGTTGTCCCCCGACCCCCGCAGCCGCCTCCAGGGCGCCCTGGACCTTCTCGAAAAAATCGAATCCCTGTAGATTTCGGGAACAAAAAGGCCTCCCCGTTCGTATATAAGGGTATGGAGGACTTATTGGACTTGCCGTCCCTTACAGCCCGCGTCACCGCTTGTTCCGGGGAGGACGTTCTCGCTCGGGCGGAGCTCGTCATCGGGGGCGCCTTCGTGATCCGGGACATTCTCATACTCAAATCCGGCGGCGCCGATTGGCGGGCGGAGGTGGTCTTTCCGGCGCGCCGGGGCCGGGAGCGGGATTTTCCCATCGCTCAAGCCTTGACCCCGGGGGCCCGGTCGGCCGCCCGGGAGGCCGTCCTCGCGGCTTATCGTCGAGGATGACATTATTTCGGGAACAAAATGGGTCCCTCGCTCGTATATAAGAGTGGGGCGGCGGGAACGCCGCCCGGCCGCAAATGAAAGGGGGAACTCATGGAAACCAAGACAGAGTCTTTGCCTCGCCTCGAGGCCAAGGTCAAGCCGTACTCCAACGCCGCGCACGAGGGCTTGTTGGGATTCGCCGAGCTCGTCATCGGCGATTCGTTCGTGATCAAGGACATCGCCATCCGGCGGTCCAAGACGGGCCAGACTCCGGGAAAGCCGTTTCTTTCCTTCCCGGCCCGCCGCTCGCCGGGGGAGGAGTACAAGCAGAAATACTTCAGCATCGCCCACGCGGTGACTCCGGAGGCCCACAAGGCGGCCACCGAGGCCGTCTTGGAGGCCTACCGCCGGGCGGGGGGAAATTGAGCTGGCGGGGGCGCCATTTCGCGGAAGAGAAAATCTTGGACGAAATGGCGTCCCCCGCGCCCGGCGGGCCGGCTGAGCGATGGCGGAGCCCTGGCGAACGATGCATACATCTGTTACAATATGTATGCATCGGAGGTTCCATGAGAACGACCCTCAATCTTCCCCGAAAGCTTCTCGCCGAGGCCCAACGAGCCGCGGGGGCGCGCACGAAAACCCAGGCCATCATTCTGGGGCTCCAGGAACTGACCCGGCGCGAGAAGATCGAGAAACTCTGGGATTTGCGCGGGCGCTATCCCCTTGACCTGGACCTGAAAAAATCCCGCGGGCGCTGATGAGCCGGGTCTTGGCGGATAGTTCGGTTTGGATCAGGATGTTCCGGGAAGGTGACGCCGCCCCGGAGACGAATTTGCTCGGGCGCTTGCTTCGGGACGGCTTTGTCTGCACCAACGGGCTGATTCGGGCGGAGCTCCTTTCGGGAGTTCGGACGAAGGATCAATTCCGGGGCTTGGAGGACCTCCTTTCCGCGGTCCCGAATTTGGAGGACCCTCCGGGCCAATGGGATTCGGTCGCCGCGGCGCGGTTTTGGCTCGCCCGGAGAGGATTCCAGGCGTCCATCGCGGATCTTTTGGTGGCGGTTTCGGCCGGCCATCACCGGAAAGCGTTATTGACTTTGGACCGGGCCTTCCTGGAAATCCAAGGCGCGGTGAAATTCGAGTTGGTGGATATCCCCGGGCATTGATAATTCCACCCGGCGAATTATGTGGTGAATTCCCGGGCGAGCCGCTCCTCGATCTCTCCGAAATCGATGTAGACCACCTTGAGAATGCTCTCCCGCGGGGTTTTGTCCAGGTTTCGTCCGCACAGGGCCTGCACCCGGCCCCAGGGGTAGCGGCGCAGGCGCCAGAGCCAGCCGAGTTGCCGGCGCGCCCAGAGGCAGTGAAAATCGTGGCGCGCCTCTTCCCGTTTTAAATCCCAGTCCGATAGGTTGGGGGGAAAATCCGCCCGCTTGGCCATCAGGCGCACGCCGGCCAAAGTCGATCGGAGAAAATCCAGGCGGACGCAGAAGCGTCCGGCGGGACCGCCGTCCACCCAGTGGATCGCCTTGGTTTTCATCATGGGCACGAGGTCGGGGCCGAGATCGTCCTCCACGGGAACGGGGAGGTCCCGGAGGGATTCCAGAGTCAACGAGGGTCCGATCTTGAAGTTCGCCGCCAGGAAGCGGAGTTCGCCGGTTTCGGGGTTGAGCATCATCGGCGCGGCCCCCCAAGCGGGGGCCGCGCATGATATCATACCGTATCGTGAACGAGCTTCCGGCCTCCCTTTCCGAAATCGCGGGCGGAAAAAACGCGGGCCGGCCGTTCCTGGTCCTCTCGGATCGAGGCGGGCGGACCTTGAGCTTTGGGGAATTTTACGCCCGGTCCCTCGGCCTGGCGGGCCGCTTGGAATCCCTCGGGATCCGGCGGGGAGACCGGCTCCTGGCCGTCCTGCCCAACTCCGCCGAGTACGCCCTGCTCTTTTTCGCCTGCCTCCACCTCGGGGCGGCTGTTGTCCCGGTCAATCCCGCCCTCCATCCCCGGGACATCCGCTTCATTCTCGAAAACGCCGCCGCGAAATTGCTCGTCCACGCCCCCGAAACCTCCGGCTTGCTGGATGGGTCCTCCATTCCCCGCTGGAACTTGCCTCTTTTGGACGACCCCTTATACGGGGAGTCCTGGACTCCGCGCCCCGGAGTCTCCCGTGATGGTATCCTGACCATCGTCTTCACCTCCGGCACGACCGCTTTTCCCAAGGCCGTCGCCCATAAGGTCGGCTCATTGCTCGGCAACGCGCGGCTCTTCAACCAGGCGGTGGGGCTGGCTCCCGAGGACCGCTTTCTCCAGCTTTTCTCCATGGCCTACAGCGGGGGCTTTTTCAACCTGCTCATCTCGCCGTTTCTGGCCGGGGCCTCCGTCGTCATGTCGCCGGGTTACGGCCCCAGGGCGCTTCTGGATTTTTGGACGGTCCCAAGGGCCCACGGGGTCAACGCCCTGTGGCTGACCCCGACCGTGGCGGCGGCCCTGCTCATGGCCAACCGCGATGAGGCGGGCCGCGCCTGGTGCCGTGAGAACGTCCGCAAGGCCTTTATCGGCACGGCGCCCCTGCACGCCAAGCTCAAGCGGGACTTCGAGGCGGCCCATGGAATCCGGCTCCTGGAAAGCTACGGCCTTTCCGAAACCTTGCTGGTTTGCACCGAGACGCCGGGGGCGGGTTCCGCGGGCGGTTCGGTCGGTTGCGCCCTGCCGGGAGTCGAGCTGAGCGTCCGCGATGAGGCTGGCCGGGAACTTCCTCAAGGAGGGGAAGGCGAAATCTTCATCAAGACCCCGCATATGATGGCCGGCTATCTCGATTTTCAAAAGAACGCGCCGGTCCCCGCCGATGACGCCGGCTGGTTGGCCTCCGGGGATATCGGCCGGCTGGACTCCGGGCGGCTTTCCATCACGGGCCGGAAAAAAGACCTGATCATCCGGGCGGGCCTCTGCGTCAGCCCCATGGCCGTGGAGAGCGTCCTGCTGGAGCACCCGGCGGTCGCCCAGGCCGCGGTGGTGGGCGTGGAGAACGCGCTTTCCGGGGAGGAGATCGTCGCCGTCATCAAGCCCAAGGCGGGCGTGGATTGGGCGCGGGCCAAGGCCGACCTGGAATCGTTCTGCAAAACGCGCTTCGCCGCGGGCTCGCGCCCGGCGGTCCTGCTGGCGCGGGAGGAGTTTCCCGTCGGCTCGACCGGGAAGGTCCTCAAGAAGGAACTGCGCGCCTGGGCCGCGGCGGAGGCGTCCCGATGAAAAACCGGACCGCCCGCTGGGTGGATTTAAGCTTTCCCATCGCGGAGGGAATGGCCGTCTACCCCAGCCACTGGCACCCCGCGGTCTCGGTCACCCAGCTCGCCCGGCATGAAGTGGAAAAGCGCGAAACCCGCAAGCTCGTGCTCGGCACCCACACCGGGACCCATGTGGACGCCCCCCTGCATTTCGTCAAGGGCGGCCGGACCGTGGACGCATTCCCGCCGGAGCTCATGATGGGGCCCGCGGGGCTGATCGATTTGATGCCCGCCCGGCCCCGGAAAGAGTACGGCGTGAGCGAAATCCGGGCGGCGTGGGGGCGGCGGCGCGTCCTGCCGCGCATGCTCGTGCGCTTCGGCTGGACCAAACGCTACGGCTCATTGAAATTTTATTCGGAGGCTCCGTACTTGTCGGTGGAGGCCTGCCTTTGGCTGGCCGGACGGGGCATGCGGCTTTTGGGCGTGGACGTCCCCTCCATCGACTGCCACGACCACGGCTGGAAATCGGCCAAGGACGCCCCCAACCACCGCGCGCTTCTGGGCCGCGGGGGGTTTCTGGTCGAATCCCTGGCCAATCTTGACAAGCTCTCCGGCCCCCGGGTGAAGCTGATGGTGTTTCCGCTCAGGATCGCGGGAGGAGACGGCTCTCCGGCGCGGTGCTTCGCCCGCTCCGGCTCCTGATGGACGCCCGGGCCTGGCTGGCGGAGTGGTTCGCGCGCAAGGGCCCGGTGCCCGCGCCGGAGGCCGACTATTTCGAGGCGGGCTCGCTCGATTCGCTGGGCGCCGTCGAGCTCGTGGCGGCCCTGGAGAAGGAATTCTCGGTGAAATTCGAACAAGCCCATTTCCAGCAGGCGCGCTTCTCGACCCTGAGCGGCTTGGCGGAGCTCCTCGCCGAGCTTTCCGCCGGGGCGCGGCGTCCCCCGAAATGAAGCGCGCCCCCTATTCCCACTTCCAGGCCGCGCGGCGGCGCGCGGAAGGCGGCCCGATGGCGCTCTCGGAAAAAGAACTTCCCAATTGCGGGGGGGTGCTGGAGCACGCGCGGGCGGTCCTGCGGCTGGCGGAATTTTTGGGGGTGGACATCGGAGAGGCCCTGGTCTCCCCCGCGCCCCTGCTCAGCCGCTTGTGCGGCCGGCTGATGTTCTTCCTTCGGGGTTGGAGCCGCTACGAAAGCTGCGTGAAAGGCTTCAACGCCCTCGGGTTGTTGGCGGAGTACGCGGGGCGGGAGGAACGGGCGCTCGCCCGCCTTCCCGCCGCGGCCCTGCGCCGGGCCAAGCTCGAATATTTGGCCTCCCGGGGAGTCTTCTCCGCCGCCGCGCTCCGCGCCCTTCCCGGGGAGGAAGTGGACGCCCTGGACCTCCTGGGTTTGGCCTTGTGGCGGGCCTTTTCCCGACGGACGATTTTCTGCGCGACCTCGGCCAATCTGGGGATTTGCCTGCACCAAGCTCTGCGGGACATGCGCGCCAAGACCATTTGGGTCGCGGGCAAAAAATTTCCCTTATTGAACGAAAGGGAGGGCCGGCTCGTCGTCTGGTGTCCGGATGAGCGGGCCGATTTCATGAGCCCCGAGAAAAGCGCGCGGCTGGCCGCATTGGCGGCGGAAAAACCGGCCTTGACCTCCCTGAAGACCTACGTCAATCGCCAGGGGCGCGATCCGGGGGCCCTGAAGGACGCCCTGCGAGCCGGAGGTTATTTTTTTCCGACCAACCCCCAATCCCGGAAAGAACTCAAGAACCTCCTTTCCCTGGCGCTGTCGGAGCTCGAGGGGGAAACCGGAAGGCCTCTCCGGAAGCTTCTCCTCGATGCCCGCGTCGGGCGGGCGCTGGAGAGCCTCGGGGTCCGCGTCCAAGGCGGCCGCCTGCTGGTGCAAAGCCCCTTGGAGGGCGGGATGCTGGGCATGGCCGTTCCCTACCTGAGGATGATCGAGGAGGCCCGGCGGCGGGGCGACGCCCGCGCGGCCGCGGTTTGGAATCCGGCTTCGATCGGCGCGGCTTTGGCCGCGCTGGTTCTCTGCGACCGGGCCGTGCGTCCAAGTCCGCGGACCCGGATTCATGGGGTCTTCGACATCGCCAACCTGCAGTCCCTGGCCCAGCTCTTCGGCGTCGCGGTGGAGCGCCACCAATCCGGCCGCCAGACCGCCTATGTCGGCCTGGGATCGAGCTCCTACGCCACCGGAAACCTTTGTTTTGACGTTTTAAAACGGAGCGCCCAGGAAAAGGGGGCTTTCCGCGGCCGCTCCCATCTTCATCCGGCCACGCACACCCTCAACCCGGTCGCGCGGGCACTGGTATTCGCCGAGGAAATTATTTCGGGGAGCCCGGCTCCTCGAAAGCCCGAGCCGGCCGGGGCCGCCGCCTTGGCCGGCTACCTGCTGGCCCGGTTGGACGGGAGAACTTTATCCTTCGTCGAACTGGCCCAGGCCTTGCGCGCCGGGGGCTTTACCCGGGCCTCGTTTTTGGAATTTTCCGGCTTCGGGACGAACCGGGACGCCGGGGAGCGCTTCGTCAGGCTTTCGGGGGAAGAAGGCTCCGCCATGCAGGCCTTGGCCGAAGGTTTGTTGGAGGCCCTGGCGTGGGCCCCCGGACGCCTGAGCCGGGCCGCCCGGGCCG
Source organism: uncultured Elusimicrobia bacterium (assembly GCA_964358485.1). Classification (GTDB taxonomy): domain Bacteria; phylum Elusimicrobiota; class Elusimicrobia; order UBA1565; family UBA9628; genus CAYHPY01. The sequence continues at coordinate 13,572 of CAYHPY010000082.1, forward strand.
AGAGGAGCCGCAGCCGGCGGGAGTACCGGGCCCGGCCGTTCGACGACGCCGCCTTCGAGGCGTTGGGCCCCGCCGTCCACATCCACCTGACCGGGGACAACTGCCCCCAGCCTTCGCCTCGTCAGGTCCGGGAGCTTAGGACCCGCGGCACTTCATGGAGTCGAATACCCCGGGCAGGGCGTCCTCCTCGCCCTCGCCGAAGGCCAAAGCAACGGCGATGACCCGGTCCTTGCCGCATAGGGTGGACCCGGTCCAGGAGGTCACGGCGACCCGCGCGGGGGCGCCCGGCGGGGCGGACTTGGGGTCGATGGGCATGAACCCGCGGCTGACGGTCACGTCGGTCTCCTGTCCCGAGATCTTGACCTTTTTGACGGCGGTGCTTTCGATGGTGAATTTCTCGGCCAGCTTTCGCTGAGCCGACTCCGCCGACTTGTCGTGGTCGTCCTCGACGCCGGTGGCGCTCATCAAGGCCATCACGACCCGGGCTTCTTTTCCGCGGAGAACCGCCAGGCGCATCTTGATGGAAAACAGCGATGCCTCGGAGGAGACGATGCCTTCCGCGCCGCCGGGGATTTCCAAGAGGATGATGCGGTCGGCCGCCTCCAGGGCCTTGGCCGGGTCCTTGACGCTGTTGGCCTCCAACTGGGTCGCGACCCAGGCGCCGACCGCTTTCTTGAGGACGAGTTCGTATACGATCGTGCCCCCGCCCGCCAAGGCCAGCAGGGAGCCGAGCGCCGTGGCCATCCAGGGGATGCCGGCGGCCGCCGGAGCGGCGGCGGGCTCCGGGGGAGGGGAGACGGCGGCGACCGCCGCCCGCTGGCGCCATTTCTCGAAGATGATCATGCAGGCGCGGCACTCGACCGCGCCGTCGGGTTCCTGGCTCGCGCAGTTTGGGCATTGCATGGGACTTAGGGTAATAGGGGAATCCATTTCTGTCAATCCCTCTTGATCCCGGCCCTTAATTTCGCCAAAATTCAAGGCGATGACGACGAGCCTTATGCTGGCGTCCGCGCTCCTGGCGGCCGCCGGCGCCTTCGAGGTCCAAGGCCACCGCGGGGCGCGGGCGGTCCGCCCGGAGAACACCCTGACCGCCTTCAAGTACGCGTTGGAGGCGGGCGTCGACACCTTGGAGCTGGACCTGCATGCAAGCAAGGACGGGGTCCTGGTCGTCACGCACGATCCCTTTCTCAACCCCAAGCTCTGCCTTGGGCCGGACGGCCGGAAAATCAAGGCGGGCCTCCTGGTCCGGGGTCTGGACGCGGCCGAGCTCAAGCGCTACGACTGCGGCTCCTTGGTCAATCCCCGCTTTCGCAAGCAGGTCCCCCGGCCGGGCGAGCGGATTCCGACCTTTGAGGAGGTCCTGACCTGGCTTGAGACTGATCCCGACCCCCGCGCCCGCCGGGTGCGCATAAACGTGGAGACCAAGAGCGAGCCGGAGCACCCGGAATACGCGCCCGCCCCGGAGGAGTTCGCGGCCTTGGTCCTCGGGGCCGTCAAGCGGCGCGGGATGATGGAGCGCTTCACTTTGCAATCCTTCGATTTTAGGACCTTGACCGCGGCGCGGGCCCTGGACCCGAAGGTCTCCATCGCCGCCCTGGTCGAGGACCGTCCCACCGAGGACCTGGGCGCCCTGGCCTCCCGCCTCAAGGCCGACGCGGTTTCGCCCAACCACGAGTGGCTCACCCGGGCCGACGTCGAATCCGCCCACCGGGCGGGCGCCAAGGTCATCCCCTGGACGGCCAATACGAAGAAGGGCTGGGGGCGGCTGGAGGCCCTGGGGGTGGACGGGATCATCACGGACGATCCCAAGGCCCTGCTCGAGTTCCGCGACGCGCGGTAGGCCCGGCGGGGGAGTTTCCCGGCCTCCGCCATCCTTGAGAAAGGGACCCATTTTAGGGTATAATTTCAAACCTTTTCCCCTTGGAGCCCGAGACCGATTCCCGCCGAATCTTCCGCCGAGCCTATAGTCATTCCCTCCTCCGATAGGGGCCGCCTTTCCCAGGCCCTGGAACGGCTGGAAAAGCCCTTCTGGGTGGAGTCCGCCGCGGGCAAGGCTTACGCCCCGGCCTGCCGCCCCGAGGATTTGGGCGGAGCCGCCTTCCGCAAGGCCCACGGCCTGCGCTTTTCCTACGCCACGGGGGCCATGGCCAACGGGATCGCCTCGGTCGAAATCGTCGAGGCCATGGGCCGGGCCGGGATGCTCGGCTTCTTCGGCGCGGCGGGCCTGCCCCTGCCCAAGGTGGAGGAAGCCCTGCGGCGCGTCCAGGCCGACTTGGGCGCCGCCCCCTGGGGCTTCAACCTCATCCACAGCCCCAACGAGCCGGCCCTGGAGGCCGCGGTCGCGGATCTTTACTTGCGAAAGGGCGTGCGCCTGGTGGAGGCTTCCGCTTATCTGGATTTGACCTTGCCCATCGTCCGCTACCGGACGGCCGGCATCCGCCGGGGGCCCGACGGGCGGATCGAAACGCCCAATCGGGTGGTCGCCAAGGTCTCCCGCGTCGAGGTCGCCTCCAAATTTTTCGCGCCGCCGCCCGAGAAATTCCTTCGGGAGCTGGTGGCCTCCAAGGATTTGACCGCCGAGCAGGCGGAGTGGGCCGCCGCCGTGCCCATGGCGCAGGATTTGACCGCCGAGGCCGACTCGGGCGGGCACACCGACAACCGGCCCCTGGTGACCTTGCTTCCGACCATGCTGGCCCTGCGCGACCGCCTCCAGGCCCAATTCAAATACGCCGAGCCCTTGCGCGTGGGCGCGGCCGGAGGCATCGCGACCCCGGCCTCGGCCGCCGCGGCCTACCTGATGGGCGCGTCCTATGTCGTCACCGGTTCGGTCAACCAGGCCTGCGTGGAATCCGGAAGCTCCGACCGCGTCCGGGAGATGCTGGCCCAGGCCGGCCAGGCCGACACGGCCATGGCCCCGGCCGCCGACATGTTCGAGATGGGGGTCAAGGTCCAGATCCTCAAGCGCGGGACCATGTTCGCCATGCGCGCGGCCAAGCTCTACGAGGCGTATAAGTCCTGCGCCGGGATATCCGACATCCCCGCGGACCGGAAAGCGGCGTTGGAGCGCGAACTCTTCCGGGCCCCGCTGGAGGACATCTGGCGGCAGACCCGCGAGTTCTTCCTGAAGCGTGACCCCTCCCAGGTGGAGCGCGCCGAGCGCGACCCCAAGCACCAGATGGCCCTCGTCTTCCGCTGGTATCT
>CAYHPY010000083.1:0-16756 GCA_964358485.1 uncultured Elusimicrobia bacterium
ACAGGAACGATGGCGCCTGCTGCTAAGTGGGCCGTCGCCGAGACCACGGCCGAGGGCAAGCCCCGCGCCGTGGCGCCGCCCGTCGCCCTGAAGACCCTGTGGCTCAACACCGGGACGCGCTGCAACATCGAGTGCGCCAATTGCTACATCGAGTCCTCCCCCCGCAACGATCGCCTTGAGTTCCTGCGCCCGGATGAGATTCTTCCCTTTCTCGATGAGGCGCAAGAGATGGGCGCCGGCGAGGTCGGATTCACCGGCGGCGAGCCGTTCCTGAACCCGGAGCTGCTCCCCATGGCCGAGGAGTGCCTGCGGCGCGGCTTCTCGGTCCTGATCCTGACCAACGCGATGGCGCCGATGACCAATCGCAAGCGGGAGTTGCTGGATCTGCTCGGGCGCCATGCCCGGGGCTGGCGCCTGCGGGTTTCGCTCGACCATCACACCGCCGCCCCCCACGACGCCGAGCGCGGCAAAGGAGCCTTCGACAAAACGCTGGCCGGCCTGCGGTGGCTGCTTGATTGCGGATTCGACGCCTCCGTGGCGGGGCGAACCTTCGTCGACGAGGATGAAGGCGCCGCCCGCGAGGGATATCGGCGCGCGATCGGCCGCGAGATCGGCCTGACGGTATTCCCCGAAATGGGCTCGGCAGGCGAGCTCCCCGAAATCACCGCCGAATGCTGGGGCCTGCTCGGCAAGTCACCCGGGTCGGTGATGTGCGCCTCTTCGCGCATGGTGCTCAAGCGCCGCGGCGGAGAGCGTCCCTCGGTCGTCGCATGCACGCTCATCCCGTACGACACGCGCTTCGATCTCGGAGGCTCACTTAAACACTCATGGCGTCCGGTTGCCCTCCAGCACCCCCACTGCGCCTCGTTCTGCGTGCTCGGAGGCGGTTCCTGCGCCGCATGAAGCTTTCCGTCATCATCCCTATCCACCGCAACAGGGCCGACTGGCTGCCGCGCATACTCCCGCGCCTGGCCGAGATCGACGGCCTCGAAGTCATCTGCGCCGGCGACGCCCCGCCCCCCGCGGGGACCGGCGCGCGCTTCGTGAGAGCGGGAGGCCCTTCGCGAGGCGCCCGCCTACAGGCGGGCGTCGAAGCCGCGTCGCATCGGATGATCCTCCTCCATCATCCGCGCAGTCTGCTCCCGGCGGAGGGCCTACGCTGGCTGGCCGCGGGGGCCGGAGGCTCGCGCTGGGGCGGTTTCACGCACTCTTTCGACTGGGATCACCCGCTGCTGCGCTTCACGAGTTGGTACTCAAACCGGATTCGCGCCAAGCAAAGAGGCATCGTCTATCTCGACCATTGCGTCTACTTCGACCGGCGGCTCCTAAAGCGGCCGATCCCGGCGGTGGAAATCTTCGAGGACACCGAGCTGTCCTTGATTCTGCGCGAGAGCGGCCCGCCGACCCTCGCTCCTTTCGTCGCGACGACTTCAGCGGTGCGTTTCCGCGCCAACGGCCCCTGGCGCCAGGCGCTGCTCAACCAGCGCATGAAGCTGTCTTACCTGCTCGGCGGATCGCACCGGCGCATGAATGCGCGCTATGAGCGCGGCCTCGGGCTCAATATCTAACCGCTCAGGCGGCCAGCTCGAGCGCCCGTTCCGGAACGGGAAGGTGCAGGATGAAGCGCGCCCCGCCGTCCTCCCGGTTCTCCCCCACCAGCAGGCCCCCATGCTGGGCCGCGATGTGGGCGGCCACATAGAGCCCCAAGCCCGTGCCGCCTTGCTCCTCGCGCCCCGTGGCGAAGGGCTTAAAGAGCTTGAGGAGCACCGCGTCCGGAATCCCCGGGCCGGTGTCTTCCACCGTGACCCTCACGCCCGGCGCGCGCCCGGCGGCCTCCGGCTGGGTGCGCAAGGTCAGGCGGTCCCCCCGCTTGAGGATGCCCAGGGCGTTGGTGATCAGGTTCAGGAAGACCCGCTGGAGCTGGGTGCGGTTGCCCAGGACGATGGGCAGGCGTTCGGCCAAGGAACGCTCGACGGCGATTCCCTTGGCGGCCAGAGCCGGACCCTCCAGGGCCAGGATGCTCTCGATGATTTCATTAAGATCGCACGGGGCCTCCGGCATTTGCCGCGCCTTGGCCATTCCCGCGAACTGCGCCACGATCCCCTTCCCAAGAAGGGCGGCCTTCATGATGCGGCCGAGATCCCGCCGCGAGTCCGAAGAGAGGGCGGGATCGGCGTCCAACACGTCGATGAAACCCAGGATCACGCAAAAAGTATTCCCCAGGTCGTGCGCCATCCCGGACCCCAGCAAGCCCACCTCGGCCAGGCCCCGGGTTTCCTCCAAGCGGGCCTTCTGCAATTCAAAACCCTCGGCCAGCCGCGCGGCCTCCGCCCGGCGCTCCTCCAGGCCCGCCCGGGCGGCTCGCTCCCGCTGGGCCTGGCGCCAGGTCAGCACTCCCGCCAGGATGAGAATTCCCGTCTTGAGGGCGGCGCCGAAGTAGCCGGCCGCGTCCCAATAATCCGGGGAGGACGCCAGGAAGGCCAGGTTGAACCCCGCCGCCCCGGCCGTGATCAGGGCCGTTTCCGTTCCTCCCAGGAGAAGGCCGGAGGTAAAGACGGGCAGGAGATAGAGGACCCACAGGTTGGACTCGGGACCTCCCGAATATTTGAGGAGGGAGGTCACCACCGCGCAATTGCCCAGGATGAAGGCCGCGGCCCCCAAATCCCCTCCCCGGCTCAGACGCAGGCAGACTCCGGCGGCCAGATTTAGGATCATGAGCGCCAGAAAACGGTAAAGGACCTCGGGGTAGACCATCGCCGGGTTGTCCCTCCAAAGATAAGCGAGGGCCGCCATGGACAGGCAGAAGACGGCCTCGTAGCGCGCGACGAGCGATCGGTCCGTCCCCGGGTTCATGTCCATGCTTCCTCCTTAAACCGCCGCGGCCCGGCGGCGCCGCCCGAGCGCCACGAGCCTGTCGACGCGCGCCAAGAATTCCGTCAACTCGAAGGGCTTGGCCAGCCAGTCGTCGGCCGCCCGGCCCCCTCCCTCCTCGTCCGCCCCGCCCGTGATCAACAGCACCGGGATGTCGCGGGTCCGTTCGTCCTCGCGCAGGGCCTTTACGGCGCCTACGCCCCCCAGCCGGGGCATGGCCTGATCGAGAATGATCAGATCCGGTAGCAAAGCGAGCCCGGCCTCCAGGGCCTCACGGCCGTCCTTGGCCGCGACGATCCGCACCGAGGGACCGCTCAAGATCCGCGCCAACAGATTCCTCATCGACTCGCTGTCGTCGGCGACCACGAAGGTTCTTTCCTCGTTCATGGTTTCAGTTTACCCCCGGGCGTTGGCGCGGCGCCTAAGTCCCGCTTAACAAGCGCTTAAATCCCTCACAGGATGCCGCAGGCCCGCGCCAGCTTGAGAGCCTCCAGGTCGGTTTTGCCGAGCTCGTGCACCTCGATGGGACTGAGTTCCGGGATGACCGCCTGGGCGTGCCAGGCCTTGAGGCGGGTGTAGAACTCGCGCTTCAAATCGGGATCGGTGATGGTCGAGCCGGGGTTGAACTTGAGGCCCCGCATGCCCACCCCGCGCCGGAGCTGAAGGGCCCAGTAGCGCGCCTTAAGATCCAGGATGTGCCGCTCCAGGTCGTCCACGCGGGAGGCCGCCCCGTCGCAGGGGTGGCGGTCGGCCAGGGAATCGCGCAGACCTTCCTCCGGAAGAACCGGGGCCTCGATGTCCGGCGCGGGGACCGGAACGCTCAGGTCTCGCTCGACGACCCACTCCGGGGCCCTGGCCACCCGCCCGGTTTTCACCGACACCAGCCGCGCGTTGACCACGGCCTGCCCGCCCCGGGGCCGGAAATCCCCCGCCAAAACCGCGTCGGCCTCCAGCGCCGCCCCCTGGGGGCGCTGGACCTCGGGCTCGCCCAAGGCGCGCTTGTCCAGGCCCAACCGGTCCATCTCCCGGGAAAGTTCCGCCCAGTCCAGGGAGGTGACGAAGGCCCGGCCCTCGGCCCGCGCCGCGAGCTTGCGGGCCAGGCGGGCGCCCTCGTCCGGATTCCCCCCGCCCAAGGGCTTTAAGGGAAGAACCAGCAAGGTCTGGGCCGCGGCCGGGGCCGCCAGGGCCAGGAGAAGGAGTCCGAGCAGTTTGCGCTTCATGCCCTCAGGATAGCAGGCGGGGCTGAAGGCGCGGTTAGGCGGGGCTTAAAGGGGGCTTAATAGGGACCCCCGCCGTTCTTCCGGGAACTTAGGCGGGATTTAAGCGGGACTTCAGCGGCGCCTCAGGCCCGGCCCTTAAACTACTCAGGCGACCTCATTGCCGCTCAAGACCGTCGGCGACGGCGTCCGTTCGACCGCAGGGCGATGGCCTTAGATGTCGAACTTGTAGCCGTGCCCGACGACGTTGACGAGCAGGCGGGCGGTTTTGGGGCCCAATTTCTTGCGCAGGTGGGAGACATGGACTTCGACGGTACCGGGGTCATTGTAGTCGGCGGGATCGTAGCCCCAGACGGTCTCGAGCAGGTAGGGAATGCTCAGGACCCGGCCGGAGCGCGCGAGCAGGGCCGCCAGGAGGTCGAACTCCTTGCGGGTCAAGGACACCGGCTTGCCGCCGCAGGCGACCGTCCGCGCCCCGGGGTCGAGCTCGACCCCGCGCCGTTTGAGCGTCTCCCGGGAGCCCTCCGAGGCGGCGTAGCGCCTCAGGACCGCCCGGATCCGCGCCAGCAGGACCCCCAGGGAGAACGGCTTCATCAGATAGTCGTCGGCCCCGCCCTCGAAGCCGGCCACCACGTCCCGATCGTCGATCATGCTCCCCGACATCAGGATCACCGGGATGTTCTTGGTGGCCTCTTCCTTCTTAAGGACCCGGCAGAGGGAGTGCCCCCCCAGGCCGGGCATGTCGGCGTCGCTGAGCACCAAGTCGGGCCGGGAGTCCCGCGCCAGAAGGAGAGCCTCGGAGGGATCGTCCGTGGCGATGGCCGTCAGTCCGCTCTTGCCCAGGAACTCCTTGACCACCTTGAGGATTTGGCGGTCGTCGTCCACGATCAATATTTTTTCCGGCATGCCCACCTAGAATACCGAGACGGGAGCCCCGGGTCAAGGGGGTCGGGGATGGACCGATGGCCGTTCCGTTGTATAATGGAGGTCAAATGAGCAAATTCCCCCCGGCCTCGGACGGCGAGCTCCAGCGCATCCTGGCCCTGGCCGTCGAGCACAGCCCGGCCTCGGTCATCATCACCGACCGCGACGGCAACATCGAATACGTCAACCCCCGCTTCTGCGCGCTCACCGGCTACGAGGCTTCCGAGGTTCTCGGGGAAAAGCCCAGCCTCCTTAAATCCGGCGAAATGCCTTCCGAGGAGTACCGCCGCCTCTGGGCCGAGCTCAAGGCGGGGCGGCAATGGCGCGGGGAGTTCCACAATAAAAAGAAAAACGGGGAGCTCTATTGGGAGGCGGCGTCGATCTCCCCGATCCGGGACGCCCGGGGAGAGATCTCTCATTTCGTCGCCGTCAAGGAGGACATCACCCTCCTCAAGAAAACCCTGGCCGCGCTCAAGTCCCGGGAGGAGAAGTACCGGCGCCTGGTCGAGAACCTGAGCTCCGAGTTCGTCTTCTACAGCTACGGCCTGGACGGAATCCTCACCTATGTCAGCCCGTCGGCCTCCGACATCACGGGCTATTCCAACGAGGAACTGGTGGCCCACTATTCGACCTATCTCACCGGCGACCCCGTCAACCAGGAGGTCCCGGAGAAAAACCGCCGGAGCACCCAGGGCATCCTCCAGCCCCCCTACGAGGTGGAACTGCGCCACAAGAACGGCTCCACGGTGCGCTTCGAGGTCTTCGACAATCCGGTTCGCGGACCATCGGGGGAAGTCGTCGCCGTGGAAGGCATCGCCCACGACGTCACCGAGCGCCGCCGGATCGCGGAGGCCTTGCGCAAAAGCGAGGAGAAGCGGGACCAGGAAACCCTCCGGGCCGAGACCCTGCGCTCTTTGGGCATCTTCGCCGGGGGCGTGGCCCACGACTTCAACAATTTCCTGACCGCCATTCTGGGAAACCTGTCCCTCCTTAAGATGGGAAGCAACTCGGCCCAGGACGCCCGGGAGATGATCCAGGAAGCCGAAAGCGCGGGCCTGCGCGCGCGCGACCTGGCCCGCCAACTTCTGACCTTCTCCAAGGGCGGGGCTCCGGTCAAGCGCCCCGTCTCCCTGCGGGCCGTCGTCGGCGAGACCGCGCGGCTCATCCTGGCGGGCTCCCCGCACGAATTGGAATCCTGGCTTCCCGCGGACCTGCGGGCGGTCGACGCCGACATCGGACAGATCGGCCAAGTCATCGGCAACCTGGTGCTCAACGCCAAACAGGCCATGCCCGGCGGCGGGAAGCTGACGCTGCGGGCGGAAAATTTTGACCTGGACGCCGCCGCGGCGGCGGCCCTGCCTCCTCTTAAGCCCGGCCCCCACATCCGCCTCCGGGTGGAGGACACCGGCATCGGCATCAAGAAGGAGAACCTCCAAAAGATTTTTTCCCCTTACTTCACCACCAAGTCCGAGGGCAGCGGCCTGGGCCTCTCCATCTGCTGGTCCGTCGTTGAGCGCCACGGGGGGCGTCTGGAGGTGGATTCCGAGCCGGGCCGGGGCAGCGTGTTCACGATCTTGCTCCCGGCCCTGGAAGCGCCCCAGCCCCAGGCCTCCCCCGCCCAGGACGGCGCGACGCGGGGTTCCGGCCGGGTCCTGATCATGGACGACGAAGCCTCCATCGTCTCGCTCGCCCGCCGGATTCTGTCCGGCGCGGGCTACGAGACGGCCGGAGCCAAGGATGGAGCCGAGGCCCTGGCGGCCTTTCGCGCCGCCCGGGAGGCGGGGCGGCCCTTCGACCTGGTGATTCTGGATCTGACCATCCGCGGGGGCATGGGTGGCCTTGAGACTATGGCGGGGCTCCGGCTGATCGACCCCGGCGTTCTGGCCGTCGTCTCCACGGGCTATTCGGAAGAGCCCGTCGCGGCGCGTTTCCAGGACCACGGCTTCTCGGCCTGCGTGATGAAGCCCTACGACGCCCGGGAGCTTTCCGGGGCCGTGGGGCGTCTACTCCAGGAAAAGCGGCGGGCTTAGGCCAAGGTCCGGATCTTGGTCCAGAGGCTCAATTCCAGGTACTCGAGGTCGAAGGGCTTGAGGATGTAATCGGCCGCGCCCAATTGCAGGCAGGCTTGGACGATCTGGCCGTCGTCATGCCCGCTGATCATGAAGACCGCCGGCGGAGGACGCAGACGCCGAATCCGGCGCAGGCCCTCGACGCCGTCAATCTCAGGCATCGCCACGTCCAGGAGCACCAGGCGGGGCGGAAAAGCCGCGATGTCCTCGAGCGCCGCGAGGACTCCGGACGCTTCCCGAACCTCGAAGCCCTTTCGCTCAAGAAAACGCCTCAGAATGTTCCGGACCCGCTCGTCGTCGTCGACGACCAAAAGCCGCTCGCGGGGGGAACCGGCGACCGGGCTCACCTGGAAGGCCCTCCGTCCAAAACTTCCCGCGCCTTGCGCGCCAGCAAGGCCGGGTCCACGGGCTTCTGGACGAAATTCTCCCCTAAGGCAGCGAGGTCGGCCTGGACGAGGCCGACCTCGCTGTAGCCCGACATGTACAGGGTCCGGATCCCGGGGCGCTCGGCGGCCAAGCGGCGCGCCAGCTCGTCGCCCCGCATGCCGGGCATGACCAGGTCGGTGACCAAAAGGTGGATGTCTCCGTCGAATTCCCGGGCGGCCTCCAGCGCCCCCTTGGGCGCCTCGGCCGCGAGCACGCGGTAGCCGTTCTGCTCCAGCACCCGCCGCACGAACTTGCGGACCAGCTCGTCGTCCTCGGCCACCAGCACGGTCTCCCAGCCCCGGGCCGGAACCGGGGCCGGAGCGTCGGCGCGCGCCTCCTCGGCCTCCTCGGCGGCCAGGGGAAAGTAAAGCTTGAAAACGCTCCCCTGCCCCGGCTCGCTGTAGACGAAGACGCTTCCCCCGCTTTGCTTGACGATCCCGTAGACGGTCGCCAGCCCCAGCCCCGTCCCCTTGCCCTGCTCCTTGGTGGTGAAGAAAGGCTCGAACACGCGGGCCAGGACCTCCGGCTTCATGCCGACGCCGGTGTCGCTGACGGCCACCATGACATGGGGGCCGGCGCGCACCTCGGGGTGCGCGCGGGCGTACTCCGCGTCGAGCTCGACCAACGCGGTCTCGATCGACAGGCGCCCTCCCCGGGGCATGGCGTCGCGGGAGTTGACGACCAGGTTCATGATCACCTGCTCGAGCTGCCCCGGATCGGCCTTGATTCGGCCCAAATCCGGGGCCGTGTGGACCGAGAGCAGGATGTCCTCTCCGATCAGGCGCCGGATGAGCTTCTCCATGTCCCGGACGACCTTGTCGGGATCGAACACCCGCATTTGCAGAACCTGCTGGCGGCTGAAGATCAGCAATTGGCGCGTCAGCCCCGCCGCGCGCTGGCCCGCCTTGAGGATTTCCTCCGCGTCGGCGCGCTTGGGATCGTCCGGGCCCAGGGCCTCCGTCAGGAAATGCGCGTAGCCGGAGATCGCGGTGAGGATGTTGTTGAAATCGTGGGCGATGCCTCCCGCCAGGCGCCCGACCGCCTCGAGCTTCTGGGCCTGCAGGAGCTTGGCGTTGGCCGCGGCCAGTTCCTCCGTCCGCTCCCGGACCCGCTCCTCGAGCTCCCCGTAGGCCGCCTCCAGGCGGCGATTGGCCTCCTGGACCTCCTGGGCGCGCAGGTAGACCTCGGCCTCCTTCTCCTCGATGCGGGCCCGGAGCATACCCTCGATGGCGCCCAACTCGGCCCCGCGGCGCTTGAGGGCCACGAACTCGGTCACGTCCTCGACCCGGTGGATGATGTAGGCCGCTTCCCCGTCCCGTCCGAGCACCGGGATGTTGACCGGGCTCCAATGGCGCTCCTCGAAGGCGCCGTCCTCGGCCCGGCGGATGTCGTACTTCTGCACGGCCATGGTATCCGGGCGCCGTTCCCGCAGGACCCGCTCCAACGAGGCCCGCAGGTTACGGGTTCCGGTCGCCTTAGGGTCGTTGGGATTGTCGGGGAAGACCTCGAAAATGCCGCGGCCCAGGATTTTTCCCCGCTCGGTCATCGTCGCCCGGAGGTAGGCGTCGCTGACGGCCGCGATCGTCAAGTCCGGCTTGAGCGCCAGGTAAAGCCCGGGCGCGGCCTCGAACAGCGCCCGAAAATCCGGCTCCGCGCCCGGAGTGCCCATGTGTCGAGTATAACCCATGAAGGTCCGAAAATGGTCAGATCGTCCGGAGTAAATACCCCTTCCCTTTATGGGCTTCCAGGCGCGGCCCCCACTTGGGCCCCAGCTTCATCCTGAGGTCGGAGACCAAGGACACCACTCTGTGCCGCCACCGCTCGCTCTCATAGCCCCAGACCCGGTCCCACAGGAAGGACGGGGCCAGAATCCGGTCCGGCCTGGCCATAAAAATCTCCAGAAGCTCCGCCTCCTTGCGGTTGAGGTGGACCCTAACGCCGCCCACCAGGCACCGGTCCCCGGCCAGCTCCCAGGACAAGCCCGGAAAACTCAACCTCCGCCGCCGCGCGTCCGGAGCGCGCGCCAGCCTCCGGGCCAAGGCCCGCAGACGCGCCAGCAGAACCCGGTCGTCGAAGGGCTTGGGCAGATGGTCGTCGGCCCCGGCCTCCAGGATGGCGACCTCTTCCTCCGGGTCGGCGCGTCCCGTCACGACGATCACGCCCAGGCCCTGGGTCCGGGGCTTGCGGCGGATGGCCATCAGGACGGCGGAGCCCGGCAGGTCCGGGAGAATCCAATCCAAGATCACCAAGTCCGGGAGCTTCCGCCGGAGCCAATTCAGGGCGGAGGCGGCGTCGGGCGCGGGAACCCAAGCGAACTCCCCGGCCCCCGCGCCCTCGAAAAAGGCGCGATAGCCGGCCCGCGCGCCCGGATCGTCCTCCACCACCAGCACCGTTTTTCGGTCCATGAAAATCCCGCTTGACATAATCAACCATTTCGCGCTAAACTAGTCAAACGCAGTAAACGAATCAAACGCATAATGACCGAGAAAACCTTTACCTCCTACGAGATCGCCAACTTCTGCGGCGTTTCCCCGTCCACCATTCTCAATTGGATCGAGGACGGCCGCCTGAAGGCCTACAGCACCCCGGGGGGCCACCGCCGCGTCACGGCGCCCGACCTGCTGAGCTTTTTCCAACGCTTCAACATGCCCGTGCCCGCGGAACTCGACTCCCACCGGAAGGTCCTGATCGTCGACGACGATCCGGAGGTGCGCTCCTGCCTGGAGAAGGCGTTCCGCCGCCGCTATCCCCAATGGCAGGTCCAATCCTCGGCCACGGGGACCGAGGCCCTGATCTCCATTGGAACCTCCGCGCCGCACCTGATCGTCCTGGACATGGTCCTGCCCGGGATGGACGGCGTCGAGGTCTGCCGCATCCTCAAAGCCAAGCCCGAAACCCGCGCCATCCGGATCATCGGCATCAGCGGCAAGAGGGAATTGAGCCCCCGCCAACTGAAAGAATACGCCGTGGACGCGTTCCTCCTCAAGCCCCTCGATTTGGTCGCGCTCCTGGACCTGGCCTCGGAACTCATGGGCGCGGCGCGCCCGGGAGCCGTGGCGCTTGGGGATTAAGGACGAAGACATCCCCGCCGTCCGGCTTCTGCTCCAATACCTGGAGCGCGAAGGCGTGCGCCACATCTTCGGAATTCCCGGCGGGCCGATCATTTCCCTTTACGAGGCGCTCTTCGACCGGCGGGTCATCACCCCCGTGCTGGCCAAGCATGAGGAAGGTGCGGCCTTCATGGCCGACGCCTACGCCCGCGTCTCCGGCCGGATCGGGGTATGCTGCACCACCACCGGGCCGGGCGCCACCAACGCCCTGACCGGGGCTGCGGTCGCTTACGCCGACCACATCCCCCTGCTGATTCTGACCGCCCAGGTCCCCACCCATCAGTTCGGCCGGGGGGCTTTCCAGGAGAGCGGGCCCGAGGCGGTGGACATCGTCGGGCTTTACAAGCCCGTGACCAAGTGGAGCGTCATGCTCCCCCACCCCGACCGGACCGGGGACGTGATCCGCAACGCCCTGCGCCTGCTCACGAGCGGCCGGCCCGGGCCGGTGCACATCAACCTCCCCTCCAATTTCGCCACCCAGCTCGTCCCGCGGGAGGAGCTCGCCGTCGAGCGCTACCGCTGCCGGACCCGGACCTTCGACCGGGCCGCGGTCCGCAAGGGGGCCGAGCTCCTCCTTTCCTGCTCCCGCCCCGTCATCCTAGCCGGCCAAGGGGTCAACCTGTCCCGGGCTTGGCCAGCCCTGCGGGGGCTGGCCGAGCGCTTCTCGATTCCGGTGGCGACGACTTTCAAGGCCAAGGGCGCCCTCCCGGAGGACCATCCGCTCTCCTTGGGCGTGTTCAGCCAAAGCGGCGACGCCCGGGTGCGCGACTTCGTGGCGGGACCGGCGACCGACGCGCTCCTGGTCGTGGGCACCTCCCTCGGGGAGGTCTCCTCCGCGGGCTGGGACCCGCGGCTCTCCCGCAAGAAGGCCTTTCTCCAGGCCGACATCGAGCCCGGCGAGATCGGCCGGAATTTTCCCGTCGACGCCTTTTTGACCGGCGACGCCGCCACCATCCTCACCGAACTCCGCTACGCCATGGAGCGGATCCTGGAGCGCCAAGGCCCGGGGCGGACCTTCAGCTTCGCCCTGCAGGCGCGCCCTTCGGCCATCCCCGCGGAAGACGACGCCATGGGAGAGGAGCAAGAGGAGGCGGGCCCCCTCAAACCGCGCCGCATCCTCCGCGAATTGCGAGAGGCCCTGCCGCGCGACGCAATCCTCTTCGTCGACAACGGCACCATCCGGACCTGGGCCGGGCAATACTTCCCGGTCTACCAGGAAGGGTGCTTTTTCGTCAACATGGGCATGGCCAGCATGGGTTTCGCCGTGGCGGGCTCCATCGGCGGCAAGCTGGCCGCGCCGGGGCGGCCGGTCGTGGCCCTGGTCGGAGACGCCGCCTTCGCCATGAACGGAATGGAAGTCCACACCGCCGTGGAGTACGAGGTCCCGGTCGTCTGGGTCGTGGTCAACAACGGGGGGCACGGAATGATCTATCATGGCGAGCGCATGCTCTACGGCGGGAAATTCGTCAGCTCCATCTTCCGAAAGCGCCTTGAAATTCAAGAACTCACCAAGGCGATGGGAGCCGCCTCTTTCCTGGCCCGGCGCCCGGGAGACCTGGGCCGGGCCCTGACCCAGGCCCTGGCCTTGAAGGCCCCCTGCGTCATCGAGGTGGAGGCCGACCTCCACGAGGTCCCGCCGATGGGCGCGCGCGTGAACGCCGTCCGCCGGGAAATCTCCATGGGAGCGCCCGCATGAAGGCCTATTCCGAATTCAACCGGCTCATCGAGACCGCGCTGGCCTACCGCTCCTCCAAGCCGCTCCTGGTCGCCCTTCATTACGACCTGTTCACTTCGATTGAAAAGGGCCCGCGGACCGCTCCCGCCCTGGCCCGCCGCCTGGGGCTGGACCCCCGCGCGCTCGGCGTCGTCCTGGACGCCGTCGCCGCCTCCGGCTTCCTTAAGAAACGCGGACCGGCCTACGCCAACACCGGGTTCTCCCGGCGCATGCTGGTGGCCGGGAGCCCTTCCTACCAGGGTCACAACCTGCGCTACCTGGAGCGGACCTGGGACGCTTGGTCGGAGCTCAAGACCGTGGTCAAGACCGGCCGTCCCCGGCGCTCCCTTCTGGATTGGATCGGGCGGGACCGCTTCTCGGCGGGCTATATCCGGGCCATGGGCGAGGTGGCCAAGGGCCCGGCCCGGGATTTGGCCCGGACGCTGGACTTGGGGAGGGTTGTCCGGAGCTTGGATGTCGGTTGCGGCTCGGGCGCCTACAGCGCGGCCATCGTCGAGAAGGCTCCCGGGGTCGAAGCCGTCCTCCTGGACCTGCCTCGGACTTTGGGGGTGACCCGACGCCTGCTGGCCGGCCACCGCGCCGCCAAGCGGATGAAATTCCGCCCCGGCGACTTCCTCAAGGACTCCTTCGGCGAGAAAGAGTTCGACTTGGTGCTGATCTCCAACGTCTCCCATGTCGAGGACGAGGCCGGCAACCGCGCCCTCATCGCCAAGGCCTTCCGGGCCCTGCGGCCCGGCGGCCGGCTGGTCATTCACGACTACCTGGCGGGCACCGGCGGCCGCTCCTCTCCTTTCGTCGCCTCCCTGGCGGTGCACCTTCTGGTCTTCACCGGACGCGGAGGAGTCTACTCGGAGGCTCAATACCGGGCCTGGCTCCGAGGCGCGGGATTTCGACGGATCGAGGCCCTACCGGTCGCCGCGGGAAGCGTGCACCACTCCGCGGCCGTCGTTGGGCACAGGTTGAATTGATCATTCTCCTGGCCCTCTTCCTTTCGGGGAGCCTCCAGGCGGCCCCGCCCCCGGTCCCCAAGACGCGCGATTCCCTGGTCCTTTGCGACGACGTCTCCGACCCCGTCACCTTGGACCCTCACCGGGCCTTCGAGAATAAGTCCTTCAATCTGATCTTCCAAATGTTCGAGGGGCTCGTCCGCCATGACCGGGATGGGCGGATCGCCCCCGCCCTGGCCAAGGAGTGCCGCTTCGCCGACCCGTTGACCTTGCGGTGCGTCCTTCGTTCCGGCGTGCGCTTCCACAACGGGGAACCCTTGGACGCCGAGGCCGTGCGCTGGAGCCTGACCCGGCAATTGGACCCGGCCACGGGCTACCCGGCCTTGATGGAGATTTCCGGCATCAAGGAGGTCCGCGTCCCCGAGCCGGGCGTGGTCGAAATCCTCACGCGCGCGCCGGACGGCCTGCTCCTGCACCGCCTGGCCGCCTTCGTCAAGATTCTTCCTCCGCGCTATTATCAAGAGAAGGGTTCGGAGGCCTTCGCCCAAGCCCCCGTCGGAACCGGCCCCTTCCGGTTCGTCTCCTGGGAGAAAGGCGTCTCCATCGAGCTGGAGGCCAATCCCGATTATTGGGACGCCGAGCGCCCGAAGCTCAAGCGGGTGAGCTTTCGATTTCTACCGGAGGCGCAGCAGCTTCCGAAGCTCCTGTCCGGGGAGCTCGATCTGGTCACCGAGGTCCCGGCGACCCGCACCCTGGAGGTGGCCCGCAACGCCTCCACCCGGATCGAGAAGCGCCTGGTGCTGACCACGCCCGCCTTTTGGGCCACCTCCTTCGACGGCCCCCTCAAGGACCCCAAGGTCCGCCGGGCGCTCAACCTGGCCGTCGACAAGCGCGAGCTCATCCGCTACGCCGTCCTGGGCAACGGCGAGCCCATCGCCACCTTGAGCATGCGCGGGGAAACCGGACGCGCGGAGGGGCTCAAGCCCTACGCGCACGATCCCGCCAAGGCGCGGCGCCTGCTGGCCGAGGCCGGGGTCAAGCCGGGAACCCGGCTCACCATCCTGGCGGCCGAGCAGGCCGCGCGCGAGGCCAAGATCCTGGCCGAGCAATGGAAGCGGGTGGGGCTGGAGCCCGAATTGACCGTCCTCCCCCTGAGCGAGGTGCACAAGATCATGGTCGAGCGCAGGCGCGAGTTCGATCTCTCGGCCAACCTCGCCCCCAACCCCACCGCCCACATGTATTTTCTCCCCGGGGTCTGCTTTCACAGCCGCTCCCTCTTCAGCCGGCTCAAGGACCCGGAGTTCGACGCCAAATACGAACGGGTCCTGGGGGCCGTGGACCCCGAGGAGGCGCGGCGCGCGGGTTCGGAGCTGGACCGGTTCATCCACGACCAAGCTCTGGGCGTCTTCACCTATCAGAAAATCCGCACCTTCGGCCTCAAGCGCGGCCTGGAGATTCCGATCCCGGTGACCGGCATCCTTTCCTTGGAGAGCGTCCGATGGCGGTGAATACTTGGCGCCGGGTCTATTCCACGGCCAAGAGAGCGGAGGAATACCCCCTCCTCATGAAGGTGGCCGGCGGCAAATGGCACGCGGACATGCTGGGGGCCGCGGTCTCGGCCCTGGCCTTGCTCAAGGAGCAGCCGGAGCGGATCATCGAGCTGGGGACGGGCACGGGCAAACTCGCGGGACGCCTGCTCCGCGCCTGGCCCCGGGCCCGCTTGTCGGCGGTGGACGGCTCCGAGGCCATGCTGGCCAAGGCCCGCGAAAATCTGCGGGGCTTCGGGTCCAGAGCGGAATTTCTCCGGCGGGATTTCGGGGCGGCCCGCTGGAGCTCGGGCCTGCCGGAGGCCTGCGCCGTGGTCTCCACCATCGCCATCCACCACCTGAGCGACGCCGGAAAAAGGCGGCTGTACCGGGAGGTCTTCCAACTGCTCCGGCCCGGCGGCATCTTCGTCCACGGGGACGCCCTCCGTCATGACGAGCCGGTCCTGCGGAAAAAAGACGATTTCATGTGGGGGACCGCCATCCGCGCGCGAATGCGGGCCTCGGGCGGCCGGGTCCTGCCCGTGGGCGAAGTCGTGGCCTGGATCGACCGGACCCGCCGTGCGGAAGGCGATCTCCCCGCCAGCCTGGCCAGCCACCTGGATTGGCTCCGGGGCGCGGGATTTGTCCAGGTCGATTGCTGGTGGAAGACCTTCGGCTTCGCCGTTTTCGGGGGCGTCAAGCCATAGGAGCCTATCCCAATAACTGGAAGGCCCTTCGGAGGCCCGAGCATGAGACGAGTGCGAGGAGCGACGAGGGCGCATGGCGGTAGCCATGTAACCGAGGAGCGACGAAGCAATCGTCCGGGATCGGGCCTCCCTTCCTCTAAGAATATTATGGAAGGGTCGGGCGATTTTGGCTTCTGGCGTCGTTGCTCCTCACTCACAGACCTGCCGGTATGCTCGTTCGTCGCGCCTAGCCAGAAGCCAAAATCGCGCGACCGAAGGGCTTTCCAGTTATTGGGATAGGCTCTAAGCTAAAATAGGCGGTGGTGGAAAACTTCGCCCCGCTCGGACTTCGCATGCCGCGCACCCTGCGCTGGAAGCTCCTGCTCTCCATCCTTCCGTTCGTGGCCCTGACGGGAAGCCTCCTGTGCCGTCATCAATACCTGCTGGCCAAGGCGGAGATCCTGCGCGCCATCGAGGCCAGCGCCCGGGCCCTCTCCGAGCGCACCGCCGCGGACCTGGACCGGCTCCTGGAACAGCGGCGCAACGACCTCTTCACTTTGACGGAATCGTCTTTGATCCGGGACTATTACCGGACCGTCGACTTCCAGCTCCTCAACGAGGCCGAGGACCACCGCCGCGAGCTGGAGGCCGCCCTGGCCAGCTTCTCCCGCCGCACCGGGGTCTATGCCCGCATCCGCTACCTGGACTTCTCCGGACGCGCCGTCTGCATGATCCCGCGCGGACCCGGCGCGCGGCCTCCGGAGCCTGCTCCGGAGATCTTCGCCCAGTTGCGCCGGGCCGCCGCGGGCGCCTGGCTTTCGGGAACGCCGAAGGATGGGACAATCGACTACGGCAAGGCGGTTCACGACGAGGACGGCCGGTTCAAGGGCGCGCTCGTGCTGAGCTACGACCTGGCCCAAATCCGGGACATCCTGAGCGCGATCCGCGTCGGCCGCAGCGGCGGCGCCCGGCTCCAGGACGCCGCCGGGCGCGTCATCCTGGAAGGGCGCTCCTTCCCCCCCGGCAAGGACATCCTTTCCGCCGAGGCGGGGCTCACCCGCCTGCCCTGGAAGGTCGTGGTCGAAGCGCCCCTGGAGGAATTCCTCGCCCCCCTGCGCAAGGTGCGCGACGCCGGGATCGCCGCCGCCGCGGCCGCCGTCGCGGGACTCATCGGGCTGATCCTGCTGGCCGTCTCCTCGGCCACGCGCCCCGTCGGCGCCTTGGTGGAGGCGGTCCGGCGCATCA
>CAYHPY010000084.1:0-16745 GCA_964358485.1 uncultured Elusimicrobia bacterium
AGGCCGAGCGCGTGATGGAAGGCGACAAGATCGTCGGCTACAAGATCAACGGCGGCAAGATGTGGATCACCAACGGCGGCGTGGCCGGCGTCTACACGATCCTGGCCAAGGCCCCCAAGGGCGTCTCCTGGTTCGTCGTCGAACGGGGCACCCCCGGGCTTTCGGCCGACAAGCACGAGGACAAGCACGGCATCCGCCTCTCCGATACCACCCCGGTCAATCTCAAGGACGTCTTCGTTCCGGCCGAGAACCTCATCGGCGGCGTGGAAGGCAAGGGCCTGAGGCAAGCTCAGGCCGTGTTCGGCTACACGCGCCTGCTGGTCGGCGCGATGTCCTTGGGCGCGGGCTGGCAGGCCTTGGAGCACGCCATCCTCTACAGCCAGCAACGGCTGGTCGGGGGACAGCCCCTGTCGAGCAAGCAGGGCTTCACCCATAAGCTCATCATTCCCTACGCCGCGCGCCTGGAGGCCTGCCGGGCCTTCCTGGAAGAGATCGCCAAGCGCATCGACGGCGGGGCCGACGGACTGCAGACCGAGGGCGCCATCGCCAAGCTCCTGGCTTCCGAGACCGCCAACAAGGCGGCCGACAACGCCATCCAGGCCTTCGGCGGCAACGGCTACGTCCGCGAGTTCCCGGTCGAGAAGATCAAGCGCGACGTCAAGATCACCTGCATCTACGAGGGGACCAGCGAAATCCTGGAGCTGACCACCTTCCGCACCCGCTGGCAGGACAACATCAACGCCGACGGCCGCTTCTACGACAAGATCGCCGACGAGATGGACGCCCTGCACGCCAAGGGCCCCAACGTGGGCGCCGACGCGGCCGCGCTGGCCGCCCGGGCCCTGTCGCGCGTCCTGCAGGCCTGCTACGACCAGAAGCTCACCAGCAACCAAATCGCCCATATGAAATTGGGCGAGCTCATGGCTTATGTGGAGACCGCGGCGTCCTTCTGCCGCGCCGCGGCGCTCGACACGCTGTCGGAGGCCGTGGTGTTCGACCTGGAGACCTGGCGGGCGATGAGCCGCATCCACGCCAGCCACAGCGCCTCCTGGGTGGCCAGCGAGGGCCTGGCCCTGGTGGCCGGCTGTTCGGACCAGGACACGGTGGGGTTGGTGGACGGTATTAACTTCAAGGCCATCGCCAAGGCCCAGAAGGGACGCACCCTCGACATGGACCTGGTGGCCCGCAAGCTCCCCGAAGTCTTCAAGGCCGAAGCGACGGGAGTCTAAGGGACTGACGATTATTGATACTCGTATAACTAATGTCCTATATGGGGCGTGAAAAAAGCGGGGTCGCATACAGGAAAGATCGCAGCAGGTCCTTGCGGCGTCGGAGGCGAGTGGCATGATACCGCGTCTTGTACGCCAGGGCCTTGCTGTCTGTCGGAGCAAAGTTGGCCAAGGGGTTGCCCTTGAGGTGGCCCCAGAGCATCTCGACCGGATTAAGGTCGGGAGCGTAGGGCGGCAGGAAATCGCGGTGCAGTTTGCTGTTCCGCTTGAAAAACCTGTCGACGAGCTTGGCTTTGTGGGTCTGCGAGCGATCCCAGACGATGAGCAGCGGTTTCTGAAGCTGCAAGCGCAGGTCCCGCAGGAATTGCACCACTCGTCTTGCCGTGAAGTTCGCGTCAGAAAGCAGGGAAAAGTAAAGTCCTACCCGCCTCCTGCTCGGAGGCACCGTGAGCGCGGCGATCGCGGAAACCTTCTTGTGCCATCGTCCGCGGTGCAGAAGAATCGGCGTCTGGCCGCGCGGAGCCCACGTGCGGCGCACCAATGGGGCCATCAGAAAGCCGCTCTCGTCGATAAAAACGATGTCGGCGTTCAGGCGGCGGGCTTTTTTTTAATACGCGACCAATCCTCCCTGATCCATTTCTGCACCGCCTTTTCGTCTCGCTCTCGGGCGCGTTTCTCCGGCTTCTGCGGGCTCCAGCCCATGGAGCGCAGCAACCTTCCAATATGATGGACGTGGTACTCGACGCCGAATTTCTGCTGGATCAGATCGCCAATCCTTGGGCAGGTCCACAGATCCGTTGGAAATCCGGCGCTCTGCGCTCCTTTCAGGAGGCTTCGTTCGAGCTGGCGTTTCTGGGGGCCAGCCAACTTGGGCGGCCGGCCCGATGCCGGCCTGGCCTTGACCCCGTTGTGCCCTCGCTTGAGAAAGCTTGCCTTCCAGCGGCGGACGGATCGCCGGTCAGCCTTGACTCGTTTGGCGATCTCTACGGGCGGGAGTCCCTTCTCAAAGAGTGCGATTGCGTGAAGACGACGCTGTTCCAGTTGCGATGGGCTGCCGAATGGTCTCATGCCCACAGTATAGGACATTAGTTATGCGAGTATCAATAAAAAGGACGGGGAGAGGGGTTCCCCAAGGAGCCCTCTCCCCGTCCTATTATTTGCCGTCCTGCTGTCCGTCGCCTGCGGCGAAAAGCCGGCTTCCCGCGGCGGCTGTCCGGGGCAATCGGGCTTTGACCGACGCTCGGTGGTCAAGGTGAAGACCCCCTTCCCGACGCCGGTCGAGCATTTCGACCGGGACACCGTGGCAATCGAGGCCCTGCGCCAAACCCCGCCCGGATTGGCCCGGGTGCCGGGACTGACCATCGCCCAATACGGCCTCCAGCGCGAGATCGGCTTCTCGGCCTCCGGGGTCCCCCGGGGCCGGGTCTGCCTTTGGGTGGACGAGCTGGAGGTCCAATTCGCCTACCTCAAAGTGGACATTTTCGTCTCCAAGGACTACCCCGACGGGACCTGCGAGAAAATGTACATCGGCCGCCATGAGCAGGATCATGTGGACGTTCACCGGCGCCTGCATGAGCGCTACGCGGGGCTGATGACCGAGGCCCTGATCGGGGCCCCGGGCCTGCCGACCCGCGGCAACCCGGCTTACTTCGAAAATGAGGATGCGGGCAAAAAGATCATCGAGGATGCCATCGACAAAATCACCGCCCCGATCTACAAGGCCTTCGAGGAGGAATTGGCCGTCGAGCAGGCCCGCCTGGACACCCCCGAGTCCTACCGCGCCCTTCAGGGGCTTTGCCCGAATTGGCAATAAGCCGCCGGCCTCCGGCGGCCCTCTTTTCCGTTCCCGAAATTTCGTGGCACGGCAGGCGGTGTCAGGCATGTAGAGCTCGGTCCGGACCGAATTCCGAGCCACGGCCTCCGCGCCTTACTTCCTCGCGCGCTTAGCCATCGCCATGGCAAGATATTTCAGCGCCTCCGGATTGCCCGGCTCCAGGCGGAGGGCCTCCCCCAACTCCCGCTCCACGACGCCCCAATCCCGATCCCAATAAAGCACCGCGATGTTGAAATGCGCCTGGGCCAGGGGCGTGAGGGCCAGGGAGGCCCGGTAATGGTCCTCGGCGGCGGCTCGGTCCCCGCGGCGCTCGGCCACCACGCCCTCATGCAGGCGCCCTTCGGCTCCGCCCCGGCGCAGTTGAGCCTTTAGCTCCGGAAGGGAACTGTACTCCTCGGCTAGGGCGCGAAGATTTTCATTAAGCACGCGGCTAAGGGCGTAGTAGGAGGCGGCGGCCTCCAGGCGGCCGCGGGAAATTTCTATGAATCCCAGCATCAAGGCGGGCTCGGGGATGAGCCAATGCATGGACCAGGCCCCCAGCAGGTGCTCGGCCGCGGCGTCCCAGGATTTCTCCCGCGCCAAGACGCCGCCTTGCTGGTGGCGGGCCGAGGCGAAATCCCCGATCAAATCCGAGGTGAAAAAATCCGGCTGGGCTTCGTAGGACCAACGCCCGCGCCGCGTCGTGAGTTCCCAAAGGGCCCGCGCCGTCTCCCGCGCTCCGGCCGCCGGGGCCAGGTCGCTGACCATGGCCCGAGGAACGCGGGCGTCGAATCCGCCGGGGACTTCGGCGTCCATCGTGGCGGCTATCCGCCCGTTGCGGGCCGCGAAAGCCCTCCACTGAGCCTCGTCGCGCAGGGGGCCGACCGCGAAAGAGGGATCCCGTCGGGACCAGCCCTTTTGGTACCAGGAGGAGCCCGCCAGACCTTGCGCCGTCACCCGGATGTCGGGCCGGCGGCCGTGGAGGAGTTGGTAATGCCATAGGGTGTAGAGCTGGACGTCTTTTTTGGCCACCAAGGCGGCCCCCGGGGGCGTGCTGAGAAAAACGTTGCGGGCGTAGTCGTGGGTGAAAAAATGAAAACGACGATCTTGGGAACGGAAAAGGCCGGAGGACAACGGAACTACAACAAAAGAAAGGGAAAGAACGATGGGAAAAATTTTGTTCGCGGCTGAAGCCGCGAGCAAGCCTTCAGATGCCCAAACAACCAGGACCAGGTCCGAGAGCAGGTAGTGGGGCTCCACAATCGCCGCCGCGTGGGGATTGGGGGGGAGGTTGGCCATGAAAATGAAGACCGGGCCCGCCCACCAATAGGCGGTGGCGGTTCCCAGCCAGAGCTTGAAATCCCGCCGCGCCTGGACCAGGCAGCCCAGGACGGCCGCGGCCAGGCCGGCGGCCGAGAAGGCGGACCAGAGGTGGCGTCCGTACGCCAGCATATTGTCCCCGAAGAGCTCTCCCTTGGCGTAGTTCTTGGAGAGCAGGTCCAGCGTCCCGCCATAGCGCGAGCGCATGAGGCTTTCGGCGAAATTGGCGGCGGCGGCAGGATGGTTCCAATCCAGCCAGGGCCCGGTCCGGGAGCGGAGGGGGAGAAAGAGATACACGGACAGGCCGAGCAAGGCCCAAGCCAAGGAACGGGCGGCCCAGTTCGCGCGCGGGCCCCGGGCCAACCAGAGCGCGGTGCCCAGGATTAGGAGAATGAAAAGGCCGTTGGCGTCGAAGGCCACCACCGCGGCCGGTATCAGGAACCAGGCCGCCAGGGCCCAGAGGCCGGCTTGCCCGGGGGTGGGGGAGGACTCCTTTTCCCGGGTCAGGGCGATCCAAAGGATTCCGGGGGCCCAGAGGAGGAGGTCTAATCGATTCCCTAATAAAAGGCCGAACAAAAAGGCGGTGAGGGTCCAATTTCGGGAAAAGAAAGGGACGGCGCGGCGGGTCGAAAGGGCGCAGGCAAGAAGGCCCGCCGCGCCTAGGATCCACAAACTATACATCTCCGGAACCATCGAAATTTGCCAAAAAATCGGATTGAGCCCCAAGAGCGCCCCAGCTCCCAAGCCGGCCCAACCGGCGCCATACAAAAGGAAGACGCCCGCGACGGCGGCCGCCCCGCCGGCGGCCGAGAGCAAAGTCAGGCGATAGGCGGGATTGCCCAACGGGATCATTTCGGAAAGCCTTCCGGCCAGGATGTAGAGCGGATAGCTGGTCGGATGGGAGACGCCCAAGGTGGCGGCGCTGACGGTCATCTCGCCCGCGTCCCGGTAGGGAGCCAGGGCGGGGGGCATGGCGGCCAGGTAAAGGCCGAAAAAGGAGGCGAAGACGAGGAAGGCCTTCTTCACCGAGGACTCCGCGCCGCGCGCCGGGCCGATTCCTCGGCGAAGACTTTGAGGGATTGGTCCATGGGCGCCAAGGCCACGGCGCGCCGATAAGCCTCGGACGACCCCTTCCATCGCCCCTGCCCCCAGTACATGGTCCCCAGGTTTCTCCAGGGCTGGGAGGATTCGGGTTGGAGTTCCGCCGCCCGAAGGTAGGCTTTTTCCGCTTCCGGATAATTTCCCAGGCGGTCCAAAGAGACCCCCAGGTTCAGCAGGAGTTCCGCGTCGGCGGGAAAGGCCGAAAGCCCGAACCGGTAGGCCCGCCCCGCGCCCGCCCAATCCCCCCGGCGGGCGAACTCAAAGCCCAGGAGCTGGGAGGAGAAAGCCAGCGCGGGCTTGATCCAGAGCGCGTCCGGCGCCAGGAAAAACGCGTGCTGCAAATCCCGCAAGGCCGCCGCTCCCGCCTCGGCGGTTCCTCCCCGATACGCCGAGAGCCGTCCCGCGGCGCGCATGAACGGATAGAAGGCGATCAAGGCGCGGTGCCGGTAGTGCCGTTCGGCCAGGGGCAGGTTCCAGCGATGGGCGTAAAAATCGAAGAGGGGGGGAGGCTGTTCGCCGCCTCCGCGGGAGGGACGACGCAAAAGACCCTCGCAAGACAACGGCATTCCGGGAACTAAGCTCTCGGAAAGAGTCGTGTAGTAAAGGTTTCCCCGCCGGGCGTAACCGCTCTCCACCTCGCCCCGGCGGGAAAATTTTTCCCCTTTGGAAAGGTTCCGAAAATCCGGGCCATAGGCGTTGGGAAAGACCAATCCGCCCCGGTCCCGCAAGTCCAGGTCGGGGCGAAGGCCTTGGGCGTAGCGCATATAGGCCAAAGTATAGAAGGTATCGTCGCCCCCGTCCATGAACAGCGCCGCGCCCGGGGGAAGGCTCCGCAGAAGATCCCGCCCGTAATCGTGCGCCGCGAAATCCTCCCGCGCGCGCCATTCGCGGGCCCGGGTCCCCGCCCAAAGAACCGGCGCCAGGACCAGGAGGGCGGCCGCCGGACGCCAGCGGCGGGCAAGGGCCTCGGTTCCCGCGGCGGTCAAAAGACCGACTCCCAGCCAGGCCGCGGGATAGAAACGCTCCAAGGCGTAGGAGGTCTGCGGGTCCATGGGTGGATTGCCGATCAGCAGGAGCAACGGTCCCAGCCCGAAGACCCAGAGCAGGGGAAAGGCGACCCCGAGCCCCGGGCCCAGCCCTTTCCAGGCGGCCGCCCCCAGCGCGGCCAGGGGCAGGGCGGCCGGACCCAGGCCTTGGGCGGTTTCCCGCGCGAAGCGCGCGAGTTGGGCCCACCGGGACACCGCGGCCTGCCCCTCCACCGTCAGGGAAAACGAGCCGTAATCCTTCCGGAGCAGGACCCGCAGAAAGCGCTGGGCGTCGACCGGGTGTCCCCAATCCAGGGGCGGACCGGCGTAGGAACGAACGGGCAGATAGGCGTAGCAGGCCAGCCCCAGAGCCGCGAAGGCCGCCGCCAAGCCCAAGCTCCGCAGGATCGTGCTTCGGGGCAGCCGCCGGGAAAAAATTTCAAAAAGCACCGCAGGCAGGGCCAGGACCACGGTGTGATGATTGGCCAGCCCCAACCCCACGGCGAGTCCCCCGGCCGCCAGAACCCGGGCCGGGGCTTGGGCGGCGCCCAGGGAAAGGAGAAGGATCATCGCGGCCAGCAAGGCGTGGTGCAGGGCGAAGACCTCGGTCGAGCCGCCCGAAAAAATCCACACCGGAGAAAGCGCCAAAGTCAGCACGCCCGAAAGCCGAGCCCCTAGGCCGAAGCCCAGCCGCCGGAGTGACTCCGCCAAGAGGCCGACGGCTGCCGCCGACAGCAGGACCGAAAGAAAATTGGCCCGGTAGGCCCAATTCCCCAACCCAAGGACGCTTGCGAAAAATTTCAACAGGAGGGCGTAAAGCGGATAGCCGGGGGAATGGGCCACCCCCAGGACCGCGGCCGCGGCGGAAAGCTCCCCGGAGTCCCCGAAGCCGACCGATGGGCCCATGGACCAGGCGCCCAGGACGGCCGCCCCCAAAACGGCGCCGATCGTCAGGCGGTCAGGCATGTCCCCGGAGCCTGCGAATCGTCCATTCCAGCAGGAACAGCGCCGCGGTCAAGGCCAGCCAGGGCGCGCCGGAGGCGGGCCGGGCGCGTTTGCGGGTCTCGGACACGGTCTTGGGAGGGGAAAGCCGGGCCAGGAGTTCCGGAGCCTTGGCGCGCGCGAGTTCGGTGGAAGTCCCGCCGGAAGCCGCGGCGACCGCCCGCAGCCAGCGCTGGTCCATCGGCGGAGCCGAGGTCTCGGGCTCCCAGGCAAATCGAATCTGGTCCGACCCCCAAGGCTTGCCGCCCAGCCGCGCCGAAGCCTGGAGGCGATGGCTCCCGGCCACAAGACCCGTCAGCTCCACGGCGTATTCCCCGGGGGCGGTTTCCCGCGCGGGCACCGCGCGGGCCCGTCCGCCCGGCGGAGTCCAGACCGCGGAAAGCTCGGTCAGGGCGGAGGCGGCGGGCCGAAAATTCTCATCGAAGACGCGAACGGCGAACGACGCCGGCTCCCGAGGGGGGATATGATCGGGAATCGGGGCGAAGCGCACCTTGGACAACTCAAGACTGCCGGTCAAATACTGCACGGCGCGCGTCCAGAACCTGGCGTAAAAGCCCGAGGCCGACACTTCCCGCGCCCCGCCCAGACGCCAACGCCAGGTCGAGTCCGAGGACAGGAGCATGACCTTGCCACGCCCCAGTTCCCGGATGGCGGCCACCGGCAAAGGCGCGCCCGAAGCCGTCTTCTCCCGGGGATGCACCGCCAACACCGTCGCGTCCGGGCGCACCGCCTTGAACCGCCCCCAGCCGTCCATGGCGGGAAGGGCCGCCCAGGCCGCCTTTGAGGCCTCGGGAGAATCATAGAGCGCGACCAACGGATGCTCCGCCGCGGCGGGCAGGGCCTGAAAACGACCCGGGGCGAAATCCGGAACTTCCTCGGAAAGCGTCACCGGCAGGACCTCCTCCAACGGCGAGCCCCGATAGCCTCCCAGCCCGAAGGCGTTCTCGCCGCCGATGACCAGCAGGGCCCCGCCTCCGGAGACGAAGGCCTTCAGGGACTGGAGGTAGGAGGGGGGAAGGTTGAAGCGCGCCGCCGAGAAGTTTTCGAGGATGAAGAGGTCGAATTGGGAAATGGTCCGCAAAAAAATGTCCTCGGCGGGAAACGGGATCAGGGACAGCTCGTCCTCGGCCGCGACCGCCGCGCTTTGGGGATTGCGGAGAATGACGAAGGAAACCAATTCATGGTTGGGATCGGCCTTGAGAAATTCCCGGAGGTAGGCGTATTCCGGCCCGGGTCGGCCGGCCAAATACATGATGCGGTATTTTTGGCGGACGACCTCCACCCGGAAGGTCCGGGACAGCCGGCTCGCCGAACGCCCGCCCTCGGCGCTCGCCTCCAAGCGGTAGGATTCGCGGCCCAGGGCCTGGGCGGTGGCGGTGAAGGTGGCCGCGATCGTCTCGAAATCCGAGAACACCTTGCGGCCGCGTTCCTCCACCACGCCCCAGCCGCCCCCGGGCTCGGCCTTGAGCAGGCGCAAGCGCAGGGTGGTCCCCGCCAAACCGGCCGCCTCCAAGGTCGCTTCCACCGGGAAGCAATCGTGAAGGAAGGTGAAGTCGGGGGTCTTGAGCGCGGCCACCGCCAAGCCCTTGCTGCGGCGGGACGGCCCGACTCCGACCGCGTCCACCGGCATACCGAGCCGCCGGAGCGCGGCCTCCAGGTCCGGGCTCGACGCCCCGTTGCCGTCGGTCAGGAGCCACGCCCGCTCCGCGCCCGGGACGGCCGCCGCCGCCGCGTCCAGGAAAGCCTGCGCCGGCTGGAAGGCGGCGTCGGAAGAGGCCGCAGAGGCCGCCGCGGACAAGTCCAGGGGACGGGCCCGGTCCGAGAGCGCAAAAACCTCGGGGGTCGAGCGCGCCAGAATCTCAGGAGCCGCGGCCGCCAGCCAGGCGGCGGCCTGGTCCAGGCGGGAGGGACGGGCCTTGCCGGCGGCGGCCGCAGACCCCATGGACCGCCCCGTGTCCAAAAGAATCAGCAGGCGAGGTTTGACCAGCACGGGCTCCCTAAACGATACGGCGGGCCGCAGAGCGGCCAGGGCCAAAGATGCCGCGGCCGCTCCCCGCAGCAGCAGAAGAAACGGGCCGACGGGGCTCCGGCGGGAGTGCAGGAAGAAGGCCGCCGCCGCCGCCAAAGCCAGCGCCGCGCCGGCCGCGCCCCCGGCCCAATCCAGGGCGGGAAGGCTCATTGGGCGCCCCCGCGCAGTTTTTGCAGGAGGAAGGGCTGGTGAACGGCGTCTTCCTTGTAGTTGCCGGTCAAAGAATACATCAGAATATTGAGGGTCAGCTTGCGGGCCGCGTGCCGCTGGGGTTCGCCTCCGGGCAGGCAGGCCAATAGGGGGCGGCCGAGCGCGTCCTCGGCCCAGGCCCCCAATAGGTCGTTTCGGGAATAGACCACCGCCGAGCGTCCGCCCCAAGCGACGCCCTCCAAGGCCCCTTGAATTTGGACTCTTCCGGCCGGTCCCCTCAGGAGAAAAAAAGTCTTGTACAAAACATGGTCGGAGCCGATGGCCTTGAGTTCGGCTTCCGGCAAAAGCACCGGGACGGTCTTGCGGACCCAACGATCGAAAGGGCTCGAGGCGGCCCCGGAAACATCCTCGATCCAAAGCATGCCCCCGGAGAGAAGGTACTGCCTCAGGGCCCGGACGGCCGGTTCGTCCAGGGGCGGCGGCGCCTGCCGCCCGGCCAGGATCACCAGCGGAGATTCGAAAAGGCCCGGATCGGTCGGGGCCAATTCCCGGCGCGCGGGCCGGACCAGGACGCTGGTTGCCGTTCCCAAGAATTCCAAGGCCCCGGCGTGCGCCCCGGGATAGGGATCCCAGGAAGGGCCCCACTTGAGCTGGGTCCAGACGAAGCGGTCCCCGGAGGCGGCCTCCGCGCCCTGAACCCGGACCGGAAGCGCCAACAGCAAAGCCGCGGCGACCCCGGCCGCCGCTTTCCAGGGCAGGGACAAAATCATTTCCATCAGCAGCAGAAGCACCGCCCCCGCCAACGCCCAAGGGCCCAAGTCCCGCCCGTAAACCGCGCGGCGGAAGCCTTCGGAGATTTTCCCGGCTTCCAAGACCCGCCAGGGGGGACGCGCCTCCGGGGCCGGATCGCTCTCTCCCGAGCGATCCAGGTTCACGGCGTAAATTTCCTCGACCTCCTCCCGGGTTTCCCAAACCACGCGGTAAAGGCCCGGGACCGAGGTTCGGGGAAACTCGAACCGGCGGTTCTTGACCGCCAGGTCCGCCGTCCGTCCGTCGGGGGAGAATATCCGGACCCGGATCGGAGCGGCCTCCTCGGAACCCCAGGTCCGGACCAAAGGGCGGCCCACCCGCACCTGCAGAACCTTCTCTTCCCCGGCCTTGCCGGGAGCGGCCTCCTCCAGGGTTTTCCGGATCAGGGACGCGAACACGGGCTTGACCCCGAGATTGGTGGCGGCGGCGTCCAGGCTGGACGCCCACAAGATCACCCGCCCCGCGCCCCAGCGGCCCGAGACCGCCAGCGGCGCCCCCTCGGCCGTCCTCAGGGAGACTCCGGCCCCCCGCTTCGGGGTCAGCCGCAGCAGGCGGGCGACGGCGGCCCGCTCGAGATCGTAACCCGAGAGGTCCGTTCCTTCCGGGGAAATGCCATAGGGCCGGGAGGATTCGAAAGTCGGCCCCACCTCCGCCGGCAGCCACGCCGCCAAGGACTGATAACTCGCGGGTGAAGTGCGTCCCCCGGGAAGAATCCAGAGGCCCCCGCCGCCGCGGACGAAGGCCTCCAACGACGCCCCCGTCCGCGCGTCCACCGCGCGGAAATCCGCCAGGATCACGGCCCGGTAGGCGCCGAGGTCGGCTTCCTCCCAACGGTCCAACTCCAGGAAATCCGCCGCGGCCGCGGCCAAGCTCTCTCCCCGGGCCCCCAGGAACTCCCGGAGGAAATACCCGCCCGACAGCGGGCCGAAAAACGCGGGCGTGCCGAACAGACAGAGAACCCGGGGCCATTCGGGGTGGCGGAAGGAAAAGAAATATTCATCGTCGGCCGGCAGGGCGTCGGTCCGCAGGGAAACACGCCCGGACCACGCCGCCGGCGCGCGGGGACGGGGAGGCGGCAGGGAAAGGTCGACGGCCGCCTCCGGCCGCAGGCGGAGGGAGACGGCCGACAAACGGCGGCCCCCGGACCACAGATCCGCCGAGGACTCCCGCTCCCGCTCGCCGGCCACCGCGGCTTGCAGGGAAATTTCGGGTTTGGCCGCGGTACTGCCGGGGGAAGGCCGGGCGTCGCGCACGAAGGCATTGGCGGCGGACTCGGGGAAAACGCTCCCAAGCACGAGCGTCCCGGCGTCCGCCTTCGGAGCCGGGCGGGGAAAACCATGGCGGGCCCCGTCGGTCAGGACCAGCGCGACGCGACGGCCCGGAGCGCCGGAGAGCAGGTCCAGCGCCGCGCGCAGGGGCGGGCCGAAGTCGGTGCCCCGGGAAGTCAATTCGGCGTTTCGCAGCGCCGCGGCGGCCTGGGCGGGCGCCCGCCACTCCAAAGCCCCCGCCGCCAGGGCGGGTTCGTCGGAGAAGGGGGAAAAGGCGACGCGGTCCGCCGGGCCCAAGGTCCGGAGCAGGGCCAAAGCCTCCGCCTTCAGGGCTTCAAAACGGCTCTTGCCCGCCCCGCGCAGGCCCATGGAGTAGGACGCGTCGAGCAGCACGACCAAGGACAAGCCCGATCCGCCCGCCGCGGCGGGGGCGTCCAAGGAAGGGCCGGCGTAGGCCAAAATCAAAAGTCCGATCAGCCCGGCCCGGGAAGCCGCCAAGAGCGCGGACCGCAGGCGGGAGCGGGGGCTGGACCGGCGCTGAATTTCGGCCAGGATCCAAACCGCGCTGAACGGTTCCCGCCGGGGACGGCGCAAAGACAACAAATGCAGCAGGATCGGAAGGCCGGCCGCCGGGAGCGCCCATAAAAACACGGGGTTGTGGAAATTCACAGACCGGCGAGGAGCCTCCCCAAGGAAAGGTCCCATGGGACGTCGGTGAAGAAAGGCAGGTAGGGAATTTCCGCCCGGTGGAAACTGGATTGGTAAAGCCGGAGCATCCGGGCGAACTCGGCGCGGTAGGCGTCCTTTAGGGGGCCGGGCTCGCAGGGCAGCAGGCGCCCGTTCTCAAGGTCCTCGAACACCACCGAGCCGTCGTAATCCAGGTCCCGCTCCCGGGGATCGAGAACCTGCAGGACCAGGGCCTCGTGCCGGCGGGCGCGCAGGGCCTTGAGGACCGCGACGATCTCCGCGGGGTTCCCAAGAAGATCGGAGATCAAAATCACCAGGCACCGCCGCTTGAGGCGCGCGGCGGTTTTTTCCAGAACGGCGCCCAAGCCCGTTTCCCCGGCGGGCGCGGCGCGGACCAAGGCCTCATCGAATAACCGGAGCTGGGCCAACCCGGAGCGGGAGGGAAGATCCTGGCGGGGCTCGGTGTCGAAGGTCGTCAGGCCCGCGGCGTCCCCTTTGGAGAGGGCCAAGAAGGCCGCGGCCATGGCCAGGCGGCAGGCCAGCTCCCATTTCGCAACGCCCCGGCCCGCGAAGCCCATCGAGCCCGAGCGGTCCAAAAGGATCGCCGCGCTCAGGATGTCCTCCTGCTGATGCTCCCGGACGAAAAAACGGTCCTGGCGGGCGTAGACCTTCCAATCTAGAAACTTGACCTCGTCGCCGGGAACGTAGGCCCGATGCTCCGCGAACTCCTGGGAACGGCCCCGGAGCAGGCTCCGGTGGCGGCCGCCCCCGGCCCCGGCCACGGCCAGCCTCCGGCGCAGGTCGAGGCCCTTGAGCTTGGCGACGCCGACCGGGTCCAGGTATTTCACGGGGCCGGTCAGCCCAGGGCGGCGATCAGACGGGCGATCAGGTCGTCGGCCCGGACTCCCTCGGCCTCCGCTTGGAAATTGAGGACCACGCGGTGGCGCAGGATCGGCTTGGCGATTCCCAGAATATCCTCGGCCGAAACCGCCAGGCGCCCGGACATGAGGGCTCGCGCCTTGGCCCCCAGCACCAGCGCCTGGGAGGCGCGGGGGCCGGCGCCCCAGGACACCCAGCGCTTGACGAAATCGGGAGAGGACGCTTCCGCGGGACGGGTTCCCCGGCTGAGCCTCACGGCCAGATCCACCGCGGAATCGGGAACCGGGACGCGGCGGACCAGGTCCTGCAGGGCCTGCACCTCGTCGGCGTCCAACACTTTATTCAGGCGGACCTCGCGGTCCCCGGTGGTTTCGACCACCACCCGGCGCTCTTCCTCAAGGGTGGGATAATCCATGGAAATCTGCAGGAAAAAACGGTCGAGCTGGGCCTCCGGGAGGGGATAGGTGCCTTCCTGCTCGATGGGATTTTGGGTCGCCATGACGAAGAAGGGCAGGGGCAGGGGCCGCGTCGAGCCGCCCGTGGTCACGTGACGCTCGGCCATGGCCTGAAGCAGGGCCGATTGGGTCTTGGGCGGGGTTCGGTTGATCTCGTCGGCCAGGATCATGTTCGCGAAAATCGGCCCCGGCACGAAGCGGAAAAAGCGCTGTTTGGTCTGGGGATCCTCTTGAAGAATCTCGGAGCCCGTGACGTCGGAAGGCATGAGGTCCGGCGTGAACTGAATGCGGGAGAATTGCAGGTCCAGGATCCGGGACAGGCTGGAAATGAGGAGAGTTTTGGCCAGGCCGGGAACCCCGACGATGAGGCAATGCCCCCTGCAGAACAGCGCGATGAGCAATTCGTTGATCACCGCCTCCTGACCCACGATGATCGACCCCAATTGCTTTCGAATCGAGGCCTGGGCGGTTCCCAGTTTTTCGGCCATCCGCACGTCGTCGCGCGCGGGAGAATCCTCTTTCATCGGGACAATCCTATCATCTTTTAAGGCGGGACCGCAGGGCCAGGACCAGGAGCAGAACCAGGACGAATCCGCCGCCCGCGGCGAGGGCCTTGCGCCGGGACGGGAGATTGCGGACCAGGCGGGGGGTTTTTGCGACCAAGGCGGGATTGGCGGCCATTCCCATGGATAGCGCGCCCAGCGACGCCCGCAGCATCTCCGCGGAGCCCGACCCGGTCCCCCAAATGGAGTAGCCCCAGTAAGCCCAGGGCATGAACCCGTAGAGGAAGGTCGTTTCCGCGCCTTCGGTCTTGACCCGCGCCGAGGCGTACAAAACTTCGGGGCCGGGCGGAGTTTTCAGGGAAAGCACGGGCGAGAAGGTTTGCCGGTTGACCCCGGTCACCGAGAGGACGGTGTTTCGAACCACCTTGGCTTCCTCGTCGCCGGAGGCCGCGGGCTCCGGCTCCTTGAGGAATTTCAGCTCGCCGCTCACCCCGCGAATGACCGCCACCACGCCGGACTCGCGCTCCTTGGGCGAAACTTTCCTGAGGGAAAGCCCGTCGGGTAGGGAAAAGGAAAGCTGCCCGTCCAGGCTCGCGCCCCGGCGACCGCCTCCCGCCGAGCCGCCCGCGCCGGCTTGGGCCGCGCGCAGGTCCACCCGGATGCCTCCGAAAAGCGAGGGCAGTTGCGTTTCCGGCACGGAGCTGATCAAGGTCCCGAGATAGACTCCGCCGCCGGCCTCCACCAGGCCCAGGACCAACCGGGGTTTTCCCGCGTGCTCGGCCAGGATGTAGTGGACGGTCAGTTCGTTCTTGAGGCCGACGGTCCTCAAGGGGCCCCGCGACATCAAAGTCAGGCCGGTTTTACGATTGGTGTTGGAGAGGATGTCGGAGAGCAGGGTCTTGGCGCGCGCGCGGTTGCGCAGGCTCATCCGGTCGATCCGGGACAAGACGAAGGAGCTTTTCTCCGGCCCCTTCAACGCCACCACCACGTCCGGGTTCGAGGTTCGCGAGCCGACGTCGGTCCAGCCGGGGGGGGGCTCCAGGCTTATGCCAAGTCCCGTCCCGGCGGCGAGTGAAGCGCCGGCCGCGGCGAAAAGGGAAAGCGCCAGGAAATACCGCATCGGAAGCCTAGTTTAACAGCCCCGGGCTCCCGGCGCAAGGGCTGGCGGCGGCCCTTGAGAACGATCCGTCATTTTGAGATAATGCCCCCATGGGCGCGCAACCGATCGGTCTCAAGGAAATTCTCATCGCCGGCGGGCCGACCCTGGCCCTGCTCATCCTTCTTTCGGTGTACTCCCTGGCCCTCATCTGGGAAAGATACCGGGCCTACGCCAAGGCCCGCGCCGGGCTTCCGGGATTTTTGGACAAGCTCCGACACATGATCCGGGACGGAAACCTCGCCGAGGCGGTGAATCTCTCGCGCGCCCACAAAGGCCCCGCCGCGGGGGTCGTCATGGCCAGCCTCGTCGGCCCCAGCAACCGGGAGGAAAGGCGCCGCTCCACCGAACGGGCCGTGGCCCGCGCCTTGGCGGATTTGGAACGGGGCGTGGCCCAGCTCGGGACCATCGCCAGCGTGTCTCCCTTCATCGGCCTGTTCGGCACCGTGATCGGGGTCATGCGGGCCTTCAAGGACTTGGCCTCCGCCGCCGGGGCGGGGCCGGGGGTGGTCGCGGTCGGCATCTCCGAGGCCTTGGTCTGCACGGCGGCCGGGCTTTTCGTGGCCATCCCCGCCGTGGCCTTCTATAATTATTTCCGTCATCAATCCTCCCGCATGGCCGAGGAGCTGGGCTGGATCTCGGAGGAGATCATCGAGACCCTGTCCGAGCGCGCCGCCAAGTGAAGGTCCACGACCTTCGCCGCCCGATCGTCGACCTCAACCTCATTCCCCTCATCGACGTGTCCTTGATCCTGGTCATCATTTTCATGGTCCTGACCCCGATCCTGGTGCAGTCCCAATTGACCGTGAAGCTCCCCAAGGCCGACAGCGGCACGCCGCCGCCCGGGGAGTCGACGGTCACCGTGATGATCAGCCGCTCCGGAAACCTTCTTATCGACGGCACGGCGGTGCGTTGGGCCAAGCTCGAACGCGAGCTCACTCTTCGTCTTCCCAAAGCGGCCCAGAAGACCCTCCTGGTCCAGGCCGACCGCAGCGTCGCCGTCGAGAAGGTGGTCCTCGTCCTGGACGCGGCCAAGAAACTCGGCGTGGGGCGCCTGGGCATCGGGGTCTCCCCGGAGGGCTGAAATGTTTCCCGAGACCATGCGCCCCTATCTGGCCTGGTCGCTCGGGGCGCATCTGGCCCTCGGGGCGCTCTTCGGAGCGGTGATCTCCGGAGTGTCCCTCAAAAAAGAGCCGGTCTACCAGATCGACTTCGTCGGGCCGACCAGGGTCCTGCACGCCGGGGCCGCCGCCCGGGAGCCCGAGGCGGCCAAAACCGCCGCGGCGAGGGCCCCCGCCCGGATAATGGCGCCCGCGGC
>CAYHPY010000085.1:0-2673 GCA_964358485.1 uncultured Elusimicrobia bacterium
GGCTTTGACAGGGCTCGTCTATATCAGCGGGGCGGCAGCCCCGCTGTGCCGGCCTGCTTCAGGGGCTATTAGGACGGCCGGCCTAGCGCCGGCTCGTCATTCCGGCCGCAGGAAGTGGCATGTGTAGCCCCCGGGATTTTTTTGCAGGTACTTCTGGTGGTAGTCCTCGGCGTCCGCGAAGGGCCCCGCCTTGACGATCTGGGTGACCAGCGGTCGCTTCCACTTCCCTGAAGCGTCCACCTTGGCCTTCACCGCTTCGGCGGCCTTTTTCTGCTCCTCGGAGTGGTAGAAGACGGCCGAGCGGTATTGGGTTCCCGCGTCGTTGCCCTGCCGGTTGGGCGTCGTCGGGTCGTGCATGCGGAAGTAATAGCCTAGGAGCGCCTCGAAGCTCAGGCGCGCGGGGTCGAAGACCACCTCAACCGTCTCGGCGTGGCCGGTGGTCCCTTTCTTGACCTGGTCGTAGGTCGGCGCCTTGGTTTCCCCTCCGGTGTAGCCCACCCGGGTTTCCAAGACCCCCGGGAGCTGCCGCAGAAGCTCCTCCATGCCCCAGAAACAGCCTCCCGCGAGGGTGGCTTTCTCGGTCTTGGCCGGGCGCTGGAAGAGGCGGGCGAATTCCCCGTAGCCCTCCGTCTCGAGCTTGGCCGCCGGGATGAATCGCAGGGACGCGGAGTTGACGCAGTACCGCAGGCCCGTCGGTTTGGGGCCGTCCTCGAAGACATGGCCCAGGTGGGAGTCCCCGTGCTTGGAGCGGACTTCGACCCTCTTCATGAAGAGCCGCCGGTCCACCCGCTCCGCGACATTGTCCTTGACCAGGGGCTGCCAGAAGCTGGGCCAGCCGGTGCCGGAGTCGAACTTGTCCTTGGAGGAAAACAGGGGCTCTCCGGAGGCGATGTCCACGTAGATCCCGTCGGCGTGGTTGTTCCAGTAGGCGTTTTCGAAGGGCGGCTCGGTGCCCTCTTTCCGGGTGACCTCATACTGGAGGGGGGAAAGCTTCTTGCGCAGTTCGTCGTTGCTCGGTTTGGCGTAGTTCTTCACGGGTGCCTCCTTGGGCTTGGTCTTGGCTTGGACCGGGGCCGCGGAAATAACGGCTGCCGCGGCGAGCAGGGCGAGAAGAAGGGATTTTTTCATGGCTTGGTCTGCCGGGGGCGTTGGAATGTTAGCAGATTTAATTTTCCCCTTGCATTCCCCGGAAACCTCTGCTATACTTACGGTAGAAGTTTTCGAACCTGTAACGAGAAATGTCAGGACCTAGACCCGCCCACCGAGGCGGGTTTCGTGTTTTAGGGGAGCCTGACGAGCGCGTACCCGAATGCAGGCAGGATTGCCGAGTAGGTGGGGAAGTTGACCGGGACGGCGCGGTCGGAGGGATTGGCCAGAACCGCCGCTTTCGCGCCCCGGTCGGAGACCAGCAGGTACCCCGCCCAGCCTTGCGCCGCGCCGTCCAGCGGGCGAATCTCCCAGTCTCCCTCGTCCCGTAGGGCGGCGGCGCGGGAGAATGTTTCTCGATAGAAGCGGGCGGTTTCGGGATCGCCCTTCCAATCCACCTGGACGGGCACGCTGAACGGCAGGGATTTCGGCTCCGCCGGGGTGGGCCGGTCGAAGCCCACCTCCTGCGACCCGTAGAATAGGAGATTTCCCGGCATCAGCAGGGTGAGCCAGGCCGCGCCCCGGCGCCACGGGCCGAAGGCGCGTTCGGGGGCGGGCTCGTCGTGATTGCCCACAAAGTCGAGCGCGTCCGAGCCGCCCGCCTGCCAGCGCAGGTAGGCCGCCCGGCGGATGGCCTCCCGGATCCAGCCCGGATCCCGGCTGCCCAGGGCATCGTACCAGCCCTGGTGGCCGCCGGGGCGGTCGATGTTGTTCTTGCCGTAAATCAGGTCGAATCCCGCCTTGGAGAGGTCGTCCCAACGGTCATAGGCCTCGGCGATAAATCCGGTGGCCGGGGCGTCGGCGCGGACCTCGGTGATGAGCTCCTCCAGGAACTCCCGGCCGGGCATGGGGCGCCGCCAATTGCGGCTGAAATAATGGTTGGTCACCTGGTAGGCCATGTCCACCCGGAAGCCGTCCACCCCGAAGCGGCGCACCCAGCTTCGGACGATGCGGATCATCTCGGCCCGGGTCTCGGGGTTGGAGTAATCCACCTGGGCCGTGTCCTCCCAGTAGGCCATGCTGCCGTAGGAGTCGTAGCCCCCGTGGCTGATCCAGCGGGTCCGGCCGTCCCGGGCCCGGTGGTCGAAGCTGCCCCGGGGCATGGGATTTTCGTTGGGAGCCGGGGCCGGGCCCCCGATGAAAAAGTCCGGATGATCCCAAAGCAGGCGGGAATCCATGGAGGTGTGATTG
The DNA here is from genome assembly GCA_964358485.1 of uncultured Elusimicrobia bacterium. Taxonomy (GTDB): domain Bacteria; phylum Elusimicrobiota; class Elusimicrobia; order UBA1565; family UBA9628; genus CAYHPY01. The sequence continues at coordinate 2,338 of CAYHPY010000085.1, forward strand.
GGGATGAAATCGATGATGACTTTCAGCCCCGCCGCGTGCGCGCGGGCCGTGAAGGCCGCAAATTCCTCCTCGCTTCCCAGGTCCGGATGCACGGTCTCGTGGTCGGCCACCGAATACGGCGAGCCGCCCGCCGTTCCGAAGGCGTTGCGCTTGCCGATGGGGAAAATCCCCATGACCCAGAGGGCGTCAAATCCCTGGGCGCGGATGGCGCCGAGGTCGTCCATGTTGAAATCCGAGAAAAACTTGCCGCCGGCTCCGGGCGGCCGGGCATAGGCCCCCCCCGTCCCGGGGGGGGTTTAGGCGCGGGGGTAGACCAAAAAAATACGAGCCGTGGGC
>CAYHPY010000085.1:2683-16608 GCA_964358485.1 uncultured Elusimicrobia bacterium
CGGGGCGGGGGGGCGGGACCGGGGCCCCCCCGCTTCCCGGGGAGGTTGAAGGCGCGGGGGAAGACCTCATAAATCCGAGCCTTGCGAATCCAGCTTGATTGGTCGGCGGCTCGGATTTCTTCTCGTAGTTCTTTTCCCAGATCCGTTATCCGTTCTTTGAGCAGTTCATATTTCCGTCCCGTTCCGATTTTCTGTTGCCGTAGTTCCGTTAATGCCTTCCGCTGCGTTCCCATCGACGGCGCCCCCGCCAAAAGAACGTCCAGGTAATTGAAGTAGTCCTCCAAATGCCTCAGCGAGGCTTTCGTTCCGAATTGTTCCGTCAGTTCTTTCTCCGCGTGGATAAACCCCTCCAATCCCGCGCTCTGGGCCGTCAGGGAGTTTCCTTGGGGAGTCCGAAACACGAACGGCATGACCGGCCGCCCCTGGATTTCCGTTCCGTGGCTGAGAAGCGCGCGCAGGTCCCGGAGGCGGGCCTCGCGGCCGACGGCCGCGCTTTCGGGGAGGGCGGCTCCGTCGAAATAGGCCCGGAGGGCGTTTTGCGAGGGGGCGGCGGAGAGGGACTCCAGTTCCCGAAGGGAGGCGGGCGCGGTGGGCGGGGCCGCGAGACAAAAGGCCGCCGCCGGGGGCCAGAGCAGGGCGGCCAAGAGGGCGCGCATCGGTAAGATTTTACCACCGTCCGGCCCGAAGGGCCTAGGTCGGGGGTCCCAAAGGACAGGGAGTCTTTGGACCTAGAGGCTCTAGGTCTTTTGGCCCAGAGTGGGGAGGCCGGCCGCCTGCCAGGCGGCGATTCCGCCGACCATGTCGCTGACCCGCTTGATCCCGGCCCGTTCCAGCAAGCCGGCGGCGACGGCGGAGCGGTAGCCCCCCTGGCAATGGACCACGACCGGGCGGGAGGCGGGCAGTTCTCCCGCTCTTGCCGCCAAGCGATCCAGCGGAATGTTGAGGCTTCCCGCGATCCGGGCCGAAGCCCATTCCCCCGGGGCCCGGACGTCCAGGACCAGCGGGCGCCGGCGTCCTTTGAGCCGCTCGGAGACCGCGGTGGCGGTCATGCGCTCGGTCCGCGTGATCTTTCCGGGCCGGTCTTGGAGGGAAAGCATCCCTCCTTTAAGGTAGCCGGTAAGATTGTCCAAGCCGATCCGCCCCAACCGGAGCGCGGCTTCCTTTTCTGTTCCCGGATCGCAGATCAGCAGGATCGGGCGCCGCAGGTCGAGGACCGCTCCGGCCCAAGCCGCGAAGCGGCCGCTCAGGCCGACATTGACGGCGCCGCAAAGGTGGCCGCCCTCGAAATCGGCGGCGTCCCGGGTGTCCAGAACCTGGGCTTTTTTGGCGGCGGCCAGGAAGCGGCCGGCGGGGAGGGCGCGCAAGCCCCGGCGGAGGATTTTCTCGAGCGTGGGCCGGCGGCTCATGTTGTGCCGGACGTCATGGGAGAAGTAGGAGGGCGCGGGGGGCTGTTCCCTCGACACCAAGGACACGAACCTCCCCCGGCTCATGGGCTGGAGGGCGTAATTGTGGCGCCGCTGGACGCCCATGGTCGAATAGGTGTCGGCCGAAAGATTTTTGCCGCAGAGGGACCCCGCCCCGTGGGCGGGGTAGACCAAGGTGGAATCCGGAAGGGAGAGACGCTTCTTGTGGAGGGAGTCGTAGAGCATGCCCGCCAAGGCCTTGGCGGAGAGGCCCTTGGAGACCAGCAGGTCGGGACGGCCGACGTCGCCGATGAAGAGGGTGTCCCCGGTCAGGACCGCTTTCGGGGCGCGCCCGCTGCGATTGAGATCGAACACCAGCAGGGACATTCCTTCGGGGGTGTGGCCGGGGGTTTCCAGGGCCTGGATGCGGACTTTCCCGAACTCCACGGCCTCTCCTTCCTTAAGAGGGGTGAAGGGATAGGCGGCCTTGGCGCGGCTCCCGAGATAGATCGCGGCCCCCCGGTCCCGAAGTTCCAGGTGGCCGGCGGCGAAATCGGCGTGGAAGTGGGTGAGCAGGACATGCTTGATCTTGAGCCCGCGTTTGCGGGCGAATTCCCGGTAAACCCCCACGTCCCGCCTTGGGTCCACCACCGCCGCCGTGCGCGTGCGGCGATCCCCGATGAGGTAGGAGGCCTGGGAGAGGCAGCCCAAATAAAATTGCTTTAGGATCATGGCTCCATCATACAAAAAAATATTTTTTTCTGGGCCTTGACAAGAATGGGTTGGTCTGTTACAATCCGACTGTCGCAAACGCCGAGGTTTGAGGACGGCCGAAAGGCCGTTCTCTATTGGAATCTTATGAAAAACCTTCGGCGTTTATTTTTTGTCCGGCCCGCGGCCCTGGCCGCGGGTATGCTCGCCGTCCTGGCGGCGCCGTCTTTCGCCACCTTCGATCTCGCCCTCACCCATACCTTCGGGACCGGGAGCTTCCCGTTGACCTGGACGGCGACCACCGATCCTTCCTCCACCACGGCCAAGGTCACCTATTTCGTGCTCAGCCGTTTCGGCTTCACCAATCCCTTGGCGGGGGGCACGACGGTGGCGACGGTCTTCGATAAAGCCTCGATCATCGCGGGCCTGGGCAGCGGAACGCATTGCACCGTGGTGCGGGCCTCCACGACGGTTTCCGGGATCTTCGACACCTCGACGATCCAGTGCCATTCCTACATGCACTGCGGCGCTGGCGATACTTCCTGCGTCGCCCGCTCGGACGGCGGCGGCGGCCAGCTCGGCTTCGGCCAGCTCTGGAAGTGGACCTACCGCCTGGACGCCGACTCCGAGGTCACCATCAAAGTCTGGAAGCCGGGGACCCCGTTCACCACCGATTCAGCCACCGGTTTTTCCACGACCACGGCCAATCCCTTGACGAACTTGGTCAAGGTCCTCGTCAGTTCCGTTCCCCGAACCGCCGAATTGGACGCTGGAATCAGCAACACCGACACCTGGGACGTCCGGGACGCCTCGGGAACGGTCGTCACCAACGGAATCTACCTGGTCGATTTCATGGCGACCAACCCCCTCTTGACGCCGACGACCCGCTATCAGGACGTGTACACGCTTCCGGTCGACGTGCTTCGGATCATGAATTTCACGACCGAGGGCATCAGCCCGACCAGTTCCCTGGCCAAGATCAAGTACGACATCACCGGGGACGCCTCGGTGCGCATCGTGATCGCCCAGCCGGGGCGAAAGTTCACGATGGACGGCAACGGCGAGGTGCAGGCTCTCAACTCGGCGGGCACGGCCGTCGACACCTCCAGCACCAGCGTGGTGCGGGTCATTACCTTCAATCGCAAGGCCGGGTTGGCGTATTCCGAGACCTGGGACGGCTTGGACACTTTGGGCGTGGCCGTCTCCTCCGGAGTTTACACGGTCGGCATCTCGGCCAAGGACGGTTTCGGAAACCGGGCCATCGACCCCGGGGGCAACGACGGGGCGCAGGCCACGACCATTCCCGTGGAGCGCACGGCCAGCCAGACCGCGGCCGACACGACGGCCCCCACCATCAGCGCCATCACCGTCAACGGCACGAGCATCGCCAGCGGAAATCCTCAATTCTCCGCCGGGACCACTTTCACGGACGTGGTGGTCACCCTCAATGAGACCGCCGGCTCGGGGAGCAACGTGTCCCTGGTCGCGCTGACGGGTCCGAGTTCCTCCGGCGGCGGGACCGTCGCCAATTCCGGGGTGACCGTCACCTTCAGCACGGGCGTCTCTCAAGCCAGCACGGGGACCTACACGATTCAAGTGACCGCCAAGGACACCCTCGGCAACACCGCCACCCCCCAGGCCTTCACTTTTTCGATTCAGCCCGGATCGGTGGGAGGGACGACCATCGTCCGGCAGTCCGAGGAATCTTTCACCAAGACGGTGGTCAGCTATCCCAACCCCGTCCGGACCGGACCCGCGAAATTCGATTTCACGCTGACGGTGGCTTCGACGGTGGACATCGACCTGTATACCTTGAAAGGCGACCGGATTTTCCATCAGACCCAGCCCTTCGCGGCCGGGGCCAACACCTTCAATTGGGATTTGGTCAATAATTCCGGGACGGGAATCGCCACCGGGGTTTACCTTTTGAGAATCACGGCCAACGACGGGCAGTCCAGCATCCGGGCATCCCGCAAGGTGATGGTGATCCGGTGAGGGGGGGCTCGCCCGTCCTGCGCGCCCTGGCCGGGGCGGCGCTTTTCCTTTCGGCCCTGGCGGGTTCTTCGGGCGCGGCGGGCGGAGGGGGAACCACGACCGGGGAATTCCTGGCCTTGCCCCAAGGCGCGCGGCCGATCGGCATGGGGGGCGCCTTCGCGGCCCTGGCCGACGACGCGAACTCCCTTTGGTGGAATCCGGCCGGGTTGGCCCGGGCGAGGATCAAGGAAATTTCGGCCAGCCATACCCGCTACATCGAGGACATCGTCTCCGAATTCGGGGCTTTCGTTCTGCCGCTTTCACCCAAGGCGGGCACGCTCGGGGCCAGCTTCACCCATTACAACATTCCGGGTTTGACCTCTTACGACGCCAGTAAAAACGCCAGCGGAAAAATCACCGCCAACGCCTGGGCCGCTTCGATCGCCTACGGGCGTTACCTCGCCCCGAACATCTCGGCCGGGGTCAACGTGAAAATGGTCAACCAGAAATTTCACACCGAGAGCGGACGGGGTTTCGCGGCGGACTTCGGGGCCCAATATAAGCACCCCGCGTCCGGGTTCGGCGCGGGCTTCTCCGCCCAGAACATCGGCGGTTCGGCCCGGTTGGGCGAGGACACCAGTTCCCTGCCTCGGATGTTCCGGGGCGGAATTTCCTACACCCCTCCCAATTTCAAGAAGTTGACCTTCGCGTTGGACGAGGAAAAGCCCAACGACGAGGATCCCAAGGCCCACGTTGGAGCCGAATGGAAAGTCAACAACGCCTTCACCTTTCGGTCCGGCTGGGAACAACTGCGCGATCTCGGGGGCGGGGCCGGGCTCTCCATGGGGTTGAGCTACATCACCATGCTGGGCGCTCCGTCGGGCTGGGCCGGCGAGGAAACCCCTTGGTGGGAGCGCAAATCCGCCGAGACCGACACCTTGGTCAAACCCGACGGCGCGTATTTCGTTTTCGCCGACTACGCCTTCGTCTCCCTGGGTTCCTTCGGAGACACCCACCGCTTCACGCTGGGCGTCAAATTCTGACCTACAGCAAAAGGTAGGTCGCCAACCCGAAATACACGATGTTGCTTAGCAGGTCCGTCGTCGTCGTGATCAGCGGTCCCGTGGCGGTGGCCGGGTCGATTCCAAAATGCCGGAAAATGAAGGGCTCCCCCGCGGCCAAAGTCGAGGCGACCGTCATGGAGAAGAGCATCGAAAGGCCGACCACGGCCGATAGTTCCCAGCCGTAACGGGAACCGTAAAAGAGGTAAGCGGCGGCCGCGACCCCGCAACCGTAAATCACACCTAGCAGCGCCCCCACCCCGATTTCCTTGACGATGGTGACGGCTTCCTGGCCGGCTTTGATTTCCCCTGTGGCCATTCCGCGGACGATCAGGGTCGCCGTTTGGGACCCTACGTTGCCGCCCATGCCGGCGATCAGGGGGCTGAAGCTGGCCAGGGCCAGGATCTGGGCCAAGGTTCCCTCATAATATTTGACCACGGTGGAGACTCCCAATCCGCCGATGCAGGTGATGACCAGCCAGGGCAGGCGGCGGGTGGTCTGGAGCCAGACCGAGTCCTCCGCGGGCGACAACGGCATGCCGGCCATCTTGGCGAAGTCTTCCTCGGTCTCGGCGCTGGCGACCTCGTAAACGTCGCGGTAATCCACGATGCCCATCAATTTCCCGTCCGCGCCGACCACGGGGGCGCTGCGCAGCTTGTATTTCGCGAAGAGGCGCACGGCCTCTTCCTGGTCCATCTCGGGAGACAGCACCGTGGGGCCCGGATCCATCAATTCCCGGACGCTCATGTCCTTCGGAGAGACGACGAGGGCTTTGAGGCTCACCGCCCCGACCAACGGGCCGCTCTCCCCGTCGACCACCATCAAGGTGTCGAGATGGGTTTCCTCCAGGCGCCGCAGGCGGGTGGTGAGTTGGATGCGCTCGATGGCCTGCTTGGAGGACCACTTGGAGTCGAGCGCGAAATAGCGGCCCCGCATCAGGGCCCCCACGCTTTGCGGGGGGAAATCGAGGTATTTTTGGACGATTTCCTGCCCGGATTTTTTCAGGATCCCGTTGAGATGGCGGACCATCGGCTGGGGCAGGCCCCGGAGCATGCGCCCCGTCTCCGAAGGGTCGATCTCCTCGAGGAGTTCCTCGGCCTGGTCCTTCTGAAGCCCGGCGACCAACTCGGCCTGGGCGGGGGGGTCGAGTTCCTCGAAGAGTTGGACGGCCCGGGCGCGGTTGCTGAGCCGGAAGACCACCGAGCGCTCCTCGGGCGTGAAATAATCCCAGGCCTCCGCCAGGTCGACGGGAGGAATGTCCCGCAGGCAGGTGCGGACCATGACGAATTCCCGCGCCTCCAGTAATTCCTTGAGATCATGGAGGTAGAGTTGGATCGTCTTCATCGGGAATCATGATACCACTATTTCCCAGGCCCCGGAAGTTCATAGGTCCTAAGGAAGCGTGGGCCCAAAAACTCCCCGACCATGGGCCCAAGGGACCTATTGATCCAAATCAAACAATTCTAAAATTTGGTCGATATGAATACACTATTCACCGGAAAAAATTTAAAATCCTTGATGGGGGGCCTGCTCAGCGCGGCCTTGATCGCCACCTCTCCGGGTTTGGCCGGCTACGAAGCCGCCGCCCAGGCCATCCGCTCCTCGGGAGCCTCCCGGGGGTCGCAATCGGCCGTCCGCGGCCTTCTCCGGGTTTCGGGCGCGGGTTCCTCCCGGGAAATTTCTCCGTTGTCCGGATACATCGGACTCAAGGGCGCGCTCGGCCCCGTCGCCTCTCCGCGCACCGCGCCGGGCTCGGCCCCGGAAGGTCTGGCCCCTTCTTTGAGGGCGCCCGAGTTCTTTCCGGCGCAAACCGAGGCCGTTTCGCGCCGGGATTCCCAAGCCTCGGTCGAAGCCCGGACTTTCGTCTCCCCGGCCCCGGTTGAAGCCTCCAGCGCCATTTCCGCGCCCGCGCTCGGGCCGGCGGTCCAAGTCTCGGCCGCGCGCGAAAAATCCTCCCGCCCCGGTATCCTCGCGGCGGTCGGTTCGGCGTTCTCCGGTTTCCTCCGTAAGCCGTCCCCGGAGGCCTCCCGCGAAATCTTCGATGGAGAACTGCGCCGCCCGGCCTTGGAGTCGGCTTCCCCCGAGCCTCGTCTTTCCCGGCTCGGGGGCCTGTCTCCCGCCGCCCCCGGGAACGCTCCGGAAACTCCCGCCGCGGTCCCCTCTCCCGGCAAACCCGCGCCCGCCTCCTCCGCCGCCAAGCCGCAGTCTTTCCTGGTTCGTTACGGCGTCCCCGCAGTCATTCTCCTGGGCGCCGCCGCGATCTTCCAGGCCCAACTGATCCCCGTGGCCCTGATCTCGGGCGCCTTGGTGGCCTCGATCCTGATCCATGAGACGGCCCATTTGTTCGCGTTGAGGCTCTATGGTGACCGGACCCCCGCCGTCGCGGGGAGGGATTCCCTGAATCCGTTACGGAACATTTCCATGACCGGAACCATTTTGGTTCCGGCGGTGTCGCTGGCTGTTTCCGTCGCCCTTACGGGCTTTCCGTTTCTCTTCGGCTGGGCCAAACCGGTGCCCGTCGACTTCAACAATCTCAAGGACCCCAAAAAGGACGCGGCCAAGGTGGCCCTCTTCGGGCCGGCGGCTAATTTGGCCCTGGCGGCGGTCGCGGGCCTGGCCTGGCTGGCCCTGCCGGCCGCGGCGGCGGGCGGCGCGGCGGCGTTGGTGCTCTCCACGCTCTTCAAGATGAACCTCGCCCTGACCGTGTTCAACATGATCCCGATCCCGTCGCTCGACGGAGGAAAAGTTCTGGTGGGGCTTCTGCCGCAGAAGCTCTACGAGCGCTGGGTCTACAACCCGAACATCCCGGGCGGCTATCAGGACACCTTCCAGCGCATCTACGAAGGTCCCTCCAACATCCTGAGCCACTTCCACGTCCACAGCCTGGAAAAGGTCAACGGACTGACTCGTTTGGCCAGCCTCCTGGCCTTGGGGGCCTTCTACGCCGTCTTTTTCTCCGTCCTGCATGTGCCCCTGCTCTTCTTGGCACTGCCCTGCAGTTACGACTACTGGTGCATCCGCGAGAAAGTCCGTTCCGAAGCCGCGGTGAAGGATTTGATGGGGATCATGAGCCAATGGGGCTCGGTGATCGCCCAGATCTCGGAGGACCTGGGGGCCAAGAGCGAGGTCAGCGCCTTCGAGGCCGAGCACGCCCTCAAAAACGCCCTGGAGACCGCCATCGACGAGCTCATGGACAAGGCGGAGTTCCGCGCCCTCTCCGATGAGGACAAGATCAAGGAACTCATGCGGGTCTATCCGGACGCCGCGGCGAAATTCCTGAAAGGCAAGAAGACGGTGGACGCCAACGGGAAGGAAGTGTGGGTCGGGGCCATGACCGAGGACTCCGAGGAGACGATCAAGAAAATCCTGGCCGACGCCCGTAACAAGCCTTATTTCGACCGGATCGAGGCCTGGCTCAAGGACCACGAGGTCTTTAAAAAGTGGGGCAGCCCCCATGAAAAGAAGAAGCTCAAGGATACTTTGGAAGAGGCCGACAACCAGCGGACCCAGGGCGGCCTGGGCGGGGGGACTCCTCCGCGCGCCCCGGGCTCGGACACCGGTTCGGCCGGCGAGGCCGCGTCCGGTCCCGCCCTCCACGCCGCCACGGGCCGCGGGGCGGATTCCACGCGGGTCCTTCGCCTCCGGTTCGCGGCGGGAACGGGTTTGGCGACGGCCGAGACCCTCGTGGAGCGGGCGTTGGAGGCAACCGAGCGGGCGATGACCCGGCAGGCGACCCTGACCGAGGAAACCCCGGGCGGCCCGCTCAAGATGCGGATCGAATTCCAGGACGCCGAGAGCCTCCCCGAGGCCCTGGGCCGCCTGATGCGGGAGACCTCCCTGCGCGCGATCATAGCTCCCCGGCCCGCAGTCGAGGCCTACCGGGCGGCTTCTTCGGCCGCTCCGGCCCCCGCCGAGAACCCCAACCAGGGGGAACTTCCATTTAACGAGCCCGCTCCGGTTTCCCCCGAGCCCGCCCCCGTCGCGCAAACCCCCGGGGAACCCGCTCCCGCCGTGCCGGAAGCTCCCGTCGCCCCGGCTCCCAACGAAAATCCCGAGGGGAGCCGGGACGGCTCCCCTGCCGGGTCGACCGCCGCGCCGGTCTGGGACGAAGCCCGTTCCATTCTTGTGAAATTCACCCCGGGGACCCCTTCCGAAACCATCGAGGCCCAGGCCAAGACCTGGGGCCTGCGCCTGGTGGACGCCCAGTACCGTGGCGGGGACGGCCTGGCCCTGCTGGAGGTCCCGGAAGGAACCGATCCCGACTTCATCGTCCGCAGCCTGGCCGATGAGATCGTCTCCGGGGGGGCGTATTTCGCGGTGACGCATCTCAAGGAGCGGGCCGTCCCTGTCCCCGCGGCTCCCGCCCCGGCGGCGGAGGTCATGGGGGACACGGCTAAAGCCATGTCCCCGCCCCAGGCCCGTCCGGAGCGGCGGGACCCGCAGGCCGCTTGGATGAATTTCCTCAACACCCGGGTCCTCTCCGACGGCAAAAGCACCTTGACCCCGGATCAGGTCAAGGGCTTGGCCCGCTACCTGCGCCCGGTCGACGCCGCGGGCAAAAACCCCACGGTCGCCCGCAACCTCGAGCTCAAGAAGATCATTCCCATCCTGGCCTCCCCGCGCCGGATGCGCAACTCCGCCATTCTGGTGGGCGAAGCCGGGGTCGGCAAGACCGCCGTGGCCGAGGGGCTGGCCGAGCTCATCGAGCAGGCCCAGCACGCCGAAGAATTGGCCAAGGCGGGCCTCATCGACCAGGACCACTACCTCCAGCTCCAACGCCTCAGGGGCCGCTGGCTGGTGGAGTTCAACATCGACGCGCTCCTGAGCGCCGACGAGCCGGTCAAGGAGTTCAACGCATTCATCGCGCTGCTCCCGCTCCTGAGCCCCGCCCAGGGCGATCACGGCAATGACGTGATCGTGTTTATGGACGAAATCCACAAGCTCTTCATGGACCAAGCGGGCAAGAAGATCGCCAACGCCCTCAAGAACCCCCTGCGCGACGGCAAGTTGAGCCTCCTGGCCGCCACGACCGAGAAGGAGTTCAAGACCTATATCGCCTCCGACGACGCCTTCAACCGCCGCATGGAGATGGTGACGGTTTCCGAGCCTACGGTGGACACCGTCATCGCCATGCTGCGCGGGGCCAAATCCTACTTGGAGAACCTCCACGGGGCCGAGATTCCCGACGACGCGCTGGTCGCCGCCGCCAAGCTCTACCACCAATTCGACAAGAAGGATCACAACCCGAGCAAAGCCTTCAACGGCATTCACGATTCCGCCGAGCTGGCGCGCCCCGAGAACATCCGCGGGGCCCTGGCCCTCGACATCCGCGAAACCTGGCGGCAGCTGGTTCTGGCCGTCGACGAGGCGCGCCGGGCCATGGCCGAGAAGGCCCTGCCCTCGGCGTTGGCTTTGCCCGCGACGCTCTACAACAAGGTCGCCGCCCTGGCCCAGCAGGCCGTGGAGCTCTACGGAAAGCTCTCCGGCGTCGCCGACGGCAAAGGGCAGGTCTCGGTGGACCTCATCAAGCGGACCTTGGCCGAGAAGACCGGGATCGCCTCCGGCCAGCTCAGCCTGGGCAACGAGGATTCCTCGCGCTACGTGAACATGGAGGCCGAGATCGGCAAGCGCGTCATCAACCAGGACCGGGCGTTGACCGCGCTGGCCAACGCCGTGCGCCGCAACAAGGCCGGGGTGTCCAACCCCAACCGCCCGATGGCCAAGTTCCTCATGGTCGGCCCGACCGGCGTCGGCAAGACCTATGTCGCCAAGGAGTTGGCGCGCTTTTTATTCGACGACCCCAACGCCATGGTGCGTTTCGACATGTCCGAATTCATGGAGGAGCACACCTATATGCGCCTGGTGGGCGCGCCGCCCTCCTACGTCGGCTACGGCGAAGGCGGCCAGCTCACCGAGGCCGTGCGCAAGAAGCCCTACTCCGTCATCCTCTTCGACGAGATCGAGAAGGCCCACCCCAAGGTCTGGAACATCTTCCTGCAGATCCTCGACGACGGACGCCTGACCGACTCCGAGGGGCGGACCATCGACTTTAAGAACACCGTCATCCTCTTCTCCTCGAACTCCGGCATGGAGGTCGTGGATGGCGAGAAGTACGCGGGGTTGCTCGCTCGCGCCGAGACTCCCGAGCAGAGAGCCGCCGTCGAGGCCGCCTGGGACGCCGAGATCGCCTTGGCCGTGAAGGAAGGCATCCGCGGGCGCTTCAAGCCCGAGTTCATCAACCGTCTCGACGAGGACCCCGCCTCCAAGGACAAGTGGGTGATCTTCAACCGGCTCAAGGCCGAGCACATGGGGACGATCGCCAAGCTCCAGATAGCCGAGTTCCAGGCCCTGCTCAAGGAGCGTTATGATTCCGAGCTCCGCTGGTCCGACGAGGTGGTGGAACTGCTCAAGACCGAGGGCTTCTCGCCCCTCTACGGCGCGCGTCCCATGACGGGGGCCGTCGAAAAGCACATCATCGACCCCTTGGCCCGGTGGATCCTGGAACAGGCGGCGGCGGGCAAGAAGGACGTCCAAGGTTCGCTGATCACCGTGGGCGTGCGCGAGGGCAAGATCTCCTTCTCCTACGAGCCCCGTCCGGCGGCGGAGCCCGAGCGGCTGAGCCTGCAGGGCGCGGCCCAGGGCTTGGCGCGGCAGGTGCTGGAATGGGCCGAGGGCGTGACCTCCGGCTCGCGTTCGGCTCCGACCGAAGAGGAGTTCGACGGGCTTCTGCGGGGGCTGCTCTCGCCCCCCGTGGCAGTCGGGGGGGGCACCTCTAAAGTGGTGTCCCCGCCTTCGGTTGCGGCGCGCCCGTTCTTCAATCCCGGCGTCGCGGGTCCCGCGGCCCTGGAGACCGGCAAGAAGGCCGTCGCGGCCCACAACAACCCGAACCAAGCCGACGACAACATGCGCTACGAGATCAAGAAAATCAAACATACGATCGAAGAGGCCCAATGGCCGGAGTCCTTGCGCGATCTCGTCGCCCCGCCGGTTTCGGCGGTGGGGGTGGGCTGGCTCAAGCACTTCATCCGCCACGCCAAGGAATCGGCCACGAAGGCCGGCTCCTCAGAGCCCGTCCGGCTCGAAAGCGCCGTGGATGAGGACTACATCCGCCTGGCGGTCCGGACCTCCCATGCCATGACTCCCGAGGAGGCGGCGCTTTTGGCCGCGCACTTCACCGGGCCGGCCCCCAAGAGCTTCGAAGAGGCCCAGGCCATGGCCGACGACCGGAACCTCACCAGCGCGATGGTCTGGGACCACCACCTTTGGGACCTCTACCGGCGCCTCTCGGCCGTGCCGGGAGCGCGTTTCGGGACCCATTTCGACGGCGCGGGGACGGAGTATTGGCTGGAATTGCCCAAGCACGGCTCGGCCGTCGACAACGCCCCGCCGGGCGCGCCCATCCCCACCCCGCACCAGGCCAAGTGGAATTCCATGACCCGGGAACTCCTGGTCCGCATGCTGCGCCAGGACGGCGTGGCCCAGTACGAGAAGGACGGCCCGGCCGTGAAGGTGGCGGCGGCGGCCGGTTTCGCCGCCTTGGCCGGACCCGAGGAGGCCCGGACGGTCCGCGCCTGGATCCGCGACGAGGGCTGGAGCAGTCGGGACACGATGAAGACCCGGGTGACCGAGAATTGGCCCCTGGTGATGGCGGCCGCGCGCGTGCTGGAGCGCTTCGGCTCCCCGATGGACATCCCGACCGTGGAGACCCTGGCCCGCAAAGCCGAGTCTTACGAGCACATCTATGTGCCCCTCAAGGGCGCCTTGCAGGACACGCTCGCGGCCCTTTACGAACGGGCCGGGCCCGAGGAGGCCCGCAAGGCCTTGGAGCGGGAAAAGGCCGAGAACAACGCCCAGATCGCCGCCGCCGCGCGTCTGGCTTTGGCCCGAATCGGAACCATGGACGACCGGGAAGCCGTCAAATCCAATCCCGAGGCCCTGGCCGCCCTCCTCGGTCGCCTGGCGCCCGAAGACTTGACGGAGTCGGTCGAGGACCTCTGGCCGCCGAAGGTGAAGGCCGACGGTTCCTACGAGTCCTCGGCGTGGACTTCCCACCCGGTCGACCGGCGCATCGCCGTGCTCGCCCATGTCGGTCGGACCAGCCGCCGCGTCAAAAAGGACCTTCCCGCTCTACTGAGCATCATGTCCGGAAAAATGGGCGACGACCGGCCGGTGAAATACGCCGCCGCCGAGGCTTTCGCCGAACTCGCCGCCCGCGAAAATCTGCTGGGCGGACTCCAGCGCAACCTGGAGAAATACGTTGAGGCCGATTCGATGACCAGCTACAACAACACCGACGGCTGGGGCCTATTGCTGGGCATGATTTACCTGCTCCAGCGCGCGGGCGGCCCCGAGAATTTGGCCGCGCTCGAAGAAATCATGAAGAAAGAGCCGGGCGCCGTCCAGAGCGTCCATGAGCAGGGCTACTTCAACACCCCGCTGGCCTGGGCCAAGACCGTGGTGCGCAACGGCCTCTTCGAGGAATACGCGGCCCCGCGTCGTGGGGACGACGGCGCCGAAAAGCCGTCCAAGATCCAGGAGATGCTGACCTCGACCAATCCCATGTTCGCCGCGGCGGCCCTGCATGCCGTCGTGCTGGCCCAGGCCGCGGCCGCCGGAGGCGGCGAGGCGGGCCCCGCCAAGCCCCAAGGCGACCTTCCGGACCTGACGCCTCCGCCCGCCTCACCGACTCCGTCCTACCCGGCCCCCGGCTACGGCGGCTACCGCCGCCACGGCCGGTTCGGCGACCCGGACTGGATGAACGGCAACCCGCACTGG
>CAYHPY010000086.1:0-15945 GCA_964358485.1 uncultured Elusimicrobia bacterium
CGCCGCCCGGGAGCCCGAGGCGGCCAAAACCGCCGCGGCCCCGGCGCCGCACGCCCCCGCCCCCTCCGAGGAAATCGTGCCGGGAAAATCCCGCCCCTTGCCCAGGCCCAGCCTCACCAGTTCCTCCTCGGCCGCCGAAGCTCCAACCTCCAAAGCGGCCGCGGAGGCGCCCGCCTCGGCGGGGGAGGCCCCGGCCGGGCCCGCCGGCGTCGGGGCTCCGGGGCAGGAAGGGATCTTCACCGACATGCCGAATTTTCCCTATCCTTGGTACATCAGCCAGGTGCGGGCCGGGCTTTGGGCGCAATGGTCCGCCCGCATGCCGTCCTCGTCCGGGGAATGCGTCATCGTCTTCAGCATCCTGCGCAACGGCTCGGTGGTGGATCTGCGGGTCGAGGAAAGCTCCGGAGACTCGGGCGTGGACCTGGCGGCTCTTTCCGCGGCGCAGGACGCCGCCCCGTTTCCGCCCTTGCCGCGGGGATTTGAGGAAGCCTTCCTTAAGATCCACGTGACCCTCAAGACCCGGTGATCGGCGCGCTTCGGCTGGGCTCGATGTCCGTCTTTCTATTTATTTTCTTCATTGTTTCTTTCCCCGAGGCCCCGCGTTCGCTTTTGCCGTTCGTCGCGGGGGTCCTCCTGATCCTGGCCGCCTTCGGGGCCGGGGCGGGCCTGCGGTTTATGGGCCTGTCCCTGGTCATGACCCTGGCCCTCGAGCTGGCCTTTCTCACGGGCGTCTGCCTGATTCTGGGTTACCTTCTGCCCCAAACCTCCGGCACGCCGCCCATCGTGCAATGGGCCCAAGGCTACCGTCCCCGCCGGTCCGACGCCCAGGAGGGCGTTCGGCGGCTGGGCCTGAACTCCGAAACGGGGGCGGGGAGGCTGGTCGTCAACTTATATCCCAAAGACTGAAATGCTACAATCGAACCGATGAACATCGTAGAGATCCTCCAAGCGGCCATCCAGTTCGGGGCCAGCGACATTCATTTGGTGGTCGGCCTTCCTCCCATGATCCGCAACGTCGGCGAGATGGTCGAGTTGGGGGGCTTTCCGGCCTTATCGGCCGAGGAATGCAAGGCCCTCATCTATTCCTGCCTCTACGACTCCCAGCGCGCCGAGTTCGAACGCAACCTGGAGCTCGACTGTTCCCTGAACGTCAAGAACCTGGCCCGCTTTCGCGTCAACGTCCTGGTTCAGAACAACGGGGTCGAAGCGGTCCTGCGCGTGATTCCCAGCCAGCTTCCCACGGCGGAGTTTCTGGGAATCGGACCGTCCATCCAGGACCTCTCCAAGCTTTCCGACGGCCTCGTGCTGGTGACCGGCCCCACCGGCTCCGGCAAGTCCACCACCTTGGCCGTCCTCATCGACCAGATCAACCGGCGCGAGCGGCGCCACATCATCACCGTCGAGGACCCCATCGAGTTCGTCCACACCCACAACCGCTCCGTCATCCGCCAGCGGGGGGTGGGCCCGCACACCAAATCCTTCGCCGAGGCCCTGCGCCACGCTCTGCGCCAGGACCCGGACGTCATCATGGTCGGAGAGATGCGCGACCTGGAGACGATCTCCTTGGCCCTCACCGCCGCGGAAACCGGCCATCTCTGCTTCGGCACCCTCCACACCGGCGACTCGGCCCAGACGGTCAGCCGGATCATCGACGTCTATCCCGCCGAGCAGCAGCAGCAGGTCCGCGTCCAACTGGCCAACAGCCTGCGCGCCGTGGTCAGCCAGGTCCTTCTGACCCGCAACGATGGGCAGGGCCGGATCGCCGCCCGGGAACTGATGATCGTGACCCCCGCCATCTCCAACCTGATCCGGGAAGGCAAGACCCACATGATCCCCAACGCCATCGAGACCGGGGGCAAGCACCACATGTTCACCCTGGACCAATCCCTCGCGGAATTGGTCCGGACGGGGCGGGTCCCCGTGCAGGAAGCCTTGGGGCTGGCCGTCAACCCGGAGCGGGTGGCCCCGGGCATGGTCCGCCAGTCCCACTGACCCCGCGCCCTTCCATGGCGCCGACGACTCCCGAAGCCGCCCTCAAGCGCGGTTGGGGCTACACCTGCTTCAAGCCGCTTCAGCGGGAGGCCGTCGACGCCGCCCTCTCCGGGCGGGATTGCCTGGTGGTCCTGCCGACGGGCGGAGGCAAGAGCCTCTGCTACCAATTGCCCGCCGCCATGGGCAAGGGCCTGGTCCTGGTGGTCTCGCCCTTGATCGCCCTCATGGACGACCAGGTGGCGGCCGCGCGTGAGGCCGGCATCGAGGCCGACGCCCTGCATTCGAACCTGGAGGCCGGACGGCGCGCGGATGCCTACCGGCGCCTCACGGCCGGAAAAACCGAACTCCTTTTCCTGAGCCCGGAGCGCCTGTTGGTCGGCGACCTCCTGGAGGATGTGGCGCCCCGCCTGATCTTGGCGGCGGTCGACGAGGCCCACTGCGTCTCCCACTGGGGCCATGAATTCCGGCCCGAGTACCGCCGCCTGGCCGAAGTCCTGGGACGATTTCCCAAGGCCGCGCGCATGGCCTTGACCGCGACGGCCACCCCCGCGGTCCAGGAGGACATCATTCTCCAACTGGGCCTGCGCGAGCCCGCGCGCCTCATCGGCCACCCCGACCGCCCGAACCTGATTTACCGGGCCTTCCCGCGCCGCGACCAACTCTCCCAAGTGGTGGGCGCGGTGCGCGCCCACGCCGGGGAGGGGGGAATCGTCTACGCGCAGACCCGCAAGGACGTCGAGCGCCTGGCCGAGGGCCTGAGCCGGGAAGGGGTCTCGGCCGCCGCCTATCACGCCGGCCTGCCCCCCGAGCGGCGCCAGCGGGCGCAGGAGGCTTTCGTCAACGAACGCCTGGACGTGATCGTGGCCACCATCGCCTTCGGCATGGGCATCGACCGCTCCAACGTCCGCTTCGTCATCCACGCCAATACCCCGCGCTCCGTCGAGCACTACCAGCAGGAATCCGGCCGGGCCGGACGCGACGGCCTGCCCGCCGAGTGCGTCCTGCTGTTTGCCGCCTCCGACCTGGCCCTGCACCGCGCCCTGGCTCTCCGGGACGGAGAACTCTCGCCGGAGCGCCGGACCACCTTGGAGCGCCAACTCCGGGAGATCGGCCGCTTCGCGGTGGCCCCCCTTTGCCGCCACCTGCTGCTCACCGAGCATTTCGGGACGGTTTACGAGGCGCCCGCCGAGGGCTGCGGCGCCTGCGACGTGTGCCTGGGCGAAACCAAGAGCCTCCCTGAAGCCGAGGCCCTGGTCACCGCCAAAAAGGTCCTGAGCGGCGCCTGGCGAGCGGGGGGGCGGTACGGCACGGGCTATGTCGTCAATCTCCTCCTGGGCAAGGCCGACGAGCGCATGGAGCGCAACGGCCATGCCGCCCTTCCGGTCTGCGGGATTCTAAAGGAGGCCGGCGAGGGGGCCCTGCGCTCCTGGGTGGACCAGCTCATCGTGCAGGGCTTTCTGGAAGTGTTCGAGGAAAACGATTACCCCCTGCTGCGGATCACCGAGGAGGGCAAGGCCCTGTGCCGCGACGAGGGAACGGTCAAGTTGGGGGTGCCGGCGGCGGGGCGGACAAAGAAGAAACGGAATTCAGGGAAAAGAATGACGGCGGGGGAAGGGACGGAAGATGAGGTGTTGTTTGAAAGGCTGAGAATGCTCAGGAGAACGATCGCCGATAGGGCGGGGATCCCGCCCTATTTAATTTTCCACGATTCCACGCTCCAAGAAATGGCCGCCGCCAAACCAAGAACCCTCGAGGCCCTTCGGACCGTCAAGGGCGTGGGGGACCGCAAGCTCCAGGTTTACGGTTCGATGTTTCTGGGCGTGCTCCTGGGCAAAGACCCGGAACTGGCGGGGCTGGAAAGCTGACCGCCGCCGGCGGCCGGAGGGCGGCCGCCGGTTGCCATTGACACCCGCCGGACCAGGGGATATAGTTCCTGCATGCGATGGCTGCTCTGCGCGCTTCTCGGCTGGGCCTCCCCGGCTCCGGCCGCGGCGGCGGAAAATCCGGACCCGATCGGCGGGGTTTTCGCCGCGCTGGCCGGCTTATCGGCCGTAAAACTGCCCCACCCCGCGCCGCCCTGCCCGCGCGCCTCCCCGCGCTTCACCGTCGACCCCGAGGAGGCGGTCTGGGTCGGTTGCGAACCCAAGCGCCTGTACAACGCCGGGGCCAAGGAATTGTTCGCGGTGGATCGCCCCTACAATGATTTTCTCTGGTTGGAATCCGGCGAATTCGTCATCAGTTCGGGAAAGGAGGTGGGCTTTCCGGAGCCCGGCTCCGGCGGGTCCGGTCCGGACGGGGCCGCTCCGCTTGTTTTCCGCGCCGCGGTCTCGATGTCCCAGCTCGTGCGCCTGTTTCCCGGAACCGGCGGGGGGCTTTTTCTGGCGGTCAAAAGGTCCGACGCGACGGTGGAGCTGACCTGGATGGAAATCGGGGGAGGCAAGGGGCAGGGCCGCCTGAAAACGGTCGGGGTGACGGCGGGGCCGATCGCGGCCGTGGCCGGAGACGCCAAGACCGCCTATTTCGCCCGCGGGCGGGAAATTTTCCGCAGGACCGAGGCCGGGGAGGAACTCTGGGCCCGCCACGACTCCGAGGATGTCGATGACCTGGCCTATGCCCCGGACGGCTCCCTTTATTTCGCGACCACCTCCGGCGTTGGGACGCTTCGGGGCCGGACCATGTTCGGCCTGCTTAAATTGTCCCAACCCTGGATCGCGATCCGGGGGGATTCGCTTTTCGTCCTCTCCGCCCGCCAGGAAAAGGCGGTCCGGATCAACGGCCTTTCGAAGCTCGCCGAGTTGGGAGAACGCTCTCTTTTGGAGGCCGGGGCCCAAATCCGCGGGGCCGCCCCCCAGGGCCTGCAAACCCCGCCCGCCTCCGCCGCGCCTCCCGCCGCGGCGCCGGGTCTGGCGGACTACGCCACGGCCACTTTCCGGCCGGCTCCGTCTTTCTCCACGGCCGCCCCGCCCTCCAAAACCGGGAGCGGTAAAACCGCGCTCTGGGCGGTCGTCGCGGCGCTGATTCTGGGAGGCATCGGCTCCGCCGCGTATTCGCTGAAAGCCAAGTCCAAAACCGGAGCCGGAACCCCGACGGTCCGCGCCCGGGCCCCGGCGCCTCCCGCGGCCGCCCCGGACCTCTCCGGGACCGAAGACTGGCCCGCCGAGGAATTCGTCAAGCGCTTCCGGGAGGCGGTGGAGAAAGGGCATTTCGGCCGGGCCCAGGACCTGTTCTCCCGCGTGGAGCTCATTCTTCCCCTGGCCCAGGACCCCGCGCTCTATTACGACTTCGCCCTGCTGGCGGAAAAATCCGACGCCGGCGTGGCGGCGGCCCGGATCTACAAGCGCTTCATCGGCGCCGACGTGGACTACCGGGACGTGATCGACCGCTACGGCGCCCTCAAGAAAGGAGTCGCCCCGGGAGCGCCCCCGCCCTCGGTGCCCTCCGAAATCGGCGGGCAATTCGAGATCCGGGAGCCGATCGGCGAAGGGGGCATGGGCCTGGTCTTTATGGGATTTGACAAGCGCCTGGGCCGCAAGGTCGCCATCAAGAAAATGCGCCCGGAAATCAACGCCGACCCCAAAAACCGCGAGGATTTTCTTCAAGAAGCCCGGATCATTTCCCAATTGACCCATCCCTACATCGTCGGCATCCACGCGGTCCTGGAGCACGCGGGGGAGATATATCTTGTTTTCGATTTCGTGGACGGCAAGCCCTTGTCCACCATCATCGACCAGCGCAAGCGCATCCCCCTGGACGAATGCCAGCGCCTCTTCCAGCAGATTTGCGAGGCCATCGATTGCGCCCACCGCGCCCGGGTGCTCCACCGCGATCTCAAGCCCTCCAACATCATGGTGGACAACAACGGCTTCGTCAAAGTCATGGATTTCGGCCTGGCCCGCCAAATCAAGGAAACCGTCACCCGGATCACCATCGCCGGGCCCGAGGGAACGCCCGCCTATATGGCGCCGGAACAGCACCTGGGCCGGGTCAGCCGGGCTTCTGACATTTACTCCCTGGGGGTGTGCATTTACGAGGCCTTGACCGGGGCCCTCCCCTTCCCCGGGCCCGATTTCCTGGCGCAAAAAGAACGGATGAAATTCACGCCCCCTCAATTCCTGGCCCCGGAACTTCCCAAAGAAACGGAGCTCCTGGTCTCGGCCGCCCTGGCCGCCAACCCCAAACACCGGGTGGCCGACGCCATGGAACTCTTCAATCTGTTTAAAAATTGTCGTTTGCCCGGCTAGTAAATTTTCGGCAAAGGGCTTGAAAATCACCGGTTTCGGGTCTACACTAGGGGCATGAGCGCCACCCCGCTCGGGACCCTCCCATGAATGAAAATGAAAGCGCGCCTTCCAAGGAAGATTCCGGAGCCTTTTCCCGCTTTATGGCCAGCCCCGCCAAAGTTTTGGGCTTGGCCGGGGCATTAAGCCTGGCGGTCGTCGGGGGCTGGTGGCACTCCCTTCAGGACCCAACCGATGCCGCGGTCGCGGCCGATCTGCCCACCGTGCAGGGCCCGGACGGCAAGGAGCGCCCCTTCGCCTGGGGCGCCACCGCCCAATGGTCCAAGCCGGCGAAACCGAAATGGTTCGGCTGGTTGGGCTCTTCCAAATGGAAAAACCGCGCCCCGAAGGCGGCCGAAGAAGTCGCCGCGGTCCCGGCCGCGGAGCTCAAGACATCCCCCCAAACCGAGCTCGCCCCCGTGAATTTCTCCGGGGCAAATCGGGGACCGTCTTTAGGATCATCCCTCGGCGGCGCGCGGCCCCAAGCGGCCACCGCTTCGTTTCTTTCCGCGCGGGACGCGGCGCCCCCGGCGCAAATACAAAAGCCGGGAAGCGTTTCTCCCGCCGCCGAAGCGGCATTGGCCGTCGCGCAGAATAGCGCCCCGGCGCCCGAGAAGCCGCGCGCCATGATGGGAAGCGTGCTTTTGGGAGAATTGGCCGAAGCGGTCGGGGGAACCGCCCGGGCCGGGTCGGGCGGCGCCGCCCCTTCGGAGACGACCTTCAACGCCGGGGCCATCAGCGGCTCGCCCGCGGGCCCGGCTTTTGCCCTTCCCGAAAGCCGGACGGGCAAGGCCGCCCCGGCGGGCGGCGGGGGACCGATCCTGGCCATGGCCGGCGGAGGCGGGGCCGGGGGACCCATCGCGGCGTCCGGCCCCCGCGGATCGAAATCCGCCCCCGGGGGTTCGGCGGGTTCCGACACCGGGATGACCCAGCCTCCGCCCAATTCCGGTTATGTGACGGCTCCCTCCCAGACGCCTCCGGCCCAAGGCGGCGGCGCGGGGTCCGGAAATAGCGGGGTCAGCACCGGCGGGGGAACGGCGATGAGCTCTCAAATCCAAGCGCAGGCCGATCATTTGCAGCAAGCCATCAAATCCGTCGTCTCCGAAGCGGCCCAACCCGGAGTGGCCGCCGAGCAGGGGGAACTCAAGGAGAACAAGGACAACTCGCTGCGCGCGCAATTCGCGGCGTCCGGCCTGGAGCGAAAGCTCAAGGACGACATGAAATTCTTCTCGGGCGGCGTCACCGCGGGGCCGGCGGTCCGCCCGGACGTCGCCAATCGGGCGGCCTCGGCGGCTTCCTCGGTGGGGCAGGCCATGGGGTCCTTCCTCGGCGACGTGGTCAAGTCGATGGAATCGGACCTCAAGATCAAGGACCAACTGAAAGAATTCAACAAGGTCCTATCGGATGGATCGAACTGCATGGGCGGAGTGCAAAAAAGGCTGACCGATGGGGCGTCCAATCCCGACGCGGATTCGGCCTGCCTGGCGGCCTCCCGGGCGGCGTGGGGGCACAAGGTCAAGCTTCAATTGACCAACCAACAGATTCGCGCCAGCGTGGCGCCCCGGCTCGACGGCGGGGCCGGCCAATTGGGAGAGATCGACCGCAACAACCACGGCAAGGGCATGAAGGTCGCCGGCTGGCTGGACACCGCCCGGGGAAAACTCCGGGGGGAGAAACAGGCCCTGGCGGATCTCGACAAGGCCCTCAAGCAGGAGGCCCGGGACAAGGACAAGAACCGAAAGGCCGTCGCGGCTCGGGCGGGAAAACGGACCGCCCTTGAGGCCGAGCGCGTCAAGGCCGTCGCCTCCGCGGTCCTGGGCATGAACCTCCCCGCGACGCCGGAGGAGAAAAACATTCTGACCGAGGCCTTGACCGGCGGAGGCGCCTCGCTGGCGGGCGCCGCGTCCTCCTGGAAACAGGTCGAGTCGGATCCGAAAAACCCCAACCACCTGACCTTGTCGAACGATTCGACGCTTCAGAGCGTCTCGCAGCTTCGCCGGGCCGTGAAGGTTTTAAAAGACCTCAAGAAACGCGCCGCCGCCCAGGAGAAGAAATAGCGGGGGCGTCGACGGACGGCAAATGCTAGAATGAATTCTCGTCGGGCGCAAGCCCGGCGGGACCATGACCCAACCCCTGGACGCCGTCGAGTACCTGCTCAGCGAAACCGACCCCTCCCGCCTGACCGAATGCGCCGCGGAGGTCGCGTTCGTCGGCCGCTCCAACGTCGGGAAAAGTTCCCTGCTCAACGCCGTCTGCCGCCGGGACTTGGCCCGGGTCTCCAACACCCCCGGGCGCACGCGCGCCATCAACGTCTTCAAGGCCGGGCATGACCGGCGTCTGGTGGACCTGCCCGGTTACGGCTTCGCCGCCGGGTCCGAGGCCTCGCGGGAAGGGTGGGGGCCGATGATCGAAGGCTATCTCAAGAGCCGCCCTTCCCTGCGCATGATTTTCACCCTCATCGACGCCAAGGTGGGCCCCACCAAGCTCGACCTTCAGATGCTCTCCTGGCTGGAGGCCGAAAAGCTCCCGTGGCGGCCCGTGGCGACCAAGGCCGACCAGGTGAAGGCCTCCCGTGTCCAAGCCCACCGCCGGGACGTGGCCCACGCCCTGGGCGTGCAACCCGCGGAACTGGCCTGGGTGAGCGCCCATGAAGGCCTAGGCATGAAGGAACTGCGGGCGGAAGTCACCAACCTGCTCACTCGTGGCGCCTGAAATCGACGGCTCGGACTCGGACACGGACTGGGTGGACGGGCTCAAGGACCGCGCGCGCCGCAAGCGCGCCAAGCGCCCCCCGACGGACCGCGCCCAGGAGCTCCCCGAGTCCGAAGGCAACGCCGTCGTCGCGGAAATTTTCCCCAACCGGGCGGCGGTGCGGCCCGATGGAGCCAAGGACCGGGTCCTCTGCCAATACCGGATGGCCACCTTGGCCTTCGGGGGCCCCACCCGGGAGCGTTCCCCGGTCTGCGTCGGAGACAGGGTCAAGGTCGAGGCCGGGATCATCACGGGCCGCTGCCTCCGGCGCAACGTATTGGCGCGCTCGGCCCCCAATTCCCGGGACCCCTTGCTGCACGCCGTGGCGGCCAATTTGGACCATTTGGTCATCGTCGCCTCGGCCCGGGAACCGGCCTTCACCCCGGGCATCGTGGACCGCTTTCTGGTCGCGGCGGCCGCGCAGGACATCCAGGCGATCCTGGTCGTCAACAAGTCGGATCTCCTGCCCCCCGGCGGGGAAAGGCCCTGGTCCCATTACGCCTCGGCGGGAGCCGAAATCGTGGAAACCTCGGCCCTCGGCGGGAGCGGGATCTCGGAGCTGACCGCGCTGATCAAGGGCCGGGCCGCGGCCTTCTGCGGCCACTCGGGCGTCGGAAAAACCTCCCTTCTGCGGCGCCTGCTAGGTGACGAAAAACTGGGGCGCATCGGAACCTTGAGCGCCGCCACGGGCATGGGCAAACACACCACCACCGGGGCCATCATGCTCCCCGGGCCCGAGGATTCGGCCTGGATCGACACCCCCGGGATCATGAATTTCACTCTCGTGGGCGTCGAGCGGGAAAAACTCCTCGCGCTTTTTCCGGATCTGGCGCGCGCCTCCGCCCGCTGCGGGGCCGATTGCCTCCACGCCCAGGAACCCGACTGCGCCCTGCGCGGGATGAAACGCCACCAGGGCTACAAGGACATTTTGGCTTCCCTGCGCTCATGATCGCCTCTCTCCTGGAACCCGCCCTGGCCCGCCGAGAGCCCCTTTTGGAGAAGCTCCGGGCCGAGGGCACCGATTGCTGGCGGCTCTTTCACGGGATCGCCGAAGGGCTTGCGGGCCTGACCGTGGACCGCTACGGTCCGTTGACCTTGGCCCAGACCTTTCGCGAACCGCTGGCTCCCGCGGAACTAGCCGAGCTCGAGGAATTTCTGCGCGGGAAATTCCCAGGAGATTTCAAATTCGCCTACAACCACCGGGGAGAGGACGCCCCCGGAAATTTCTCCAATTGGCACGCCCCGAGCCCGGAGGCCCTGGAGGAAGTCCAATGCGCCGAGGGGGGAGCCAAATATTTCATTCGCGCCCGCCACCGCGGCCTGGACCCCTGGCTCTTCCTGGACCTGCGCGCCGGGCGCCGGGCCCTGCGCGCCGCCGCTACCGGCAAGACGGTTCTCAATCTCTTCGCCTACACCTGCGCGGCGGGAGTTTGCGCCGCGGCCGGAGGGGCCCGGCAGGTTTGGAACCTGGATTTCGCCGCCTCGGCCCTGGAGGTCGGCGCCCGCAACGCCCAACTCAACGGTTTGCCCAAGGAACGCTTTCAAACCATCGAGACCGACTGCCTGCCCGCCGTGCGCCAACTGGCCGGTCTGGACGCGGGGGGCCGGTGGCACCAAAGGAAAACGGTCAAGCGCTTTGAAAAGCGGCCTTTCGACCTGGTCTTCCTGGACCCGCCGACCTGGGCCAAGGGCCGGTTCGGGGCCGTGGATATCGAGCGGGATTACGCCTCCCTCTTCAAGCCCGCCGTCCTCGCCGCCCGGCCCGGAGGCAAGGTCATCGCCACCAACCACCTGGCGTCCGTGGACCTGCAAGCCTGGACCGACCAACTGGCCCGCTGCGCGGCCAAGGCCGGGCGGCCCATGAGGGGGCTCACGGTCGTCGAGACCGACCCCGATTTCCCGTCCTTCGACGGCAAGCACCCCCTGAAAACGGCCGTCTGCGAGGTCTAGCTTGGCCGCGCCGTTGCGTGTCATGGAGGCGAGGGGGCACCCATGAAAACCGTCACGGCGCCGGATGCCGTTCCACTCGCCCAATGGATGAAGGACCGGATCGCGCTCTTGGCCGATCTTCCCGAGGACGAACTCCTGGCCTTGGCCAAAAGCGCCCGTTGCGTCGAATTCGCCCCCCAGGAGACGATCATCCATCAAGGGATGACCATCGACGACCTGCACCTGATCTTCTCCGGCAAGGCGGCGGTGCGCGTGCGCCCGGCGCCCGGCAAAACCCTGGAGCGCGCGGTCCTGGGGCCCGGGGAGATTTTCGGGGAGACCTCCATCCTCGAGCACGGCACCGCCTACGCCAGCGTCCGCGCCGAGGAGGCCGTGACGGCCTATCTCATCGGCCAGGAAACCCTCCTGGCCGTCGTGGAAAGCAATCCGCGCTTCAAGGAACGCCTCCAAGCCCTGATCCTGGCCCGCCGCGCGCAAACCGAAAAACCAGCCCCGGCCGCGGCCTAGCGCAAATTTGATAAGATAGCGTCGGCGGCCATACCCGATTTGGAGAGGTGGGTGAGCGGCTGAAACCGACGGTTTGCTAAACCGTTGTACGGCGTAAAGCTGTACCGAGGGTTCGAATCCCTCTCTCTCCGTGCCTTTTTTCGGGCGAAGCCCGAAAAAACCTCTCTTCCGTTCCCGTTACTTCCGTTCCTTGCGTTGTTTCCGTATTTTTCCGTTTTTCTTCCCTTCCGTCCCCGAAATTCCGTCCCCAAAAAACCCCTCCAACTCCTCCAAACTGTTGAGCCGTTTACACTTCGGCAGCGCTTCCAAGAAAGTCGTTCCGTACCCTTTCTTCAGAATCCTCGAATCCAGCACCACCACCGCCCCCCGGTCGGTCGAGGAACGGATCAGCCGCCCGAACCCCTGGCGGAACTTCATCACGGCTTTGGGCAGGCTGTGATCCTCGAAATAGGAGCGTCCCAGGGACTCGAAATATTCCCGCCGCGCCTCCTCCACCGGCGAGGCGAAATTGGGAAAGGGCAGCTTGACCAGGACCACGGTGGACAAGGCCTCCCCCGGAACGTCCACGCCCTGCCAGAAAGTGTCCACGCCCAAGAGCACGGCGTTGCCCGCGGCCGCGAACTCCTCCAAGAGGGCCTCGTGGCCGGAATCGCCCTGCGCCCAAAGCGGCCGGTCCGGGAAATCCCCGCGCAGGGCCTCGTGGACCTTGCGCAGCATTCGCCAGCTCGAGAATAAAATAAAGACCCCTCCCGGGGTGGCGCGAATGATCCGGCGGCAGGCCTCCAGAACCGCCTCCAAGTAAACGGGCTCTTCCGTGGGGGGCGGCAGGTCGTCCAGGATGAGCAGGCCCGCCTGGGTCGGGTAATCGAAGGGGGAATTGAGGATGAGCTCCGAACAGCCCTCCACCCCCACGGCCGCGGCAAACCCCTTGAGCCCGCGTCCCGAGGCCAAGGTGGCCGAGGTGAGGACCGCCGGCAGACCGCGGCCGAACACCGTCTCCCGCAAACGCTCGGCGGCCTCCAGGGGCGCGGCGCACAGCTCCAAGCGGCCCGGAGGAACTGCCACCCAGCGCGCCCATTCGGGCCCGGAGGCTTCCAGGATCGATTCCAGTTCGGCGGCCATGGCCGAGAGCTTCTGGACATGGCCGGCCAGTTCCGCGCCTTCCTCGGGGGAGGGGCAAAGGGCCTCCAGATGGATCAGCCGATCCGCCAGCTCCTTGAGGGCGGGGACCGGAGAGGGGGGAAGTTTCGCCGGGTCGAGGCGGCGGGTGGCGATGACATGTTCTCCGACCGAAGGGCGGGAAGCCTGCAATCCGTGAGAGGCGCCCAACTCGGCGAAAAATTTCGCCCCATCGGAATTGGCTTGTTTGACCGCCTCGACGGCGGCCTCGACGCCTTCGGATTCTTGGCGGCCGCCGATTCGACCGAGAAAGCCATTCTTCCCCTCCGGGGAAGAAATGTCATCCAACGCCCGGGCCCACCGCCCCGAGGACGCCGTCAAGCCGAACCGGTTCATGGCCGCGTCCTCCAGATTGTGGGCCTCGTCGATGATCAAGGCGTCGTAGGAGGGCAGGCGGGCGTTGGAAAGCAGGAGGGCGTGGTTGACGACCAGGACATGGGAGCGCTCGGCCGCCTCCCGGTCCTTGCGGTAAAGGCAGGATTGCCAGTAGGGCGATGCCGCGCCCAGACAAAGGTCCGGATCGCGGGAGATGCGCCCCCACAGGCCGGAGGCCACCGGCGCGGGGAGCTTGGAGCGCAGGCCCGTGCCCGCCGATTGGGCCCAGGCCCAGAGGCGCTCGGTCGCGCGGTCGCCGGAGGGGCCCTCGAAGAGCCCGGGCTCGCGCCGCGCCCGGGCCAGGCGCTGGACGCACAAATAATTGTCCGCGCCCATGAGGAGGGCGTAACGGAGCTTGACCCCCAACCGGGCCAGGACCCCGGCCACCACGGGCAATTCGTGCTCCACCAATTGCTCCTGCAGGGCCCGGGTGTGGGTGGAGACGATCAGGCGGCGCTCCGTAGACACCGCCCACAGGGCCCCCGGCAGGAGATAGGCCAGGGACTTGCCGACCCCGGTCGGGGCTTCCACCGCCAGGCGCGTCCCGTCCTCCAGGGCGGCCCGGACCGCCTGGGCCATTCGGATCTGCTGGGGGCGGGGCTCATAGCCGGGCACTTCGGCGGCCAAGGGGCCGCCGGGGGCGAAAAGGGCCTCGGCGTCGACTTCCATGGGTTCATTATACCCATTGTCCCCTGCTCCTGATTTTCATATAAACCGTAATGATCACATTAGGCTTTCACGGCGCGGCGCGCACCGTCACCGGTTCGAAGTACCTCCTCACCAGCGGGACGGACCAACTGCTCGTCGACTGCGGACAGTTCCAGGGCCTAAAGCACCTGCGGCTCAAGAACTGGGAAGCGCCTCCCTTCAAGGCCTCCGGGCTCAAATGGGTGGCCCTGACCCACACCCACATCGACCATTGCGGCTATCTTCCGCGCCTGGTCAAGGAAGGCTTCCAAGGGCCGGTGTTCTGCACCCCGCCCACGGTGGACCTGCTCAAGATCGTGCTCATGGACGCGGCCAAGCTCCAGATGGAAGACGCCGATCGACACAACCGCATGGGCACCTCGGCCCACAAGCCCGCCTTGCCGCTTTTCGACAAAGACGACGTGGAGAGAACCCTGACGCTGGTCCAAGCCGTGGAATACGGGACCCAACGCAAGCTTTCGGACAAGCTTTCCATCCGCTTCATCGACGTGGGCCACATCCTGGGCTCGGCCATGATCCAGGCCACGGCCTTCGACGAGGGCAAGACCCGCCGGATTCTGTTTAGCGGGGACGTGGGCCGCTACAACATGCCCCTGCCGCCCGACCCCTCGGCCCCGCCCGACTCCGACTACTTGGTCGTCGAATCCACCTACGGAAACCGCAAGCACGACATCGCCGACCCCAAGGAGGAGTTGTTTCGGGTGGTGGAAAAGGTCGTCAAAAACAAAGGCATCCTCCTGGTCCCCGCCTTCGCGGTGGGACGCTCCCAGCAGATCCTGTTCATGCTCCGGGAACTGGCCAACGCCAAACGCATCCCCCTGTTGCCCGTCCACCTGGACAGCCCCATGGCCCACGCGACCACCCAGGTCTACCTGAAGTACATGTCCAACAGCAAGATCAATATGGACGCCCTCAAGGGAGGGGGCTCGATCATCGGCCAAAACGTGACCCTCCACAAAACGGCCCAGGACTCCCGCCGGCTGGAAGGCCTCAAAGGCCCGGCGGTGGTCATCGCCTCCTCCGGGATGTTGGCGGGGGGCCGGATCCTCAATCACCTGCGCAATTTCATGCCTCTGCCGACCACCGTGCTGGCCATCGCCGGCTATCAGGCCGAAGGCACGCGGGGACGGGCCCTTCTGGAAGGCAAGAAGGTGATCCGAGTCTACGGGGAGGAAGTGCAGATCCGCGGCGAGGTGGTGGACCTGGACGGCTTTTCCGGGCACGCCGACTGCGACGAACTCATGCGTTGGACCGGCGGGCTCTCGAAGGCGCCCGTCAAAGTCTTCGTCACGCACGGAGAAGAGCCTCAGGCGGTGGCTTTCGCTGAACGGCTCAAGAAGGAAAGGGGCTGGGACGCCGCGGTCCCCGCGATGAACGAGGTGGCGACGCTCTAACTCGCGGCGCCGCGAGTCGGCCTCCGGGCTAAGGCTCGAGCTCGGAGTTCCAGTACAGCGTGTCGATGAAACGCTGCCAGGAACGCCGGATGCCCACCGGCGAGCGGGCCAGGAGCGCCACCCCCGGCAGGCTCTTGGGCCGGGAGGGGCCGATCACGAGCTTCATCCCCGCCTCATTGGGCAGGCGGTTGCCCTTTTTGATGTTGCAGGGCACGCAGGCCGTGACGATGTTGGCCCAGTCCGTGCCCCCGCCCCGGGAACGGGGAACGATGTGGTCGAGGTTGAGATTGGCCTGCGGGAATTTCTTGCCGCAGTAGCAGCAGCGGTTGGCGTAGTGGTGGTAGATGTTGCGGCGGGTGAACGGCACTTCCCTCATGGGAACTTTGTCGTAGAAGCGCAGGGCGACCACTTCGGGGATGGCGATGGTCAGGTTCGGGGTGTGGATAAAACCCGCCGGATGCTCCCGCATGCCCTTGGAGAGGTCCACCCAGTCCTTGAAGGCGTAGGTGCGGTACTCGTCGTCGACCACCATGGCGTGGTCGAGGAAAAGCATCGAGAGCGCCCGCTGCCAGCTGGTGACGGCGACGGCGAACAGGCTCCGGTTGAGGATCAGGACATCGGCCGACATGCCGATAGTTTACCAGAATTGCGCCGGAGCGCAAGGGCCCCCGGTTTTCAACGGAATCATTTTCGTCCCGAACATCCAAAGGCCGTTGGTTCGGGACGTCCCAGACCTACGAACTTTGGATGTCTGGGACGTCCCGAACATCCAAAGGCCGTTGGTTCGGGACGTCCCAGACCTACGAACTTTG
>CAYHPY010000087.1:0-15908 GCA_964358485.1 uncultured Elusimicrobia bacterium
GTTGGCTGGGACAGCCCCACCTCAACCGCTCGTCGGCGGCCGCCTTGCAAAAGCTGGTCCGCGGCCCCGTCCGCTGCCCCGGGGACGCGGCCCGCCGCGGCCGCGCGCTCTCCTTGCTGGGCCGATTCCACGAGGCCCGCCGGGATTTGACGGCCGCCGCCCGGGAAAAAAATCCGCCCCCCGGCGCGCTCGGCTGGCTCGGAGAGCTTTTGGTGATGAGCGCGGAGCCCCAGGCCGCCTTGGCGCCCCTGGACGCCGCGCTGGCGGCCGAGCCGGGCCGCCCCTGGCTGCACGCCTGGCGCGCCGCTGCCCGCTGTCAAGCCGGGGATTTGGCCGCCAGCCGCGCCGACATCGAATCCCTCGGGCGGGGCCTGCCCGGCTCGCCGGCGGCGGACGCGCTGCTCGGCGTCCTGGAGGCCATGTCGGGACGGCGCGAGAGCGCCGAACAAATGCTGGCCCGGGCCTTGAAGCCGGGGCCGGTTCCGTGGATCCTGGGCCTTCGGGCCGCCATGCGCTCCCGCTGGAACGATCTCAAGGGCGCGCGCGACGACGCCGACGCCTCCTTGCGCGGGGAGGAATCCCCCCTGCTGAGATTGGAGCGCGCCTCCATCGTGCGTCGCATGGGGGAATTTCTCGGGCCCTTGGCCGACCTCAAGATCGCCGCGGCCCAATTGCCCGAGGACCCGGAACCGCTCGTGCGCGCGGCGGCCATCCAACTCGATCAGGCCCAATACGCCGCGGCCGTCCAAAACCTGGAGAAAGCCCTGGCCTTGCGGCCGAGGGACGCGTCCCTCCACCGCCAACTGGCCCGCGTCCGTTTCGTCCAGGGCCGCTGGGACCAGGCCCAGGCCGCCATCGACCGCGCCTTGGCCCTCTGCCCCGGGGACCCGCATATGACGCAGGAGCAGGCCCAGCTCCTCATCGTCCGTGACCGCCGCGCCGCCGCCCGCCGCCTCCTCGGCCGAAACGACCTGCCCGCCGGGGCCAAGGAGTTTTGGCTCGGCTACCTCGAGACCCGCCTCAAGAATTACCGGGAAGGCGAACGGCTGTTTACCGCGGCGCTCAAGCTCGCCTCCCCCGACTCCGAACCGGGCCGCCGGGCCGGGCTCTACCGCTGGGCCGCCCGCATCCTGGCGGAGGTCCCGCCCCTTCCCAAGCCCGCCGGCCGCGAGCTTTTTCTCATGGGCCTGGGGTACCGCCACCTCTACCAATCCACCGCGGGCTCCCTGGCCGCGCTCCGGGAATGCGACGCCATCTTCAGCAATCTCTCCGATCCAAAGATCACCGATTTTCTGGGCCTGTTCCCGGTGCCTTACAAGCCCATCGTATTCCGCGGCTATCTTCACCAAGCCCTGGAAAGCACCAAGCAGGTCATGGCGGGATTTTCCGCCCACAAGCGCGTGGCCATGGTCACCCGCGGCCATGTCCTGGTCTACGGGCGCCTCGGCCACGAGCTGGTCAAAGCCGCCCGGCGGCGAAAGATCCCCGTTTCCCTGCCCACCTCCACCTCCATTTTCGAGGTTCTGCCCGCCCTCCTGGCCGACCCCCCCCGGGAGCCGTTCGGCTACCAGGTTCGGGATTCGGTTCATTATCAACCGGCCGATCCCGCCCTTCCACTTTTCCTCTACACCCCCAAGGACAGCCGGGTTCGCCTGTGCGAGACCCTCAAGACCGTCTACGCGCCCAAGGCTTCCTGCTACATGCTGGCCGGATCGGGGGACGGCGAATTCTCCGCCGGGAAGCTTTTCATGAAGGATCTGCTCCCCGCGCTCGACAACGCGGATTGGGCGTGTACCCTTTATTTTCCGGCGGGCCAGCCCGGCCCCAAGAAGCCCGCCGGAAAATCCTCTCATTCCGTTCCCAGAGATTCCTCCCCAGTCCGTCGTCGGCGCATGGAACCAAAAATTTCCGTTGATCCGTGCCTGGAACTGTTGGCCGGCGTTCATCTCCTCTCCGGCCTTTCCTCCCCGCCCCTTCCCGGTTTCTGGCAAAACGGCCTCCCTTATGGCCGCGACCTTGTGTCTCTTCTCAAGATGCAAGCGTCCCATCCCGCCGTCGCGGCCTACCGGGCCGCCTGGAAGGCGGGGCTGGACCCTTCCACCGCGGTCTGCTTGTTTCTCCATTGCTTCCGCCCGGAAAAGCTCCGTTTGGAAATGGAGCCGCATCCCTGGGGCGGATTTGAAAAAATCAAGGGCAAGCTCGGCCCCATGCTCCCCAGCCTGCTCGGATCCTTCTCCGCCCTGGCCCGAACGGTCCGCTTCTCCGAATTTTTGGCCGCCCAGGAGCCGTTTTACGCCGCGTGCGCCGCCCAGGTCGGGGCCGGCACGCGGGACCAGGATTTT
This sequence comes from uncultured Elusimicrobia bacterium, assembly GCA_964358485.1. Classification (GTDB taxonomy): domain Bacteria; phylum Elusimicrobiota; class Elusimicrobia; order UBA1565; family UBA9628; genus CAYHPY01. The sequence goes on from CAYHPY010000087.1 coordinate 2,343, forward strand.
TCGGGCTGGTGGGAGGACTACACCGGGCTCAAGCTCCAGGCGGAGTACCGGCTCTATTTGAGCCCCCTGATGGAACCGGGCCTGCAGGTCCACCATGTTCATGGTTTCGACCGGGTTTTCACCGTGACCGGGCCCCGCAAGGTCGCGGGCGGGCGCCCCCGCTTCGAATTTCCCGACCTGTTCCGGTATTGGCACGAGATGGGCCGGACGGTTCTGGATCCCCTCCTGGCGTCCCATCAAAGCGAGGCGGATCGCACCCGCCCCCTCTGGGCCGCGGCCCAAGGCGCCGGCAACGGCGCCGCGACCTGGGAGCACTGCCTCCGGGAGCATGTCGCGCAGGCGGTGGCCCTCCGGGTCCGGGAAAGCGCGCTCAAGGCGGGACGGCTCCCGCCGGGCCCCGCCCCGCGGACCTTGGGAGTTCCTTACGCCGCCGAATTGGTCGGCGCGCTGAAGACCTTCGAGTCCGAGCGTGGGCGGTTCAAGGATCTCGCGGAGTTTTATCCCCGCCTGCTGGCGGCGCTGAAAACCGGCCGGGCCAAAGGCGCGCGAGCTCCGCTTTCAGCCGTTCGAGCTTGAGCCGCCGGGCCCGCAAGGCCGCGGGGGCTTGCCCCAAATCCCGGCTCGGCGGCAAGGACAAGGAGGCTTGGGCGCCCTTGAGGGCCTCGTCCACCCCGGGGGCCAAAGCCTCAGGCGTGGAGCCCGCGCAATAGCGGTCCAGCACTTGCGTCTCCAAAGCCCGGCACACGGGGGCCCCCGCACCCGTCAAGGTCCGGCAATAATCCGAGCCGCCGCAGTCCACCCGCCCGCCCGAATCCAAAAGGCGCCGCAGGGCGACGTAGCCGTCGCAGCGCTCGCGCACCAAGGGGTCCTCGAAAAGCGGGCAGACCGAGGGATCCCCGGTGACAAATCGCAGCATCTTCGGGCAGGTCCGGGCGATGGAGTCGTTGTCGAAATAAGGGCCCAGCGCCCCGCAGGTGGCCGTCGTGCTCCCGGAATAACCCGCCACGATCCCGCAGGAGCGGTTGATGGAGTCCAGCTTAAAATCGCGGTCGCCGATGACGTTGCGGACCACGCAGAGTTCCGCGACGGTGTTTTCCCGGCGCTGCATGGCCAAGGCGATCTTGGCCTCGTAATATTCGGTCCGGCAGAGCAGATCGAAAGAAACCCGGGGAACCCCGGGCTCCCGCTCGATTTCCAGCCTCAAGGCCTCCAAATCCCGGCAGGCCTCCGGCCCTCCCTCGGTCAGGGTACGGCACAGGTAAAGCCGTTCCAGATCGGGCCGGACCGCCGCCAACAGGGCCCGGCCCGGAGCCTCCGGGAGGCGGCGGCCTTTAAAATCATTGAGCAGACTCCGCGCGCCGGCGGCGCGGCAGGTGGACGCCGAGCCCTTTTTTCGAGTCAGAGCCAGGAGGCGTTCGGCGTCGGCGAGCGCCGCCTCGGCGTCCTTCCAAGCCTCGGCGTCGAGCTGGGTCCGGCCGCAGAGACCCCTTCGCACCCGGCGCAGATAGGGCGCGCAGACCTCGGGTCCGCCGCCCGACAGGGCTTTGCAGATCGGAGAATCCCCGCAGGCGGAAGCGCGCAGCCCGTCGAACCCCAGGCAGATTTCCCGGGCGGCCGGCTCCGCCCGCAACTGGGCGCAAACCCCGGGATCTCCCTGGAAGTAGAGCAGCTCTTTGAAGCAGAACTTGGAACGCTCGGGGCCGGAAAAGAGGGGCTCGAGCAGGGCGCAGGCCCGGGCGGGGTCGCCCGCGTGCTCGGCCAGGAGCGCGCAGGCCCGGGCGGGATCAGTGAAATCTCGGTGCCCGATCATCTCATGGTCCCGGCAGGCCCGGGCCATGCCCGCCGGGTCCCTCCGGATGGCGGCCGCGCCCATGCGCAGGTCATGAAGGTCCGAGAGGCAGAGAAAATCGTGGGTTTCGGGCCGGGCCAGGCGCTTTTTTTCCTCGGGAGCGCGAACGACGGCCTCCACGGGGAGGGCCTGGAGCGGGGCGCATTCCTCGGCCCGGCCGGTCGCGTAGGCCCGGCAGGAATGATACAGGCGCAAGTCCTCGGCGAAGCGGCGCGCGCTCCCCGCGTCCGGGGCGCCGACGGCCCGGATGGCCTTCTCGGCGCTGAATTCGGCGCAAAGCGGGGCGGGTTCCACTGCCCAGGCGCGGGAAAGGACGGCGAGGAGCGGGAGGAGAATGCCCGCGGGCATCCCGGTCAGCGAGCGCCCTGGGGAACGGAGGCCCGGACGTCGGCGGGAAGGCCGGGTTTGCGGACGACGCACACGCGGTTTTGCACCCGCTTGGCGGTTTCGCGGGCCAAGGCCGAGCCCTGGCCCATCAGCACCCGGCAGGTCTCCGACTCTCCGCACAAGGCGGGGTCTCCGGCCTTCTTGGCGATCGTGAAGGAATCCAGCCCCACGTAGCGGTTGAAAATCCCCGGAGGAATGCCTTCCTGGGTGCGGCCGATGTCGTCGCGCCGGACGTAGCGGCTGAATTCGTTGACGCAGGCCTTGTGGTTCTCGGTCCCCATGTAGGCCGGGATGAGCTTGGAGCAAAGCTCCTCGGGCCGGTCGATGTTTTTGGCGATGACCGCGCAGATCTTGGCCCCATCCTCCTTGGGCATTCCGGGATAGTCATGCGCGTGCGACCGCCGGCACCAAGTCTCGATCTCGGGACTGCGGGTCATCAGAGCGCGGGCCGTCGCCAGATCGTAGAACCACTCGCGGCACCCCCACTCCCCGGTTCGGGTGATGCCGAAATAGCTTTTTTTGACTTGGGCCGCGCCGGCGCACACTTCGGGATCCTGGGCGGCGAAAGCCCGGTTCTGGAAATATTCGATCACGTCGTCCTGGACCGACGCCAGGCGGCCGTCGGCCCCCGAAGTCCGGGCCTCCTTAAGAAGGCCCTCGACGCTGAAGGAACCGTCGCAAATCTTGGGACGCCAGGCTTCCGGGGCGGCGCCCCGGGACACGAGTTCCGCGCAGGAATCCGAAAGCGCGCCCAACTTCCGGACCTGGGTCTTCAAATCCTTCCAGGCCGCGGTTTCGGAGGTTTGGGACAGATCCATCGCCGAAGTCCCGACCTCCTCCAGGCAGGGGGAAGCCGGGCCCAACCGCGCGATTTCCCGGGAATTCTCCCAAATGGCGCGGGCGTTGGCGTGCAGGGTCAAGCGATCTTGGTCCTTCAAGTCCCGGTCCAGCATCAACAGGCGCTGACGGTTCCAGTCCAGGGCCTGGGCCACGGAGCCGGGCCCTTGTTCCACGGGAAGGACCGGCAGGGCGGCCGGGCGCAAAGGCGGGGTCAAGGCCTTCAGAAAGGCGACCAGGTCCTCTTTCTCGGCCGGGGTCAACCCGAGCGGCTTGATCAAGGGATCCCGGGCCCGAGCCTCGTCGCCGCCGCGATCGTAGAACTCCACGACCTCCCGCAGGGTGAGCAGGCTGCCGTCGTGCATGTACGGCGCGGTGTGGCCGACGTTGCGCAGGGATGGGGTGCGGAAGGCGCGCCAGGAGGCCTGGTTGGAATCGATCGCGAAGCGTCCCGCGTCCTCCACCCCGGCCAGGGGCCGAAGGCCGGTGTTGTGAAAAAAAGCGTCGGAGAAGCCGGGGCCGACATGGCATTTCACGCAGGCGCCCTTGCCCGTGAAGGTCACCAAGCCGCGGCCTTCCGCGGGGGTCAAGGCGGCGGGATCGGAGCGGGAGCGGTCGAAGGCGGTCTCTCCGGAACGGATCTCCGCCCGAATGAAGGAGGCCAAGGCCTTGCCCAGATTGGCGGGGGTCATCGCCGAAAGCCCGTAGACTTCCACGAATTGCCGGGGATAGTCCGCAATCCGGTTGAGCTCAACGATCAATTCCTTGAGGTCCCGGTTCATCTCGGACCGGGATTGCAGCGCCGTCAAGGACGCCTCTTCCACGGTGTCGGCCCGGCCGTCCAAAAAGAAGCGCTGCTGGGTGAACGGGACGTTGAGCAGGGAGGGGGTATTCCTCTTGAGTTCTTGATGGCTGAGGCCCCGCGCCCGGGCCAAGCCGTCGGCCCAGCCCAAGGAGGGATTATGGCAGGAGGCGCAGCTCATGGCCCGGTTTCCGGAAAGGCGCGGATCGAAGAAGAGCTGGCGGCCCAATTCGACGGCGCTGGCGGGGGCGGTTTCCTTCTTGTCGAGGATCAGGAAGAAACCGCTGTCCACCTTGTTGATCGCGGCCAAGCGGGGATTTTCCTGCTCGAGCTTATTGAGGAGGAGAAAGAAGCCGGCGTCGACTTTATTGACGGCCTCATCGGAGGCGACACCCTGGGCTGCGACTGAAGAACACAACGCCAGCGCCCAAAAGACCCTCACCATCCAAGTGTAATAGGTTTCCCGGGAGGTGTCAATGGCGGGCCTCCGGACCGAGTTCCAAGTCCCAAATCAGGGGCTTTCCCCCCTCCAGGCGGACCTTGCGCTCGCGGTCCGGAGCGCCGAAGGAAATCACCCGCGCCTCGTAATTTCCGTCCGGAAGGCCGTCGATCCGGAAGGGGCGCGGGCCGGCCAGGGCTTTTTCCAGCGGCGCGGGATCGTCCGCGGCCGCGGCGTCCAAAATGATTTTCCGGATATCCCAAGGGAAGGTCCCATAGGCGACTGCCGCCAGGACGCCGTCCCGGCGCAGTTCCAGCCGCGGAGAGAGCAGGGAATAGAGCCGCCCCGAGGAGGACGCTTTTTTGAGCAGGGCCGGCGGAGGGACCTTCCCCCCGTTGAAGCTCCCGCGGATTTCGGCGCTCCCGGCGGCCAGAAATTTCTCGAATCGGAGAACCGCCCGTTCGCCGGCCCCAACCCGAACGCTGCGCGCGGCGGAGAGGACCCGCACCGCAGGCCGGTCGAAGATGTCGGTCATCTCCAGGATGGCCGCGTCGTAGTGTCCCGGGGCGGCCAGGGCCGCCCCGGCCCCTTGGGGGCCCGACGCCCGGCCGGAAGTGATCCAAGCGCCGTCCTCCAGAAGGAACATAAAGGAAGAACCCTCGCTTCCCAGGGCGCGAGACACCGCCTCTTTCTCGAACCCGCCCTCGGGCAGGCCGATGAGCTCGGTCACCGAGGTCGCCGCGCCCGCGGTTTTGGCCAGGCGGGGATGAAGCGGCGGCTCGACCGCGATCTCCGCGCCCGGGGAGAGCCGGACCTCGAGCTCCACGGGAGCCCCGGCCGAGACCCAGCGCAGGGTCCCCGGGGCGGGGCTCCAGCGAAACCCGCTCCCGGCGTACTGGGGCACGAAGGAATATAGACCGGGCGCGAGCGCGGGTCCAAGGAGACGCCCTTGGTCGTCGGCGAAAAAGCGGTGAAGATAGAGAGAGTCGTCCCGCGTGGCGTCCCGGGCCTCGATCCAGAACATGCTGGAGCCATCCTCCTGAAGGCGGCTCCCGGGACGGGGGCGAAACGGCGTTCCGTCGGGCAAAAGCACGCGGCCCTCCACCCGGGCCCCGGCAACGAGTTCCACCTCGGCCTGAGGGCCCCCAGCGCCCGCGCCCGCGCGCCGCTCCGACATTTTCCAGAGCCGGGGCGCCCAATCGGAAGAAGCCGCCCAGAGGGAGCGCAAGCCGCAGGCGGGAGCAGAAAAGGAGAAGCCGCGGACGGCGGGCCCGGAGGAATTGATCAGCGTCCAATCGCACCGGGCGCCGGGGCACCCGGGCTCGTAGCAGGCTCCCGCCAAAAGGACCCCGGCTCCGGCCGACGCCTGCGTCGTCGTCGAAAATCGAAGCGTCCCATGCAGAGCGGGGGCCGCGGCGGAGACCGCTGCCAGCTCCAAGGAGAGCCCTTTCGGGGCCCAACCATCCGCCCCCCGCCAGGACAGGACCCGGCCCGCGGGGCCCGGCTCTTTCCAGGCGCAGGCCAGAGGAGTCAGGTCGAATTCGGAGAGAAGGTCCACGCGGTATTGGCCTTCGGCTAAACCGGGGGCGCAAAATCTCCCCTCCCGAATCCTCAACGGTCCCCGGGGCGGGCGACCCGGAACCCCGACGGGCATCAACAACGCCAAGCCGTAAGGCAGGGGCTCCCCGCGAAGGGCAACCGTAAGGCAGGGTTCGGCCCCGTGGGCCGCGCCGGCCAGGAGCATGGAAAGCATCGAGGCCGCCCGGAAAGGCCGGGAACCCACCGCCTTTTTCAGACGGTCGCCTCCCCGGCTACTTCCTCCCGCCGATGGCGCCGCCATCCCGAAGGGAGGCCGAGAGGGGCTTGCCTTCCTGAAGGCGGTAACGCCCCGGGGGCACGTCCACGAACCGTTCCTTGCGGCCCGAAGGCCAGTTGATCTCCAGGGATTCGATCCGCTCGGCCGCGCCCAGGCCGAAATGCAGGGACGGCTCGGATTGCACCGCGCCTTGAACCGACCGGACCTCGCGGCTTTCGCCGCGGCCCCCCATGCGGGCCAGGGCCCGCGCACCGAACACGGGGGTTCCGTCCTCCCGCTCCAGCGAAAGGTCCACGGAGTTCTTGGATTGGGTCCGATTCAAGAGCAAGGTCAGAGGGCTGTAGGTCCAGCGGTTTCCGGCCGGATCGGCGTTGCGCAAAAGAAGGTCGGAGCGGCCGTCCCGGTCGAAATCGGCGACCGCCGCCACATAGCCGTCCTCGAGGCGGTCCACGCCGAGCAGGTAGCCCACGTCGGTGAAAGTGCCGTCCCCATTGTTGCGGAAGAGGCGGTTGCGCTGGTAACCCGCGAAGGAAGCGCCGGAGGCCTGCAGGCCCTTCATGAAGCGGTTGACCTGGTCCGGCCCGCCCGCCGCGCCCTTGCCGCCCGCCGCGAAATCGCGGACGAACTCGGAGGACAGGTCCCGGCCGGGGTCGGCCGACCACAGGCCGTTGGCCACGTAAAGGTCCAACCGCCCGTCATTATTGTAGTCGAGCCACTCGGCCCCGGCCGGCGCCTCCCCGGCCCAGGCGACGCCCGATTTCTCGGTGGCGTCCTGATAGGAGAACGTCCCCGCGCCCATGCCGGAAGGGCGATAAAGACGGTTGCCCGCGGTCAGGCTCGAAAGCCGGGAAAGCTCCGGGGCCCCGGCGCCCGGGGAGGAAGAGCGGGAAACGATCCGGGCCAGGCGATGGCCGGCCCCCAGATCGATCGTTGTCAGGTACAGCCCCGGGCGCCCGGCCCGCAGGTAATCCCCGGCCACGGCCATCATGCCCCAGCCTTTTGCGAGCCGCCCGAGGGACTCGGGAGCGGCGGCGAATTTCCCGTTTCCGGAGTTCATGTAGATTCGGCTCTCGCCGCCGTTGTCGTTGACGACGATCAGGTCCTGACGCCCGTCTTCGTCGATGTCGAAGGCGATCTCGGAGTGGGGGCGGTCCGGCTCGCTGAGATTGACCGGGATCGAGCCTTCCGCCTCCTCGAACCTCCAGCCTCCCCGATTGAGGTAGACGGCCTCATGGCGGACCTCGGGATCGGAATTGGTCCAGGGATCGGTGAAATCCCGCACCCCGGGATGGCCCATGTAAAGGTCCAACCGGCCGTCGCCGTCGAAGTCCCCGGCGGCCATGCTCATGGGTCGGTCATGGCGGGCCTTGCGGACGATTTCGGATTCGGCGGGCTTGAATTTCCCCTCCCCCGCGTTTTCGTAGAAAAGCAGCTCCCTTTTTTCATCGTCGACGAAGCGCTGGAGGACCAGGTCGGTCCGCCCGTCGCCGTTCATGTCGGCCATCAGGGCCGCCTTGACCTTGGTCTGGCCCGAAAGGCCGGCGGCCTTGGTCCTGTCCTCGAAGGTCCCGTCGCCGCGGTTGCGGTACAGCGCGGCCGGGCCGCTGCCGCCCACCAGGGCGTCGGGCCGGCCGTCCCCGTCGAAATCGCTCACGGCCAAGGCGTAGCCGCCGCGCCGCAGAGCCTCCGCTCGTGGAAACACGGGAAAGCCGGCGAGCCCGGCGGAGAGCGTGGCGTCCTCGAAGCCCGCCTTTTCGGCGGCGAGGGTCTCCATCCCATGGGGCTTGACCGAGATCAGAAGGGGACGCTTCGAGGAGAGATCGATCTCCAGGGCAACCAAGCCCCGGTCATGCCGGCGGGTTCCGTCGGCCAGGCGGCCGCGGACGTCCACCGAGGCCGCAGCCTTGGCGCGGGCGCCGTCGGCGGAAACCTCGATGTCCCTCAGGGAAATTTCAAGGTGATCCAATGCGGAGAAAATCGAAAGGTAACGGGCCGCGGCCTCGGAGGCGACGATGTCCTCGGGCCGGCCCGCGGGCACGCCGTCCCAGGCGGACTCGCGAATGCCCTCCAAAGTCCGTCCCGGGACCGCGCCCTGGTTCCAGAGGAAGGAACCCTTGGGGTTGGAGAAGAGCTTGGAGAAGGCCGCGGCGTCGCGGGCCTGCCAGGTTTTGCGCCAGGGCCGCAGGAGTTCGCGTTCCACGCGGGCCGCGGCGGCGTCGGTCTTGGCCCAGCCCGGATCCTCGGCGCGGGAGACGCCCGTCGAAAGTGAAAAAAAGAAAAACGCCGCCGACAGAATTCCATTGCTTCGATTGCGCATAGACACCTCTTTTCTCGCCAACGCCGGGTTTGTCCCTCCATAAGGATAATACACAAACCCCCCCAAATCAAGGGGGCGGGGACCGGGCCGGGCCCGGGAAGGCCGGGGCTTGACGGCCTTCGTTGCCGCGGTAACCGCCGAACCGATTAAGGGCCCGCCTCCATGGTCAAATTTCTCGCTCACCTTGCCCGGTGCCAGGCATGTAGGACTCGGTCCGGACCGAATTCTTGCGGGGCGTTCCTACAGCCTCACCTAAAGAATCTTCCGACTCGGTCGGCAGATTCCTGGAGCAGCGGCGGGGCAATATCATTCATCCTTGAGCGCGGCCCTCGCCCAGCCGGAGGCGATTTTATTCTCGTGCCGACTGAACTCTTGAAGCAATTGCCGATACCGCGGCCCCGGGTCCAGTTTCCAAAGCGCCTGAACACAACTGACCGCCCGGAGAAGGCTGGTGTCGTGGTCATCGGGTCCGACTCCTTCCCAATCAGCTCGGCTAAGAAGATAGCCCTGCAGTTCCGATTCGAGCAGGGGGCGAGAGCCGAAGGGAAGATAAGAACGCGACTGAAGACTCTGATACAAATTAATTTTCGAGCATTCAGTCTCTCCCAACCAGCGGACGATTATCGGATAGGCTTCGCGTGGCGGCAGCCGCCAAAGGTAAATGGAAGCGCTAATTCGAACTTCCCCTTCGGCATTATGGACGAGGAAACGAGCGACTTTTCGCTCATTCGGTCCGAAATGCCAGCTGCATTGCGAGTTGAACGCGGCGGAAAATTGGGCGCGGGTGGTACTGGACCAACGATGCCAGAAGCGGACAAGCGCGCCATGCTCCATCCGAGCTTCCCCGATCCCAAACTTGGAAAAGTTGGAAAATGAATGAGGTTCCGTCAGATAGGAAACGTTCCATCGGTCATTTAGAACGAGCTTCCCTTGCGCAAGCTCCTCGTTGACCTCAAAGATTTCCGAATCAACGATAGCCTCCTTCAATTCCGGTGCAAGGGATGGGTTAGCTTTGAGTGTCGCCACGAGAAGGTGCCCGGTCCCCACGGCCGGGTCGCCCCGCCTCTTCGCAAGGGACTTCGCCGAAAGGAGTACCCGCTGAAATTTGGGGTCGAGGCGCCAAATTGCCGATTTTCGCGCCTGCTGCTTGAGGGCAGACTCAATCCTAGCGACGAGATTCGGCGACCGCGCGCCAATCACCTTGGACGCGGAACCTTTGTGGTGTTGGACGCCGAGCATGATATGGGTGGGCGTGACGATAAAATTGCGCAGTTCCATGGCCTTCCACCATGCCCAACTCAACGAATTTCGGGCCGGAAGGGTCCAATAAATCGATGTTCGCATTTCCGTTCCCGTGTTTAACAAGTGGTCAGGCCGATCCACCCAAACCGGGGCTCCGTTTTTTGGGATTTCGAATTTCCGTTCAAAAATCCTCCGAATCCCCCCGTCCCGCCAAGCGAAACGGTCCAGCCGAGAAAACCCCGGAATCCGTCCCCGAAAGTATAAGCCGCAATCCCCCGTTTGTCCATGGCCCTGCGGGCCGATAAGTTTGACAAAGCGGGAGGGAGGTAATAAACTTCTCGACGATGCCCTCCCCGCGCGAAATCCTCGAAAGCGACCACGCCAATCTCCGGGCCCTGGTCGAAGTCTCGGCGGGCGCCCGCCATCCCCTCAACCGCCTGTGGGCCGCCCGCCCCCGGGAGGAAGCCGTCCGGGCCAAACTGCTGATGGCCCGGGGCCGCGCGGGCGAGGCCCTCGGCCTCCTGGAAAAAATCAAGGACGACCGCTCGCCGTACCCGGTGAGAACCTGGCTCGGGGAATGCCGCCTGCTTCTCGGGGACTTCACCGGGGCCCTGGCGGCCCTGGACGGGGTCCTGGAAGGCTCCTCGGCTCCCGCTTGGGCGCGCTTTTTCCGCGCCTGCGCCCTCTTGGCCCTTGGAAAACCCGAGGAGGCCGGACGGGACGCTTGCGAATTCGAAGCCCTCCGCCCGGGTCCGGCCGCGCTGGCCCTCAAGGGCATGGTCGGCGCCGCCCGCGGCGATTGGAAAGCCGCGCTTGCCGATCTGCGGCGCGCGGGCCGGGCCGCCCCCGGGGAATCGTGGCCGCTGGTCCTTGAGGCCCGGGCCTGCCGCGCCGCCGAGAACCTGCCCGGCGCCCGCGACGCCCTGGAAAAAGCGGTCGAGCTCTCGCCCTCGGCGGGCCTTCACGCCGAACTGGCGCGGATCTGCGAACAGCTCGGGGTCCTGCCCCAGGCCGTGCGCCACGCGGGCGCGGCCGCCCGCCTGGCGCCGGGCCCGGAACACCACGCCCTGAAGGCCGCCCTCCATTACTCCTGGCGGGAATACGCCGAGGCCGACAAGGATTACGCCCGCGCCCTGGCCTTCGCCCCGAAGGACGCGGGTCTGCACTTCGACCGCTCCAAGAGCTTGTTGGCCTGGGGCAAGCGCGCGCCCGCCCTGGAAGCGGCCGAGCGCGCGGTCCGGGCCGCGCCCCAATCCATCGATCTCGCGGCTTGGCTCTCCCAACTTTTGACGCTCAACGGGAAATGGGAGCGGGCCCTGGCCGTGGCCGGCGGACTCCCGGACCCCGTCCAGGCCGATTTCTGCCGGGGCTACGCCGCGCTGGGGCGCCGACGCTGGGACCGGGCCAAGACGTTTTTCGAGGCGTCCGGCGCCAAGGCCGAGGGCTCCGCCCGGGGGAGGGCCGCGTTCTACAAGGCCGTCGCGGAACTCTTCCGCCAGAATCTTCCGGCGCTTCCCCCCGCCCAAATCCACCTGCTGGGCCTGGGCGTGGACCCGCCCTACACCGCCACGGCCGAAAGCCTGAGGACCATCGCCTCCTGCGAGGTCATCTTCAACAACGTGCCCGGCGCGGAGATGTCGGAACTGCTCATGCTCTTCTGCCGGGATTACCGGCCCCTGGCCTACCACCAGCTTTACGATGAAGGCCCCCTCACCGATTCGATGCTGGCGGAAGTCGCCCGGGGGCGGCGCACCGCCTTCGTCACGCGCGGCAACGCCATTTTCTACGGCCCGCTCGGCGCCGAAATTCTCCGGCGCTGCCGCCGGGACGGAATTTCCTGGAACTGCGCGGCGGCGGTCAGCTCCGCGGAGTTTCTATCCGCGAAATTCGGCCGCGCCGGGGGGCAGTCCCGCGCGGGCCTGGTCCTCGACAGCAGCCGCCTGCGCCCGGGAACCCCGGCCGAGAGTTCGGCCGCCCTGACCGTGTATGTCGATGTGCGCGCCAAGCGCCGCCGCTACCGCGAGGCCTGCCGGGAACTCGCCCGCAACTGGGGGCCTCGCCGCGAATGCCTGGTTTTGGACCATCATATCCATCAGGAGCCCCTGCGCCGGCCCATCTCGGAACTGCCCGCCCTCTGGGACGGCCTCGGGACGGCGACGATCTTTTTCCTTCCGGGCTCGGGGGCTCCCCCGCCGGCGCGGCCCGAAGGAAGCGGAGAACTTCTGCTTTTGGGGTTGGGCGCCTGGCCCGAACGGCACGCCACGCTGCAAACGCTTCTGGCCGCGGCCGAGGCGGACGAAATCTATGCCTGCGGTTTGACCCTCAAAGAGGAAGGGATGGTTTTTGGATTTTTGGATAAAAAAACGAAACTAAAACGGATGAGGGGCAACGGAATAAAAGAAAAAAAAGACATCTTGGCGGCCGTCGCCAAAGGGCGACGACCCGCGTTGTTGACCCCAGGCCAGCCGCTTGCGTGGAGCCGCCAGGCCGAAGGCCTGGCCCGGGAGTTATCAAGGCGGGGCCTGGCCTGGCGTGCCTTGGGCGCTGTTTCCTCCTGCGCGGCGGCCCTGTCGGAGACCGGGATGACTTTGGGCCTGGATCCCTTGGGCGCCCAGAATTTCGCGGTGGAGGAGGCGGCGAAAAAATTTCCGGTCCTCAATGCGGATTGGCCGCTGGTCCTGCATTGCTTGGGCCCCGTGTCCGCCGCTCGGCTGTCGGCCCTGGGGCGCCGCCTGGAGAAAGTCTATCCCCGGGATAAAGGAATTGATTTATGGCTGCCCGGGGCCCGTCCGGTCCCGCGCAAAGTCCCGAACTGGGAGAGCCTGCCCGCGTTGCCCGCCGGTTCGATCCTGCTGTACCGCCCCGTCCGCGCCGCGCGCCGCCGTCCGTTGGAGCCGGAGGAAATCAAACGAGCCCGTCATGAGCCCGGGCGCCCCGCGGGGCCCAATCCCGGGCGCGCCCCCGCCGGCGTTTCGCAAGTCCGGTGAAGAATTCCATCACCCGGGGGTAGAACGCCGCCAAGGTGGGATAGCGCGCGCGCGCGGATTCGTATTCCCGGTACAACTGCGCGGTTTCATCGATGTACGGCAGGAAATTTTCCCGCACCCGCCGGACCTTGCCGCGCGCCAGCCCCCGTTCCGAAGCCCAGTCCACCATCCGCGAGGCCAGGCCCTGAACGATGTGCTCGCGCGCCGTCTGTTCCCAGGAGCCGTACCGGTCCCGGGAGGCGGGGGTTAATAGACCGCGGCTTTTCTCGACTTCCCCCTGATGATTCTCCAACAAGCCATCGAGAAGAACGTGCCCGAGTTCGTGCCAAAAGGCCATTCGATGAGGCGCGAGTAAAAACCTTGCCCTTCCCTTCGGGAAGTCCGTGGGGCCGACGGTGCTCGTGACGAAATAGCCCCCCGCCGCGCGGTCGCGTCCGAGGTGGTTCAAGGCGCCTCCCCCTCCGGCGGGCAGCAGGGGCGCCAGGATCACGGCGTAGCCCGCGCGGACCTTCATTCCGGAATATTCCTCCATGAGCGCGATGAAGTCCATCGACTCCCGCTGCGCCCCGACCTCTGAAATCCAGGCGCGGCGCTCCCGGCGGCGGGCGGCCCAAAGCTCCCCGAACCCCGTGTCCCGCGCGAAAGCGCGCAGAGCCTCGAGCAACGGACCGTGGACCCCCGAATTTTCCCAAGGGCGCAGGGCCTTGAGCGCCGGCGGCCGGGACAGATAGAGCATCGAACGCTGGGCCCCGGCCTGGCTGAGTCCCCGGCCGAGCGCGGCTTTCAGGGCCCCGACGGCGGGATGTTTGCGCCAAGGCCGGAGGGCGCGTTTCCAGGATTGGGCGTACGCGGAGCGGGAATCGAATTCAAAGCTCCCCCCCGCGGGGGGC
>CAYHPY010000088.1:0-15889 GCA_964358485.1 uncultured Elusimicrobia bacterium
TTTTCGACAACGTGGCCTCCGGGCTGGTCTTAAACGCCCTCTGCGAGCGGGAAGCCCTGGCCGAGCGGGTGGAGACCAGCTTGCGCGAGGCCGCCCTCTGGGAAGAGGTCAAGGACAAGCTCTCCGCCCCCGGGGTCAGCCTTTCCGGCGGGCAGCAGCAGCGCCTGTGCATCGCCCGGGCGCTGGCCGTCGAGCCGCAGGTCCTGCTTCTGGATGAACCCTGTTCGGCCCTGGACCCGATCGCCACCGCCCGCATCGAGGAGCTCTTGTTGGAGCTTAAGGACGAGTTGACGATCGTCATCGTAACGCATAACATGCAGCAGGCGGCCCGGGTCTCCACCCGGACGGCCTTCATGCTGATGGGGGAGCTGGTCGAGTACGGGGAAACCCAGCGGATGTTCACCCAGCCCTCCGACCGCCGGACGGAAGACTACATCACGGGGAGATTCGGATGACCCAGCTTCGTCATTTCGACAAGGACCTGGAGGGCCTGCGGACCTCCATCCTCCGCATGGGCTCGCTTTGCGAGGAGATGGTTCACCTGGCGGTCAAGGAGATTTCCGACCGGGTGCCGGACTTGGCCGAGGAGGTCAAACGCCTGGAGGGGGAGGTCAACGAGCTCCACATTGAGATCGACGACCGGTGCTTGAAGCTCCTGGCCCTGCACCAACCGGCCGCGGGAGACCTGCGCCTGATCGCCGCGGCCATCAAGATCAACTCCGACTTGGAGCGGATCGGGGACCAGGCCGTCAACATCGCCGAGTCCGGCGCTTATCTATGCCGGGAGCCCCGCATGAGGCTCTACGACATTCCCCGCATGGCGGAATTGGCCGCGGCCATGCTCAAGGACAGCCTGGACGCTTTTACCCGCGGGGACGTGGCGCTGGCGCGCGAGGTCATCCGGCGCGACGACGAGGAGGATCGCCTCAAGAGCCAAACCTTCAACGAGCTGGTCCAGCTCATGCAGTCCGACGCCTCCACCATTCAGCGGGCCATGGACATCATCCTCATCGCCCGGAACCTGGAGCGGGTCGCCGACCACGCCACCAATATCGCCGAAGACGTGATCTTCATGGTGCTGGCCAAGGACATCCGCCACGGGGCGGAGGAGGGCGCGGCATGAAGGCGACGGTCCTTTTCGTCTGCGTCGAGAATTCCTGCCGCAGCCAGATGGCGGAGGGTTTCGCCCGCCGCCACGGGAGCGTGATCGTGGAGGCCTGGAGCGCGGGCTCCAAGCCCTCCGGGAAAGTCAATGAGGCCGCGGTCCGCCTGATGAAGGAAAAGGGCGTGGACCTGCGGCGGCATTCCTCCAAGGGCCTCCAGGACCTGCCCAAGCGCAAGTGGGACTACGTGGTGACCATGGGCTGCGGCGACGCCTGCCCAATCGTGCCCGCCAAGGCCAAGCTCGATTGGGCCCTGCCCGACCCCAAGGGCATGTCCGACGTGGATTTTCGCAAGGTCCGCGACGAGATCGAGCTTCGGGTTAGGGAACTGATCCGGGACGCGGCTTAAGCCTCGCGGGGCTCGTCGAACCAATGCCGGGTGGCGCGGCATAGACTGCAGACCGAAAGCATGACGGGAACCTCGACGAGCACGCCGACCACGGTCGCCAAGGCCGCCCCGGAACCGGGCCCGAAGAGCGCGATGGCGGTCGCCACCGCCAACTCGAAGAAATTGCTCGCTCCGATGAGAGCGCCCGGCGCGGCGACGGGGAACTCGACCCGGAACATGCGCATCAAGCCGTAAACCAAGCCGGCGTTGAAGTACACCTGGATGATGATCGGGACCGCGATCAACGCCACGTGGAGGAACCTCCCCGTGATGTTCTCGGCTTGGAACGCGAAGATGAAAACGAGGGTCGCCAGAAGGGCCATGACGCTCACGGGATGAAACCGGGGAAGAAACGCCGTTTCGAACCACTCCTTGCCGCGTGTTCGTACCAGGAACGACCGGGTCGCGGTTCCGGCCGACAGGGGGATGACGATGAAAACGACGACGGCGTAAATAAGGACGAGGAAGGGAACCTCGAGGGAAGACGCGCCTCCGACCAGGAACTTCACGATCGGCGCGAAGGCGACGAGCATGATGAGATCGTTCAATGCCACCTGGACCAAGGTGTACGCCGCGTCGCCGTCGGTCAGGTAGCTCCAGACGAACACCATCGCCGTGCAGGGCGCGGCCGCCAGAATGATGACCCCGGCGATGTACTGTTCGGCCAACTCGGGTCCGATCCAGGGAAGAAAGAGGCGTTTGAAGAACAGCCAGCCCAACAGCGCCATGCTGAAAGGCTTGACCAGCCAATTGACGAAAAGCACGATCAACAGGCCCTTGGGCCGCCTTCCCACGTCCAGGATGGAGCCGAAGTCCACTTTCAGCATCATCGGGTAGATCATCAGCCAGAGCAGCACGGCGATGGGAATGTTGATGCGGCTTCCTCCGCCGAATTCCATGGCGCGCAGCCGGTCCATGGCCTCTGGGGCGGTCTTACCAAGGGCGACGCCGAGGACCATGCATAGTCCCACCCATAGGGTCAGATAGCGCTCAAAGACGTTTAGTCTCTTCGGCGTCGTCGTCTTATTCATAAGCCCTCCATGATATGCGCATAGGCAGATGTAAGTGTCAAAAAAATCATCGGCAAGCCGGTTTTTTCAATGAGCCGAGTTTCTTCGCGTCCCGCCGCAGCATGGGCGCCTCGTCCAGGCAGCCGCCGACGCAGGCGATCAGGCGGGTTTGAAAATCGGTTTCGGCCTTCGCCAGGGAATAGTGGCGCCAAGGTCCCTCGCGGCGATCGATCACCAGGCCCGCGCGCTTGAGGTAGCCCAGATGGCGGGAAATCTTCGGCTGGGGGGCTCCCAGAACCTCCGTGATGTCGCAGACGCAGAGTTCCCGCTTTGCCAGCAGGTGAAGGATGCGCAAGCGCGTCTCATCGGCGAAGGCTCGAAACATCTTGTTCAGGTTCGGCAAGGGCATATGCGGGTAAGCGAATGTAGTATAGCCCATTTCATGGGGGTGCGCCACCTTGTCGCCCATTGGTTTATCCGGCTCCCCCCTCCCGGGGAGCGTCGTCGGGGCGCGGGCTTATCATGGGAACCTTTTGCCACCCTCACTCGTATATAGAGTGGGGGGAAACCATGACCGAGAGACCGACTGAACGCAGATCGCGGTATTTATCGGAAGAAATGCTGTTTGAGAGCCTGTTGGCTCTGGCGGAAAAATGTCCTTCAAGGTGGGCGGATTTTCCATTGGGCCGGCGCCTGATGTATCTTCGGGTTCGCGCGGGCCTCAATCAAAGGGAATTGGCGGCGGGGGCGGCGGTCTCCCAGGGGCAGGTGGTCCGCGCCGAAGGGGGAAGGGACATTCGCTGGTCGACCTTGGAGCGCCTTTTCGGGGCTTTGGGGTTGCGCCCGCTGGTCTTGCCCGTTAGGGTGGAATGAACCGAAGGATCGAATCAAACTCGCTTTGACGAGAGTTTGAGTTGAATGATCGGTTCAGGGTGGCGGCGCCGCGAGTTTGAGCGCGGATTTCGGTTCAGCAGCCCTCCGGCCCCTTGCGGGGACCCCTGGAAGGCCCCGGCTAGGGCAAAAACCGCGCGAAGACCAAATAAGTGATCGCGGACACGGCCGCCGAGCAGGGAATGGTCAAAATCCAGGCCCAGACGATATTGCCCGCGATGCCCCAACGGACCGCCGAAAGGCGCTGGGTGGAGCCGACCCCCACGATGGCCCCGGTGATGGTGTGCGTGGTCGAGACGGGGATTCCGGCCAGGGAGCAGAGGATGATGGAGATGCCCGCTCCGGTCTCGGCGCAGAAGCCCCCGACGGGGCGGAGCTTCGTGACCTTGTTTCCCATGGTGTTGACGATTTTCCACCCTCCCATGAGGGTGCCCAGGCCGATGACGGCGTGGCAGCTGATGATCACCCACCACGGCACGTGGAATTCCGCGCCCAGGTAGCCGTTGGCGAACAACAGGACCGTGATGATGCCCATGGTCTTCTGGGCGTCGTTGGCCCCGTGGGAGAGGCTGTAAACCCCGGCGGAGATCAATTGGCCGACCCGGAAGATCGCGTCCACCTGGCCCGGGGAATGGCGCCGGAAAATCCAGAAGACCGCCACCATCAGGCTGAAGCCGAAGAGCATGCCGATGGTGGGGGAGAGAAAAATGAACGCCACCGTGAGGATGAGCTTCTTGGGCAGAAGGCAGGCGAACCCCGCCTTGGCCATGCCCGCCCCGATCATCCCCCCGATGAGGGCGTGGGAGGAGGAAACGGGAATTCCGTAGACGATCGTGATCCAGTCCCACAGGCTGGCGCCGATCAGCGCCCCGGCGACCACGGCGTTGTCGATGACGGAGGGCTCGATGAGGCCCTTGCCGATGGTGTTGGCCACATGGACCCCGAAGCCGAAGGCGGCGACGAAGTTGAAGAAGGCCGCCCAGGCCACCGCGTAGCGGGGGGACAGCACTCGGGTGGAAACGACGGTCGCGATGGAATTGGCGGCGTCGTGCATGCCGTTGAGGAAGTCGAACAGGAAAGCCAGGCCGATGATGCCGACCAGAACGGCGAAGTGGGGGTCCAAATCGACCTCGTTAAGAGTGCTTGACCAGGATCGACTCGATGGTGCCCGCCACGTCCTCGCATTTGTCGATGGCGGTCTCGGTCACCTCGTAGATCTCCTTCCACTTGATGACTTCCAGGGGATCGGGCTTGCCGTGAAAAAGCTTGCTGATGGCGGTTTCCAGGGCCCGGTCGCCGGCGTTCTCCAGGCGGTTGATCTCGATGCAGTAGTCCAGGGTCCGGCGGGTCTTCTCGGGGTTCTTGAGCTCGGAAACCGCCTTGCGGACCGCGATGGCCGCGTCCAGGAGGATTCCCGCCAGGAGCTTGAGGTCGTCGGTGGAATGGTCCACCCCGTAAAGCTTCATGCGCGAGGCGATGGACTGGATCAGGTCCACGATGTCGTCGAGCTCGGAGGCCAGCTCATGGATGTCCTCCCGGTCGAAGGGGGTGATGAAGGTCCGGTTGAGCTTGTCGTAGATCTCGTGGGTGGTGATGTCGGCTTCGTGCTCGATGTCGTGGAGTTGGTCGAAAGCCGGGGATTTGAGGTCCCACTTCTCCGAGAGCTCTTTGAAAATTTTGGCGGCCTCGACGTTCTGGAGCGCCTGCTGCTCGAACATCTCGAAAAATTTTTCTTCCTTGGGGATCAGCGAGAAGGCCATAATTCCTCCGGTGAGGGGCTTACTATACCAACTTGACTTTTTAGGAGCAAGCCTTAACGAAAGCGGCGAACAGCCGCTTTCGATGTTTGTCGTTTTGAATCCTTTCGGGGTGCCATTGCAAGAATAGAAAAAATCGGCCGCCAGGCCGGATTTTTTCTATTCCCTCAATTGTTCCGTCCGTCGCTCTGGCCGTTACTTTTAATCCCTTCCCTATCCTTTTCGGATCGGCGGCCTGGTGGTGCGACGAATTAACCCGCAGTTTTCCGGCTCCGAAAAGTTTCGCCAACAGCGAACCTCTTTCGACCTCCACCAAGTGCGCGGAGTCGTTGTCGGCCTTGCGGGTGTGCGCTTGGGCCGTGGGCAGGTGCTGGATGAGCGCCCCCCCGGCGGCGATGTTGAGAAGCTGGAGCCCGGCGCAGATTCCGAGGGACGGTTTCGGGGAGGCCAGCGCCAACCGCATCAATTTCAGGTCGGCCTCGGTCCGTTCCGGGGATTGTTCCTGAATCGTCTCGTGCGGTTTTTCCCCGTAAAGCTTTGGTGGGTAATCGAGGCCGCCGGTGAACAGGACCCCGTCGGCCCGCTTGAAATATTCCGCGGCCAGGTCCGCCCGGGGCGGGACGAGCAGGGGCAGGCCCCCGGCCTCCAGGATGGCGTTCAAATACGCATCATGAACGGACACCCGGGGTTGGCCCCCGGGTGTCCGTTCCAATGTTCCGTTGACGGCAATCAGCGGCCGTTTCACGGGGACTTCTCTTTCAGAGTTCTGTTTATGCCGTTTTCGCCTGAGATAATAGCCCGCGGATGGCCGAGAGCATCTGCTTATAGACCATCATGATCTGGTCGACGACCTCGTTGACCTGCGCGTCCGGGGAGTTGGGCGGCAAAACCACCTGCCCGTCTTCCATGGTCAGGCCCTCTTCCTTGATGGCCTTAAAGACCGAGTCGCGCGCCTTCTTCATTTCCTCGGCGGAGGAGGCTTTGGCGACCTGGGCCTTGGCCCAGTCGAGTTCGGCCTTGTCCACCACTTCCTCGTTTTGGATCTTTTGGATGAGGGCGCCCATGCGCTCGGCGTCCTTCTCGTCCTGGGTCTTCTCGTCGGCCTGCTCGTCGGAGGCGACCGGTACGCCCTTGACTTCGCCCGCGGTCGGGGCGCCGGGAAGAAGGGTCTGGGCGCGGAACTGCCCGGTGAGGTTGGCGGCGTCGAAATTGACGGCGGCGGCCGGCATGGCCAATACGGCGGACAAGACGACCAACAGGGACGGCTTCATCATAGGTTTTGTCTCCTTGCGGCGTTTGGGCGGCGCTGCTTTATGATAGCACCCCATTCCGGCCGCCACCCAGAGACCAACGGCCTATCGGTCAGAAGGCAAAGGACCTAGGCCCGTTGGGCCCCGGCGTCCGCGAAAGACTCGATGAAACGGGCCAGGCCTTCGGCCGCCTCGGGGGGGATGCCGTGGCCTCCCTCGAAGGCTAGGAGTTCACCCTTGAGCCCGGCGTTCTTAAGGAAGGCTTCCAGTGCCTTGGCGTTATTAAATGACAGCAGGGGATCGTCGCCGCCGTGGCATTGAAAAAAGCGCAGGCCCGCCCGGGAGGCCGCCAATGGCTCCCAATGGGCGCTGCCGATCAAGGCGCCCGAGAGGATCGCCAGGCCCAGCGGCGCGGTTTGCGCCCGAAGGGCCAGGTCGGTGGCCATCATGGCCCCTTGGCTGAAGCCGCCCAGGATCAGGCGGTCCCAGGGAATTGCCAAAGCCTCCAGGGCCTGCCCGGCCAAGCGGCTGGCCTGAAGAAAATGTTCGGGCGCCCCGGCCCCGCCCTTGGCGAGGTCCATCGGCTTTCCGGTGAATTGCGCGCGCTCCAGGGATTGTTCATCGATGGGAAACCAGGCTCTGGCGCCCGGCCAGCCGGCGGGGCCCAGGGAAAGCGGGCCTTCCGGGAAAACCCAGGTCGGCCGTAAGCGTAGGGGGAGGGCGGATGCCAGCGGGGCCAGGTCGGCCGCGTCGGCCCCGTAACCGTGGAATAAAACGACCGCGGGGGCCCCGGCCGCTCCTTCCACGACGAGAGCCTCGAGGGGCCCCAAGGTCCGCCGGGAGGCGGCCGGGATTCTCATCGCGCCTCGCCGCTCAACTTTTCCCGCACCATTTCAGCCCGGGCGCGGTCGCGCTCCCGGGCCGCGAGTTCCTTTCCGGCCCGCATCATCAGGTGGGCGGGCTGGGTCATGATCAGAAGTTCGTTGACCGCCGAGATGCTCCCGGGAAGATTCCAGCCCAGGGAGAGCCCCATCCTGAGCAGGGACAGGTGGTGGCTGGCCTCCTCGAATGTGAGCAGGCGCGCGTTGGCCAGGATGCCCGCCGAGCGATGGACCATGTCCTCCAACCGCCAGCGTTCCGAGCCGCAACAGAGGGCGCGGCGGCTCTCTCGCTCCCCGTCGGCCAGTTGGGACACCGCCTTGGCGACCGCCGCCAGGATTTCCGGCTCCGTGCGGCCCAGGGCGGTGGCGTTGGAAATCTGGTAGAGATCTCCCAAGACCTTGGTCCCTTCCCCGTGGAGGCCCCGCAAGGCCAGGCCCATCCGGGAGAGGCCGGCGAAAACCCGTTCTCCGATGCCCGACAAGCCGAGTGCTGGAAGGTGGATCAGGCACGAGGCCCGCATGCCCGTGCCCAAATTGGTCGGGCAGGCGGTCAGGTAGCCGAGCTCCCCGCCGAAGGCGAAGTCCAATTTGTCTTCCAGATCGTCGTCGAGGCTATTGGCCAGTTCCCAGGCCGCCTTTAAATCCAGTCCCGGCCGGAAGGAGGCCAGACGGAGGTGGTCCTCCTCATTGACCATCAGGCTCAGGGATTCCTTGGCCCCCACGACCAGTCCGCGGGAGACGGAATTTTCGGCCAGGGCGGGGCTGGCGATGTGCCGCTCCACCAGGAAGGACCGGTCGGTGTCATCGAGGGCGTCGAACTCGAAATAGGCGGCGTCCTCGAAGCTCTCCGCGGCGCGGGCGGCGGCGAAGACCCGGGCCAGGACCCGGGCCAGGGCGGGGGCGGAACTGTGGGAGGGGAAAGGGGCGGAGGCGAGGTTACGGGCCAGGCGGACCCGCGAGGAAAGGACCACCTCGTGATCCGGCCCCTCGGCTTCGGCCCAGGCCATCTTGAAGCGGAGCATCGTCGACAACTGCATTTCAGCGCCTCTTGGGGACCTTTCCCCGGTGGCGCCAGGCGCCGGCGTGGATCCGGGGCAGGGCCGGCGCGAGCAATTCCCCGAACTTCGCGTAGCAGTCGGGGCAGCCGAACCGGCCGGTGGTCTGGAAATCGGCCCAACGGGTGCCGCAGGCGCAACGCGGGTGGGCCCCGCGGGGGCGGGCGGCGCGCTCTCCCCCGAAAAGCTTGAAGAAGAGCCCGGGGTCCGCGGCCTCAGCGGGGGCCGCCAGGGCGCAATCCGAGCACAGGGCCGCCTGCGTGACCTTGTTTTGAACGACCTGCTTGATGAAAAGGACGGCCGGGGCTTTTTTGCAGGCGGTGCAGATCATTGCAATTGCTTGCGAAGCAGGGTCAGGGGCACCGCGCCGTTGCGCAGGATCGAGTCGTGGAAAGCGCGGATATCGAATTTGGCGCCCAGCTTGGAGGCCTGGGCGGCGCGCAATTGCTGAAGCTCCAACTGGCCGACCTTGTAGGACAGGGCCTGGCCCGGCCAGATGGTGTAGCGGTCGATTTCGGTCTCGCATTCCTCCTGGGAGCTGATGGTGTTGTCCCTCATGAAATCAATCGCCCTTTCCCGGGTCCACCCTTCCGCGTGAAGGCCGGTGTCGATCACCAGGCGGGCGGCGCGCCATGCCTGGTCGGAGAGCATGCCCAGGCGCGACAGGTCGTCCTGGTAGAGCCCCATTTCGTCGGCCAGGCGCTCGGCGTAGAGGGCCCAACCCTCCACGAAGGCGTTAAATCCCGCGTTTCGCCGGAAGGCGGGCAGGCTCCGTTGCTCCAGGGCCAAGGCGATCTGGAAATGATGCCCGGGAACGCCCTCATGGGCGGCCAGGGAGGTCATGGCGAAGCGCGGGCGCGTGGGAGGTTCGAAGGTGTTGATGTAATAGATGCCCGGCCGGGAGAGATCGTCCGGCGGCTGGAAGTAGCGCGCGGCGGTCTCGTTTTTTTCCTTGTAATCCTCCACGGGTTTGACGATCAGCGGGGTCTTGGGCAAAATCCCGAAAAACTCGGGGAGCTTGGCCTGGGAACGGGCCACCAGGGTCTGCGCGTCCTTGAGGATTTCCTCCCTGGTCTTGTAGAAATTGGCGGGATTCTTTCGAAGCTGGTCCAGGAAGGCTTTCAGAGGGCCCTTGTGGCCCTGCTTGGCCGCGATGGCCTCCATTTCCCGGTGAATGCCCTCCAGTTCCTTGAGGCCGAGCCGATGAAGCTCCGCCGGGGTCTTGTCCAAGGTGGTGTGATAAAGAATCTGGTACCGGTAGGCGTCCGATCCGCCGGGAAGGAAGGAAAGGCCGATTTTCACCGGCCGGGCTCTGGGCAAATATTCGGTTTTCAGGAATTTAAGATAGTCCGAGTTCGCCGGTTCCGAGAGCTCTTTGACGGCCGCCACGACCAGAGGAAGATATTTTGCCCTCAGGGGATCGGGGAGTTTTTTCGCGGCCGCGACGAAGGGGGACCGGTCCGGGGCGGTTTTGGCCAAATCTTCGAGCTGGCGGATGGTCTTTTCGACCGGAACCTTGGCCGCGACCCGGCCTTCCTTCAGTCCTTCCTTAAGATTGGCGATTTGGTTTTGGAAATACCGGGGCAGGGCGCGCATTCGGGTCAAGAGGGCTTCGGCGTCGTCGCCGGTTTTCATCGGTTGGGCAAGCTCGATGACCGAGGGGATCCAGGATTGGGGGCCGTCCATGTGATCCACGTCCCATTGGTAAAACTTGTGGCGGAATCTCCGGAGGGAGAGGTCCAACTGCCAGCGCAGGACCTCGGCGGTCACCCGGTCCGATTCCGAAAGGAGGTTGAGATCGATTTGGGCCAGCCGGGCCTGGAGAGTCTTCCATTCCTTTTCCTCGGCCGCCCGTCCCTCCGGCCCGTTGTCGTCGAGCTTTTCGTTGAAGCCCGGATAGTTGACGAAAGTGGCGTAAAGAGGGGACAAGCGCATCTGGACCGCCCAGTAATCCCCGGAAAGAACCTGCAGGGCCTCGGCTTGGCCCGCCGCGCGGTCGGCGGCGGCCAGGGCGGGATCGATCGGGGCGACGGCTTCGGCGGGGGCGGCGGCCAAAAAGACGGCGAGGATGAGATTTTTCACAACGGTCAATATACCAAAATCAGGCGAGGAGGATGCCCGCCGGGCAATGGTCGGAGCCCATCACCGCCGGCATGAGAAAGGCGCCTTTGAGACGGGGACGAAGGGGCTCGGAGATAAAGAAGTAGTCGATCCTCCAGCCCACGTTCCGGTCCCGGGCGCGGCTTTGCGTGTCCCACCAGGAGTAATGGTCCGGGCCCGTTTCGAATTCCCGGAAGGTGTCGATGAAGCCATCGGCCAGGAACCGGTCCATCCAGGCTCGTTCTTCCGGGAGAAAACCCGAGATGGCGCGGTTTTCTTTGGGGCGGGCCAGGTCGATCTCCCGGTGAGCGGTGTTTACATCTCCGCAAACGACTACGCGGCGCTCGCCCTTTGAGCGCCGCTCTTTTATTTTGTCCAAGAAATTTTCGTAAAAATCCATCTTGTAGGCCAGCCGCTCCGGCCGGCTTTTTCCGTTCGGAAAATAGACGTTGTAAAGCACGAAGTCCCGATGAACCGTCCTCAAAACCCGCCCTTCCCGGTCGAAACGCTCGATGCCCAGGCCCCGTTGGACCTCTCCGGGGGCTTCCCGGCTGAAGGTGGCCACGCCCGAGTAGCCTTTTTTCTCGCCCCAGGCCCAGTGGGCCTGGTAGCCGGAGGGGTCGCGGAGCTCCGGGGGCAGCTGGGGGGGCTCGGCTTTGGTTTCTTGAAGGCAGAGGATGTCGGGCTTCTCGCGTCCGAGCCAGTCCAGGAGCCCCTTTTTGTGCGCGGCTCGGACGCCATTTACATTCCAAGAAAGGAGACGGAGGGGGGGCTTGGCCCCTCCTCCGTCTCCTTTCTTCGTAGATTCCGTTGTCGTCTCTATTTTACTTTGGCTTCTTCGTAAATTGCGGTCCCCGTGCTCCGCGCGTACTCGCGGAACACCGAGATCAGCTTGCGGGTCACGGGGCCGGGATGCCCGGTGCCGATCGCCCGGCCGTCCACCTTTACGGCGGGGACGACCTCGGCTCCGGTGCCGGTCAAAAAAACTTCCTGCGCCCGGTAGACCTCGAAGCGCGTGAACATCTCCTCGACGACTTCCAAACCCATCCGGTCCCGGGCCAATTCGATGGCGACTTCCCGGGTCACGCCTTCCAGAATGCCGGCGTGGGTCGGCGGGGTGTAGATCCGCCCGTCGCGGACCAGGAAGAGGTTGTCCCCGGTGCACTCGGTCACATAGCCCTCGCCGTTGAGGAGGATCGCCTCCTGGGCGCCGACGCGGGTGGCTTCGGCCCGGGCGAGGATGTTGGGGAGGTAATTCAGGGATTTCACGCTCGGGGTGAGCTGGTCGGCCCCTTTTTGGCGGAAGGTGGAGGTCACCAGTTCGAGGCCTTTTTCGTAATAGGCTTCCGGGTAAAGCTCGATCTTGTCGGCGATGATGAAGAGGGTCGGACCGGCCTTGCACTTGCGCATGTCCAGGCCGAGGTCTCCCACCCCGCGGGTGACGACTAGGCGGATGTAGGCGTCTTTGAGGCCGTTCTGCCGGATGGTCTCCAGCAGGGCCTCCTCTATTTTCTTGAGGGGCAGGGGCAGGTCCAATAGGATGGAGGCGGCCGATTCCTGGAGGCGGCGCAGGTGCTGTTCCAATTTGAAGACGCGGCCGTTGTAGGCGCGGATGCCCTCAAAGATCCCGTCCCCGTAGAGGACGCCGTGGTCGAAGACCGAGACTTTCGCGTCGTCCTTGTCGAAGTATTGGCCGTCGATGTAGATCTTCATGAGTCTCCTCCTCCGTTAATCACCATCCCATCGAGCATCCGAACGACCCGCGTGGCGTAGCCCGCGGCTTCCTCGTTGTGCGTGACCATCAGGACCGCGGCGCCGCTGAGGCGCGCCAACTCCTTGAGGTCCTTAAATACCAATTCCCCATTGCTCCTGTCCAGGTTGCCCGTCGGCTCATCGGCCAGCAAAAGTTTTGGCCCGTTGACCAGGGACCGGCAGAGCGCCACGCGTTGCCGCTCCCCGCCGGAAAGCTGGGAGGGAAACCGCCCTTGGAGGCCTTCCAGGCCCAGGCCCCGGAGCAATTCGAGCCCGCGCCGGGCGGCCGCTTCCAGATCCTGATTGCCGATTCTCGCCGGCATGACCACGTTTTCCAGGACGGTGAACTCGGGCATCAGGGAATCGAACTGAAAAACGAAGCCGAGGGCACGGTTGCGCAAAGCGCAGCGCTCCGGCTCGGTCATGGCCGACACCAGCTTTCCTTCATAGCGGACCTCGCCGGAAGTCGGCTCGTCCATGAGGCCCAGGATGTTGAGCAAAGTTGACTTGCCGCAACCTGAAGGTCCTAGGAGGGCAACAAACTCCGAGGCATGGACCGTCAGGTCCAGGCCCCGGAGGACCGTAACTTCCGTTGTTCCGTTCCCGTATATTTTTTTCAGTCCCCGGCCTTCCAGGACCATTTCCCCGGCCTCAGCCATAATGTATGGCCTCGACAGGATTAACCTTGGCCGCCCTGACCGCGGGATAGACCGTGGCCAGCAGGGAGAGGATGATTCCCGAAACCGCGACCGCGATCACGTCCCGGGGCTGAACCGAGACCGGGACCCGGCTGAGGTAGTAGATGTCGGCGGGCAGCTCGACGATCGGGTAGCGGCGGATGATCTCGCAAAGCGTCAGCCCCAGGCCCAGACCCATGCCCACGCCTCCGCCTCCGATCATGATCCCCTCCAGCCAAAAAATCCCCCGAATCTGGCGGGGGGTGGCGCCCATGGCTTTGAGCAGGCCGATGTCGCGGGTCTTTTCGACCCCCAGGAGGATCAGATTCGAGGCGATGTTGAGGGAGGCCACCAGGATGATCAAGGTTAGGATCAAAAACATGACCGCTTTCTCCAGCTTGAGGGCCGCGAACAGGGTCGAATTCAATTGCTTGTAGGTGCGGACCACGTGGGACAGGCCGATGCGCGCCTGCACGCGGCCGGCCACGGCGTCCACCCGGGAAAGGTCCGTAAGCCGGACTCCGTAGCCGGTCGCTCCGGCGTCGACGCCGAGAAATTTGGCGGCCGAGTCCAAAGAGGCGTAGCCCGTCGCGCTGTCATATTCGTAATAACCGGTATGCAACACCCCCGCCACTCGGAATTTCTGCATCCTGGGGATGGCGCCCAGCGGGGTGGCCACGCTCTTGGGCGAGACCAAAACGACCTCGGAACCGACGCTCGCGCCCATATTCGCGGCCAGTTCCTCTCCCAGGACGATGCCCGGGGTTTTGCCCCCCGCGAGGTCCTTCCAGTCGCCCTCCCGGAGGGTTTTTGCGAGGTCGTTGACTTGAAATTCCTGGGCGGGGTCGAGCCCCTTGAGGACGATGCCCAGGGAGCGTTGGTTGTGGGTCAGGATCGCCTGGCCCAAGACGAAGGGGGCGATGGCGGCCACCTCGGGGTCGGCCTGGAGCGAGGACTCCAAATGAGGGCGGGTTCGGGCGGTGACCGTGCCGTGGATGGTCATGTGGGCCTGGGCGCCGACGATCTTTTTCTGGATGTCCGTCTGGAAGCCGTTCATGACCGAGAGGGTGGTGAGTAGCGCCGCCACCCCCACCGTCACCCCCGCGACGCCGATGCCGGTGGTGACGCTCGCGAAAAGCCCCTTGCGCTTGGCCTTGAGGTACCGGAAGGAGATGAAAAACTCGAGGGAGCCGGGCCCCATCAGGTTTTCAGGGTCGGAAACAGGATGACGTCCCGGATCGACGGCTGTCCGGTCAGGAGCATCACCAGGCGGTCGATCCCGAAGCCGATGCCGCCGGTCGGGGGCATGCCCGCTTCCATGGTCTCCACGAAATCCTCGTCCAGGACGTCGGCTTCGTCGTCGCCCTCTTCCTTGCGGGCGCGGGCCTGCTCCTGGAAGCGGTCCCGTTGGTCCAGGGGATCATTGAGCTCGGTGTAGGCGTTGGCCAATTCCTGGCGCGCCGCGAAGCATTCGAAGCGTTCCACCAAGCCCTCGCCGCCGCCCGGTTTGAGCTTGGCCAGCGGGGTGATGGCGGTGGGATGGTCGAAGACGAAGGTCACGGGGTCCAGCAATTCCAGGATTTTGGCGTCGAAGATCCGTTCGAATATTTTAGCGGACGGCGTCTTGTCGCCGGCCGGCACGCCGAGCCGGGCGGCGAGGGCCAGCAGTTGTTTGCGGTTGAAGCTTTTCCCTTCCAGGATTTCTTCCATGGGCGCGCCGCAGTGTTTCTTCCAGAGTTCGGGAAGATAGACCCGCTGAAACGGCGGCTTGAGCGAAAGCTTCACCCCTTGAAATTCCGCCTCGCTCACGCCGATGGCGTCGGCCGCCTCGGCCACGACCCGCTCGAAGAGCCGGGCCATGCCCTCGTAGTCGGAGTAGGCCTCGTAGGCCTCCAGCATGGTGAACTCGGGGTTGTGGCGGGTGTCGATGCCCTCGTTGCGGAAGATGCGCCCGAGTTCGTAAACCTTGTCCAGGCCGCCGACGATCAGCCGCTTGAGATGCAGTTCGGTGGCGATGCGCAGGAACATTTCCTGGTCCAGGGCGTTGTGATGGGTCTTGAACGGGCGCGCCGACGCGCCTCCGGCGTGGGGCAGGAGGACGGGGGTCTCGACCTCGATAAATCCCAGCGAATCGAAGGTCTTGCGGATCGAGGCGACGATTTTCGAGCGCTTGATGAAGGCGTCCCGGCTTTCCGGGGAGGCGATCAGGTCCAGGTGCCGCTGGCGGTAGCGGGTTTCCACGTCCTTGAGGCCGTGCCATTTTTCCGGCATGGGCCGCAGGGCCTTGGCGAGAATGGCGGCCCCGGTGGCGGCCAAGGTGATCTCCTGGGTCCGGGTTCGGAAGAGCGGCCCGACCGCGGAGATGAAATCCCCGGCGTGCAGGTCCTTTTTGACCAAATGGAAATCCGCCTCGGGCATGGCGTCTTTTTTGAAATAGATTTGGAGCTTCCCGGAGGAATCCTGGATGTGAGCGAAAATGGATTTGCCCATGTCCCGGATCTGGAGCAGGCGCCCGGCCACGGCGAAGGTCTCCGGTCCGTGCTCCTGGCCGGTCAAAGGCTCCCCCGCCTTGAGGGCCTCGGCGGCGGTGTGGGTGCGCTGGCAGCGGGAGGGAAACGGATCCACGCCTCGGGCCCGGAGCTCGGCGATCTTCGCCGTCTTGACGGCCAGCTGCTCCTCGAGCGAGCCGGAGACGGCGCCCGGGGCGGGGGGGGTGGGCTCGCTCACTTCTTGTCCGTGAGAATCCCCGTGATGAGCTCCCGGAGGGTCTTGGGGTCGAACGGCTTCTGGACGTAGGCGGCCACGTTGGGGGCCATCTCGAACAGATCCCGCATTTTCTGGCCCTTGGCGGTCAGGACCAGGATCGGAAGCTTCTTGGTGGATTCCGTGGCCTGAAGCCGCATGTTGAGGGCGTAGCCGTCCATCACCGGCATCATGATGTCCAGGATGAGCAGGTCCGGCAGAG
>CAYHPY010000089.1:0-15878 GCA_964358485.1 uncultured Elusimicrobia bacterium
CGAGCATCTCGGGGGTGATTCCTGGAAAAACCCCGATCCAGAACGTGTCTGCCAGGATTTTTTCGGTGTTTTTTAGTCCACCCGACACTCTATAGGCCCGGCCCTTGAAGTAGGGCTGGCGGATGATATTCCCGGAAAAGAGGAGGCGGGTGGCTATTTTTCGATCTTCCAGGAACCCGGTCAGCTCTTCGCGGGAGAATCCGGCGTCCTGCCGGACCGTCATTGGAAATCCGAACCAGGCGGGTTCGGAGCCGGGCGTTGCTTCGGGCAAGAGTAGGCGGTCCTCGTAGGGCTTGAGGGCGGCATGAAGGGAGGCGAAGTTTTTTCGGCGTGACGCGATAAATCCGTCAAGTTTGTCGAGCTGGGAGACCCCAACGGAGGCTTGCATGTCCGTGGCTTTAAGGTTGTAGCCGAGGTTGGAATAGGTGTATTTGTGGTCGTAGCCGCAAGGAAGTTCGCCGAGTTGCCACTCGAAGCGCTTCCCGCAGGTGTTCTCCATTCCCGGGGCGCACCAGCAGTCCCGGCCCCAATCACGGAATGACTCCACGAGTTTCTTGAGTCGGGCGTTGGACGTCGCCACGGCCCCCCCCCTCGCCCATGGTAATGTGGTGGGCGGGATAGAAGCTGAACGTGGCCAAATCGCCGAAGTTTGAGACCGGCCGGCCATGGATTTTGGAGCCCAGAGCGTCACAGCAGTCCTCGATGAGCCACAGACCGCGCTTTTCGGCCAGAGCCGCCACGCGGGAGGCGTCAAATGGGTTGCCCAGCGTGTGGGCCAGCATGATGGCTTTGGTCTTGGGGCTTACCGCCTCTTCAAGGGCGTCGATATCGACGTTGTAGGTCCCGAGTTGCACATCGACAAAGACAGGCACGGCCCCGATTTGCAAGATCGGATTGATGGTGGTTGGAAAAGATGCCGCGACAGCAAGGACCTCGTCGCCGGGCTTGAGGGCCTTTTCTTTGAGGGCCGGGGAGGTCAGCGCGGAGACGGCCAGGAGATTGGCGGAGGAGCCCGAGTTGACGAGCAGCGAGTGGGCTAGGCCTAGGCGCTTGGCGAAGCGCGATTCGAATTCGGCGGCGAAACGGCCGGTCGTAAGCCAAAAGTCGAGGGCGGAATCCACCAGGAACTCCATATCGCGATTATCGAAGACTTTGCCGGAGGCGGGGACCAGGGTTTTTCCTGGGATGAACGGCTTGGGCGCGTGCGCCTGGGCGAAAAATGCTTTGACCGCATCGTGGACCTGCGTTCGGGAGGCGCGTGATTGGGGCTCGGCCTCCCCCTTATTTTTCGGCATCTTCCCAGACTTTCCAGGGAGCCTGGCGGCCGTCCCAAAGCTCGTTGAGTTTTTGGAAATCGCGATACGTGTCCATGCAATGCCAAAAGCCTTTGTGCTCGTAGACGGCGAGTTCCCGGTTTTTGGATAGACGCGCCAGCGGGGCGCCTTCCAAGACACACTCGTCCTCCAGGCTTAGGTATTCCAAGAACTCAGGACGGAACACGAAGAATCCCCCGTTGATCAATTCGCCAGCGACGCGGGGCTTTTCGTTGAAGCTTGAGACAAGGTGCCCTTGGGTGGATAAATGCCCGAAGCGGGAGGAAGGGAAAATCCCGGTAACCGTCCCGATCTTTCCTTGCTCCTTGTGGAATTTGAGGAGGGTCGAAATGTCGATATCCGACACGCCGTCCCCGTAGGTCAGGAAGAACGGTTCGTTGTCGAGATATTTCGCGATGCGTTTGACCCGGGCCCCGGTTTGAGCGTCTTTTCCCGTGTCGACCAAAGTCACTTTCCAGTCATGTTCGCCCGAGGTGTTGTGAAACGCGATCGATTTCGAGGCGCCTAGGGTCAAAGTGACATCGCTGGTGCGAAGCTCGTAATTGTAGAAGAAATCCTTGATTACATCCCCCTTGTAGCCAAGGCATAGGACGAAATCGCGAAAGCCGTGGGTGGCAAAAATCTTCATGATGTGCCAGAGGAGCGGCTTGCCGCCCACCTCAACCATCGGCTTGGGCTTGAATTCGGTTTCCTCGCGCAGCCGGGTCCCGAGGCCGCCGCAAAGCAGGACGACTTTCATGTTTTCAGGGCCTCCCCTATTTACGCTGGTATTATATAACAATACTTGTATCCCCTTGTAAGGCCGGATAAAAAAATAATAGGGTTGCCTTTGTGGACCTGGGCTTGGACGGAAAAACGGCTGTCGTCCTGGCGTCGAGCCGCGGGTTGGGCCGGGCCTGCGCTGAGGCCCTGCTTACCGAGGGCGCTCAGGTCGCCTTGAGCGGTCGGGACCCAATTCGGGTGCGGGAAGCACTTGAATCCTTGCCGGCGGCGCTCCGGAAGCGGGCTTGGGGCGAGGCGTTGGATATTCTTGATGATTCGGCTCTCCAGAAGCATCTGGAAGAGGTCCGGAGACGGTGGGGGACGGTCCATGTCCTGGTTACCAACGCGGGGGGGCCGCCTCCGGGGGCCGCCGCAGACCTCGATCTTGCCCAGCTTGACGTGGCTTACCGGCTGACCCTCCGTACGGCTGTGGCCGCAGTCCGAATCGTGCTGCCGTGGATGCGGGCCCAGCGCTGGGGCCGCATTATTGCCCTGGCATCTTCCAGCGTGCGTCAGCCAATCCCGAACCTGGTCCTTTCCAACACCCTGCGGGTGGGGCTGGTGGGTTTTCTCAAAACGCTCTCTCTCGAAGTCGCCGCCGACGGGGTCCTGGTTAACACCCTCTGCACCGGGACATTCGACACCGTGCGCCTCGAGCAGCTTTTCCGGGACCAGGCCGGGCGCAGCGGTCGGACGCCCGCGGAGGAGCGGCGGCTGGCGGAAGCGGCCGTGCCGCTTGGCCGCCTAGGCAGGCCGGAGGAGTTGGCCCAAGCTGTGGCGTTTCTCGCATCAGAGCGAGCCTCCTTCGTCACGGGGACGGCCTTTCCGGTCGATGGCGGCGCCTACGCCGGGTTGTTATGAAAGGCCTCGGCGTCTATCGCGGCCTGCGGGTATTGGTCACCGGACATACCGGCTTCAAGGGCGCGTGGCTCTGCCATTGGCTTTCGGAGTTGGGGGCCAAGGTGGCGGGCCTTTCTCTCCCTCCGCCAACCCGCCCTTCCCTCTTTCAAGTTCTGGGCCTGGCCCGCAGAATCGAACACCACCAAGGCGATATTCGCGACCTGGGAACCATTGAGACTATCCTTGCTAGATTCCGCCCTCAAGCCGTGTTCCATTTGGCCGCCCAGGCGATCGTTCGCGCCGCCTACGAGGGTCCTAAGGAGACCTTTGACTCCAACGTGGGGGGCACGGTCAATATTTTGGAGGCGGTCCGCCGCCATTCCGCGGTCCAAGCCGTCGTCGTCTGCACGAGTGATAAGTGCTACGAAAACCGCAGCCTGGCCCGGGGCTACAGGGAGGAGGACCCTTTGGGCGGGCGGGATCCCTACAGCGCATCCAAGGCTTGCGCGGAGATCGTGGCGCGGGCCTACGCCGTGTCCTATTTCAGCAATAAAGGGCCTTCTCTGGCTACCGTCCGGGCCGGCAACGTCATCGGAGGCGGCGATTGGGCCCGGCACCGCGTTGTGCCCGATTGCGTTCGGGCCTGGAGTATTGGAAAACCTGCCCTGATCCGCCATCCGAGCGCGATTCGCCCATGGCAGCATGTCCTGGAGCCTATAAGCGGTTACCTGGAACTGGGGACGGCGCTCTTGGGGGTTGACAAGCAATCCGCGCTAGATTGCGCCGGAGAGGCATTTAATTTCGGGCCCCGGTCCGGAGGGGTCTATTCCGTGGAAGATCTGGTTGGGGGGATGATCAAGTTCTGGCCATCGGCTAGGTGGCGGCACGCCGGCATTCGCCCGGACATGCCGGAAAACTCAGTCTTGCGGCTTGACTCCTCCAAAGCCCGACGCCTCTTAGGGTGGTCCGCAATCCTCACATTCACGGAAGCGGTGGCGATGACCTCGGAGTGGTACCTGGCTCACCGGCGGGGCGGGCGCGATTTGGGGGCGCTCACTTCGGAACAGACCGTCCGCTACCTGGATTTGGCCGCGCAACGGAGAAAGGCGCTGGGAACTTATCGTTCGGAATGAATCAGAGGGCTTTGGCGTGATGCTCTTTATGCATATCCCTGTAATATTCTGAATAGTAGCGGCCGTAGCCGGTCTGGGCCAAGTTCGAGAGCTTCACGGAGTTGATGAGGACCCCGAGCGGTTTGACGCCGCTCGCGGCGAGTTTTTTGGCGGCATTGTTGACCAAGGGGCCGCGGGTTTTTCCGAATCGGACCACGAAGATGGCCGAGCGTATGTGCCGGCCCCAGAGCAAAGCGTCGCTGACTGGGAACATGGGAGTGCAATCCACGATGACCCGGTCAAAATGGGATCGGGCCCATGAAACGAGGGCGCCGGCCCGGGGCGTGTTGAGGAGTTCGGAGGGATTTGGCGGCTGAACGCCGCAGACGAGGACCTTCAGGTTCTCTATTTCGGTGGGCGCGATCAGATTCTCAAGTTCCTCGACCTTTTTTCCGGCGGCCAAGAACTGCGTAAGACCGTGTTCATTGGGCAGGCGAAAGTTTCGATGGAGCCTGGGTCGGCGGAGGTCTCCGTCAATGAGCAGGACGGATTCTCCCAATTGGGCATAGGCGACGGCCAAATTGGACGAGCAATGAGTTTTGCCTTCCTCCTGGAGGGTACTGGTGACCAGGAAAACCTTGGAGTGTTCGTTGATTCCCGCGAACTCGATCATCGTCCGCAGGTTGCGGAAGGCTTCGCCGGATAGGTTGGGCTTGGTGCCCAAGAGGGCGGAGTAAGGCCGCTCGGTCGAGCCGATCACCCCGGCGGGAATGGCGCCGAGGAACGGGAGGTGCAGTTTCTCCTCGACGTCCCGTTGCGTGCGAATGGATTGGTCGGCGACATCGATGATCACGGCCGCGAGGATTCCGAGGAGCAGGCCGATGGCCGTTCCGGCCAAAATAACCTTCTGCTTGTCGGGGTAAGACGGTCTGTCCGGAAGGCGGGCGCGGTCAATAATGCGGACGTTGTTGCCCCTGAACTGTCCGGAGAGCTCCGCCCTCAGGCTCCCGACAATCCGCTCGGTTTCGGCCGCGATCCGGGCTTTGAGGGAGGCGGCGTTGGAGCGGGCCGCAATCATCGCCGGATGGCGGTCGGTGACCTTTTGGGAGAGCTCCGCGGTCTGTGATTCAAGTTTGGCGAGGTCGGTTTTTAGCGTCTGAATCAGTGGGTTGTTGACGACGTTGGGAAGAGATTCGTAGCGCTGAGTGGCCCGCGCATCGCCTTGGATGGTCGATAAGATGTCTCTGGATATGAAAAGCTGGTTATTGAGGTTTTCGGTGACGAAGGTCTCGCTGATAAGGTTGGCAATGCGGGCCGCCAAGTTCTGATCGAAGGAAGACACCCGGACGTAGACTAAGCGGCTGCGCGAGACGGGCTGAATTGAAATGGCATTGTTTAGGGCTTCCACCCCTTCACGGAATTCCGGATTCTCACCGAGGTTCAGTTGCTGATAGACTTTTTCCAGCAGGGTTAGGCTAGTGAAAAGCTTGTACTGGGTTTGGTAGTAGTCTTCGTTTTTGCTTTCAATGAGTGAGCCGTTCGAATAGATGACGCCGCCGCCCCGTTCTTTTTCGATGACCAAAAGAGTTTGTGCCCGGTAAATCGGGCGCGCGGTTAGGGCATGAAGAACCGCCGCCCCGGAAACCAACGCCCAAACGGCCAGAACGAGCCACTTTCGGCTGAGGATGCTCTCAAACATGTCTTCCAGGCTGATCCCGGCTTCTGTCTCTATCT
Organism: uncultured Elusimicrobia bacterium; assembly: GCA_964358485.1. Classification (GTDB taxonomy): domain Bacteria; phylum Elusimicrobiota; class Elusimicrobia; order UBA1565; family UBA9628; genus CAYHPY01. The sequence goes on from CAYHPY010000089.1 coordinate 5,783, forward strand.
CGGGCTTCATGGGGTGGTGCGCCTCCTGGGCGGGGGTCAGAAGAAACTCTGGGGAACGAAGACGACATCGTTGGGCTCAAGGGGAATGTCTTTTTCCTTTTCCCCCCGCTTGGTAATATCCGATATCACGACAGGAATGGTCTTGCTGTTCCCATCGACGGTGCGGATGACCCGGGTTCGGTCCGGGGCGGCGATGGGGGTAAAGCCTCCAGCCGCGGCGACGGCTCCCAAGACGGTCATGGGAGCCTCGCTCGGAAGTTCGTAAGAACCCGGGGACTTGACCTCCCCCATGACGGTTATTTTCTTGTTCGCGTATTCGCGGATGAAAAGAGTCACCTGGGGATTGACGATGAATTCCTTAAATTTTTCAGAAAGCACCGTTTGCGCCTCGGGGACCGATAGACCGCCGATTGCGACTGAGCCGATCAGCGGCATGGAAACCAGCCCGTTCTGCCCGACGCGGATTTTGCGGTCAAGTTCAGCTTGCTGGAAAACGGTAATCTCGATGAGATCTGTGGGCCGGATGCGGTAATCGCTGGTTTTGGCCCCGGCCGCGAGGCGGGCGGCGGCGAGAGCGGCTTCCTCGTCGGGGTTCTGGACCGTGGCGCTAGGCGACTTTGTAGAGACGGGGGCGGGCGTAGAGGTGCAGGCCGCCGTCATCACGATAAGGGCCAGAGCGGCCCCGATTCTAGGGTTCATGGACGCTACTTGAGAATTATACGATTTCCGATCAGGGATTGTCCAATGGGCTAGGCCGCTTTCTTCCCTCCTTCCTCAGAGTATTTCGAATATTGGTAGTAATAGTAGTTGTAGTAATCCCCGTAGGCACCGCCCTTCCACGTCACCTGATTGAGCACCGCCCCGATGATTGGGATTCCTCCGTCCCGGAGCTTTCGGCAGGCCTTGACGGAGAGCCCGGAGTGGACCGCCCCGAAGCGAACCACGAAGATGGCGCCGTCGACGACTTGGCTCCAAAGGAGGGCATCGGTCACCGGGAAAACCGGGGTCCCATCGATGATGACTTGGTCGTAGTTTTCGGAGGCCCAGTGGACCATCGACATCAGTTTCGGGGTGCTCAGGAGTTCGGCCGGATTTGGAGGAATGGCGCCGCAGTGCAGGATTTGGAGGTTGGGTTGGCCGCTTTCCTGGATGATCCCCGGAAGTTCCGAGACGTCTTTGCCGTAGGCCAGAAAATGGCTCAAGCCCATTTCCTTGGGAAGGCCGAAGCGCTTGTGCAGGTTCGGCCGGCGAAGGTCGCCTTCTATGAGCAAGACTTTTTGCCCGAGCTGGGCGAAGACCAGGGCCAGGTTGATGGACAGGAAGGTTTTCCCTTCCCCCTGGATGGTGCTGGTCAGGAGAAATTTCTTCATTTTCCTGGCCGCGGCGGCAAAGCCGATCATGGTCCGGATGTTTTTCAGGGATTCCGAGGTAAAGGACTCCGGGCCTTTGAGCAAGGTCTGGAAATCCATGGAGGTTTCCCCCTTGAAGGCCAAGGAGTGAGAGACGGCGCCCAGGAAGGGCAGGTGTAGGCGCCGCTCGACATCCTCCTGGGTGTGGATGGTCTGGTCAAGGGTCTCGATGATGAACGCGGCGATAAAGCCTGCGACCAAGCCCGCCGCCAGCGACAGCACAATGATAGGAAACCGCCGAGGCTTGGAGGGCGCCTTGGGGACCTCCGCGGGGTCGACGATCCGAACGTTATTGCCGAGGAGTTGGCCCGAGAGTTCCGCCTTCATGCCTTGGACGGCGCGCAAGGTTTCCTCCCGGATTCTTCCGCGGACCGCGGCCATCTCGGATTTGAGGCGAATGCGCTCGGGGTGTTCGGCGGTGTAGCGGCTGGTGACATCGCCCCAGCGTGCTTCCAGGGCCACATAGCGGGTCTTAAGCTCCTGGACCAACCGGTTGTTGACGACCGCGGGCAGGGAGTCGAATTTTTCCTCGAGATCGGCTTCCCCCGCGATTTTGGACTGGAGAGCCTGCAAAATCTCCTTTGAGATGTAGAGCTTATTTTTTAAATTCTGGGCCACATAGATTTCCGCCAGGGTGTTGGCGATCTTGGCGGCCAGGGCCGGGTCCTTTGATTCCGCCGTTAAGTTGACAAACCTGCTGCCGGGAATCGGCGAAATGCTGACTGCGCGTTCAAGCCCCTCCGGGCCGAGGTCCTTGAACTCGGAGGTGCTTTGAAGCTCCAAGCCCTCGTAGATCTGTTTCAGTAGGGAACGGCTTTTGAGGAGGCGGTGCTGTGTTCGGAAGTAATCATCAGATTTGCTTTCGGAGATCGGCGCGTCGGCGAGTACGCGCCCTTTCTCCTCTTTGTCGATGAGAATCAGAGTCGTGGCGGAATAGATGGGCGGGGTGCGGGCTAAATATGTGGCGGAAGCCGCCAGGGCGAGGCCTATGGTTCCAAGGATTAGCCAACGGCGCCGGAATACGATCTCCCGGATCCGGGCAAGATCCAGGTCGGGGAGAACTTCCAGCTCCTCGATGGATGAGGCCGGAGCGTCAGAAGAAACTTTCGGGGATGAAGATGACGTCATTGGGTTTTAGGAGCATGTCTTTGGTGCGGTCACCATCTTTAGTGATCTTGGAGATCTCAATGAAGTGATTTTCGTGGCGTCCGTCAATCGAGCGGATGACCCGGGGGCGGTCCATTGCGGCGTAGGCGGTGAATCCCCCGGCCAAGGTCACGGCTTCCAGAACCGACATTGGGGTCTCGGAGGGAAGGGGATAGGAGCCGGGGTGCTTTACTTCGCCCAGGATATAGACCAGCTTGGCCCCGTATTCTTTGATGAAGACGGAGACTTGGGGTGCCATCAGATACCGTCGAAGCTTCTCGGTGATGGCGTTCTCGGCTCCCGCTGTATCGAGTCCCCCGACTTTCACGGAGCCAGCCAGCGGGAGGGTTATAGTTCCGTCTGGAGCGACTCGAACTTTGCGTTCCAGGTCTCCCTCCTGGTAGACCGTGATTTCCAGGAGGTCAGCAGGCCCGATCCGGTAGGCGACTGTCCCCGATTGGACGAGTCGGAGTGCCGATTCCACGGCCGCCTCTTCAGTCTTACCTGGGGTGGCGGGGGCCTTTGGGGCCGTGGTAACTTTGGTCGCCTCTGCGGTCCCGGGCCGTCTACCGGCGCCGCCTTCCTGGGACGCCTGGTCTTTTGTCCCGGGAAATCGCACAGAAACACCGCCGCAACCGGCGAGGGCGACCAGGGAGAAGACGAGTACGCCCTTGGGAGACATCTTGAAGAGTTTAACAGGTCTTCACTAGGGATGCAACGGGCAGGGGGGGTCGGGTGGCGCGCCGGTCTATTTTAGGGATTGAGTCCACAAGGACGCCGCATCCTGGGGACGGCCCAGGGCGGTTAGGATGGCCGCGTGAAGGTTTCGGGTGTCCGGATTGAGGGGCCGGTTCAAGAGGTTCCGTTCCGAATGCTTGAGGGCTCGCCGCAGGTGCGTGGCTGCGGCCAGCGGGCGATCCTGGGAGCGCTTGAATTCTTCAACGGCTAGGCTGTGAAGGCGGGAGGGAACAGGGTCCCAGGCCCAGGCCCGCTCCAGTCGGGCGACGGAGTCCCCCCATTGGGCCTGGCGGGTTTCCCAGGCGGCGACCGCGGGTCTAAGGGCCCACGCTCCCAGGGCCAGGCCCACGAGGATTTGCGCCATGCGTCCTCTTTGCGCGAGGGCGGGTAGGGGCGGGAATTCCTCCGCAGGGTGCCCTTCGGGAGCCGAGACATGTCCCACTCCGACCAGGACGGCGAAGAATACGACGGCGTTGGCGGGGATGTGGAAGGGAAAATCAAGAAATCCGTGCAGGATAAATACCATGGCCGCGCCAAGCCCCCCCGCGCTAAGGGCGAACCGCTCCGCGGACAAGTGCTTCCACCGGCCGATAATTTTCACTAGGAAAAGGGCCAGGCCTCCGGCATAAAGAGTGAAGCCGAGGGCCCCGGTTTCTAAGAGAAGTTCCAGCCAATCATTGTGGATATGGTCTACGAGAAACCCGGGCTCGGTCCGTTGATAGGCCGCAAAGACTTCCTGAAAAGCCCCCAGGCCGACGCCGAAGACAGGGAAATCCCGGAACATCAGTAGGCCGGATTGGTAGAGAGACACGCGGCTGGCGGCGGAACGATCCAAGGCGCCCTGAATGACCCCGACCCAGCGTGGATCTCGCAGGATCCCAGCGGCAAAAACCAGCGCAAGGGCTCCCGCTGCCAGCCGGTATTTCATTCTCCGACGTGGGTCGGCCGCGAAAGAGCCGGCAAGGGGCACTACGAAGAGCAAGGAGAGGGCAATCGCGAGGTAACCCCCGCGTGAAACCGAGGCCGCGATGCCCCATGCGAGGAGGCCCAATTCGCCCAGCAAGAAGACTTGGAGCGCGGCGAAGTTTGAGAGGGTTTCCCCATGGGCCAATCTGCGCCAAATTCCCGCCAGGCGTGAGGCGAAAAGTCCAAGGCCGGTTAGGAGGGACATCCCCATCAGATTAGTGGCGTGGTTATGGTTGAAATAGGGCCCAAAGGGAACCCGGCCGGAACGGACCTCCCATAAGCCGTAGACACGATGATCAGTCGTCGCGTTCTGTATGATTCCAATCAACGCCACCAACGTCCCTACGGAGGTCAGGGCCCAGGCAAAGCGCCGGGCGGAGCCGGGCCGGGTGAAGGCCTCGGGGCCTTTCCACAAAAGGGCGGCGAGGCAGGCGAAATGAAGCACCGCTCGTTCCGTCGCCCATGGGGCGGCGGAAAAAATAGGAAGGAAACGGGGTTGTCCCGCGGCCGAGGAGGCCAGACGTTGAAGGATTCCCAAGGCCAAGACGCCGAGTATGGCGGGCAGGAAACTTCGGTGCAGAGCCGGAGGTTTGCCGCCGCTCTTGGCCGAATTCGAAAAGAGAAGCGCGGCCAGAAGGGCGCGCAGGATTGCCTCCGACCAATCCTCGACGCAGCCGAAGGCGAGGGGTCCGAAAAAAACGCATGCTAAAACGATGGATTCTTTGAGCAAGTCAGGCGGGGATCAATCGTGCCTCTTGGAGACCGGGATGCCCTCATTTTTAAAGAGCAGGTCCCTCTCTGCCAGTTTGAGGTCCTCGCGGGACATTTCGCGAACCAAATTCTCAAAGGTCACCTTGGGTTTCCAGCCCAGCTCCCGCCGGGCCTTGGAGGCGTCGCCCAGAAGAGTTTCCACTTCGGTCGGGCGGAAGTAGCGGGAATCCACCGCCACGACCGTCGCCCCCGTGCGGGGGTTCACGGCGCGGCGCTTAACGCCGGAGCCCATCCATCGAAGCGGCATATCCAGCTCCCGGGCCGCGAGATCGATAAAATCCTTGACGGAACGTTGGACTCCGGTGGCGATCACGTAATCCTCCGGGCGCTTTTGCTGGAGCATGAGCCATTGCATTTCGACGTAGTCTCGGGCATGGCCCCAGTCGCGTTTGGCGTCTAGGTTTCCCAGCAGCAGTTTGTCTTCCAGGCCAAGTTTGATTCGGGCCAGGGCGCGGGTGATCTTGCGGGTGACGAATGTTTCTCCCCGAATGGGGGATTCATGGTTAAAGAGGATGCCATTGCATGCGTACATTCCGTAGGCCTCGCGGTAGTTGACCGTTATCCAGTAGGCATAAAGCTTGGCGACCCCATAGGGGGAGCGGGGGCGAAACGGGGTATCCTCGTTCTGAGGGGATTGGCCGACGTTCCCATAGAGTTCGGAGGTGGAGGCTTGGTAGAAACGGGTCTTTTTGGTTAATCCCGCGCTCCGGATGGCTTCCAGGGCCCGCAGGGTCCCAACAGCGTCGGCGTTGGCGGTGTATTCAGGTTCTTCGAAACTGACAGCGACGTGACTTTGGGCGGCGAGATTGTAGAACTCATCGGGCCGGATCTGGGCGACAAGGCGGTGGAGGCAGGGGGAGTCGGTCATGTCCCCGTAGTGCAGGATGAAACAGCGGTTCTTTGCGTGCGGATCCTGGTAGAGGTGGTCGATCCGGCCGGTGTTGAAAGAAGAAGATCGGCGTTTAAGGCCGTGGACTTCGTAGCCCTTGGCGAGGAGGAATTCGGAGAGGTAGGCCCCGTCCTGCCCGGTGACCCCGGTGATGAGAGCTTTCTTTCTCACCGGGGCCACTGGGCGGCCTTCAGAGGCGGTTTAGAACGCCGCCCTGAGGCCGACGGAGGTGCGGTTGACTTTATAATTGAACTGCTCGGAGAAGATCGAGTAGCGGCGGACGTGCTGGTAGCCCGCGTTCACGCTGATCCAATCCTGCAGTTTGTACTCCAGGGTCGTCCCGGCGGTGTAGATGTCGTCGCGCCGGTTGGCTTTGAGGCCGCCGCCTTGCGCCGGGATGGGGAGGGTGATGGCTTCCCCGTACTTGTCCCACTGCACGCCACCGGTGAGCCCCCAGGTCAGCTTCTGGAAGAAGGTATGCTTGGCCGAGGCGTTGACGGCGTTGGTTGTGTAGTAGCGGGCGGTGTTGCTGGCGTCGGACACGAACCGGTTGTAGCCCAGATCGAAAGCGCACTGGGGGGTCGGTTTGAAGTTCAAGCCGACTTGGGAGGTCATGGTCGTGTTGTTGTTGGGGACGTTGGGATCGTTGAGCCGGTCGTACTTCTCGTAGCGCCGGTGAGAGACTCCGACTTGCACGCGGCCCTTGAGCTTGGCGGTCAGTTCGCCTTCCACGCCCACATCTCCCGTCCAGTCCTTGTGGTTTTCGCCCTGGCGGCCCGCGCTGTAGCGGGTCAGAATCCGGTGGCCTGCCACATAGAGCCGGGTCTTGGGCTGGATTTTATAGCCGGTCCGGACTCCGAAGGTCACAGCGGAGTTGTCAAGGATGGCGGACAGCGTCGGGCTGCGGTAGTTGTTGATGCTGTCGGAGGCGTCGGCTCCGAAGAAGAACAGGTCGCCGAGGGCGTATTCGCCGTCAACTCCGACGGTGTTCTGCCAGCGGCGCTCCCGGGTGTTGAGTTCTCCACCGGTCAGTGCTCCGGTCACCGGGTTGGCGGTAACCTGGGTGTTCGGGTTATAGGCGGGGTCTTCGGTGTTGATGTAGTTGTCATAAACCTTCGCCTTGATCGCGGCGCCGGTGAACTCATAGGAAGCGTCGACCTTCTGGCCGATGGAGTCGTTGGCCTTGGGCTGAACCTTGTAGTTCTGCGTGGTGACTTCGTAGCCCAGGGATACCTTGTGCATGTCGGCGAAGGGCACGACCACCTTGACGCCGACGGTGTTGGTGATGATCCAGGTGCCGCGCTTACCACCCGAGCAGGACCCGGCGCTGGCCGGGATGGCCGCGCCCGTGAGGGGGTTGAACAACCCAGGGGGCACGCAGCCGTGGCGGGTGCCGTCGGCTTTGTCCGGATTGACGAGGTACATGTTGTCGTCGTAGGTGCCCGTGAGGCTGTAATACGGGTGGATCTCCGCCGGGCCGAGCTTCAAGTTCGGCTTGCGGAAGTCGGTGATCGCGTCCCAGAAAGCGGCGGCGGGCATGGCGGGAGCGAGCAGGACGGCGACCAACAGGGCACGGAGGATTCTCATTGCGTTCTCCTTACTACGATAGTTGCTCTTAAGTGTCATTTGCTGTTTAATGCGGAAAGAATATACACAGGATTGTCATATCTTGTCAATACCTTTGCTATACTCCCACCTCAACAAGATGTCCTCCCCCCGAATTCTCGTCATCGGAGCCACCGGCCTGGTGGGAAACGCGCTGCAACGGGTCTGGCAGAGAGCCGGGGCGGAAGTGGTCGGGGCCACCTACCATTGCCATCCGGGGCCCGGCTACCGGCAGTTGGATATCCAGGACGAGGCGGCCGTAGGCCGCCTCCTAGATGCCGTTGTTCCGTCCCTCGTTGCTCTTCCCGCCGCAAATCCGTATGTGGACCAATGCGAACTGGAACCGGCGGCCACCCGAAGCGTCAATGTGACGGGGACTTTGGGCGTGGCCAGGCTTTGCGCGGCCGCCGGCATCCCCCTGATTTTTTTCTCATCGGATTATGTTTTTGACGGAACGAAAGAGATATGGACGCAACAAGACAAGGTTTGCCCGTTGAACGAATACGGCCGACAGAAGGCCGAGGCCGAGGCGGGGGTCCTGGGGGCCTCGGCTTCCAACCTTGTGATCAGGACTGCCGGGGCTTTCGGCTGGCAATGGGAGCCCAAAAATTTTGTACTGCAAGTTCTCTCCCGCCTAAAGGCCGGCGGGAGAATAAAGGTTTCCAACGACGTCCACTATAACCCGACCTTCGTGGAAAATCTGGCCGAGGTCGTGGTGGCTCTGGCCGCGGCTGGGGCCGGGGGCTTGTTTCATGTGGTGGGGGCCGACACCTTCCGCCGGGACGAATTCGCCCGCCTGGCGGCCGGGGCCTTCGGGTTGGACCCGGCGGGCGTTCTAGGGGTCTCCTCGGACGAGTTCCAGGCCCCGGCCAAGCGCCCCCGGAAATCCGTTCTCTCCACCGCCAAGGTCCGGGCCGCGGTCAAGACCCCGATCCTGGGAATGGCCGCCGCTCTGGCTCTTATGAAGGAAGGAGAGGCCGCTTGGCGGGCCTACGCGGAAGTTTCCCTTCCTAGGGCCGGGGGAGCTTGACCGGGGCGTCTGGCATTTGGTATGTTTAACAAACATAATGTTTGTGAAAAATAGCGGAGGCGCCGCGTCTTGGTGAAATTGCGTTTCTTGAACCGGAGCGGCGAGCAAAGGCGGCTGGCGCGCGCCCTGGAGGCCGACGGAGGGGCGCTGGCGGTCGTGTACGGCCGCAGGCGTTGCGGGAAGTCCACCTTGATTCAGCGGGCCGTTGGCGGTCGGGACGTGTACTATCTGGCCGATCAAAAAGAACCGGCCCTGCAGATCCGGGATCTGGCCGCGGAGATCGACCGGATTGTCCCCGGGTTTTCTTCCGCGAGGTACCCGACCTGGGATTCGCTCCTCCGGAGCCTGAATAACCAACTGGAAAGCCGGGTCACTCTGTTCCTCGATGAGGTTCCCTATCTCGTCCAGCATTCTCCGGAACTGCCGAGCCTGCTGCAGGGTTACCTGGACCGTCCGGGCGCCAAGAGGATCAACATCGTGCTGTGCGGTTCTTCCCAAAGGATGATGCATGGCCTGGTGCTGGATAAATCCGCGCCTCTCTATGGGAGAGCCGTCGAAATTCTCAAGATCGAGCCGTTGAAGGCCGGTTGGATCCGGCAAGGGCTGGGCCTCAAGGGCGCGGCCGCCGTCGAGGCCTTCTCCGTTTGGGGAGGCGTGCCGCGTTATTGGGAGCTCGCGGCGCAGTTCGCCGGCCTGGAGGAAGGCATTCGGGAGCTCATCCTGGACCCTCAGGGCGTTCTCCATGATGAGCCGATGCGCCTTCTCATGGACGACATGCGCAGCGCGGTGCAGCCCTATTCCTTGCTGTCGGTGATCGGGCAGGGTTGCCACCGGATCTCTGAGATCGCCGGGCGCCTGGGAAAACCGGCGACCAGCCTCACGCGTCCGCTCGCCCAACTCGTGGACCTGGGGTACGTTCGGCGGGAAATTCCGTTCGGTGAGGACACGAAGTCGACCAAGCGGGGCCTTTACAAGATCGGCGATCCCTTCCTGGCTTTTTACTTCAAATTCCTCCAGCCGAACAAATCCCAGCTCGAATTCCGGCCCGCCTCCGGGGTCATGGCGGAGGTCAGCCGGGGACTTGCGCTCCATGTCTCGCTCGTTTGGGAGGAATTGGCCAGGGCCAGCGTGCCGGTTTCCTCGATCGGAGGCCATGAATGGGGGGCGGCCGACCGCTGGTGGGGGACGGGCATGGACGGCAAGGCGATGGAGCTTGATGCCGTGGCCGAGTCCCGGGACGGGAAAGCGGTCCTGCTAGGTTCGGCGAAATGGAGCGCCGCCGAGGATTCTCCCGCCAAGGCGCGGGAGCGGCTTCTTGCCGCGGCAAAAAATCTGGCGTTTGTGCGCGGCCGGGAGGTGGTGCCGGTCCTTTGGGCCAAGCGGGGCCGCAAAAACGGGGAAGCCTGCCTCCAGACTCCCGACGCCGTGCTGGACGCCCTGCAATGATTGCGTTCCCCCTCCCCTGGGAAAATTTGCTACAATTGACGGCCGCCCTCGCAAGCGAGGGCGGCGGTAGATATTAAGGAGGCTCAAAGATCTAAT
>CAYHPY010000090.1:0-15503 GCA_964358485.1 uncultured Elusimicrobia bacterium
TAGACGGGCTCGGCCCAACGAAGAATCGGCTCCGGGTCCGGCACCAGGCGCATCGCGTAGCCGGCCAAGGCCCCGCACCGGTCCACGGCGGTCTCCAGCGGCGCGACCACCTTGGGCGGAAGCATCCGCGGAAAATCCCGGAGCTTGGCCGCCCGATCGCGCAGGCGCTCGCGCGCGGCCTGCTGCTCTTCGGGGAGGCCCCGGTAGTCGGGATGGTCGGGTCCTTTATATATCTTGAGAGCCAGCCCCCCCCCGATGTCGTAAACGTCGGCCTCCCCGCCCGTGCCGATGGCCTTGGCCGGATCCAGGCGCAGACGGCGGCCCCCCAGGATGACTTCCTTCATAAAGTCCTCCGGGCGAGGACGGCCACGGTGGCGTCATCGGAAGGCCGGGCCAACTTGAGACGGCGGCGGAGCAGGTCGGGGTTGTTGAATATTCGGCCGTCGGAAATCAAAGAGTCCAGATCGATTTCGGCGGCGCCGTCGGTGCCGATAACGATTTCCGACGCAGGGCCGTTGTGAAGGATCTCCAATTGAGCTTCCCCTCCCAAAAGGCCGTAGGCCAAATAAGGAGGGGCGTTGCCGGGGTAAGGTCCCAGGGTCCGGACGACCCCGTCCACGCGAACCAGCCCGTCCCCGCACGCAAGAACCCAGGCATGGCCGTCCGAAACGGCCGCCAACAAGAGGGTGAACAGGAGGTATTCCCGGACCGGCAGGCCCGAAACACCCGCCACGGCCTCTAGCCGGCTGAGAATCTCCCGGCGCAGACCTTCCAGGTCCAAAGGCCGTCCGGCCTTGAGCCGACGGGCCGCGGCGTTGACCGCCAAGGACGCCCCCAAGGCCGCCCCCACCCCGCTGCCAGGCTCCGACCCGCAGCCGTCGCAAACAGCCGCCGCCGCTCCCCACTCCCCCTGGAGCAGGCGAAAGGCGTCCTGGTTGGGGCGCTCCGAGAGGAGGTGGGCCCGCCCGGTGGTGGTTCCCGCGACCACATAGTGTCTCATCGACACTAGTATAGTGTCTAATTGACACTTTGTCAAGGCCCAGAAACCCCGGCGGTCGAATCAATTCGTTTTCGAGCCGCCGGACATTCTTGTAATATGGAGGGGCCCCAAGGGAGGCCCGCCATGAACCGTAGAGTGATCCTGACCCTGTCCTTGATCCTTTCGGGAGCCGCCGCGGCCGCCCTGGCCGCCAAAATCCCGAAACCCGGCAAGGAAGAGCTTCCCCGGGCCGTTGCCGACGGGCTGGTCGAGGAGGTCAAGCGCCTCCTGGACGCGGGCTCGGACCCGAACCTCAAAAACCCCGCGGGCCTGCCCCCTCTGCATCAGCTCGTTTGGGTGTCCACGCCCGAAGTCCACGCCCCGATCGCCCGGCTTTTGCTCGACAAGGGCGCCAAGCTCAACGCCAAGGACGGCGACTCCCAGACCCCGTTCATGCGGGCGCTGGCGCGCGCGGTCCGGCCGGAGCCGGCCCTGGTGGCCACGGCCAAGCTTCTGGCCGCGACCGGCGCGGAAGTCAATGGAAAATTCAAGGACGGCCAAAGCACCCTGCATCTGGCGGTCGTCCTTGGAGATCCGGACCTGGTCCGGGACATGCTGGAAAAGAAGGCGGACACCCGGGCCAAGGACCGCAACGGCCTGACGCCTCTGATGCGGACGCTCGTCCTCAAGAAGGGAGACCTGTCCCTGCTTCTCCTCAAGAACCGGGCCGACATCGGGGGCAAGGCCGAGGGAGGGCGCGACGCGCTGATGCTGGCCGCCGAATCGGCGGGGGAACCGGTCTTGCGGGAACTCCTGGAGGCCAAGGCCGACGCCTCGCGCCGCGATGACCGCAACCGAACCGCCCTGATGATCGCCGTGGAACGGGGCGACCCCGCGATCGTGAAGATCCTCCTGGAAAAAGGCGCCGACACCGAGCGGCAAGACGACTCCGGCCGCACCGCCTTGATGCAGGCTCTGCGGCCCTGCAAGAAGGACATCGTCCTGGAGCTTCTCAAGGGCGGGGCGGACATCTCGGGCCTCACCGAGGCCAAGGAGACGACCCTGCTGTCGGCCGTCCGGCACTGCGACGCCGAGGTCGTGCGCGCCGCGATGGCCCGCAAGCCGGATTCCAAGGCCAAGGACGCGCAAGGCCGGACCGCCCTTTCGGCGGCCCTGCTCGAGGGAAAGATCGACTCCGCCAAGGAACTGGTTCGCGGCGGCGCCGATCTGGGCGGGGTGGAGAAAGGAGGGTTGACCACCTTGATGCTGGCCGTCGCCAACGGAGACGCCGAATTGGCCGGGCTCATGATGGAAAAGAAGGCCGACAGCGGGCGGCGCGACGAACAGGGACGCACCGCGCTCATGGCCGCGCTGTTGGCGGGCAAGGGCGATGTCTCGCTGGAGCTGGCCCGGCGCGGGGCCGACCAGCAGGGGCTCTACAAGGACGGCATGACCACGCTCATGCTCGCCCTCCAGCTCGGGGACCTGGAAATTGTCCGGGCCCTGATCGCCAAGGGGGCCGACATCAACCGGCGCGACGGCCAGGGACGGACCGCCCTGGTGCATGCGTTGTCCCTAAAGAAGAACGAGATCGCCCGGGAACTGCTCAAGGCCGGGGCCAAGGCCACCGGGACCGAGGAAAGCGGCTGGACCCCCTTGATGCACGCGGTCGTCAACGGCGACGCGGAACTCGTCAATCTGGTCCTGGCCAATCCCAAGGACATCGACGTCAAGGAGCGCTCGCTGGGGCTGACGGCGCTGATGCTGGCCGCCCGGGAAGGCCGCGCCGACCTGGTCAAAGCCCTGCTCCTGCGCGGGGCCGACTCCAAGGTCAAGAATCTCAAGAAGCAGACCGCCTCGCTGATGGCCGAGGTCCAGGGCCAAGGGGACATCGTGCGCTTGCTGGTCCGCTATCAGGAGGGTTTGGAGAAGCCCCGGGGCGGCAAAGCCTCCGCCTCATCCTCATCGGCGATGGACAAGGACGAGATGCAGAAGATGATGGACGAGGCGGTCCGCAAGGCGGCCGTCGGCAAGGTCGAGGAGAAGGCCCCGGAGGCCGCGCTAGCCTCCGAGGTGGACCAGCCCGGCTACGCCCTGCCCGAGGACTCCGACCAATTCGCGATCGTGGCCGGGGTGGAGAAATACTCCGATCTGCCCGAGGCCCAATACGCCGAGCGCGACGCCGCGGCCTTCCGCAGCCATCTCCGCGGGCTCGGGGTCCCCGAGCGCAACATCATCTTCCTGACCGGAAACAAGGCGACCAAGACCGGCCTGGTCAAGCACCTCGAGACCTGGCTGCCCCGCAACGTCAACGAAAAATCCACGGTCTATTTCTACTACTCGGGCCACGGGGCGCCGGACCCGGTCAGCGGGCACGCCTACCTCCTGCCCTCCGACGGAGATCCCCGCTACCTGGAGGAGACCGCCTACCCCGTCAAGAGGCTGTACGAGACTCTCAACGGACTCAAGGCCCGGAGAGTCATCGTCGCCCTGGATTCCTGCTTCTCGGGCGCCGGAGGGCGCTCGGTCCTGGCGCAAGGCACCCGGCCCCTGGTCAACAAGGTCCAACTCGGCGTCAACGAGACCGGACGCTTGGTCACCTTCAGCGCCTCCCAGGCCGACGAAATTTCCGGAACGGCGCCCGACCAGGGACACGGACTCTTCACCTATTTCCTGCTCAAGGGCTTGAACGGCGCCGCCAAGGACGCAGAAGGGAAGGTGACGGCCCGCTCCCTGCACGATTACCTTCTTCCCAACGTCCGGGACCGCGCCCGGCGCGACAACCGGGATCAGACCCCGCAGTTGACGGTCGGGACGCAAGCCGGGGAGGAGTTGCTCCTCCTCCGGTAAGCCGTCGGCTCGGACCGTTCAGCGGACAAGAATCCTCGTTTCCCGGGGACCAGATTGCTCGTCGGGGATGACCCGCAGGCCGATGCGCCCCAATTCCCGCCCGTCGGAGGTCTCAACGACCACTTTCCAGCGCCCTGGCTTGTGGCGGCTTTTAACGGTGAAGCCTCGATAGCCGCCGTCGCGGCCGCCGACCACATCGAGAGGGATGGCGTCCGAATCCTTCCAGCCCTGGCCGGGTTCATAATACAACCAACGAACGGAGAGACGCTCACGGAAACGAGTGGGGGAAAAGATGCTGACGAAACAGAAGATTTTTTCGCCCTTACGGGCGAAAAAAGTTTGATCCCCCCGCTCCCAGAAGCGCCACTTTGACCGGGTCATGGTCAACTGGTATTCATCCCCGATTTTACGGACATCGTGATAAATGCCGGCCGAACTCAAAGACAACGGAACCGGAGGAATGAGTTTGGCGAAATAGAGGCATCCGAAGGCCAGCTCGACCGCCAAAAATGGCATCAACGCGTGCCGCCAGACGATGTGAGGCCGGTCCGGAAGGTACGACTGGAGCCTCCAAACAAAGGGAGCCCAAACCAACCCCGCCGCGGCCAGCGATCCCAGAAAGATCCAAGGGCCGATCCCCCCCGCCAGCATCGGGATCAAATAGCCGAAGTAAGAGACCAGGCAGAGGGCCGCCAAGGTCATGCGCAAGGTCGTGCCGGAACCGGGAAAAAACCTCAGCTCATTGACCCCCAACAGCGCGCACCAGAAAAGCATGAACGCCAAGGACGCCAGCAAGGACGCGCTCTTGAAGTAAAACAGGGTGTAGATGTTGATGAGCGTGCCCAGCATGAAATGGGTCGCCCCTTCGTGATAGCGCCACGCCGTCCTGAATCGCTCCGGCGGGGAGAACGCGCCCTGCCGCTCCCGGATTTCCAGGCCCGTGAGCCAGGCGCACAGGGAGAGATAGCACGCCTGATGGATGACGTTGTGGAGGGCGTCGATGCGCCCCACCGCGAAGGTGTCGAAGAGAAACCCCGCGACGAACAGACCCGCCGTGCAGGCCCGCTCGTGGCCGTGGTAGTATTCCTTGATCCGGGCCAGCACTACAGCCCCAGGCGCAGGCGCAGAATCCAGAAATAGCCCGCGGCCAGGCGCTTGAGATCCAGCTTGGACTGCCCCCGCTTGCGGTCGATGAACTCGATGGGCACCTCGCGCAGGCGCAGGCCCGCGCGCGCGGCGCGGTAAAGGACTTCATGGACGATGGACGGCCCCCGGGAGCGAAGGCTCTTGGGATCGACGGCCTCCAGGGCGCGGCGGGTATAGGCGCGAAAGCCCGAGTTGGTGTCCCGCACGGAGAGCCCCAATAGGAGCCGCGCGTAGGAGTTGGCCGCCTTGGTCAAAAGGCGACGCGCGGAGGAACGGTCGTCGTCGGAACCCCCCTCGGCCAGGCGCGAGCCGATGGCCAGGTCGCAGGAGTCCAGCGCGGCCAGAAGCGCGGGCACGTGCTTGGGCTGGTGGGAATAGTCCCCGTCCATCTCGACGACCGTCTCCGCGGCCGTCTGCAGGGCCCACAGGAAGCCGTCCCGGCCGGCAACTCCCCGGCCCGCAGGGCCCTTCCGCCGTAAAAGATGGACCCGCGGCTCCGTGGCCGCCATTTTCTCCACCGCCTCTCCGGTTCCGTCCGGACTTTGGTCGTCGACGATTAGAACTTCCAGCCCCGGAACGCCCAAAGCCAATAAATCCCGGACGAGAGCTTCCACATTCTCCCGCTCGTTGAAAGTGGGAACAACGACGATGGTCTTCATCGCGATGTCAAAGAAATTCCGGGGCGATTTTCGGATTTGGATTTAAAAATAGAAGTATTTTTTTCAAAAATGATGGCGCCATCATTTTCTCTCTTCCGTTTTAGATCCATTTTTTCACCGAGGCGGAGATTCGGTCCAAACCGATCCCATCAAGACAGGATATTTCTCTTGAGCACCGGGATTTATAGAAACAAGAGCAGCCGCCCTTCGGGTGGAGGATCCGCCCCTTCCCATAAACATCCAACTCGGACGGAGAGGTAGGGCCCACCAAAACCACCGCCGCCCGGTCCAAGGCATTGGCCAAATGCAAAGCCAGCGAATCGGTGGTGACCACCACGGCGCATTTATCCACGAAGCCGGCGAAACTCCTCAGAGGATGCCGGCACCCCGCGTCCCAAACGCCCGCGCCCGCCCGGAGGACGATCTCCCGGTTTCGCTCCGCCTCATCGGGGCCCCCGAATAAAAGCACGGGCCGTCCTAAGCGCGCCAGACGGGCCGCCAGGGCCGCGGCGCGTTCCACGGAAAGCTGTTTGGCCGGCCACCGCGCCCCCGCGCCGGGATTGAGGCCGATGGGCGCCCCCGGCCCAAGCCGGCGGAAGAATTTACGCGCCGCCGCGCGATCCCTCCCGCTCAAGAACAGCGACGGCGCCGCCCCCCTTCGCCCAGCCGGCGCCTTGAGCCCCAGGATCTTGAGCCAAAGCCCGGCGTAGGTGAGACGGTTGGCGGCCTTGAGGCGATTGGCCGTCGTCAGGGAGCCGTCGACGTCCCGGTTGAGCAGGCTCATGCCGTAATACAAGGCGCTGGAAGGGGTGTACCGATAGCCTCCCCCCTCCGGGTAAACCCCGATCAACCGCCCCCGGCAGGCCGCCGCGGCGTACTCCGCCACCGGGCCCTCCTCCAAGCTCAACACCAAATCAAATCCGCCCGCCAAGGACCCAAGCGCCTCCGGCTTGGCCGGGGCCAGAACCTTCTTGATGGCCGGATTGCCCTTCAAAAGCGGCGCGGCGGCGGGCGCGGTGACCCACCAAAGCTCGGCGCGCGGATATTTCCGCCGCAGGGGCGCCAACAGGGAGGTGGTCCGAAGCACGTCTCCCAAGGCCGAGAGCTTGACGATCAGGATTTTCATTTCGCGGCCGCCCCGCCCCGGCGGTTCAGGGGACGGAAATCTTGTTCCCCTTGAGAGTCAGTCCCGGGAGGTCGATGTAAAACGGAGTCTCCGGGTTGGGCTCCAAGGGCACGGACAAATCCTTCACGCGCCCGAGGGCGGAGGCGGGAAGACGCGTCGCGCCGACCCCGAGCCGCTCGACCTTAGCCGCGAGCCGCTTTCCACCGTCCTCAAACCCCAGCCCGATTTCGAGGTGCAAGGCCACGTTTTGGAGCGTTCCCTGGAACACGATCCGCTGGCCCTCGAATTCGAGGCGTTCGATTTTCAAGGAGCGGACCCGTTGTTCCAGGAATTTCCGGACCTCGTCGCCGTCGGCCTTGAGCGTCTTGATCCGTAGGCGTCCCATCCTGAGGAATCGGATGTCCTCGTAAGGCTTGGCGTCCTCGCCCGGGGGCGTCTCGAAAAAATGCAAAAACAGCGCGTCCTCGAGCTCAGCCTCCACGGGACCCACGGTGACCCCGCGGACCTGGACTTCCGAGGCGGAGATGCTGATTTTCTTGAACACGGAGCGGGCCGCGTCCCATTCGCCGAAGCGCACTTTCAGGTCCTTGGCCTGGAATGCCGGGGACTGGAAGAAATTGTAGACCATCTCCTTAACGGGGATGGGCGGGGTCTTGAATTTCCGCTGTTGGTAGAAGACGGCCTCCGACCGATCCGGAAGCGGGAAGCGCTTGACCTCTTCATAGGCGGTTTGAAACCATCCGTCCTTCCTGTTGATCTGGTCCGAAGCCTCCGGCAGGCCTCCGATAACCCCGGGAGAACCCAGATCGCTGCTCTTGAGGACCACGAATTCGGCAAACTCGCAAAGGCGCTTATTAACCCCCCGAATGCGGACCGCGGGCAATTTGAGATTCTTGACGGCCCAAGTGAAGTTGGGGGCGTTGAAATAAACGTGGTTGGCCACCAAGGTCAGATTGCCCACCGGCAAGGACGGATCATGCCGCTTCTGGGCCTCCTGAACGATCTCATCGATCTTCCAGTCTTCCTTCTTGGGCGGGAAGCTGGGCAGGATGTGGATGGGCTGGATATTGTTGTTGAGATGGATCGGGGCGATCCAGCCCTGCCCGTGATTGATGGCAGTGACGATCTGGAAGGCCGCCACGCCCCAGATGACGGGACGGGGGATGGCCGAGCAGGCCATCACGGCCCCGAAGGCGGGAAGGGCGCCCGCAAAGAAGCGCATCTGCCGGTTGGAGACGAACATCCAAAACAGGTAGGAGCTCAAGATCCACCCCGCCAGCACCCACCCCCGCTCCTTGTTTCGCTGGTAGGCTGGGATCAGAAGCCCGGCCCAGCCTAGGGCCCAGAGGGGAATGCTCAGGGAGTTGATGCTCTGGAGGAAGTAAGCCATGAAGGCCAGGTTCTGCCAGACGGGGACCCCGAAATCGGCCGAGGCCTGCGTCAATCGGGGAAGAAGGACGGGCATGTGGGTCACATACCAAGGCACGAACATCACCCCCGCCAAACTCCAGGCCACCAGGGACTTCAAACCGGAGCCCTTGGAGAAAAGAGCGCCTCCGCCGATGGCGTAGGCCGGGATCATGAAAGAAAAGAAGCTCCACTTGTGCATCATGCCCAACCCGAAGGCCACCCCGAAGGCGATGGAGCCCGGCCACTTCTTAAAATCGTCGGACTTCAGGAGCGCCCAGTAGGCCGCCGCCGCCCAGGAGGCCATGGTGATGTCCACCAACTGGGTTTTGAGCATCCACTGCATGATGGGGGCGCAGCCCACCGAAACGGCCGCGGCCAGGGCCGTGTCGTCGGGGCGGAAATGGTAAGAGATGGCGAACACCGAGAGGCAGAGAAGCGCCAAGTGGAACCAGTTGATCCAAAGCGCCTCTCCGACGGGGTTATTGGTGTCGTAGGCCCCCATCATCCCCAGATGGTAAAGCGGGGGAAAGGGCGGCATTCCGGGTTTGGGGGCCAAATTCCAGGCGCTCCCCGAGTCCCCCTTGGCCAAAGCGGCCCGGTAATCCTGGGCGATCTCCAGGTGGATGGCCTGATCCCAGGCGGGAGGACGGCCCTCCTCGCGGATGAAAGAGGCTAAAGCCAGCGCCTGCCAGGCCAGAAATCCCGCCAAACCCAGGAGGCTCAGGACCAGGACTTTGGAACTCCCGGTGACCTGGGGCTTATCAGGTTCCTGAAGATCGGCTTCGGTGAATTCCCTCATATTCCAAAGGGGAAGTTATCATATTTTTGTATACTCGGGGGCCCATGGCGATGAAAGCGGTGATCCTCATCGGAGGAAAAGGGACGCGCCTGCGCCCCTTGACCTGCGACGCCCCCAAGCCGCTCCTGCCGGTGGTCAACCGCCCCTTCCTTGAGTATCAATTCGAGATCCTGCGCCGCCACGGCATAAGGGAAGTCCGCCTCTGCACCTCCTACCGTCCGGCCGATTTCAAAAACGCCTTCGGAAATGGGCGCCGCCTGGGCATGAAGCTGAGCTACATCCACGAAAAAGAGCCCCTGGGCACCGGCGGGGCCGTCCGCAACGCCTCCGAGGGCTTGAACGACACCTTCCTGGTCCTCAACGGAGACGTCCTCAACACCCTGGACATCACCTCCTTCCTGAAGTTTCACCGCAAAAACCGCGCCGAAGCGTCCCTCGCGCTCACCCGGGTCAAGGACCCCACGCTCTACGGCCTCGTGGAGACGGCCGAGGAC
The DNA here is from genome assembly GCA_964358485.1 of uncultured Elusimicrobia bacterium. Lineage (GTDB taxonomy): Bacteria > Elusimicrobiota > Elusimicrobia > UBA1565 > UBA9628 > CAYHPY01. Next base: position 9,464 of record CAYHPY010000090.1, read on the forward strand.
GGCCGGGTCAAGCGCTTCCTGGAAAAGCCTTCCTGGGACGAGATCGTCACCAATACCATCAACGCCGGGGCCTATCTCTTCGAGCCCGGAGTGATGAAGCTCATCCCCCCGGGAGTGCCGCATTCGTTGGAGCGCTCGCTGTTTCCCCAGCTCCTGCAGGGGCGATCCCGGATGTACGGCTATGTCACCCCGGGCTACTGGATCGACATCGGGACCGTGGAGAAATACCTCCAGGTCCACCTGGACATCTTGGGCGGAGCCACCCCCTTTCCCGTGCCCGCTTCCAAACTTCGCCCCGGCCTGGCCTTGGGGCGGAAGGTCAAATTGGGGAAAAATCTCACGCCCGCCGCCGACGGTGGCAAAGCCGCATTGGGCGACGGCTGCACCGTCGGGGATTTTGCCCGCTTTTCGGGCCGGGTCTGCGTGGGCCCCAACGGCCGGATCGGCAAAGGAGCCAGCCTGGAGGATTGCGTCGTGCTGGCCGGAGCCCGGATCGGCGACGGCGCCCAGCTCAAGCGCTGCGTGGTCGGCCCGGACTGCGTGATCGGCGCCAATTCCATCGTCTCGGAGGGCTCGGCCCTGGCGGGCGGCTCGGAGGTGCGGCCATTCAGCCTCTTGTAAACAAGGTCAAGCTCGTGCCCAAGCCCTGGGGCCACGAGCTCTGGTGGGCGCACGCCCCGCGCTACGCCGGGAAAATCCTGGTCATAGAAAAGGGCAAGCGCCTCAGCCTCCAATACCACAAGGTCAAGCACGAGACGGTCTACGTCCTCAAGGGCCGACTGGGATTGCTCTTGGGCAAAAAGCGCCGAGTGGTGGGGCCGGGCACGGCGGTGACCATCGTCCCCGGCACCGTGCACCGCTTCGACGCCCCGAAAGGGCGCGTGACCCTGCTGGAAGCATCCACCCCGGAACTGCAGGACGTCGTCCGCCTGTCCGACGACTACGGACGAGCCAAGAAATAGGAGACATCCATGGACCCCATTAAATTCGGCACCGACGGCTGGCGCGGCGTGATGGCGCGGGAATTCACCTTCCAAAACGTCCGGCGCGTGGCCCAGGCCATTTCGGAATACGTCAAGGACGACGCCATGAAGACCCCGGGGCGCAAGAAAAGCCCTCTGGCCCAGCCGATCTGGATCGGCTTTGATCGGCGCTTCCAGTCCGACGCCTTCGCCAAGGAGATCGCGCGCGTCCTGCAGGGCAACAAACTCTCCCCCATCCTCCTCATGGAATCCCTGCCGACCCCGGCGATCAGCCTGATGACCCACAAAGACTCTTGCCTGGGAATCATGGTGACCGCCAGCCACAACCCCCCGCTCTACAACGGCATCAAGATCAAGCAGGACGGCCGGGCGGTCCCCGAGACCGTCACCACCGCCGTGGAATCCTTCCTGGACAAGACCGCTCCCGTGCGCGGCTCCGACTACAAGGAAAAATCGGTCAAGGCGGTCTATTTGGCGTATCTGAAATCCAAGATCAACCCGGCGGCGGTGGCCAAGGGGCTTAAGCGCCCCGTGGTCATCGACTACATGCACGGGGCGGCCGCGGGCTTGATGGAAGAGCTCCTCCCCCCGGCCAAACTTCGGACGATCCGGACCAACCATGACCCCCTCTTCGGAGGCACGCCCCCGGAGCCCATTGAGCAATTCCTGGCGCCCCTGATCGCGGCCGTGAAGGCCGAGAAGGCCCTCATCGGCATCGCCCTGGACGGCGACGGCGACCGCGTGGGCCTGGTCGACGACAAGGGCCAGTACTACACGCCCTGCCAGGTGTTTCCGATGATCATCGACTATTTGATCACCAAGAAGGGCTTCAAGGGCAAGATCGTGCAGTCGGTCTCCATGGGCTACCTGTCCGGGCGCATCGCCCGGGCCCTGGGTTTCGAGTTCCAGGAACTGCCGGTGGGCTTCAAGCATGTGGCCGGCGAGCTGGCCGCGGGCACCGCGGTCATCGGCGGCGAGGAATCAGGCGGCTACGCCTGGAAGGGCTGCCTGCCCGAGCGCGACGGGATCCTGGCGGCCATGCTCCTCCTGGAGATGTGCGCCGTCCTCAAAAAAACCCCCTCCCAGATTTGGAAAGACGTGGAGACCAAGTACGGCAAATCCTGCTTCAAGCGCATCGACGTCAGGGTCCACCGCGCCGTGGCCGACAAGGCGGTCTGGGCGGCCAAGCTGGTCAAAAAGCTTCCCAAAAAGATCCTGGGTACCGAGATCAAGGAGCTCATTCAGGTCGACGGCCTGAAAATCATCCTCCAGGGCGATCATTGGATCCTGGTCCGCCCCTCCGGCACCGAGCCGCTGATGCGCCTCTACGCCGAATCCGATTCCCCGGCCCGGACGGCCGAGCTTCTGGAGCTGGCCAAGAAGTGGGTCGGGCCGGCCACTTGAAGCCCCAACGCCGTGGGGGACGCCGCTAAAGTGGTGTCCCCGCCCCTGAAGGCGATGGTCCTGGCGGCGGGGGCCGGCACGCGCCTGCGCCCGCTGACCTACGAGACCCCCAAGCCCATGGTCCCGGTGGTCAACCGGCCCGTCCTGCACCACGTCCTGGACAACGTCCTACGCCACGGCATCACCGACGTGATGATGAACCTCCATTCCTTCTCGGAGCAGGTGAAGGGCTACTGCGGCGACGGCTCCCGCTGGAGCCTGCGGCTCAGCTACTCCAAGGAAACCGCCCTCATGGGCACCGCGGGGGCCATCAAGAAGGTTGAGAAGTTCTTCTCCGGCGGCCCCTTCATCGTCCTCTCCGGCGACGGCCTTTCCGACATCGATATCACCGCCCTCTACGAGTTCCACCGCAAGCGCAAAGCCCTGGCCACCATGGTCTTAAAGCCGCTTGACGTCCGCTTCGACTACGGCGTGACCTTGACCGACGACTCGGGCCGCATCAAGGGCTTCATCGAAAAACCCAGCTGGAAGGACGTTTTTTCCAACACGGTCAACACCGGGATATACCTCTTCGAGCCGGAAATCTTCCGGCACATCCCCAAGGGGGTCTACGACTTCGGCCACCAGCTCTGGCCCAAGCTTTTGAAGGAAAAGCGCGCCATTTACGCCTACACGATGGACGGCTACTGGTGCGACGTGGGCAATTTGAGCGAGTACCGCCGGGCCCAAATGGACGCCCTGGACGGCAAGGTCCGCATCAACATCCCGGGACGGGAAATTCGCAAGGGGGTTTGGATCGAACAGGGCTGCAAAATCCACCCCAAAGCCGTCCTGAAGGCCCCCTGCCTCATCGGCAAGGGCTGCGTTGTGGAGGAGGGCGCCGAGGTCGGGCCGCACACCGTCATCGGGGACCGCTCCCGGATCTCTTCTCAGGCGGTGCTCAAAAATTGTATACTCTTTGACAGCGTCACCGTCGGAAAAAACGTCCATCTGTCCAACTGCATCCTGGGCGCCAACGGCAACGTCAAAGAGAACATCACCGTTTACGAAGCGGCCGTCCTCAACATCCGACAATAGGCGTATCACGGAGGGTTTCCCATGGAGCGCAAAGGCAAGTTTTTCTTCACATCCGAGTCCGTCACCGAGGGGCATCCGGACAAAGTCTGCGACCAGATTTCCGACGCGGTCCTCGACAGCGTCCTGACCGACGACCCCGCCGGCCGGGTGGCCTGCGAAACCTTCGTGACCCGCGGCATGGTGATCGTCGGCGGGGAGATCACCACCAAGACTTTCGTCGATGTGGACCAGCTGGTCCGCAAGGTGGTCCGCGAGATCGGCTACGACCACCCCAAATATGGCTTTGACGCCGCCTCCTGCGCGGTCTTGAACGCCATCGGCCGCCAATCCCCCGACATCGCCCAGGGCGTGGACACCGGCGGGGCCGGGGACCAGGGACTCATGATCGGCTACGCCTCCCGCGAGACGCCGGAGCTCATGCCCCTTCCTATCATGCTGGCCCACAAGCTGGCGCGGCGCCTCATGGAAGTCCGCAAGAGCAAAACTCTCCCCTACCTGGGCCCGGACGGCAAGTCCCAGGTCACCGTGGAGTACCTGGACGGCCGCCCCCTGCGGGTGGACACCGTGGTCCTCTCCTCCCAGCACACCGAGGACATCCTGGACAAGACCGGCGACCAGATCACCGAGAAATCCCGCCAGGAGATGATCGAGACCATCATCCGCCCCGTGCTGGGCAAGCGCCTGATCGACAACAAGACGCGCTTCTTGATCAACCCCACCGGCAAGTTCGTGGTCGGCGGGCCCGCTTCGGACACCGGCATGACCGGCCGCAAGATCATCGTCGACACCTACGGCGGCTGGGCCGCGCACGGCGGCGGCGCCTTCTCCGGCAAGGATCCGACGAAGGTGGACCGCTCCGCTTGCTACATGGCCCGCTACATCGCCAAGAACGTCGTGGCCGCGGGCCTGGCCTCGGAAGTCACCGTCCAGCTGGCCTACGCCATCGGCGTGGCCGAGCCCGTCGGCGTCTACTTCAACACCCACGGCACCGGCCTGGTCGACGAGACCAAGATCGAGGCCGCCGTGCGCCGGAACTTCCAGCTGACGCCCAAGGGGATCATCACCTCCCTCAAGCTCCGCCGCCCCGTCTATCGGGCGACGGCGGCCTACGGCCACTTCGGCCGCAACGAGGCCAACTTCGAGTGGGAGAAGACCGACAAGGCCGACATCCTGCGCGACGAGCTTCTGGGAAAGTCCGCTAAAGGTTCACGAAAGGCTCTGGCCGCCGCCTAAGCCGGTGAGCGCCCGGACGCTGACTCCGTCCTACAAAAGCGCCCTCCGCGTCTGGTGGGCCTTTTCGTGGCGGTGGGGCGTCTGGATGGTGGTCGGCTGCGTGGCCCTCGGCCTTTTCATCGGGGCATGGCGGGCGCTGTTCGGGCTGTCCTCCAAGACCATCCTAAACATCACCTCCTGGTCCACCATTCCGCTGGTGATCTGGTCCCAGCTGGAGGCTTTTCGCCGGATCCTCGCCCTAGAATTTGACGGGGCAGGAGTCCGCCCTCCGGAAAAAGGAAAAAAATCATGAAAAAAATCGTCGCCGGCGCCAAGGATGCGATCGCGGACGTTCAAGACGGAGCCATGATCATGTGCGGAGGCTTCGGCCTCTGCGGCATCCCGGAAAACCTGATCGCGGCCCTGCGGGAAAAAGGGACCAAGAACCTCACCTTGGTCTCCAACAACGCCGGGACCGACGAGCACGGCATCGGCCTGCTCATCCGCAACGGGCAGGTCCAAAAGATGATCATGTCCTACGGAGGCGAGTGCAAGGCCTTCGAGGAAGGAGCCCTGGCCGGGACCATCCAGGTGGAGTGGACCCCGCAGGGAACTTTGGCCGAGCGCATCCGGGCCGGGGGCGCGGGGCTGGGGGGATTTTTCACCCCCACGGGCTTCGGGACCAAGGCGGCCGAGGGCAAGGAGACCCGCGTCATCGACGGGCGGAACTTCGTTTTTGAAAAACCCCTCAAGGCCGACTTCGCCTTCGTCCGAGCCTGGCGCGGGGACACTTTGGGCAACCTCCAGTACCGCCGCACCGCGCGCAATTTCAACCAGGCCATGGCCACGGCGGCCAAGACCGTCATCGCCGAGGTCGAGACCCTGGTCGATCCGGGCCAGATCCCGCCGGACTTGGTCGGCACCCCGGGCATCTACGTCGACCGCATCTTCCAGGGACCGATCTACAAAAAGCCCATCGAGAAGCTCACTGTGCGCCAGGCGGTGAAAGCGTGACCGAGCATAGCGAGGAAATGGTCGCGTCGATCGCCGTTAGGAGGCGACCATGAGCGATAAAAGAGAAGTCATCGCCCGTCTGGCCGCCCGGGAAATCAAGGATGGAGATTTCGTCAACCTGGGCATCGGCATCCCGACCTTGGTGCCCAACTTCCTGCCCAAGGGAGTGCAGATCACCTTGCACACCGAGAACGGCATGCTGGGCTACGGGCCCTACCCCGAGGCCGGCGAGGAAGATCCCGACCTCATCAACGCCGGCAAGGAGACCATCACCGAGCTCCCCGGCTGTTCCTATTTCGGCTCCCACGACTCCTTCGCCATGGTCCGCGGCGGGCACCTGGACGTCACCA
>CAYHPY010000091.1:0-15429 GCA_964358485.1 uncultured Elusimicrobia bacterium
GGGCGGGCCGAAGTGGGCGCGTCCGGACAAAAGGAGGCTCTCGATGGGGCCGGTTTTGGCCTCGTCCCGGGCCTGGGGGGCGTCCAACCGCGGGCTCGCGCCCGACGGGACCTCCGGAATTTCGGACGGGTCATCCGAGCCGGGGAGCTTGGGGGCGGACTCGAACAGCCGGGAGGCCCCGAGGCTCAAATCCTCGGCCCCGGAGGCGCTTTCGGCCGAAGCCTGGAGCAAATCTTGGACCTGGACCTGGCCGGCTTGGAGGATATCAATCGCGCCCGCGGATTCGGCCGCGGGCGCGACCGACGCTTGGATGGAAATTACCGGCGCGGCCGACGGCGTCGGGAGCGTCGGGGCGGCCTTTAGACCCGGCGCGAAAAGCGGCGCCTTCCCTTGCCAAGAATTCAGCTTGACCGTGGGCGTTCCGTAGCCTTGCCCCGGGGCCGTTCGGACCCGAATAACCTGCGCGGCCGCTTCAAAAGGTTGGAGCCCCGCGAGGACGAAGGAAAGGATCAGGGCCAAAGGAGCGGCATATCGACGGCCGGGGGCGCGGAGCATGGCCTTTAAATTATACGCCCGGATTCCGTCTCCACTCTAGGTCGTTTGGCCCGAGTCCGGTGGGTCCTTGGATTTGTTCCCAACGACAAAATCACTTTCGCCGGTGAAAGCGATTTTGTCGTTGGCGACAAAAAGTCATTTTGTTTTAATGTGATTTCAAAGTGGAGGTGACGAAATGAACCGAATCGCCGCGGGCTTGCTCCTGGCCGCTTTCGCGGTCTTCAACATCTATGTCCTCCGGACGGTCGGCTACTGGGCCGTGGTCCGGGACCCGTTCAAGCTCTTGTCCACCACGCAGGTCTTCGTGGATCTGACCATCGCGTTGAGCCTGGTCAACTTGTGGATCCTGCTGGATTGCCGGCGGCGCGGGCGGACCTGGCTCTTTGTCCCTTTCCTGCTCATGACCATCATGCTGGGCTCGATGGGGCCGCTGCTGTATCTGGCGTTGAGGAAAGACCCTCCGGGCACCTAGCCCGGGGGGGCGAAGCGCGGGTTAGGGCAGGGTCGTCGGGCAGACCGCCCCGCCCTCGCCCAGCGTGGCCGAGTAGGGTTTGTCGCCGCCGAAGGTGATTGTCGCCGAACGGCCGGCCAAATCAATCTCCAATCTGTTGCCCGGAGCGCGGTCCTCCGGCACGGCGGTGATGACCTTGGCGGTCCACTCGGTGACGAGCCAGCGGCGCTGGGCGGCGTGCAGGGATTGCCGGGAAGGGGCCAGCCATTTCCCGGCCGAGATCTTGGGCATCATGAAGGCGAAGGCCTCCACGCAGGCCTTGCGCTCCTTCCAACATTGGAGATCGACGGTGTTGATCCGAAAGCCGGCGGCCGAACGCGCGCCGTCGGAGCCGGGGCCGTCGATCCAGGTCCCGGTTAGAGTGACCTTGGCGCCCTCGGCCTCCATGGAAAAATCCGGCAGGCCGGGGCAGAGGCTTTTCTCGCGGCAGGCGGTCAGCGGGAGAATGAGCAACAGCAGGGCCGACAAGCGTGCGGCGAGGGCGATGGTCATGGGGTCTCCAGTCATCAATAGATTTCCGGCCGGGCGTCGCGCGCCAAGTTCCAGCCGGAGGGATCGGGGCGCTTGAGGGAGCCCAAATCCAGGTCCGAAATCACCAGGCGGGGATTGCGGCTCAGGTTCTTGAGCTTATTCCCGTCCGGCCCCGCGAAGTAACTGCGGCCGAAGTAGGACTGCCCCCAGGGCTTCTCCGTGCCGCGCCGGTTGGAGCCTCCGATGAAGACCCGGTGGCGGCACGCGTCCACCAAGAATTCCAGGTCCCAAAGCCGCCGGGATTTGGCCCCGAAGGTGACGGCCGGGGAGAAAATCAGTTCGGCCCCCGCCCGGGCCAGGGCGCGGACAACACCTTCAAAATGCCGGTCGTAACAAACGGCGACCCCGATTTTTCCTGCCGTGGTTTGAAACACCGGGAAGTGCGGGTTCTTTCCCAAAATGGCCGTTGAGGGCGAGTTCGGCCGCCCTTCCCCGCGCCCGTAATAAAAGGTTTCCGTGAAACACCCCTTCTCGTTGGCCCCTTCCGGGATGTGGGTCTTGCGGTATTTCCCCAGCACCCGCCCTTTTTCATCGATGACCACGGCCGCGTTGAAGCGCTTGCCGGTGCGGGCGTCGAGTTCGTAGATCGGGGCCACGATGATCAGCTTCAGATCCGCCGCCGTTTGCCGGAGAATCCTCACGCTCGGTCCGGTGGCGGCGTCCTCGGCCAGCGCGCGCCACATCGGGTTTTTTTCAAGCGCGAAGTAGGGGGAGGCGAAGAGCTCACCCAGACAGATGATTTCGGCGCCTCGCGCGCGGGCCGCCCGGATAAGGGCGATGTTGTGCTCCAGGTTGGCCGCGCGGATGTCGCCCAGTCGGTCCTTGAGGCGGCCCAGGTCCGCCGCGCGCCGGGGCATCTCCCGGAACGCGTCGACCGTCTGGGTCAGCGCCGCGCGCAGGACCCGTTTCACGCTTCTTCCTCCAGAAGGGTCCGGGCCGCGTTGGCCAGGACGGCCACCCCGTCGGCGCATTGCTTGGGGGTGGAGAACTCGCGGGGGTTGTGGCTGATGCCGTCGTATTCGCCCGGCACGAAGACCATGGCCGTTTTGCAAAGCCGGCTCCATTCCTGGGCGTCGTGTCCCGCCCCGGAGAGAATCGGCGCGTGGCTGAGGCCCAGGCCGTCGGCCGTGGCCCCGAGCAGGGCCTGGACCGAGGGATTGAACGCGATCCGCGGGGTTTTGGCCGTCTGCCGCCAGGTGATTCGGACCCGCTCCCGTTTTTCCACCATCTTGAGAAACGCCGTCAATTCCTCTTCGGCCTTCTTCATCATCGGGTCGGAGGGATTACGGAAATCCACGCTGCACACGACTCGTCCCGGCACGACATTGACCATCCCGGGTTTGACGGCCCAGGCCCCCATGGTGGCGCGCATGTCGCGCCCGAAGCGCCCGGAGGCGGTCATGTCCCGGATTTTGAGATTCACCCGCGAGGCGGCCACGCCCGCGTCCCGCCGAAAGCTCATGGGGGTCGTCCCGGCGTGGGCCGATTTCCCCTCGATGCTCAGCTCCCGCCAGGAAATGGCCTGAACCCCCATCACGACCCCGATGTCGAGGCCCCGGCTGCGCAGGATGGGCCCTTGTTCGATGTGGCATTCCAGGTAGGCGTGTGGGTTGATTCTTCCGAGGGGTTCTTCCCCGAGGAAGCCGATCTTTCCCAGTTCATCCTTGATTGATAAGCCGTCGCGGTCCCTGAGAGCGTAGGCCTTGGATAGCGCAACCCGTCCGGTCGCGACCGCGCTGCCCAGCATATCCACGCCGAAGCGGCAGCCCTCTTCTTCGGTGAAAAACGCGAGGACCAGGGGGCGGGTTGTTTTTAGGCCGTGGTCGTTGAGCGAACGAACCACCTCGAGCGCCCCCAGAACGCCTAAACAACCGTCGAAGATTCCGGCCGCCGGAACGGAGTCGATGTGCGAGCCCAAGAGGACCGGCGCCAGATGGGGACGCAGGCCCTCGCGGCGCCCATAAACGTTGCCGATCTTGTCGATGGAAACTTTCAGGCCCGCCGCCTTGAACCATTTCACGACCAAGCGGCGGCCCGCGCAGTCGGCCGCGGTCAGGGCCAATCGGTTGACGCCGATGAGGCCCGTGGCCTCGTCTTTGTACGCCCCGATCTTGCCCAGCTCCCGGAGCGAGGCTCGCAGGCGGGCGCCGTTGATCTTCAAAGTTTTCGCCATAACCTCTCCGCCTGCTTGCGCGTGAATTTCAGGATTTTTTCCTCATCGGCGCTCACCAGCTTGCGGCGATGCACGATCAGCCGCCCTCTCGCGATCACGCTTTCCACATGGGACCGGTTGAGCCCGTAGAGGACATGGCCCGCCCAGTTTTTCTCGGTCACCGGGGTGGGGGAGGCGTAGTCCAGGACGACCAGGTTGTCGTCGCCGTCCCCGGAAAATCCGTTGGCGCCGATGTAGTCATGGACCCGGCGCAGGCGCGCGTAGGCGGCGGCGGGGAAATAGCCGCCCTCGGCTTGTCCGGCCAGGAAGGAGGCGCGGGCGGCGGCCAATGCGTCGCCGTGCATGCCGTCGGTCCCCAGCAGGAGGCGGTCTCCCAATCCCTCGGCGCGGAATTTCCCCACCGCGTTGTTTTGATTGCTCTCCGGGTTCTCCACGAGCCAGGCCGGGTTGTCCCGGAAAATTTTCCGCTCCCGGGGGTCGAGGTGGATGCCGTGGGCCAGCAGGGTCTTCGAACTGTGCAGGACGCCCGCGGCCTCGAAGCGCTCCAGGACGCGCACCCCGTGGGCCTTGAGGCAATGGCGCTCATCGGAGACGGCCTCGGCCGCGTGGACATGAATCCCCGTTCCGAAAGTTCGGGCCAGGGCGGCCGCCTTGGCCAGCAGGGAGTCGGAGACGGTGAAGGAGGCGTGCAGGCCGACCAGGCCCTGCCGCCGGCCCAGGTGGCGCTCGGTTTCCCGCAGGCCCTCGTCGCGGGAGGCAGCGCCGTCCCGGTCGGAGAGCTCGTAGCAGAGCAGGTGGGACAAACCGATTTCTTCGAGAGCGGAAGCGATCTCATCCAGACAGCCCGGGACGAAATTTGGAGAAGAATGGTGGTCGATGATGAAGGTCGTCCCGGCCTTGGCGGCTTCCACCGCTCCGGCCAGCGCGCAGGCCCGCACCATGTCCCGGTCCAGCTTTTTGTCCAGGTTCCACCAGACGAGGCGCAGGAGGTCGACGAAGTCCTTGGGCGCGCGGCGGGGCGGGGGCATGCCCCGGGCCAGAGCGGAATAGAGATGGTGGTGCGCGACGGCGAAGGATTTGGTGACCAGGCGCCCGGAGCAGTCCAGGACCCGGGCCCCCGGAGTCGGGCGCGGCGTGAACCGCACTTTCCCCGGAGACACCTCCAACCCTCCGCGCCGCAAGCGCAGGGTTTTCCAATCCAAGAAGGTCGCGTCTTTAAGAAACAGCATCAGACTCCGTGCTTGAGCGGCAAAGTCCGGCGGCGCTTGCCGTCGAACGCCCAGAACGCGTTGGCCACGGCCCCCGCGGTGGGGACCAGGCCGATCTCGCCGACGCCCTTGGCCCCGTAGGGGCCCAAGGGATCGGGCACCTCTACGCCGATGACGGTGAGCTTGGGCGTTTGGCGCGCGCGCAGGACGCCGCAGTCGCGCAATTTGAGGGACTTGGGGCGCCCTCCCTCCATGACGAATTCCTCGGTTAAAGCGTAGCCCAGGCCCATGTGCAGGGAGCCTTCGATCTGGCCCTCGAAAAGAGTGGGGTTGATGATCTTGCCGGCGTCATGGGCCGCGATGAGTTCGGCCACCCGGCCCTCGTCGTCGAGGACCGCGACCTGGGTCGCGTAGCTGTAGGAATAATGGGTGACGACGGGCTTGCCGTGCGTGTCATAGCCCGGCTTGGTGGTCCAGTCGCAGACCCACTTGCCCCGGTAGCGCCGTCCGGCCAGGGCGGCCAAGCCCTCCCGGGCCAGATCGCTCTTGAGCGCTTTGCAGGCGTCGATGAGGGCGTTGCCGACCAGGCTGGTCGCGCGCGAAGCCGTGGTCATGCCCGCGGGAGTTTTGTCCCCCGTTCGCACGCGCACCGACATGAGGGCGGGAGAAAGGCCGGTTTCCTGGCAGACGACTTGGACGGCGACGGTGTCCACGCCCTGGCCCATCTCGGTCCAGCCGTGGCGGATCTCGAGGCGCTCCGGGGAAAGAACCGCGATCTCGACCTCCGAATAGTCGGGCATGCCGTTTCCGATGCCGGTGTTTTTGATGCCGCTGGCGATGCCCGCGAATTTGGCGCGGCGGAAGGCGTCCTTGACCGCCTCCAGCGTGGCCCGCACCCCCACGCCCCCGGTGAGTACCTGGCCGGTGCTGGTGGAAAGCCCCTCGGTCAGGGCGTTGTCCCAGCGGAATTGCCAGCGGTCGAAGTCCCCCTGCGCGCAGAGTTCGTCGACCGCGCACTCCATGGCGAAGGTCGCCTGGTTGGCGCCGAAGCCCCGCATGGCCCCGCAGGGAATGTTGTTGGTGTAGACGGCCGTCGCCTCCACGTCCACGTTGGGCACGAAGTAGGCGCCGGTGGAGTGGCCCGCCGCGCGCTCGAGCACTTTCATGCCCACCGAGGCGTAGGCCCCGGAGTCTCCGAAGATGCGGGCGCGCAGGGCCAGGAGCTTGCCGTCCTTTCCGGCCCCGAGCTTGTATTCCATCCGAAGGGGATGGCGCTTGGAATGCATAAGGAGGGACTCCTCCCGCGTCAATTCCACCATCACCGGTTTGCCCAACAGGCTCGCGGCCAAAGCCGCGTGGCCTTGGGCCAGCATGTCCTCCTTGCCGCCGAATCCGCCCCCGTTGGGCACCAGGACCACGTCCACGGCCTCGGGGGCGACGGCCAGCAGGGCCGCCAACTGGGTCCGGTCTTCGTAGACCCCCTGGCTTTGGGTGTAGACGACCAGCCGCCCGTCCTCGGGCAGGGCCAAGGCGGCCTCGGGCTCCATGTAGGCATGCTCGATCCACTGTGTCTGGTAAACCGCTTCGTGGATGTAGGCGCATTGCGCGAAGGCTTTTTCGGCGTCTCCCTTTTTGGCCTTGGAAATCCCGAGCACGTTTCCCTTGGGGCCGATTTTAGGGGCGCCCGTCGCGAGCGCTGCGGGGACGCTGGTCACGGGCTCGAGGACCTCGTACTCGACGGCGACCGCGCGAGCGGCCGCCTGGGCCTGCTCGCGCGTGTCGGCCACGACCAGGGCCAGGGCGTCTCCGATATAGGCGGTGGTCTCGCCCGCGGCCACCATCAGCGGCCAATCCTGGATGATCGAGCCCTGCAGGCGGCGTCCCGGAACGTCCCCGGCCAAGAGGACGCGGCGCACCCCGGGCAGGGCCAGGGCGGGGGCGGGGTCGATCTTGAGGACGCGGGCGCGCGGGTGGTCGGAAAGGCGCGGGGCTCCGTGGAGCATCCCCGGCACGCGCATGTCGGCGACATAGGGGCGGTCTCCCAGGACGGCGGCCTGGATGCCGTATTTCGGAAGGCGCGTTCCGACGCCGCCCGCGGGCGGGGCGGGGGGAGGCGCCTGGCCTTCCCGCAGCAGCTTGCCCGCGTCCGAAATCGAGTCCACGATTTTCTTGTAGCCCGTGCAGCGGCAAAGGTGCTGATTGAGCCCGCGCTCGATTTCCTCATGCGTCGGCGCGGGCCGGCCCTTGAGCAAGTTCCAGGCCCGCATCACGATCCCGGGAATGCAAAAGCCGCACTGCGCCCCGCCCCGACGCGCGAAGGATTCGGCGAAGGCCTCCCGGGCCGGCGCGCCGATGCCCTCGGCGGTCACGACTTCCTTGCCGGCCACCTGGGACATATTGGTCACGCAAGACAGCACGGCCTTACCCGAAAGCTCCACCGTGCAGCAGCCGCAGGCCGCCTGGGGGGAACAGCCGTCCTTGACCGAGGTGATCCCGGCCTCGTCGCGCAGCCAGCGGAGCAGGGACCGGTCCGAGGCCCCGGCGTAGTCTTTTTCGATCCCGTTGAGTTTGAAGCGCATCGGCGTGGACTCTCCTGCGGTCACCCGAGGCCGGTTTTCCGGTTGAAGGCGGCGATCTGCCGGTTCCAACCCTCGATCTGGGCGTAGGTCCGGTCCCAAAACTCGGGGTCCCAGAGGGCGCGCAATTCCTCGGAGCTCTTGCCCTGCTGTTCGACCCAGGTGAAATACTTGAGGTTGTGCAGGGCTTTGCGGTCGTGATACCCCAGCTCCTTGAGGTTGTCGGTCCCCGCGCCGCGCAGGCGGCGTTCCAGGTCCACCGCGGCGTCCAAGGGGGCGTAGCGCTCCCGCTCCTTTTCCAGCTCCGCCAGGCGCGAGCGGTACATCTCCACGGAATCGGTGAAGATCGTGAAGACCACGTCCTTGGGCCCCAGCTCGTAATATTTGGCCAGCTTCACCGAGGCCAGCATGTTGCCGAGGCTTGAGATGCCCATCAAGGACAGCCGGTCGATGGTTCCGGCGGGCACGCCCTCCGAGGCCAGGCGCTTGCGGCCCTCCGGCTCGTTGAACAGGCGCAGGAGCCGCATGCAATCCTCATCGTCGACGGCCGCGACCATGTCGGTGTTGCGGACGTTGTGCACCCAGGGGATGTGCTTGTCGCCGATGCCTTCGATGCGGTGCTCGCCGAAGCCGTTCTGCAGCAAGGTCGGGCACTGCAGGGCCTCGCAGGCGGCCACGCGCACCGACGGGTGCTTCGTGCGCAGATAGTCGCCGGCCGCGATCGTGCCCGCCGAGCCGGTCGCCGAGACATAGCCCGCCAGACGCCCGTTCTTGCCCTTGACCTTGTCGAAGACTTCCTCGATCGCGCCGCCGGTCAGGTGGTAGTGCCAGGTGGGGTTGCCGAACTCCTCGAACTGGTTGAAGATCATGCAGTCCTTGCGGGTCTTCTTGATCTCCCAGCATTTGTCGTAGATCTCTTTGACATTGGACTCGGTTCCCGGGGTCGCGATGACCTCGGCGCCGATGGACTTGAGCCAGGCGAAGCGCTCCTTGCTCATGCCCTCGGGCAGGATCGCCACGGCGGCGCAGCCGAGCAGCGCGCTGTCGAAGGCGCCGCCGCGGCAGTAGTTGCCCGTCGAAGGCCAGACGGCCTTCTGCGAGGTGGGGTCGAACTCTCCCGTGACCAGGCGGGGAGCGAGGCAGGCGAAGGCAGCACCCACCTTATGGGCGCCGGTCGGAAAGTGCTTTCCCACCAGGCCGATGACGCGCGCGTCGATGCCGGTGATTTCTCTTGGTATCTCCAAATAGTTCACGTCGCCGAAGAGGCCCGTCTTGGGATCGTTCTTCCAGGTGATGCGAAAAAGGTTGGCCGGGTCGAGATCGTTCATGCCGACCTTTTTGAGCCGCGCATGGACCTTCGCGGGAGCTGTGCCGGGGTTCTTGAGCTGGGCGAAGGTCGGTATGACGACGCCTCTCTCCTTGCACAGCTTCGCCGTCTTCTTTAAAACCGCTTCGTCGATCTTCATGGTTCTCCCGGTCTAAAAAATATTTTCCCGCGCGACCAGACGCCGCACCGAGTCCATCCCCGTGCCGACTTCATGCGGCTGCCCCGAAACCTTCATGGCGCTGGCGACGTCCTTCAAGCCGTTGCCGGTGATGACGACCACCGCGCTGTCGTCGGCGCGCACGCGTCCGGCGGCGGCGCACTTGGCCAGGCCCGCGTAGGCGGCCGCGCCCGCGGGCTCGGCGAAGACGTTCGCTCCCCGCGCGACCACGGGGATGGCGGCTAGGATCTCGCGATCGGAGACCGTCACGGCGAAGCCCTTGGATTTCTTGATGGCCGAGACCGCCGCGGCGCCGTCGCGGGGCATGCTGACCGATATGCTGTCGGCGAGCGTCTTTCCACTCACCGGGCGGAGGGTCCCGCCATTTCCCCATGCGCGCGCGATCGCGGCGCTGCCTTCGGCCTGAACGGCGACCATCTTCGGCAATTGATCGATGAGCCCCAACGCGTGAAAGTCGGTGAAGCCTTTCCAGAGGCCGCTTATGATATTGCCGTCGCCGACGGAGACGAACACGAAGTCGGGGACCCCCCAGTCCAGCTGCTCGCATAGCTCGAAGGCGCAGGTCTTCTTTCCCTCGCGGGTGAAGGGGTTGTAGCCGGTGTTGCGGTTGTACCAGCCGAACTCCTCGCAGGCCTTCACGCAGAGGTCGAAGGCCTGGTCGTAGGTGCCCCGCACCGCGACGACCTTGGCCCCGTAGACCATGAGTTGCGCCAGCTTGGCGGCCGGGGCGCTCTCCGGCACGAAGATGACCGGCTTGACCGGCTCGGCGGCCAGGGCGCAGGCCAAGGAGGCCGCGGCGTTTCCGGTGGAGGCGCAGGCCAGGATTTTCTCGCCCCGCTCCCGCGCGACGGCGACCGTCACTGCGCTGGCCCGGTCCTTGAGGGAGGCCGAGGGATTGCGCCCCTCGTCCTTGATCCAGAGGGCGGACAGACCCAAAGCCGCCGCCGCGCGGGGGGCGGCCAGCAAAGGCGTGCCTCCCGGGGGCGGCCCCGCCGCCCAACGGCGGTGGGAGACCGGCAACAAGTCCAGCCAACGCCAGAGGCTCGGGTCCTGGTCGGCGGCCAGGCGCGCGCGGCTGACGCGGGACTTGATGAATTTATAGTCGTAGGCGACCTGGAGGTTCCCGCCGCAGGCCGGGCAGGTGTAGCGGGCGGCGGCCGGGGAGTGCTCTTTGCCGCAGTCCGGACAATGAAAGCCGATGAATTTTCGCATTTCCCATCCCCGTCGCCGAAAAAATTCCCGAGGGCGCCGGGGACGGCTCCCCTTCCGGGTCGACCGCCGCCGCCTCCCCCCCCGAAGGTTTAGCGCCGCTTTCCGGCCTTGGCCTTCGCGCCGCGGCGGAGGGCGTTCAGGTAATTTTTTACGGCCTTGAATTGGCTGACCCCGTCCAGCCCGGCTTCCGCCAAAACCATGTCCCCTGGGCCGCTGCTCAAGAATCGCCCGTTCCGGAAAGGATGCAAGGTCAGGGAGCGGCCGAGCTCGGAGGTGGTCCAGCGGAGCATGGTGGGCCAGGTGAAGCCGGTGATGCCCATGGCTTCCCGGGAGCGCTCCTCGGGGAAAATTTTCCGGCGCTTGGCCGCGGGGAGCATATCGAAAAGCTCGGCGCTGGCCACATAGTACACCCAGGGATCGGCCCCGGCCTTGAGCAGCAGAGGCAGGGCGGTTTCCACGAAGGCGTAGGCGGCGGCGCTCTCCTGGAGGACGATGGTGCCGACTCCTTTTCCCCTCGGCTTGCGCAGGAGGTACAGCCCGTCGGCGGCGCTTTCGATCGGGGCCAGGCCCAGGGCGGCGCGGTCCAGGACTTTCTCGTTGGGCCGGGTGACGAAGGGCGCGATCACGGCGGGCCGCCGCGCCAGGGCGGCGGCGACCAGCGGCCAGATCTCCTGGGGTTCCCACGGGGTGAGGGTGACGGCGGCGCCCTTGGGAAAATTGTCCTGCAGGAGCTGGAGGCATTGGGGGTCGGCGTGGGTGGGGCCGTCCTCTCCGGTCTTGAGCCCCGCGTGGGCGCAAATCAGGAAAAAGGGGCGGTTGGGCTGGCCGTTGACCTCATGCTTGGCCTGGGCCCCGATGGCGTGCAGGCGGGCGGCGATGTGCCCGAGGGGCGCCAGAAACGCCCCGTAGGAGGAGCCCGCGCCGACATGCCGTCCGAAAGCGGACAGGCCGCTGAGCAGTCCCGCCATGGCGTCTTCGCAGATGCCCCCGACGGACAAAATCCGGGAGCCCGGGTTGGCGGCGGCGTTCCAATAGCCCGCGGGGAAACCCGCCCCCGCCGCGGAAATGCTGGTCGAGCCCAGCAGGTCGGCCGCGCAGGCCAGGACCGCCCCGCCGGAGGCCTTGTTGTAGTGCGAGAGGGTTTTTCCCAATTCGCCGCGCAAGGTGGTGACCGAGCCCGGCGCGAGCTTGAGCTCGGGCGGCGTTTGTCCGCCTTGGGCGGCCAGCGCGTAGACGGCTTCCACGCGGGGCGCGCCGGGGCGCGGGGCCCGGCCCAGCAAATCCAGGCGCTCCTTGGACCCCGCCAGCCGGCGGCCCAAGGCCGCGGTGGCGCCGCGGTCGGACCCCAGGGCCTTGCGCACGAGTTGGAGGGATTGCCAGAGGCATTCCTCCATGACCGCCGGGCCGTCCTCGGCCTTTTGACAGCGTTGGGCGCCTTCTTGGCAGGAAGGCGCGTCTTGGCCCGCCTTCCCGGAGAGGCCTTCGACCGTCTTGAGAAAACCGGCCGAGCAAAGCTTGTGTCCCGCCCCGTGGGAGCCTCGGCCCTCGATGCCGTATTGCCAGCCCTTGCGGGTGCGGTAGACGATGGCGGTGGGCTGGCCGTTGTCCAGGCTCAAGGCGTAGCGTTGGCCCGCGGCGATCTGGCGGAAATCGCTGCCGTCCGGAACATAGACCGTGTTCCAATCGTGCAAATAAAAAAGTTCCATCGGGGTCCATTGCACGTAATCCCCGGGGACGCCGTTTTCGCGGCACACGCGGTCGGAGTCGATGGAGGCTTGGTTGAAATCCAGATGGACGACGGCGTTGCCCAAGGAGGCGGTCCCCGCCGCCGCCAGAGCCTCGGCCACTCGGCCCGGGGTCAGGCCGCCCTCGCCCTCCACGATGTGCACGAAGGGCGCCGCCTTGCCGAAATAATCCTTGGCCGCCAGGGCCAGGCCGATGGAGCTGGCCAGGCCCACGCCGGAGGCGCCGGTGGAAAGCTTGACGAAAGGCGTTCCCGGGGTGGGGTGCCCATCAAGCGCCTTGGCGGCGAACTTCGTGAAAAGCGGGGTCCTGGTTTGACGGTTGCGCCGAAAGCCCAGCAAGTCCTCCAGGCGCAGGCGGTCCTTGGCGTCGGCGGGCAGCAGTTTCGGGGCCGAGAGGCGGGCGATCTCATCCCGGATGGCCCACATGGAATAAAGCCCCATGGCCTTGTGGCCCGCCGCGTAGGAAATGATATCGGCGTCCTCCCGATCGGGCCGGGAGAGGTCGTAGCTCATGGCGTCAAACAACAGGCAGGCCACGAAGCGCCCGGAGGAAATGGAGCCGCCCGGGTGCCCCGAGAGGGGGACATAATTGAACATGACGGCGCAGAGGGAGCGGTAGATCTGGTCCAGCGCCTCGAAAGGAACGATCTCCTCGGGGAAAAGGGTGTTTTGACCTGCTTTTAGGAGCTCGGCGGCATCCGCGTAGACGCCCCGCCGCGGCCCGAAAGCCGGGGGCGCGGACGATATGTGGAGGACGGCGGGTGTTTCTTGGCCCATTCGATGGGAATGCGCCAATTGTTATGCAACGGAAGTGCCAGGCTGGGGGCGGGGTTAATGCTATTTACTGCACTTCTTAATCTTCGGTTCAGAAAGCGCCCAACGGATCATGCCTAGGGCGGCTGAATCAGCATTGCTCCCGTCTTCAACAGTTTGGAAGACTCCGTATTTGAAGGAGGGAATATCCAGGCAAATTGTCGTTTTGCCATCTAGAATCTTATATTCATTGTCCGGCTTGAGGCGCATTTTAGCGAGACAGGGCCAAATTTCAGTCCAATCGATAGGGCGGTTCGTTTCTTTTTCGAGCGTCTTTATCCCGCGGTCAAATGCGGGCATGAAATTATCGATTTCATAGATCCAGCCGATGACTTCCTTATAATTCGGGTCCGAGAATTTCACGGGGAATCCGTCGAGTTGGCTTCTGTGCTTTCTCGCGGTGACCAAGAACTCGTTGTTTGGGTCCAAGTCCTGGTGTTCATTTAGAAATTGCTCGATCGCTGCCCGCTTTTCCCCATCGGTCTTTCGCTTGAGGGCGACGAAGGTCTCCAAGGTCCCAAAGTTTTCTTTCAGATGCGCAAGTTTATCCAACGCCTTCTCGGCGCGATCACTCCATCGAACGCAGGCCTCGGAGGCCTTCTCCAAATAGGAATTGTTTTCTTTGAGTTGGGTCAGCGCGCACCAAGCCAGCGCCTTAGCGTTCGGGGAGGATGTTGAATCTTCCTGGGCGGCAAGAGCCTTCTCAAGCAATTGTTCCGCTTGGACATTGGTCCTCCCCAAAATCCCGGAATTAAGGGGGGCGGCCGGCTCCTCGGGCAATTTGATCAGAACATCCGTTTCCAACGGAACCGTTTTGACCGGCGCGGCCGCGCCCGCGGGCGCCTGGCCGAGGACCAAGGCGGAAATGTCGGGGCCCGCTTCCATGACCAAGGTCGGAACTCCTTCCTCTCCGTGATCTCCGAACAGCTCCGGTGTCTGAGTCCGGTCTTTCAACAGCGCCTGCAGGGCGTCCCGGGAATAATCCACCGCCTCCCGGAAAGTGACGTTTCCGTCCCGGTCCCGGTCGGCCCAACTCCGCAGGGCCCCCAGAAGGAGGTAGCTGAACGCGGGCCGGGCCTTGCCGGGCAGAGGTCCCGCGAATTGGTCGGATTTTCCGGCCGAAAGAATCACCGCGCGGGGGGGAAGGCCGAAATTTTGGGCCAGGACCAGCGGTTGGAGGCCCTCCACGATAGGTTTTCCGGAAGCGGTCAGCCCGCTGAAGCAGGCGTCCAGGATCAGGACGGGCCGGTCATCCTTTCCCGGAGCGGCCAATTGGAGGAGGTCCTTGCGCGGGAGGCTCCGGGCGTAGAGGCTGTCGACATCGGACTGGGCGTCGTAGCCCACCAGGACGCCGTCCTTGCCGTCGGCGCTCGGGGCTCCGTGGCCGATGAAGACCACCCAGGTTCGCGCTCCCGGGGCCGCCGCCTTCCCGGCCAGCTTCGCGAACTTTTTCATCTTCTCCAGGGTCCCTTCATTGTCCCGAAGCAGAAACACGCTCGAGGGTTTGAGCCCCAAGGTCTTGGTGAAGTAGCGGTACCAGTCGTTGCCGTTTTCCACCGCCCCCGGGACGCCCGGGACCGAGCCGTAGCGCTCGATGGCCACGACCAAGGCCGAGTCGCCCTCGGAGCCGAGGAGCGGGGGCGCGGGGGTCGAAAGATCCGGCCACTCGACGGGGGCCGCGGAGAGGGCCACCGCGGCCCAGAGGGAGAGGAGAAGGTTCATGTCGGAATCCTACCAAACTCCGTCATTTTAAAAAACGCTTCAGCGCGCGGACTTCGCGGGGCAGGATTTCCACGGCGTCGCCCTCCAGGCGCAAAGTGGCGGCGGGGTCGTGGGCCGTGGCCCCGCGGTTGATGATGGCGTAGGGCGCCCCGGCGCGCGCGGCCGAAAGCGGGATGGAGGCGGCCGGCTCGACCGTCAAGGTGGAGCCGATGGAAATCACCAAATCCGCCCGCTGGGCCGCGGCGAAGGCCTGGGCCATGATCTTTTCGGGCATGGCCTGGCCGAAGGAGACCGTGGCCGTCTTAAGGAAGCCCCCGCAGGGGCAAAGGGGACAGCGACGGGTTTTTTGGAACGCTTCGAAGGCCGGCTCCGGGTCGGTCCGCGCCCCGCAGGTGAGGCACTCCACCGCGCGGTTGGTTCCGTGCAATTCCAGGATTTTGTCCGGAGAGCTGCCCGCGTCCTGATGAAGGCCGTCGATGTTCTGGGTCACCAGCCGGTCCAGCCGGCCGAGGGCTTCCAGCTCGACCAGGGCCAGATGGGCGGCGTTGGGCCGGGCGTTGAGAAAGGCCTTCCAGCCTTCGAGCTTGTAGTCCCAATGCTCGACGCGCGCGTCCTCGGAGGCCAGGAAATCCTGGAAGAGAACCGGCTGGCGGGTTTTCCACACGCCCCCGGGCCCGCGAAAGTCGGGGATGCCGGAACCCGTGGAGATCCCCGCGCCGGTGAAGACCAGGACGCTGCGCGCGTCCCGCAGGAGTTCGGCCAGGGTTTGGGCGGCGGCCATGGGCGATTCTACCTTGCGTGGGGCGGGGCGGGCAACTCGCCGGCAAGCCTTCATTTATGGGGATTCGGGGGGGGTGGTGGCGTCAAGTCAATAAATG
>CAYHPY010000092.1:0-7023 GCA_964358485.1 uncultured Elusimicrobia bacterium
GAAGGCAAGGCGGCCCTGGAGGCCTCCAAGACCCAGGGCTCGGCCGAGGCCCAGATGCTGGCCGCCGCCGCGGCCGATGAGGTTCCCGCCGAGGAAGGCGAGGATTTCCAGCAGCAGGCCATGGGGATGCCCCCCGCCGCGCCCAGCGAGGCGGAAGAGGTTCAATCCTAATGGACAAGAGCGCCATGATCTTGGAGCTCCGGCAGAAGACCGGGGCGGGCATGATGGACTGCAAAAAGGCCCTGGACGAGGGCGGCTCCCTGGACGGGGCCATCACCGTCCTCCGGAAAAAAGGGCAGGCCGACGCCGCCAAGCGCTCGGCCCGGGCGACCAAGGAGGGCTGCGTCGCGTTCGCCTCCACTTCGGGCGCGGGCGCTCTCATCGAGCTCAATTGCGAAACCGACTTCGTCGCGCGCACCGATGATTTCAAGGCCCTGGCCGACTCCCTGGCCGGCAAGGTCGCCTCGGGGGAGCTCAAGGCCCCCGAAGACGCGGCCGCCCAGCTCACCCCGGCGGTGGCCAAACTGCGGGAGAACATCACCCTTCGCCGCCTGGAGCGCTTCGCGCCCGCGGGCGCGGGGCTGACCCTGGGCTATATCCACACCGGAGCTCGGGTCGGGGCCATGGTGGAGCTCTCCGCCCCGACGGCCGAGGCCGCGGCTTCTCCGGCCGCCCTGGAACTGGCCAAGGAGCTCAACCTGCAGATCGCGGGCGCCTCGCCCAGGTACCTCAACCGCGCGGCCGCGCCGGCCGCCGACATCGAGAAGGAAAAGGAGATCTACGCGGAGGTCCTCCGCAAGGAGGGCAAGCCGGAGGCCTCCTTCCCCAAGATCATCGAGGGCAAGCTCAACAAGCTGTTCTTCCAGGCGTTCTGCCTGTTGGACCAGATGTGGCAGCGGGATCCGAAAATTCCGGTGGCCCAGCTCGTCAAGGACGCCTCCGCCAAAGCCGGCGGCCCCCTCGAGGTCAAGCGCTTCACCCGCTACCAGCTTGGCGAGTAAGTATAAAAGGATCCTCCTAAAGCTCTCCGGGGAGTCGCTGTGCGGCGCCTCCCGGCACGGCATTGATTCCCCGGCCCTGACCCTCATCGCCGCGGAAATCCAAAAGGCCTACGAAACGGGCGTCGAGATCGGCGTGGTCGTGGGGGCCGGCAACATCTGGCGCGGCGCGCAGGACCGCGGGCAGTCCATCGGCCGGGTCACCGCCGATTACATGGGGATGCTGGCCACCATCATCAACGCCTTGGCCCTTCAGGACGCCCTGGAGCACCGGGGGGTTCCCACCCGGGTGCAGACCGCCATCGAGATCACCAAGCTGGCCGAGCCCTACATCCGCCGCAAGGCCATCCGGCATCTGGAAAAAAAGCGCATCGTCATCTTCGCCGGCGGGACCGGCAACCCCTATTTCACCACCGACACCGCGGCCGCCCTGCGCGCCGTTGAGATCGAGGCCGAGGCCCTGCTCAAGGCCACGAAAGTCGACGGGGTCTACACCGACGACCCCCACAAGAACCCCAAGGCCAAGCGCCTGGACCGCGTCAGCTTCATGGATTCGATCCGCAACCGGCTTAAGGTCATGGACGCCACCGCCCTGACCCTCTGCATGGAAAACAAGATGCCGGTGGTGGTCTTCGATCTGGCCCTCAAGGGCAACATCGCCCGGGCGACCAGCGGACAAAAAGTCGGCACTCTCATCACGGAGTAATTCCTATGCCCGAAACCATCGATTCGATTCTTCCCAAAGCCGAGGACGCGATGAAAGAGCGCGTCGGCCGCCTGGCCCGGGACCTTTCGGTCCTGCGGACCGGCCGGGCCAACCCCCAGCTCGTGGAAGGGGTCAAGGTGGAATACTACGGCCAGCTCGTGCCCTTGAAGCAGGTGGCCGCGGTTTCCGTGCCCGAGGGCCGGACGCTGGAGATCCGCCCCTGGGACCCGTCGGTGCTGGGCGACCTGGAAAAGGCCATCCAGAAGGCGGACTTGGGCGCCATGCCCCAGAACGACGGCAAGGCCCTGCGGATCAATCTTCCCGCCATGACCGAGGATCGCCGCAAGGAGCTCATCAAGACCGTCAAGCGGATCGGCGAGGAATTCCGGGTCGGCGTGCGCGGCGAGCGCCACGCGGCCTTGGAGTCGATCAAGTCCGCCGAGAAAGGCAAGACCCTTTCCGAGGACCAGGCCCGGGGCCTGGAGGCCAAGCTGCAGAAGCTGACCGATCTCTACGTGTCCAAGGTGGACCAGGAAGTCGCGGCCAAAGAGAAGGAAGTCAGCACCATTTAGCCTGTCCTTGCCCCCCGTGAAAGCTCCTCCGGCTCCGCCGAAGCACATCGCCATTATCATGGACGGCAACGGCCGTTGGGCCCAAAGCCGCGGCCTGCCGCGCCTGGCCGGCCACAAGGCGGGCGTGGAGACCGTGCGGGAGGTGGTGCGGGTTTGCGCCGAGATGGGCCTGGAGGCCCTGACCCTTTACGCCTTCTCCACGGAGAACTGGCTGCGCCCCAAGACCGAGGTCACCGAGCTCATGTCTTTGCTCTGCTGGACCCTGCGCAGCGAGGTGCTGGAATTGGGCCGCAACAAGGTCCGCTTGGGGGCCATCGGACGGCTGGACGGGCTTCCGGTCCGGGCCCGCGAGGAGTTGGAGCGCTCCATCAAATCCCTTTCGGGCAACAAGGGCCTGAAGCTGACCTTGGCCCTCAACTACGGCTCGCGCCAGGAAATCGTGGACGCGGTCAACGGGCTCATGGCGGCGGGCCGGAAATCCGTGACCGAGGAGGACCTTTCCAAGGCGCTCTACACCGCCGGAGCTCCCGATCCGGATCTCGTGATCCGGACCTCCGGGGAGATGCGCCTCTCCAATTTTCTCCTTTGGCAATCGGCCTACGCCGAGCTCTACGTCACCCCGATCCTTTGGCCGGATTTCCGCCGGGAGCATCTGGAGGCGGCCTTGGCCGAGTACGCGCGGCGGGACCGCCGCTACGGCGGCATCGGCGCGGCGCCGGCCTCCGCCGGAAAGGGGCGCTGATGCTTTTCCCCCGGGTGCTGACGGCCGTCGTGGGCATTCCCCTTCTGCTCTGGGTCATCCATCGGGGGGGCCTGCCGTTCACCGTTTTCACGGTCGGGGTGGTGGTCTTGTCCCTCCATGAATACGGTGTGATTCTCTGCCTGGGAAGGCGCCCCCTGCAAACTTGGACGGCGGTGTTGGCGGGAGGGCTGGTGGCCCTGGCCGTGGCCTGGGAGCTTCCCCTGGTTCCGGTGCTGGCCCTGGTCGTCGTCGGGACCGTCTTGAGGGAGATGGCGTCCCGGGAGCATTCCCTGGACCGGCTCGGCCTTACTTTTTTCGGGGTGTTGTTTTTCGGCCTGACCTTGCCCCACCTGTCCCTGATCCGGGACCTTCGCCCCATCGGGGAAAAAGCCGCCTTCCTCCTGTTTGTCACCGTCTGGGTCATGGACACGGCGGCCTACGCCGTCGGAAAGGCGGTCGGGCGACATCCCTTGGCCTCGGTCCTGAGCCCCAAGAAAACCTGGGAAGGGGCGGCCGCGGGCTTGGCGGCGGCGGCGCTTTGCGTGCTGGCCATCCGCGGCGCGTTCCTTAAGGAAGCCATGACGGTTCCGCAGGCCCTGGCCCTGGCCCTGGTGATCGGCGTCCTCGGGCAGGTTTCCGACATCGCCGAGTCCATGGTCAAGCGGGCCGTGGGCGTGAAGGATTCCGGCGCGCTCCTGCCGGGCCACGGCGGGGTGATGGACCGGTTCGATTCCTTCATCCTGGCGGCTCCGGCGGTTTATTATTTCCTGGTTTGGATCGGGGCCGGAGGGCTTTCATGAGCGCCGGGTCCGCGCCGCGCCGCATCGCCATTTTGGGCTCGACCGGGTCCATCGGCGTCAACGCGCTGAAGGTGGTGGCCGCCATGCCGGGGCGGTTCAAGATCGTCGGCTTGGCCGCCCATTCCAACGCGGACCTGCTGGCCCGGCAGGCCCGCAAATTCGGCGCCTCCTGCGTCTCGCTTTTCACGCCGGAGGCCGCCGGGCAGCTGCGCTCCCGCCTCAACGGGGGGTGCCGCCACCTTCCCTCCGGCGTGGAGGGCCTGGTGGAGATGGCCTCCCGGCCCGACGTGGACGTGGTGCTCACCAGCCTGGTCGGCGGCATCGGGTTCGCGCCGCTACTCGCCGCGGTTCGCGCGGGCAAGACCGTGGCCTTGGCCAACAAGGAGCCCATGGTCATGGCCGGCGCGCAATTCATGCGGGAGGCCGAACGCTGGAAGGCCCGGATCATCCCCGTGGATTCCGAGCCCTCGGCGGTGTTCCAATGCCTGGAGGGCGGGCCCCGGCCCATTTCCGGGGACCGGTCCCGCCGCGCCCCCGCCCTGTCCAAGGTGATCCTCACCGCCTCGGGCGGCGCCTTCTACCGGCGGACCGGCAGCCTGGATAGCGTGACCCCCGCCGAGGCCCTCAAGCATCCCACCTGGAACATGGGCCCCAAGATCACCATCGACTGCGCGACCTTGATGAACAAGGGCTTCGAGGCCATCGAAATCCAAAACCTGTTCGGCCTGCGCCGCGATCAGGTCGAGATCGTCATCCATCCCCAGTCCATCATCCACTCCGCCGCGGAATTCTCCGACGGCTCGGTCCTGGCCCAGCTTTCCCCCCCCGACATGAAGCTTCCGATTCAATACGCCTTCACCTGGCCCGAGCGGGGCCCGCGCGTGGTCGAGAAGCTGGACCTGGTCAAGGCCGGGTCGCTCACCTTCTTCGCCCCGGATTTCCGGCGCTTTCCCTGTCTGGCCCTGGCCCGCGAGGCGGCCCGGGTCGGCTCCGGCATGCCCGCGGTGCTCAACGCCTCCGACGAAATCGCGGTGGAGGCCTTCCGGACCGGTCAAATCCGCTTCACCGACATCCCGAAGGTGGTGGAACGGGCCATGAAGGCCTATCGCCCCTCCCGGACTCTGCCCTCCTTCGCCGAAATCGTGGAGATCGATCAGTGGGCGCGGGAAAAGTCGCGTGAATTTTGCTTTCATGGAGGAGCCGCCCGCGGGCGGACCGGAGGGAGAACAAGAAAATGACGCTGCCTTATCTTCTGCAATCGACCGTGGCGGTCGTTTTCACCTTGGGCCTGGTGATCCTCCTTCACGAGTGGGGCCACTTCATCGTCTGCCGCCTGCTCGGGGTCCGGGTGGAGCGTTTCGCCTTCGGCTTCGGGCCGGAGCTTTTCGGCGTCACCCGCAAGGGCACCCGTTATTCCCTCTGCGCCTTCCCGCTGGGCGGGTTCGTCAAGCCGGCCGGCGAAAGCCTGGAGGAGTTCGGGGGCAAGCCGGACGAATATTTCGCCCAATCCTGGTACCGCCGCCTGGCGATCGTCTACGCGGGGCCCAGCATGAACTACCTTTTGGCGTTCGTTCTTTTCACCGGGGTCGTTTGGATCAAGGGCGTGCCGGAATCCGGCAAGGACCCGGTCATCGGAAACCTCATGACCGGCTTTCCGGCGGATGCAGCCGGCCTCAAGATCGACGACCGCGTGGTCTCCGTCAACGGCAAGGCGATCTCCACCTGGGAGGAACTGGCCGGGTCGGTCCACGCCAGCCCGGGCAAGGCGGTTTCGCTGGTGATCCGCCGCGGGGAGGGGGAGTCCCTGACCAAATCCGTGGTGCCGCGCAAGGACGACGCCACCGGCCGGGGACTCATCGGGATCATGGCCAAGCCCTTCCACCGCCCGGTGGCGTTCGTCGAGGCCGCCTCGGAGGGTGGAAGGCAATGCGTCCTGCTGACGATGTTCACCATCAAGACTCTCGCCTCCAAGATCTACAAGCGGGAACGGCCGGACGTGGCGGGTCCCGTGGGGATCGTCCAGATGGTGAGCCGGGCCGCGCATTCCGGCCTGGAGGACCTGATCTTCCTGATCGGCCTGATCTCGGTGGCCATCGGGTTTTTTAATTTCCTCCCCGTTCCCCTTCTGGACGGCGGACACGCGGCCCTCTACATCTGGGAAGGGATCTCCGGCAAGAAGCTGACCCAGAACGCGATGGCCACCGCCAACAGCGTGGGGATCGTCTTCCTTCTCTCTCTGCTGGTTTTTGCCACCTACAACGACTTCTCCCGGATCCTCGGAGAGCGGTCCGCCCGCAAAAAGGCGGCGGCGGAGATCGGGGACATGAAGGCCCCGGAGGCCAAGCCGGGCAAAGCCGCGGCCGCCCCATGAAGCTCAGCCGTTACCTTCTCCCCACCCTCCGGGAAGCGCCGTCGGACGCCGACAACGTGTCCGCGCGCCTGATGATGCGGGCGGGCATGGTCCGCAAGGTGGCGTCCGGGATCTATGAATGGCTCCCGCTCGGCCTGCGGGTCCTGCGCAAGGTGGAGCGGATCGTCCGGGCGGAGATGGACGGCGCCGGGGCGTTGGAGGTGTCCTTGCCGGTGATCCAGCCCAAGTCCTTGTGGGAGGAGACCGGGCGTTGGCAGATTTACGGCAAGGAGCTCCTGCGCATCCAGGACCGAAAGAAAACGGAGTTCTGCTTTGCCCCGACCGCCGAGGAGGTCATCACCGACCTGGTCCGGCGCGAGGTGCGCAGTTGGCGCCAGCTTCCCATGTCCCTGTACCAGATCGGCCTCAAATTCCGCGACGAGATCCGCCCCCGGTTCGGGGTCATGCGGGCCCGGGAATTCTTGATGAAGGACGCCTACTCCTTTCACGCCGACGACGCGAGCGCCGAGGAGTGGTACTGGAAGTTCGTCGAAGCCTACAAAAAGATCTTCACCCGCTGCGGCCTGCGCTTCAAGCCGGTCGAGGCCCACTCCGGGGCCATCGGCGGAAGCTTCTCCCACGAGTTCATGGTCCTGGCCGAGACCGGCGAGGAAACCGTCGTCTCCTGCCGGCACTGCGCCTACGCGGCCAACCTGGAGCGGGCCGAGGTCGCCCCGGCCGCCAAGGCCTCTCCCGAGGGCGACCGGGACGGCTCCCCTTCCGGGTCGACCGCCGCCCCGGCCAAGGCCTCTCCCGAGGGCGACCGGGACGGCTCCCCTTCCGGGTCGACCGCCG
>CAYHPY010000092.1:7123-15055 GCA_964358485.1 uncultured Elusimicrobia bacterium
CCCCGGGCGCCAAGGCCCCTCCCGACGGCGCCAAGCCCCTGGAGGAATTTTCGACGCCGGGTCTGGGGAGCGTGGCGGACGTCGCCAAGCTGACCGGGGAGTCCCCCGCCCGGTTTCTCAAGACCCAACTCTACATCGTAGACTCCAAGCCCGTGATGGCGCTTCTGCGCGGCGATCATGAGCTCAATGAGGCCAAGCTCGCCCGGGCCACCGGCTCGGCCATGCTGCGGCGCATGAGCGACGGCGAGTACGAAACCCACATGTCCTGCCCCGTGGGATTTGCGGGCCCGCAAGGTCGCGAGGCTTTGGCGATCTACGCCGATTTCGCGGTCAAGGACCTGGCCAACGGGATCACCGGCGCCAATAAAAAGGATCTCCACGCCCGCAACGTCAATCCCGGGCGGGATTACCAGCCCCAGGGCTATTTCGATCTGCGCTCGGCCACCCCGGCCGATCCCTGCCCCCGGTGCGGCAAGGAAACGGAATTCGCCAAGGGCATCGAGGTCGGCCACACCTTCAAGCTCGGGACCAAATACGCCGCCGCCCTCAAGGCGGTCTATTTGGACAAGGAGCAGAAGCCCCAGACCATGGTCATGGGCTGTTACGGCATCGGCGTGTCCCGGGTGGTGGCGGCGGCCATCGAGCAGGGACACGACGCCGACGGGATCGTCTGGACCCCGGCCTTGGCCCCGTACCACTGCTCCGTGATCGTCGTGGAGACCGATGACGCGGCCGTGCGCCAAGCGGCCGACGCCCTGATTTCGGGGTTGGAAGCCCTGGGGGTGGAAGTTTTGGAGGATGACCGGGAGGAACGCCCCGGGGTGAAGTTCAAGGACGCGGATCTGATCGGCATCCCCTTCCGGTTGGTGGTGAGCGTCAAGACCCTCGCCCGCTCCGCGGTCGAGTTCAAGCGCCGCGGCGACCCCAAGGCCGAGGATTGGCCCGTCGCCGAGGCTCCGCGGCGGCTGAAAGAGGTTTTGGCGCTTTAGAGCCAGCCGAGGCGGCGCAGTTCGCCGTTCAGGGTCTTGGCGATTTGCTCGTGCACGCGCGCGGGCGGATGACCGTGGTAGTCCATCCCGGGCAGGGCCCCCAGAATCGGAAATAGATCGAGGAGGGCGATCGACTCCTCCCGGCAAAACCGCGCCAACTCCTCCCGGCGGGACGCCGGATTGCGCTCCCATTCGGCCCCGACTGGAATCAGCATCACCAGGAAGCGCCCGCCGGCCCCTTCGGCCCCGTCCCGGAACCGCCGCAGAATTGCGCGGTGAAGCGGCGACAGCTCGGAGGGTTCCTCGGGCGCCCGCGCGGCCAGGGCGCGGGCGGCCAAGCCGGGTATGACCCAGGGCATCGTCCAGAAGCCCGGCTTCACGCCGCGGGCCCGGTTCCCGTCAATTTTCGGAACCGGGACATTGGTCAACGCCAAGCCCGATCCCGTTGAAACAAACCTGGGCTTGGCGTGTCCCGTGACCGCCACCGCGTGCTCCGCCCGGCCGAAATCGTCCAGGATGACGGCCAGGACGGCGACGTCCGGCTTCATGGGGAGGGCGTCCCGCTCAAAGCGCAGGAGCATCTGGTCGATCCCGTAGCCTTCCACCCCGAGATTGACGCTTTCTCCTCCCGGCGAGAGCAACCGGTCCAGGCGGGCGGGGAATTCTTCGCCGTCGGCGACCTCCAGGCCGAAGGTGAAGGAGTCTCCGACGATCGCCACCCGCCGCAGGCCGGCCGGCTTTGGATTTTTGAATTCGCGGCGGGCCCGGAAGGCCTGGGCGTTGATCGTGATCCCGGGGCCCCCGGCGGAGGGGATCGGGCACCACCCTAAATCCGGGTCGTAGCGGTCCCAGGGATTGAAGGCGGCGGCGGCGGCCTGGGCCCGAGCCAGGTCCGTGGCGTCCAGGCCGGGGGAAAGCCGGGACAGGAGCCAGAGGCGGGCGCCCGTCTCCGCCAGGGCCAGCGCCGCCACGGTTCCCAAAAAGACCAGCATTCCTCGATGAAAGGCCTTCGCCGGGTTCTCCAAGGTGACTCGAATTCTAGCAACGCCGCTCCGACGGCGCAAGGGCGCTGGGTGCTGATTTCAGCGGGTCTTGCCCTGATGATCCCAAGCTCTGCGCCGACGCCCAGGCGCCGGCGGCGAAGGTGGACGGCGTCTGCGCCGCCGCTCCGGGTCCCGGGAGCGGGGAGCTCCTCGACTTGGTTTCGGAGCTCATCTCGGAAACCCGACCGCCTTTTTGAGAGCATCGGCAGGGAAAAGGAACTCTATCGCGCAATCGAGGCCGTCATCCCCGCCTACTACGCCCGAAAAACCCGCGAGGTCTCGGCGGGCGATAAGGCCCTGGCCGGCATCTTAGCGCTGTTGGAGGCCGGCCGCGGTGAGGGCCTCTATCTGAGCCCGTCGGGCGGCGAGTTCACTTCGTAGTTTTTCCAACGGAAGTTGTAGTTCGAGGCGTGGGAATTAAAGGAACTTCAAAAATTCATCGACGGTCAGTCCGGCACTCTCGATGATTGAGTCCAAGGTCCCGGTGTCGAGGCTCCGATGATCCGGCACGACCACCTGGGCATACGGAGAATCCCGCCTGAGGATGATATGGCTGCCTCCGGCCCTTCGCCGTGCGTAAAAACCGGCCCGGATCAAGGCGCGGAGCACCCGTTTTGCCGGCAACCCGCGGGGAAGCTTGCTCACTTGGCCGAAACGAGGAGCTGGACCGTTTCCCGTGCGACTTCGGTGGGGACGGGGAGGCCGTCTTCAATGAGGCATTCGACATAGTCTTTCATCGCGGCCCGGAGGTTGGAGAGGGCGGAGGCTTTGGTTTTCCCTTGGCTGACACAGCCACGAAGCGCCGGGCAGAAGGCGACAAACCCCGACTCCCGGCCCTTTTCGATTATGACCGTGTATTTCATTATTTCCCAGTATAACAGGGATTCTGGCGATAGGCAAGGGGGAGAGGCGCATTTTAAAAAACGCTGAATTTTCCTCAATCTCAACTCGCCGTCCGGCGAGCTCGCTTCTATGTTTTTCCAGCGGAAATTGAAGTTCGGGCCGCGGGAGGACTAGGGCTTTTTGTCGGGAGCCGCGGCCGCTTTTGGCTTGCGGCCGATGCCTTTGACCCAGAAGTCCATTTCCCGCTGGAAGAGGGCGCGGGTTTCGGGGGAGGTGATGTCGTAGTGCTTGAAGGGGATCAGCGACGGTCCAGGGATCATTCTTCCCTTTTCGTCCAGAGGGGCAAATGAAAAGCCTGCTTCAAGCAAAGCCCCCATCGTACTCACGAGAATGAAGATTTGCTGCTCCTTTCTGGCCGGCCGGTCCTTTTGAGCGACAAAAAACTCCACATGGGTGGCTTTTAGGGTGTCCGTTGATCGTTCCAGGATCGCCATGAAACTCCTGCGATGCCGGTCTTCGGAAGCTTTGGGGAATGCCCACTCTTCTTTGGTGGGGGAATTCTTTTGAATTATTGGAAATCTTGTAATCCCCTTGAATTTCCTATCCTCTCCCTGGGCGAGCAACCGTTGGAAGGCGGACTCAAAAGTGGCCGGAGCGCTTGATTCCCGGACGTTCGGTTCGAGCCCGTTGACAAATTGGGGAATGAGCAGCATACTTAATGGAACCCAAAGAGGCTTCATTTTGAAACTCAAGTCTACAATTTTTCCGCTCTTGGCCGCCGGTGGCCTGTTGTTGACCACCCCCCTCTTCCCGGAAAATTTTTCCCCGGATTCCATGGATGAGGAAGAAGGTGATCAAGAGAAAATAGGTGGAGATTCCGTGATTGATGGTGCCGCTGAACAGGCGGCAAAACTCAGCATCCCCACCCCCAGCCCCCCAACCCCCGCCGAGGAAAAGAAAAAACAAGCCCAGCTCGCCAAGCTCGACCAAATGGTCGACGAGCGCTCCCAGAAATACCCCAACAGCCCCCAGATCGCCGCCTCCGCCGCCCCCTATTTCCAGGCCCGCGGCGATACCGACAAAGCCATCGAGCAGGCCGAGCGGGGCCTTAAACTGGCCCGCCCCGGCGGGGACCCGAAATTGACCGCGCGCCTGCTCTTGTCGCGGGGCTTGGCCCGCTATTTAAAGCGGGATTACGAGTCCGCCCACGCCGACGCCAAGCTCGCCCTGGAGAAAGACCCCAAGAGCTGGGCGGCCTTCGAGCTCTACATGTATTCCCTGGACAAGTGGCCCAGGGGCAAGCGCTCGCCGGCGATCGCCGCGGCGGGCAAGGCGGAGGGACTGAAGGCCGCTACGAAAGAGGAAGGGGCTCAGGACGCCAAACTGCGCCCCAACAGCGGCATGACGGCCCGGACGGATACCGTGCCGGCGGCCGGCAGCGGGGCGGCGCCCACCGCCGAGGAAGCGGCCGTGGACCGGGAGCGGGCCCAGCGCCTCTTGGCCTTGCAGACGCCGGGTCTGGCGCGCACGCCCGAGCAGTGGCAGGCGCGGCAAGACGCGACGCCGTCGGCGGCTTATGAGCTTTTGATGCAGTCCATGCGGGCGCGCAAGGCGGGGGATTTGATCGCGGCGCGCAATCTGGCCGAGGTGGCGGCGCGGGCGGACCCGGCCGACCCGATGGTCTACGCCAACCGGGCCTTGGTGTTGAGCCAGATGGGAGACGTCCCCGGCGCGGTGGCGGATTTGTCCAAGGTGATCGCGCGGGGCTGGAAGTGGGGGCTGGCGTTTCGCATGAGGGCCGACGCGTTGTTTAAAGCCAAGAAGTGGCGGGCGGCCATGACCGACGCGGAGTTGGCGGCCAAGCTCGATCCCTCGGACGCCGACGCCTGGTTTATCCTGGGGATGGCGCGGAGCATGCTGGGCGGGGACTCGGCCCAAGCGCTGGCGGAACTCGACCGCGCGGCGGCGCTCAAGCCGGCCTTGGCGGGTTTTCGGGATTCGGTGCGGGAGAAGTTGAGGAAGGTGGAGGGTGGGGCGAGGTAGGGGTGGTAAAGTCGCTCGCGTGAAAAGGCCTGGAGTGGGTCAGCACGCGCTCGCTTTGACAGCCCGGTTTTAAACCTGGTATAATGCCTCCAAAGAGGGTGGTCATAGAAAGTGGCCGACGCAGAGCCACTTTTTTTATTGCCGCCTTCGGGCAAATCGATGAACGCGGAAATTTCGGCGATCGAAAACGCGGTGGCCCCGGTCCTTGAGCAGGAGAAAGTCGAACTGGTCGACCTTCAATACCTCAAGGAGGGCGGGCGCTGGGTGCTTCGCTTCTTCCTGGACAAGGAGGGCGGGATCACTTTGGACGACTGCGCGTACCTTTCCGACCGGGTCGGGGGCGTCCTGGATGAAAGCAACCTCATCAGGCACGCCTACGCTTTGGAAATTTCCTCCCCCGGCCTGGACCGTGCCATCAAGAAGGAAAAAGATTTCCGCCGCTTTTCCGGGCGCCAGGCCCGCGTCCGCCTGAAAGCCCCGATCGAGGGGCGGCGGAAATTCCTCGGACGCCTGCTGGGCGTCGAGGAAGGAGCCGTTCTCCTGGAGTGCGAGGGGAAGCTTGTCCGTTTTCCCCTGGAGACCGTGGAAGAAGCCCGGCTTGAGCCGGAGGTGGAGCCATGACGACCAAATCCGAGTTGATCCTCGCCCTCGAGCAGATCGAGCGCGAGAAGGGAATCAAGAAGGACGAGATCCTCAAGATGATCGAGGGGGCGATGATCACCTCCTTGCGCAAGAGCCTCGGCAAGAACGCCGTCATCGAGGCGTCCATCGATCCCGACACCGCGGATTTCAAGGCCAACGTGGTCAAGAAAGTCGTGGAGACCCCGGCCGACCGCGAGGTCGAAATCGCCCTGCACGAGGCCAAGCGCTTCAAGCGGGACATCGCCCTCGGCGACGAATTGCGCCTGCCCGCCCCGGCCGCGGACTTCGCCCGGATCGCGGCCCAGATGGCCAAGCAGGTTCTGCTCCAGAAGATCCGGGAAGTGGAGCGAGACAACCTTTACGACGAATTCAAGCCCAAGGAAGGCGAATTGGTCACCGGGGCGGTGCACCGCTTCATGGACCGCAACATCATCGTGGATCTCGGCAAGACCGAGGCCATCTTGCCCCTGCGCGAGCAGATCCGGCGGGAACGCTACGGGGTGGGTTCGCGGGTGCGCGCCGTCATCCTGAAGGTGGACAAGGCCCAGCGGGGGCCGCAGGTCCTGCTCTCTCGCGCGGCGCCGGGCTTCCTCAAGCGGCTCTTCGAGCTGGAGGTTCCCGAGATCGCCGACAAGACGGTGGAAATCGTCGAGGTCGTGCGCGACCCGGGCTTCCGGGCCAAGGTCGTGGTCAAGTCTAACGACCCGAAGGTGGACGCCGTCGGCGCCTGCGTGGGCATCCGGGGTTCGCGGATCCGGAGCATCATGAACGAGATCGCCGGAGAGCGCATCGACCTCATTCCCTTCTCGGCCGACATCGCCGCCTTCATCGGCAGCATCCTGGCCCCGGCCAAGACTTCGGCCGTGCGGATCTTGGATCTGGAGAACCGGCGCGCGGAGGTGATCGTGCCCGACGACCAGTTCTCCATCGCCATCGGCAAGGACGGGCAGAACGTGCGGCTGGCCTGCCGCTTGACGGGTTGGAGCCTGGAGGTCAAATCGGAGAAGCAGAACACCGAGGACGCCAAGCCCGCGGCCCGTCCCGAGGGCGGGGCCGCTTCCTTGGCGGGCATCGGGCCCAAAACGGCCGAGATTCTGGCCAAGGCGGGACTCAGCGATCCCGCCCGTCTGGCGCAGTGCCAGGTTTCGGACCTGACCGCCCTGGAGGGCATCGGGGAGAAAACGGCCGCCAAGATCATCCAGAGCGCCAAAGAGGCCGCGCAAGCCGGCCCGTCTAAAATGGTATAATCCGGTTGCGCATGGAAAAGAAGAAGAAAGCCGAGCCCAAGCCCGCCGCGGAAAAAAAGCCCGCCGTCAAAAAGGCCCCGAAAGAGGCCGCGGTCAAAGACACGGCCAAAAAGCCCGCCAAGACGACGCGTAAAAAGACCGGCGAGGAAAAGCCCAAGGGAGCCGAGGCCGGGGTCCGCAAGACCGAGGCGGCCCGGCGGGAAGTCCAGGAAGAGGGCTCGATCGCCCCTCCGTCTCAAAATCTGGTTTCGGCGTTCGATCTTTTCCGCAAACGGTCGGTCCAAGCCAAGGGTCCCACCGTGGCCCGGGTCGCGGCCGGGGGCTCGCTGCCCAAACCGCCCGCCCCCAAGCCGCCGCCCGCTCCCGAGCCGGTTGCGCCCGCTCCTGCGGCCGGGGCCGCCCCCCTCTCCCCCGCGCCCGCTCCGGCGGCGCCGCCCCGGGTTCCGACCGTCCTGCCGACCGCCATGGGCGGAGAGCCCCCCAAGCCCGGCGTCGCTTCCTATCGCGAGACCCCGGCCGCGCCGGCCAAGCCCGCCGTTCCCGGGGCGCCTCCGGCTCCGGCGGCCAAGGCCCCGTCCCCCGCCGCGCCCGCCAAGCCCGCCGCTCCGGCGCCGGCGCCTTCCCAGGCCCGCCCTCCCTATCGGCCCGGCGCGCCGAGTTTCCGCCCCGGCGCTCCCCAGAGGCCGCACGGAGGCCCTTCCCGTTCTCATTCCCATGGCCGGCCGCAGCCGACGGCTCGCCCCGAGCCCGCCCGGGACGCCCCCGCCCCCGCCGCCAAGGCGCTCAAGAAGATTCAAGTCTCCTCGATGCTCACCGTCCGCGAGTTGGCCGAGAAGATGGAGGTGCGGGCCAACGACGTCATCGCCAAGCTCATCAACCTCGGGATTTTCGCGACCATCAACCAGAGGCTGGAAACGGAAGCCGCCTCGATCGTCGCCCAGGAATTCGGCTTCGAAGTCGAGGTCATCGCTCTCTACAAAGAAGAGGAGCTCCAGATCAAAACCGCCCAGACCGAGGCTCCGGAAAAGCTCAAGCCCCGGCCGCCGGTGGTCACCGTCATGGGCCATGTCGACCACGGCAAGACGAGCCTCTTGGACGCCATCCGCTCGGCGAAGGTCGCCGAAG
>CAYHPY010000093.1:0-14785 GCA_964358485.1 uncultured Elusimicrobia bacterium
CCCCCGCGCCGGTGCTGACCGCCGGTGGAAAGGCCGATTGGCGGGTTCGGGTCGTGCCCAACAAGTTCCCGGTCCTGATCCCCTCGGCCCCGCAAGTCCCCGACGCGACGCCCTACAAATCCCTCCCCGGAGAAGGAATACACGAGGTCATCGTGGACACCCCCCGGCACGACCTGTCCCTGGCCTTGATGGAGCCCGCCGCGGTGGACGAACTCGTCGGCGCCTACGAGGCCCGTTTCAACAAGACCCTGGAAAACGAGAAGGTTTCTTTGACCATGCTCTTCAAGAACCACGGGGCCGCCGCGGGAACTTCCCTGGACCACCCGCATACCCAGCTCATCGCCTCCAGCATCGTCCCGGCCTACATCCGCCACCGCATGGACGAGGCCGAGAAGTACTACCGCCAAAAGGCGGAGTGCGTCTTCTGCGCCATGCTCCGCGAGGAGCTCCGGCAAAAGACCCGGATCGTCGCGGAGAACCAGCACTTCTGCGCGTTCGTCCTCTTCGCCGCGCTCTCGCCCTTCCACATCTGGATTCTGCCCAAGGTCCACACCCCGAGCTTCGGCTTCGCCTCCGAGGAAATCCGCAAGAACTTTTCGGCGATGCTTCACCTGCTGTTGAAAAAGCTCCATAAGGGGCTCAACGATCCGCCCTACAACTTCGTGGTCCAGTCCACTCCCTTGGACCGCGGGGTGACCGAGGGCTTCCACTGGTACATGAGCCTGGTGGTGCGCACCTCCCGGGCCGCGGGCTTCGAACTGGGCTCGGGGATGTTCGTCAACACCGCCGTGCCCGAAGCCAGCGCCAAGTTCCTCAACTCGATCTCGGTTTGACGGTCCTAATCGAGGACGGCGACCTGCTCGTCGTCGACAAGCCCCCGGGCGTCCTCGTCATTCCCGGCCGCGGCGTCCCCGGCCGGACCCTTCAGCAAGAAGCCGAGAGCCATTGCGGCGCCCCGATTTGGGTCGTCCACCGCCTGGACCGCGAGGCCAGCGGCGTGGTGGTTTTCGCCAAGACCGCGGCCGAGCACCGCCGCCTGTGCGGCCTCTTCGAGAAACGGGCCGTGGAAAAGATTTACCGGGCCATCGTCCTCGGCCGGTTGGAGGGGGAAGGGGAGGCGGCGGTTCCTCTCAAGGCCTTTGGCTCGGGGCGGATGGGGCCGGGCGCGGGCGGAATGGCCTGCCGGACGCGGTATCGGTCCCTGGAGCTTTTCCCGAAGGCGACCTTGCTCGAGGTCCGGCCCGAAACCGGCCGCCGCCATCAAATCCGGGTCCATCTGCACGGCCTCGGGCACTCGATCCTGGGCGACCCGCTTTACGGCCGGCCCTTGCCCGTTCCCGGGGCTCCCCGTCTGATGCTGCACGCCTTCGAACTGGCCTTCCCCGCCGCCGATGGCCGCCGTCTGAGCGTCCGGGCGGAGCTTCCCGCGGATTTTACGGCCGTTCTGGAGGGGCTCCGGGCGCCTCGGGGGTGACCGAATCGGCATTGACAAACCCCGCCCAGGGGCCTATCATATGCCCGAGCGGAGGGATCATGGCCATCATCGATCGCGTCAAGTACGACGGACCCTCGGACGTCCTGATTTGGCGGCATCCCCCGGACGATTTGAGCTGGGGAACCCAGGTGATCGTCAACCAGTCCCAGGAGGCCCTGTTCTACGAGGGCG
Organism: uncultured Elusimicrobia bacterium; assembly: GCA_964358485.1. Taxonomy (GTDB): domain Bacteria; phylum Elusimicrobiota; class Elusimicrobia; order UBA1565; family UBA9628; genus CAYHPY01. The sequence goes on from CAYHPY010000093.1 coordinate 1,667, forward strand.
GCAAGCTTTTGGACCTGTTGGGCCCCGGGACCCATACCCTCAAGACCGCCAACATCCCCCTTTTGCGGGCCCTGGTCAAGGTTCCCTTCGGCGGGGAGACGCCGTTTGCCGCCGAGATTTATTTCATCAACAAAGCCGCCAAGCTCGACATCAAATGGGGGACCCCCAACCCGATTCCGGTCCTGGACCCGAAGTACAACGTGGCCCTGCCGGTTCGGGCTTTCGGGCAATTCGGCGTCCGCGTGGCCGACTCCAAGGCGGCCGTGGTTCAACTGAGCGGGACGCTCCGGGAATTCACCGTCGAGGCGCTCAATAACCATTTCCGGGGCGTGCTGCTGACCCGCGCCAAGGATTATTTGGCCGAGGCCATCCTCCTGCAGAAAATCCCCGTGCTCGAGATCAACGCCTACCTCGACGAGATCTCGTCGGCGATCCAGAAAAAGCTCGAGGCGGATTTCTCCGTCTGGGGATTCCAGCTCGTGAACTTCTATTTGAGCTCCGTGGACGTCCCGGAAAACGACGACACCGTGATCCGGCTCAAGAAAGCCCTGGCCGAGAAGGCCGAGGTGGACATTTTGGGCGGGGAGTTCTACAAAACCAAGAGGACCTTCGACACCCTGGAGAAGGCCGCGGGGACCGAGGGCGGCGGGATGGGAGCGGGGATGGGCTTAGGCATGGGCCTGGGCGCCGGGGCGGGCGTGGGCGGAGCCATGGGTGGGCTGGTGGGCGGGGCGGTGGGGGGGCCGAGCCGGAGCGTCGCCGCCTGCGGGTCCTGCAAGGCCGAAAACGCCGCGGGCGCCAAATTCTGCTCGGCGTGCGGCAAGCCCCTGGGCCCGGCCGCGTGTGCGTCCTGCAAGGCGGAGCTGGCCCCGGGGGCCAAGTTCTGCCAAAACTGCGGAAAACCCGCGGGGAAATAGGGAGGGAGCCATGATCCGTCTGCTGATTTTCGCGCTGCTGGTCCAAGCCGTTCCCGTCCACGCCAAGAAGTACGTCAAAATGTTCGTGGACGACCGCCACACCTCCCAGGTCAAGAGGGAACAGCTCGACTGCAAGATCCACAAGAACAAGAAGAAGTCCCTGACCCTGGGCTTCAAATTTAACGTGGCTTTCGCGGCCAAGGTCGGCCCGGAGGTGACCTTCGGGCGCTCGACCGAAATCCAGTGGAACGACATGAGCCAGGAGCTCATCCGCCGTTACGAGGAGCTCTGCGACTTCCACAACAAAGGGCACCTGACCGTGGAGGAGTTCGACCGCCGGTACGCCAAGCTCGACGAGCAATTCGGCAAGGCCGTCAAGCTCAAGGAGGCCATCCGCCAGGACGTGTTCGCCCGGGCCGACAAGGCCTTCGACGACCTGGCCGAGGAAGAGGCCAAGTTGGCGGGCCGGGCCGGGTTCAAGGACGAGATGAAGGAGAAGATCCAGACCTACTCCGCCAAGGTGGAAGAGCTCAACAAGGAAGTGAAGGCGGAGGATTCCCCGACGGAAAATTAGTTTTTTCGGGAACAAAAAGGCCCCCTCGCTCGTATTAATAGGTGGGGGCCTCTTCTTTTTTTGGGGGTCTCCGGGGGAGTGTGTTTGAACACAGTTCCCGGGAGGGGGCATGGATGTCAAATTGGATCTCAAAACGGTTTCGGATTCGGGGCTGCTGGCGCGGCTCGGGGCCCTGGTCGGGGGAGAGCGGGAGGATTTAGCCGAGGTCGTGGCGCATTTGGAGGAGGTGGACCGGAGGGAGCTGGTGGTGGCCCACGGCTATCCGTCCCTCTTCGACTATTGCGTCAAGGAGTTGCGGTACTCGGAATCCGCGGCCTATTGCCGCATTCGGGCGGCCCGGGCCGTCCGCCGGTTTCCGGCCGCCTGGGGAATGCGCCGGGCCGGGGAACTGCATTTGGACGCGCTGGTGCGGCTCAGCCCCCATTTGAACGGGGCCGATGGCGCGCGCCTATTGGAGCGGGCCCGCGGCAAGACCAGCCGGGAGGTCATGGAATTCTTGGCCGAGGAGTTCCCGGGGCGGGAGCTTCCGGACATGATCCGTCCCGCGGGCTTGCGGCCGGCCGGCTCGGGTCCGACGGAGCACGCGGGGCCCCTCTTTGCGGGCGGAGCCCTCGGGATTCCGGGTGGCTCCGGGGAGGCGCCCGCCGCTCCGGGGGGCCCCGGGGATGCGCTCGGCGCGGTGGGGGGCGCCGGCGGGGGCATCGGGGGGACTTCTCCGGTCCAAGGGGGCGCGGTCTTGGCTTCGCTCCCGGCCGGGAGCGCGGCCTTCGTCTCCCGGGTGCGGTTCGCCTTTACGGCGGACGAGGAGCTGGTCCTGCTGGTGCGCCGGGCGCGGGAACTGCTGAGGCATAAATATTCGGACGGAAGGCTGGAACGAATTTTTAAGGACGCGCTCTTGGCCTTGTTGGAGAAAAAAGATCCCGATCGGCAATTGCTCGCGGCGGTGCCGCGGCCGCCCCGGCCGACGCGGCCGATTCGGCTCCGAAGCATCCCGGAGTGGGTCAAGGACGCGGTGCGCCGCCGGGACGGGGGCCGGTGCGCCTATTTTCCGGAGGGCGGCCGGCCTTGCGGGAGCCGGGACGGCCTTGAGTTCGACCACGTCAAGCCGTGGGCTCTGGGCGGCTCCTCGGATGATCCGGCCAATATCCGCCTGCTGTGCGGCGCCCACAACCGGCACCTGGGACGGCGGATGTTCGGGGACGGCCGGGGCGGCGGGGGGAAAAACCCTAGGCCGGCAGAAAAAGCCGAACCGTCGTCCCCTTCCCCGGCTGGGTCTTGATGTCCACGGAGCCGCCGTGGCGCTCCAGGGTCCGCTTGGCGACGGCCAGGCCCAGGCCCAGGCCGCGGGGCTTGGTGGTGAAAAACGGTTCGAAAACCTTGTGCAGGTCGTCGGGGCGGATGCCGGGGCCCGCGTCGGAGATCTCGACGGCGGGGCGCTTGGCCTCCCGATAGACCCGGACCTTGACGGCGCCGCCCTCCGGCATGGCCTCGCCCGCGTTGGCCAGAATCCGGCGGACGGCGTCGGCCAGTTGCGCGGGGTCTCCGGTCAGTTCGGGATCGGAGGCGTCGGGGGCGTGGTCCACGGAGACTTTCGGGGGCGGGGTCCAGGCGGCCAGCGCCTGCTCGACGACGGCGTTGAGGCGGAGCGGACGGGGTTCGGGCTTGGCTTCCCGGAAATAGCCGACCAATTCGCCCACGACGGCGTTGGCGTTCTTGATCTCCGATTCGATGATTCCGAGGTGCTTTCCCAGCTTGGGATCGGCGTCGGGGAGGGCGGACAGCTTGGTTTTGATGAAATAGAGGGAATTGTTCATGATGGCCAGCGGGTTGCGGAGTTCGTGGGAGACCACCGAGACCATTTTGACGAGCAGGGCTTCTTGGGCGGAATTATTTTCGGGGGCTTTCTTTTTCATCGAGGATTTTCTCCAGGACCGACGGATCGCTCGTGGGGAGCTTGCAGGTGTGGTCGACGCAGACGTAGGCCGCGGGCTTGCCGCCCAGCGGCTTGACGCCCTTGAGGAAAGGGAGATTTTTGGCGAGGCGCTCCTGGGAGCTTCCCCCGCGGGCCGCGAGGAGCACCTTGACCGGCAGGAATTTGCGGCGGATCACGCGCAGAAGCGCGGCGGCCCCCGGGTCGGCGGGGTCGCCCGCCAGCACGATTTGCCGGGGCTTGGAAAGCGTCCAGCCGGCCGCCGCCAGCATCGCGGGGACCGACAGCGGCCGCTCCTTCATGGCGTGGGCGAAGCGGGCCAGGGTTTTTTCGGCCTGGGACCGGAAATCGGGGCGGCCGCGGAGCTCGGCCAGCCGCAGGCCGTTCATGGCCGCGATGGAGGAGGCCGCGGGCTCGACGTTGTCGGAGTCTTCGAAGGGCCTCATGAGGAGGGCGGAGTCGTGGCCCTCGGCGGTCATCAAGACCCCTCCCTCGGGCCCGGCAAAGCGCGCCAGCAAGGCCTCGTGCAGCTCCTCGGCCCAAAACAGCCATTCCTCCCGTAAGGAGGCCTCGTAAAGGTCCAGGAGCCCCGCCGTCAGGAAGGCGTAATCGTCGGCCATCCCCCCAATCGCCCGTTCCCCGTCGCGCCAGCGGTGGTGGAGAACTCCTGTTTTCTCTTCGTAGAGCCGTTTCCTGAGGAAACCCGCGGCGCGCTCGGCGGCCTCCAGGTCGCCCGGCTCCTCGAAAGCCTGGTAGGCCTTGGCGAAGGCGGAGATCGCGAGGCCGTTCCAGGAGGTCAATATCTTGTCGTCTAAAGACGGGCGAGGGCGTTTAGCGCGAATCTTCAGCAGTCGAGCCCGAGCCCGGACGAGAATTTTTTCCGTTTGTTCCGTGGTTCTGTTGAATTTTTCCGCCGTTACTTTTATCGAATGCGCCAAATACAGAACATTTTTTTGAACGAATTCGTTGTGGGGGTCGGACAAAGCATTCCCCTCTGGAAGAATTCCATAACGGAACGAAAAAATGGGTCCGTCCTCTCCGAGGACGGAAGAAATTTCGGGGACGGAAAAAAGATAGAAGGCTCCCTCGGCCTTGTGGGCGGCGGGGGAATCAGCGACGGCCTCAGGAGGTATAGAATCGGCATCCTCCGCCGAGTAAAACCCCCCTTCGGGGTGCGACATGTCCCTCAGCAAGTAATCCAGCGTCCCCCGGGCCGTTTCTTTTAGGCCCTGGTCTCCCGTCGCCTGGAAAGCCTCCGCCGCCGCCCCGGCGAGCTGGGCGTTGTCGTAAAGCATCTTCTCGAAGTGGGGGACGCGCCAACGCTCGTCGGTCGAGTAGCGGTGGAAGCCTCCGCCCAGTTGGTCGTAAATTCCGCCGGCCCTCATTGCGCGCAGGGTGGACACCGTCATGTCCAAGGCCTTGGCCTCTCCGGTCACCGCCCAGTATCTGAGGAGAAAGGATAGATTGACCGGCATCGGGAATTTCGGGGCGCCTCCGAAGCCCTTTTCCTCCGGGTCGAAGCTTCCCGCGAAGGATCGGAAAGCCCGCTCCAGCCAGGCCGGATCCGGAGCGCCCGGCGTGGAGGCCGGGCCGGGGGCGGAGGCTTGGGCCTGGAGGGCCTGGGTCAGCCGTGAGGAGTCCCCGAGGAGGTCCGAGCGCCGCTCCTTCCAGAGTTGGGCCACGCGCTCCAGGAGCTGGGGAAAACCGGGCTGGCCCCAACGGGCCTCCGGGGGAAAATAGGTTCCGCCGTAGAAGGGCCGGCGCTCCGGGGTGAGGAACACGGTCAGGGGCCAGCCGCCTCGCCCGGTCATCGCCTGCACGGCGGTCATGTAAATCCGGTCGATGTCGGGCCGTTCCTCGCGATCGACCTTGATGTTGACGAAGCTCCGGTTCATGATCGCGGCGATGGCGGGATTCTCGAAGCTTTCCCGCTCCATGACGTGGCACCAGTGGCAGGTGGAATAACCGATGGAGAGGAGGATCGGCTTGTCCTCCTTGACCGCCAGCGCGAAGGCCTCCGGCCCCCAGGGCCTCCAATCCACCGGATTGCCCGCGTGCTGGAGCAGGTAGGGGCTTTTCTCGCGCGCGAGGGCGTTGGTATGAGCCATGTTCCGGTTTTTCCGCGCTTGACCCGGCGCCGGGCCGCCTGCGGCGGGCGCGACCGCCCAGAGCAAGGCCGCGATCAGGCCCCGCGCCTTCATGACGATAGGTTACCTAATTTGTATATTCTCCCGGTGAAGTATCTTGTCGCTTTCCTTGCGTGTTGCTGCTTCGGCTGCGCTGAGGTCAAATCGTTGGTCGGAGCCCCGCCCGCCCCGGAGGCGTCGGAGCCGGGCTATTCGGCCATCCCGCTCCAAAAGGCGCTGGACCCGGCCTTGCCCGGACCCGAGCGGGTTCGTTTGGTCCTGGATTACCGGGGGACGGAGGACGCGCTCCTCGATTTGCCGGATGATTTTCACCGGGGCTGGATCCGGATTTCCGCTTCCGAGGCCGGCCGGCCCGGGGTTCGGACCTCCAACATCGTCGTTTCTGAGGATCAGCGGGAATTTCTCAAGGGACTGCGCCCGGGGAGCCGCTTCGAACTCCGGGCTTTGCGGGTGCGGGCCGATGACGTCGGTTTCTTGGAAGGAGGGCCGGGCGTGGTCCTGCGGGCCGTCCGCCTTTCGCCCGCGGGCGCGGGCGCCCAGGCCGCCCCGGCCGAGGCTCCCCGGGCGTTTGCGCCGGGAAGCCTGTACCGAAACGCCCGCGCCTCGGACGAATTCATTTTCCTGGGCGCCGACGGGGTCTTCCGGATCCGCGACCGGGGGCGCGAGGTCGCCGGGCTTTACGAACGGGACGGAAAAACCGTGCGCCTGAAGCTTCCCAACGGGCGGACCGCCGAGGCGGCGCTCGAGGGGCGCCTGCTGACCGATCCGGAGGGAAGGCCCTGGCGCCTGTCGGACGAATGAGCCAAAGGGAGGGCGGGGTCATCGAGCATCCCAAAGGAGTGGTCAACTGCGCCTCCTATGTCCAAGGGCGGCGAAAGGCCGACGTCGCGATCGACGACATTAGCGAGGCGATCAAGGACCCCGAGTGCTTCCTTTGGATCGGCCTGCACGAGCCTTCCGAGGAACTTCTCCGAAAGGTTCAGGTGGAATTCGGCTTGCACGACCTGGCGGTCGAGGACGCCCATCGCGCCCACCAGCGGCCGAAGATGGACCGCTACGGCGACATCCTATTTCTGGCGCTGCAGACCGCCCAATACAAAGGGCACAAGGTTTTGCACGGGGAGACCCATGTTTTTTTCGGCAAGCGCTTCCTCATCACCGTGCGCCACGGCGCCAGCCTTCCCTACGAAGCCGTCCGGGCGCGCTGCGAGGAGACCCCGCATCTTTTGTCCAAGGGCCCGGCCTTCGCCCTCTACGCCCTGCTCGACTTCATCGTGGACCAATACTTCCCGGTGGTCGACGGCATCGGCCAGGCCGTGGAGGAGTTGGAGGAGTCGGTCTTCTCGGGCAAGGGCATCGCGGCGGTCACCGAGCGGATCCATGCCCTGCGGCGGCAGATCCTGATCGCCAAGAAGGGCACCGCGCCGGTCATCGACATCTGCAACCGCCTGGAACGCGTCGAATCCGAGCTGATCCCGGAGGACACCAAGCCTTATTTCCGGGACGTCTTCGATCACGCCTTCCGCATCAACGAGATGCTCGAAAACCTCCGGGAGGTGATGAGCTCCGCCCTGGAGGCCAGCTTGGCGCTGATTTCCATCGAGCAGAACCAGTCCATGAAGCGGCTGAGCGCCTGGGCCGCCATGGTGGCGGTGCCCACCATGATTGCCGGAATCTACGGGATGAATTTCCAGCACATGCCGGAGCTGGCCTGGCAGCTGGGCTACCCGGGTTCCCTGCTCCTGATGCTCGGGGTCTGCCTGGGCATGCACGTCTACTTCCGCCGGACGGGCTGGCTTTAGCCGGTCTCCGACAGTGCCATCGGAAGCGTGAAGTAGAAGGTCGAGCCCTGCCCGAGGGCGCTTTCCAGCCAGATCGCTCCTCGGTGGAGCGTGACCAGCTCCTGGACGATCGCCAGGCCGAGTCCCACCCCTTCCTGGCCCTTGCCGGGCTTATGGACCTGGGCGAACCGGTCGAAGATCTTTTTCTGGTTCTCCGGCGCGATCCCGCAGCCGGAATCCCGGACTCCGAAGACGACGAAGTTGGAGTAGACGCCCGTCCCGGGCATGGCCCCCAGGCGGATCGAGCCGCCTTCCGGAGTGCACTTGATGGCGTTGGAAACCAGGTTGGTCAGGATCTGCACGACCCGGTTGTGATCGGCCAGGGCCTTGAGTTCCCGTCCCGGGGAGGCGGGGGGAACGTCGTAAGACAGCATGATCTTCCGGGACAACGACCAGGGGCGCAGGCCCTCCACCGCTTCCCGGAGGATTCCCGGCACGGAGGTGGGAACGGGGTGGACGGAGAATTTGCCCGCCTTGATCTTGGAGAAATCCAGGATCTCCCCGACCATCTGTCGAAGATTTCGGGTGTTCTTGAGGCTGATCTGGATGAAGCGCTGTTCTTCGGGACTTAATTTCATCGCCGACTTCTCGGACACGATTTCCAGGGCCGAGCAGATGGCGGCCAGGGGCGCCCGCAGTTCGTGGGTCACATGGGAGATGAACTCCTCCTGGACCTTTTCGGCCTCGCGGAATTTGGAAACGTGAGGCAGGACCCCGTAGGTGCCGACCACGCGGCCTTCCTGGTCCTGGACGACGGCCAGGGATTTCCGGAAAGCGTCGAGCACCTCCGGATCGGCGGCGACGCGCATCGCCTCCGAGATGGCCCGGTCCCCGGGGATTTCCGTTTCCCAGGCTAGATTGAGGATGTTCTGGCCGGTGACGCCCTTCTCGGTGATGGCTTTGCCGGCGACTTCGGAGAGTTTCTTGCCCATGATGGCTTCGGCGGCCGGATCCATCATGAGCACGCGGCCGTCCTTGTCGACGGTCACGCGGCCCTGGGCGATATTGCTGATCACTTGGTTGGCGCGGACCTTTTCGTTGACCGCGACCTGCTTTTCGGTCCGCAGCTCGGTGGTCGCCGCCTCGACCCGGCGGGCGAGGGCGTCCTTGACGGTCTTCAGGGCCTGGGCGTAGATGAGGGCCCGTTCCTCGGGATCTTGGACGGATTGATCCACGATGCTCTTGATGAAGGACCCGAAGGGCAGGCCCGAGAGCCGGTGGGCGGTCGTGGCGGCCGTGCGGGGAGCGGTCCGGCGGTCCGGGATCGGGGAGGGCGGCGCCGTGGGCTTGGGCGCCAGGACGGGGGCGGGAGGCGGCGCCTTGACGGCCCGGGTGAAGTGGGCCTGGTTGGCCAAGATGCCGCGGACCCCGCGCTGGTTGAAGAATTCGGTCGCGTCGATTCCCGTGGCCTTGTTCGGGGGCAAAGCGGCCAGTTCGCACAGGGCGGCCAGCTCGTAAAGGCGGATTCCGGGCATGAAGCAAAGGCTTTGAATTTGGGCGGAACGGAAGGCGGTCTTGAGCTGGACATAGGCGTCCGGACCGTCCACGACGAGGGAGTTGATCACCCAGTGGCCCTCGGCCAGAGCCAGGCTCACCCGCGTCGTGTTCGGGTGGAGCAAAATCCGCCCCATGGCGTCATGGGCCTCCTGCAGGGAGGAGGTCGGAACGGGATGGTGGGCTTTGTAAAGCCCGACGAGCTTGGCGGTCTGGTCCAGGAGCCGGAGGAAATCCCGGCACGCCCCGAGCGCCTCTTTCGGGAGGGCCGAGGTCTGGATGGTCTGGGTTTGGTTCTCGGGCATGGCGCTCATCGAGCCCCCCCGGCTTCCGGTTCGATCAGGGACAGCCCCATCGCGACGAGCGGGTCTCCGGGACACACGGTGGCGGCGTGGCGGATGATGCGGCGGGCGCCCTCGTCGATGCCCTTGCGGTGCAGGAACATCGCCAAATTATAGAGCCCAAGGCCGTTGCGGGGCATCATCTCCAGGGCGGACCTCATCCGGTCGATGGCCTCGTCCAGGCGGCCGTGCTCGCAAAGCGCCACCGCCAGGTCATGGTGCGCGGGGAAAAGCTTGGGTTCGAAATCCAGGGCCTTGGCGATGGCGGGGTCTTCCGGATCATAACCGAAGGCCTTCCAATGCTCATACCAGGCCTGGCCGTCCTCCGGGGCCAATTCGATGGCGATGAGCGTCTCCGCCTTGCGTCGCTCGGGGTCCGCCTTCTCCCCGCGCCGCAAGGCGACCGCCATGGCGCGGTGCGCGTCGGCCAGGCCCGAGGCGACCTGGACCGCCCGTTCGGCGGCGTCGTAGGAGAGATCGTAATAGCTTTGGGCGTCCTTGCCCTCCAATTCCCGGCGAAACCCCCAATAGGCGTAGGTTTCGGCCAGGCCGGCCAGAGCCGAGGCGTTGTTGGGCTGGCCCGCCAGGCAGTCCCGAAACAGGGCCACCGCTTCCGAATAGCCATCGGGGCTGTGGGTTGCGAGAGCCTTCTGGGCGCGCTGGAGCAATGAGGGCTCCGCCGCGGCAACGGCCGGTTTTTGCCCGGTTTTCAGGGCCTTTTCCGCGGTTTCCGGCAGGGTCAAATTCATTTCCATTGTTTTTATCAGTCCGCCATGATGATCTTCATCGCTTCGGCCAGCGAGGTCTTGCCTTCCGCCACGGCGTTGAGGGCCGCTTGACGGAGGGTGGTCATGCCTTCCTGAACGGCTTGTTCGCTGATGGCGTCGGCGTGCCCCGCGCCGAGTATTCTTTGGCGCATCTCGGGGGTCTTGATCGGCATGACCTCGAAGATGGGCATGCGGCCCTTGTAGCCCGTCTGGGAGCAAAGGCGGCAGCCCACGCTGCGGTAGGATTCCTGGATGCCCGCCAGCTCGGTCTCGGTCAGGATTTTTTTGTCGTCGTCCGAGAGCGGGACGGGAAGTTTGCAGCTTTGGCACAGAGTTTTCACCAGGCGCTGGGCGATGATGAGCTTGACGCTGGCCGCCACCAAAAACGGCGCCACGCCCATGTGGGTCAGGCGCATGATGCTGGCCGGGGCGCTGTTGGTGTGCAAGGTGGAGAAGACCAAGTGGCCGGTGATGGAGGCCTTGACGGCGATCTGGGCCGTTTCCAGGTCCCGGATTTCGCCGATGAGCATGACGTCCGGGTCCTGCCGCAGGAAGGAGCGCAGGACCGCCTCGAAGGTCAGGCCGATGGCCGATTTGACGTGGACCTGGGTGATGCCCTGGACCTCGTACTCCACGGGGTCCTCGGCGGTCATGACGTTGACGTCGGGAGCGTTGACCATCCCGATCATGGTGTAGAGGGTGGTCGTCTTTCCGCTTCCCGTGGGTCCCGTCACCAAAATGAGGCCGTGCGGGGTCTGGAGGGCCCGCTGGATGACGTCTTTGTCCCGGACCGAAAGGCCGAGATCGGTCAGAGTGCCGCTGATCTTGCTGCCCCCCAGGACGCGCATGACGACCTTCTCCCCGTGGATTCCGGGCAGGACGCTGACCCGGAACTCGACTTTCTTGCCCTTGATCTTGGCGCGGAACTGCCCGTCCTGCGGGAGGCGCCGTTCGGTGATGACCAGGCTCGACATGATCTTGATGCGGGCCGATAGCCGGGAAGAGAGGGCCGCCGGCAGGGTGCAGAGCTTCTGGAGCGAGCCGTTGTCCCGGATGCTGACGGTGATCTGGCGTTCCTCGGGCTCGATGTGAATGTCGCTGGCGCCCATCTCGACGGCTTTAATGAGGATCTTGTTGACCTTGGCCACCAGGGGATGATCGTTGGCCAGGACTTCGAGTCCGGCTTCCTCGGGAACCTCCTCCTCTTGTTCGACCGCCAAATCTTCCGTATGGGCGTCGTCCAACATCTCCAAGGGATGGCTTTCGAGGTCCGGGGGCGCCTCTCCGGAGGCCGCCGGAGTCGCCGGGGCGGCGGGGGAAACCTGGTTGAGCGGCGGCACCTCAGGGGCCGTCGATCCCAGCCAAGCTTCACCGGGGGACGGCATGGGAACGAATCCCCCCTGGGACGGCGGAAAGGGCGAGGGAGAGGCCATGCCGGGTTGGGGCGGGGCGGGGGACTGCGCGTGGTAAGCCGTCGGGGCCTGATGGGGGGAGGCCTCGTGCGGGGTCGGGGGCAAGGACAGCCGCGGCTGGGGGCTGCGGGCCAAGGCCCCGGCGATGGAACTGAGAAGCTGATTGTTGGAGACGGGTTTCTCCAGGAAATCGGAAATGTCCATGCCCATCGCCCGCAGGTGGCGCCGGTTGGAGGCGCCGGTGAACATGATGATGGGGACGTTCCGGGTTTCGTCGCTGGCGCGCAGTTGCTGGATGAGTTCGTACCCGTTGAGGTTGGGCATGTTGAAGTCGACCAGGACAAGTTCCGGGGGAGCCTTCAGGGCCTGGCGCACGCCGTCGGCGCCGTCCACCGCCTCGACCACCTCGTAACCGCGGTCCTGCAGGACGAATTTGACCGCTTCCCGGTAATCGTCGTTGTCGTCGACCACCAGAATGCGGGGGGAGCGGACCGCGGGGGCCGGAGGGGCGGGATCGAAAATCCTCGCCGGCTCCGGGACCTTATTTTGAATCGGGAGGGCCACGGCCGGGGCTTGGCGCGCGGGGGCCGCGGCGGGCGCGGGCGCGGGGGCCGGGGCTTGGACAGGGGGCGGAGGCGGAACCTGGAAGAAGGCGACTCCCGGGGGCGGCTCCGAGTTCGCGGGCTTGGCCGGCCCGCCGATTCCAAGAAGCGCGTCGAGTTCTGCGATTAGGGCGTCAGGGTTAGAGTTCATGAATTGGTGGCCACCTTTGCCTGGCGATTAATGGACGCGGGTTTCCTCATGCCCAAATTGTAACACCCCCCGCGGCCGGGCGGTTGGGCCCTTAGGTCCCTCCGGGGCCAGGATTTGGGCCTAGTTCCGGCTTGGGCCCGGAGGCAAAGGGCGTGGGTCCTCCCCGCCGCCCCGGCTTCCGCCCAAGGCCCGGTTCTCGTCGAGAAAGGGCTTGGGGCCGGCTCCGTAACAAAACTGAAACGCCCGGGGGCCATAATCAAGGCATGAGATCGCCGAGATCTGGGTCCAGGCTTGGACCAAGGGCCCATCGTGCTTTGGGTCCTTCCGATTTCTCCTTCTCGGCGAGGGGGTTGCTCCGATGAAATTCACCGCTTTGGCCTTCCTGCTTCTGCTGCCGGGCCCGCTTTTCGCCGCGCCCTATACCCTGGAGGACTCCGGGGACTTCCAGCCCGCCGGCCACCGCGTCGAGTTCGCGGACCGCTACGGTTGGCGCGGCTATAAAATGAAGCTCGAGTTCGGGGTGGAGGCGGGCGGCCGCCAGCTGACCAAGGACTCCAAGCTCAGCATCCGCATTCTCCGCCGCTCCGGCGCGGACTGGGAATACACCTGCCGGGCCCGCGGCAAGAACGCCCTGGTTCCCAACATCAACCTCCTTTATGGAAAGGGGATGTCCGTGGTGGTGGAGTGCGAGGTGGACCAGGAGGATTTCGCGGACGCCGTCAATCTCTCCAAGGAGGACGTCGGGAGCCCCCGCCTCGTCTTTCACGCGATGATCCTCAACGGCGAGGTCCGGCTCGGCGCGCAGCGGGGGTTGTACATTCTCCCCTCCGGACAGTTCGAGGCCTCCGAGCTCAACGCCTACGCGTCGGTCAATGACGACCCCTCGAATCTTTCGGTCGTGTTCCGCAGTAATTGATCGGACGCCCTGGCGGGGCGGCAGCCC
>CAYHPY010000094.1:0-14392 GCA_964358485.1 uncultured Elusimicrobia bacterium
GCCCATGCAGCTTCGGTAGTTGGCGACAATGTCGGCGATCCCTTCAAGGACACGGCTGGCCCCTCCTTGCACGTGCTGATCAAGCTGCTGGCGACCATCACACTGGTGCTAGCTCCGATGTTTCTTTAATTAATGCTAGGATAACCGCCCGGAGAGATCATGCCCCCAGCCATCGCCCCCAACCCCATCATGAGCCTGGTCCCCATCGCGGCCATTTTCGTGATCTTCTACTTCCTGCTCATCCGGCCTCAGCAGAAGCAGGTGAAAGAGCATGAAAAGATGCTCGCCGACCTGAAGAAAGGGGACAAAATCCTGACAACGGGCGGGTTGTACGGAACAATCGTCGGCCTTAAGGCCGACGACCTTGAGGTTAAGTTCTCGGAGACCGTCAAGCTCATCGTGGCCCGTTCGGCCGTGAGCAAGGTTCTGGGAGAGGGAACCGGCGAGGCCTCCAAGCTCCCCATCGCCGCCGGGGGCAAATAATGACCAAGCTCCAATGGAAGTGGGCGGGGGTCCTGGCCGCCGTCGCCGCCTCGGTCTTTCTCCTTTACCCCAGCATCAACTGGTACACCATGGACCCGGCCGAGCGGACCTCCCTGGAAGCCTCCCGCCTGCGCCCGAAATGGCTGCTCAACCTCGGCCTGGACCTCAAGGGCGGCACCCATCTGCTCATGGAGCTCGACGTCTCAAAGCTCGATTCCAAGGCCGACGTGGCCGACGCCCTGGCCCGGGCCATCGAGATCATCCGCAACCGCGTGGACCAGTTCGGCGTGGCGGAGCCTTTGATCGTCAAGCAGGGCACCCGCTGGATCGTCGTCCAGCTCCCCGGCATCAGCAACTCCGCCCAGGCCAAGGAGCTCATCGGCAAGACCGCTCTGCTTGAGTTCCGCATGGTGGACTCCTCCGAGAAGTCCCAGGCCGCCCTCAATAAGATCCTGGAACTCGGGAGCCCTTTCGTCGGAACCGAGGTCTCCACCTCCGCCGCCAAGCTCGTGCCCGCCGGCCTGGCGCTTTTCCGCGGCAAGGACAATTCGATGTACCTGCTCAATCAGGAGGTTCCCCTGACCGGCGCCAATTTGGAAACCGCCCGGGTCGAGACCGGCGGGGATTACGGCATGCCGGTGGTGGCCTTCAAGTTCCATCCGGACGCCGCCGCCAAGTTCACCTCCTTGACCGCGGCCAACGTCGGCAAGAACATGGCCATCGTTCTGGACGGGTTGGTCTACTCCGCCCCGGTCATCAAGTCCCGCATCAGCGGCGGCTCGGGCATCATCGAGGGGCAATTCGCCATGGACGACGCCCGCAATCTGGCCATCGTCCTGCGGGCGGGCGCCTTGCCCGCCCCGGTCAAGGTCATCGAGGAGCGGACCGTGGGGCCGAGCCTGGGTGAGGACTCCATCCGCGCGGGGCTCACCGCGACGGGCCTGGCGGCGCTGTTCACGGTGTGCTTTTTCATCATCTACTACAAGGCCTCGGGCTTGGTGGCCGATCTCGGCCTGCTGCTCAACTTGACCTTCGTCATGGCCATGATGGCCTACTTCAACTCGACGCTCACCCTGCCGGGCATCGCGGGGCTGATCCTCTCGATCGGCATGTCGGTGGACGCCAACGTGCTGATCTTCGAGCGTATCCGGGAGGAGTTGGCTCTGGGCAAGCCCATCCGGCTGGCGGTGGAGGCGGGCTATGACAAGGCCTTTTCCGCCATCCTCGACACCAACCTCACGACCCTCTTCTCCTCGGTGTTTCTCTTCCAGTTCGGCACCGGACCGATCAAGGGATTCGCCGTGACCTTGATGCTGGGCCTGACGATGAGCATGTTTACCGCCATCGTCGTCACCCGCCTGATCTTCCAGAGCTACCTATCCAACCGCGACGTCGAGACCCTGAGCATATGAGAATCCTCCAGAGCCGGACGAACATCGATTTCGTCGGAAAACGATGGATGTTCTTCGCCTTTTCGGGCTTCATGATCCTGGGCTCGGCCGTCAGCGTCGCCACCAAGGGTCTGGTTTACGGAATCGACTTCACCGGAGGGACGGTTCTCCAGGTGACCATGGCCAAGCCCATCACCCTCGGCGAGCTCCGGGAAAAGGTGGAGGAAAGCGGCATCCCCGACGCCTCCATTCAGAGCTATTCCGGAACAAACACCTTCTCCATCCGGATCAAGGCCGACGCGGCCAATTCCGCCGGGGCCATGGAGGCCATGAAGGTCTCGATCCAGAAAGCCCTGGGCGACAACGCGATGCGGGTCGACAGCCAGGAATACGTCGGTCCCACCGTGGGCAAACACCTGTTCCGCCAAGCCATGTGGGCGGTGATTCTGTCCTTGACCGGGATCGTCATCTACATCGCCTTCCAGTTCTCCGACCCGGTGTGGGGGCTGGCGGGCGTGATCGCCCTGGGCCACGACGTGTTCACGACGGTCGGGCTGTTCTCGATCGCCGGCTCCGAGGTGGACCTGCTGATCATCTCGGCCTTGCTGACCATCGCGGGTTATTCCATCAACGACACTATCGTCATTTTCGACCGCATGCGCGAGAAGATGCGCACGGCGCGCACCCTCCCCATGGACCAGCTGATCAACGAGAGCATCAACGAGTGCCTCTCGCGGACCATCATCACCAACGGCCTGGTCTTCGTGGCCGTGGTCATCCTCTTCCTGTTCGGAGGGAAGGTGATCCACAACTTCGCCATGGCCATGGTCTGGGGCGCGATCGCCGGAACCTACTCCACGATCGCCATCGCCACCCCGATGGTCTACGAGTGGCAGGTCCGCACCCGCCGCCGGCCCCAGGCGGCCCCCGCCAAGCCCTTGAACATTTCCTCCAAGGCCCCCCAAAAGAAGCCGGGGACCCGCCCCGCGTGAAGAAAATCCGCGGGTTCAAGCTGGCCCTGCGGCTCAAGGAAATCCAGCGACGCGGCAAGAAGGCGGGGCTCGACGCCTCCTTGCTGTGCGAGGAGTCCCTGATCCCCCTCTCCGACGCGGTCCTCAAGGCCCTGAGCCCCGGGGTCGTCTTCGAGACTTTGAATAAGGAAGAAGCCTCCCGCCTTTCCCCCCTGCCGGGTTTGGCCGCCAGCATCGTGGTGGCGACCTTGGGCCCGGGCTTCGACGGTTTTCGCGAGGCGACCATCCGCGAGGCCCCCGCCAAAACCCCCCTTCTGGACCTGATGCGGGAAGTCCTGCTGGAGGAGGCGGTGCGCTTCGCCGCTTCTCTGATCGAGGACGAGGCCACGGCCGAAGCCTGCGAATTGAGCCCCTGGGGCGCGGTCACCGATCCCGAGGCCCTGGCCGAGGTGGTCCGACGCCTGGAATGCGGGAAAATCGGGGTCAGCCTCTCTCCGTCGGGTCTGGCGCCTTCGGCCACCACGGCCGCGGCGATCAGCTGGCTGGCCAAAGGCAAGGCCCGCAAGGCGGCTTCGGCCTCGGGCGGGTCCTCCGCGCGCAAGGACGGACCCGCGAAGCAGTAGTGCTCCGCCGGGTCGTTGCCTACCTGGCCTACGGCTTCATGACGTTCGTCGGTTGGACCAACAGCCTCCGTTGGCGGGGCCTGGCCTGGAAAAATCTCCTGCGCGGCCGCAACCAGCGCTTCATCTACGCCCTCTGGCACGAGCGGCAGGTCTATTTCACCTGGACCCACCGCGACGACAACGCCGCGGTCCTGGTCAGCCTCAGCAAGGACGGCGACATCATCGCCAAGGTCATGGACCTCTCCCGGATCACCTCTCCCCGGGGCTCCTCCTCCCGGGGCGCCTCGGCGGCCTTGCGGACGATGATCAAGCTCGTGGAGGACGGGCTCGACATCGGCTTGACCCCCGATGGCCCGAAAGGTCCCCGCCGCACGATCAAGCCGGGCGGGGTCTTTCTCGCCCAGAAATTGGGCATTCCCCTGCTTCCCATCGCCAACGCCCTCTCGCGCAAGAAAATCTTCCCCCGCTCCTGGGACCAATTCCAGGTGCCGCTTCCGTTCGGCCGGTCCGTGGTGCATCACGGGCGCCCGATCTGGGTGGGCCCGGAGGATTCCTTGGAGGACAAGGCGGCCGAACTGCAGGCGGAGATGAACCGGATCACGGATGAGGCCGACGCCGAAATCGCCCGGCCCCAGCCCGGGGGTTGGATTCGCGCGGCGGTCCTGGCGGCGGCTAATTTGGCCGCCCCCTTTGCGGGGATCGGCATGGCCTTGAAATTCCTGGCTTCCTCCCGGCGGGGACTGCTTCGAGAACTTCCCGCCGAGCTTGGGGAAAGGCTGGGCTATTATCCCGCCGAGGACTTGCGGGAGCTGGCCGGCCGCCCCCTGGTCTGGGTGCACGCCGCTTCGGCCGGGGAGGTCGCCGCGGCCGCCCCGCTCATTGAGCGGATCAAGTGCCTCCCCGGGTCGCCGGCTCTGGTCATGACGACGACCACGGCCGCCGGGCGGGAGAGAGCCCGGGCGGTCCCGGGGGTCGACCTGGCCTTCCTTGCGCCCATCGACGCGCGGGGGCCCGTGCGGAGGGCCTTGAAAGCGTTCCAGCCCTACCTGCTCCTGGTCGCCGAGACCGAACTCTGGCCCAATCTTTTCGACCAAGCCGAGCGGTTCGGCGTTCCCGTCGCCGTGGTCAACGGCCGGATTTCCGACCGGAGCTTCAAAACCTACCGCCTGTTCAGTTGGCTGACGGCCCCCTTCCTGAGCCGCCTTCAGGCATTCGCCGTCCAAACCCCCCGGGACGCGGAGCGCTTTAAAACTCTCGGGGCGCAGCCCCCGGCGGTCAGGGTCGCCGGAAACATGAAACACGACCGCCCCCAGGCTCCGGCCGACGGGGCCGCCGCGCGGGCGGCCGTGGGCCGCTTGGGTTGGACGGATTTTCCCATCTTCGTCGCGGGAAGCACCCACGCGGGGGTCGAGGAGGACGCCGTCCTGGACGCGTATCTGGCCGCCCGGGCCGCGAACCCCGACCTGCGCCTGATCGTGGCGCCCCGCCATCCCGAACGCGCCGCGGGGCTGGAGGGGAGCCTCCGCGCCCGCGGCATCTCATTCGTCCGCTGGACGACGCCCGATTTCTCCGGCGATCCCCCCTCGGCGCTGGTCGTCAATCTCATGGGAGTCCTTCCCTCGCTCTATCCCCTGGCCCGAGTTTCCTTCGTGGGCGGGACTTTGGCGCGGGTCGGGGGCCACAACCTTCTGGAGCCGGCGTTGGGCGGCTCCCCGGTGCTGTTCGGCCCCCATTTCAGCGCGGCGCGGGAAAGCGCCGAGGCCCTTCTCTCCTCGGGGGGCGGCCGCAGAGTCGAAAACTCCGCCTCACTGGCTGCGGCCTTGACGGACCTGCTTTCCGATCCGGCCGCGGCGGCCGAAACCGGCCGGAGCGCCCGCCATGCGGCGGCGGGGCTGGCCGGAGCGGCCGAGCGGACCATCGTGGCCCTGGGCTCCCTGTTGGAGCCCCCGAGGATTCGATGATCGGGCGCGGCGGCCTCCAGGACCGGCTCGCCCCGTTTTTGGCCGCGGCCGCCGCCTTCCTGGCCTTTTATCCCGCCCTGGGAAACGATTTCGTTCACTGGGACGATTACTCGAACTTCGTCGAGAATCCCCGCCTCGGCCGCCTGGGCCTGGCCGAGGTCCGCTGGATGCTGAGCACTTTCCAGTTGGCTCACTGGCAGCCCCTGTCCTGGCTGAGCCTGGGGTTGGACTCCCTGATTTGGGGACAGCGCCCCTTCGGCTTTCACCTGACCAATCTCCTCCTCCACTGCGCCAACGCGGCCCTGGTCGTCCTGTTGATTCGCGAGGTTCTGGGCCGCGGAGACCGGGACCCGGGGCCCTGGCCCGCGGCGGCCGGGGCGCTGTTCTTCGCCTTGCACCCGCTCCGGGTGGAAGCCGTGGCCTGGGCCACCCAGCGGCGGGAGGTGCTGTCGGCGTTTTTCTGTCTCTGGACCGTGCTCCTGTATCTGAAGGGACGCCTGCGCGCCGCGCTCGGCTGCTACCTGCTGGCTTTGGCGGCCAAGGTCACGGTCATCGGCCTGCCGGCGGCGCTTTTGACGCTCGACCTTTACCCGCTTGGCCGCCTGCCGCCCGGGAAGGAAGCGTTTTCCCGGGAATTTTTCCCCGTGTGGACCGAAAAAATTCCCTTCGCGCTGGCGGCCCTCGTCTTCGCCCTCATCGGTTTGGCCGCGCAAAGCGCCTCCCCGGCCCTGGTTCCCCTGGAGCAGTACGGACCGCTCGAACGCTTGGCCCAGGCTTTTTTCAGCCTGGCCTTTTACCCGGCCAAGTCCTTGGTCCCCGAGGGGCTTTCCCCCTGGTACGGGGAGAGCTACCGGCTCGCCCATCCGGGGTTTGCCGCCGCGGGTTTCGCCTTGGCGGCGGGGCTCGTCCCGGCCCTTTGGGCCGCGGCCCGGACCCGGTCCGCCCCCTTGGCCGCCGCGGCATTTTATTTCTTCATGCTCTTTCCGACCATGGGGCTCGTTAAATCCGGGCGGCAAATCGTCGGCGACCGTTACAGCTACCTGCCCTGCCTGCCTTTGGCCGTGGCCGTCGCCTGGGCCGTGTCCCGTCTGGGCCGGAGAGCCGTCTTGCCGGTCCTGGGCCTGGCCGCTTTTCTGGGCTGGCGGACCTCCGTCCAATGCGGAGTCTGGTCCGACAACCTCTCGCTCTGGGGACGGGCCCTGGAAATCGAGCCGGATTCCAGTTTTGCGCAGGCGAACATGGGCCTGGCCCTGCTCCGGGAGGACCGCCCCGCGGCCGCGGCCGAATACTTCGAGCGTCAATTGGAAACCCTTCCCAAGGGCCCCCAGCGAACATTCCTGCAATATGTCTCGGCCCTGGCCCACAACAACCTCGGCTTGGAACGGGCGGCCCAAGGCGAATCCGCCGCGGCGGAGCGGGAATTTCGCAAGGCCCTGAAATTCAACCCGGACCTCTCGAGAACCCACGACAATCTTGCCCTGACCCTTTACCGGAGCGGCCGGGCCGCCGAGGCCCTTCCCCATTTCGAGGCGGCCGTCGCCCTGGAACCTGGCGCTCCCGAACTGAGGGTCAATCTGGGAATCGCCCTGGCCAAACTCGGGCGGCGCAAGCGGGCCGAGGACTCGTTCCGGGAAGCCCTGCGGCTGGACCCCGCCCATGAAGGGGCCCGCCGGGCGCTAGGCACGCTGGCCCCGGCCCGCAAATGAAGGCTCCCGCCGCGCGCGCGCCGGCGGCGGTTTGGGCCGCCTTGGCGGTTTTCGCCGTGACCGCGGTCGTTTGCTCGCCCGTCCTGCGAAACGAATTCGTGAACTGGGACGACGGCCCCGCCCTCATCGAAAACGTCCATTTCCGGTCGCTTTCCCGGGAAGAGATCAAATGGAATTTTTCCAATTTCCACATGGGAACCTACAGCCCCCTCTCTTGGACGGCCTTCGGCGCGATCTACGAGGTCCAGGGCGAGCTCAATCCCTACGGTTATCACTTGGCCAGCCTTCTCGTTTTTTCCCTCTCGGCGGCCCTTTTGACCCTGATCATCGCGCGCCTGCTGGAGGCCGCCGCGGGTCCGGGCGCGCGCTCCCCCAATCCCGCGACGCCGCTCTGCGCCGCGGCCGGAGCGCTCAGTTTTTCCCTGCATCCCATGCAGGCGGCCGGGATCGCGATGGCCAGCGCCCTGTCGGATTTGAGCGCCTGCGCCTTCACGCTGGGCGCGGCGGCGGCCTACCTGCGCTGGGCCGTCCCGGAGCGGCCTCTGTTGCGCTGGCTGGTATTTTCCTGGATGTTGGCGGCTCTTTCCGGGTTGTGCCGTTGGCAGGGCGTGGGCCTTCCTCTGACCTTGTTGATCCTGGACATTTACCCGTTGCGCCGCCTTCCGCCCGACCCTCGCGGTTGGTTCAAGGCGGGCGTCTGGCCGGCGCTGGCGGAAAAAATCCCGTTCATCATCGTTTCCGGCGGCACGGCCTGGTTCAATTCCTGGGCCAAAATGAGCCAGAGCGGCTATGTCTCGCCCACGATGCAGCCGGGGCCGGTCGCCGGAGCGGCGGTCTTGTTCGCGGCGAAATTCCTGTTTCCGGTCCAATTGGAGCCGGAATACCGGTTCCCGTCCGGGGGCCCCGGTCCCCACGGCTGGCCGGCCTGGGCCGACCTGGCGGCCGTCGTGGGCGCGGGGGCCGCGCTCTGGCATTTCCGAAAAAAATGTCCGGCCGCCCTGGCAGCGGGGGCGCAATACTTTTTGGTGTTGATTCCACCTTTTTTGCTGGCCCGCCCGGGAGTGGTTCTGGCCTACGACCGCTATCCTTGCCTGGGTTACGCGGCTTTCGGCGCTTTGGCCGCCGGCGGACTGGCGCGCGTCTGGGGCGCTCCCGGAGGGCGGCGATTGAAATATTTGCTGGGAGTTCTTGTCCTTGGGACGGGGTGGGTCCTGGCGGGCCTGACCCGGGACGAACTGCGGGGCTGGCGGGATTCCGTGACTTTGTGGACCAAGCACCTCGAAGCCAATCCTCGGGCCTTTATCGCCCGCAACAACCTCGGGGCGACCTTATTCGAGCAGGGGCGAAAGGACGAAGCGTATTATTTCTTCCTTCAGGAGGTCGCGCTTCATCCCGGGGAAGCCATCGTCCAGAGAAACGTCAAGCTGGCCGGCCAGGAGTTCGGCCCGCGGGGACCCGACATGGCCGTGGTCAGCAATAACCAGGGGGCCGATCTTTTCCGGGAGGGGCGCCTGCGGGAGAGCCTGTGGCGACTGGGGGCGGCGGTTTCTTATAGCCCCAAAATGGCCCGGGCCCACCTCAATTTGGGTTTGGTTTTCACGACCATGGGGGAAAGGGAGCGCGCCCGGAGGCATTTGGAGCGGGCCTTGAAATTGGACCCGGGGCTGACGGAGGCGCGGGGGGTGTTGGAGGGGATAAAAACTCCGGTCCCATGAGGGAGGCTTCAAAAAGCCCTCGTGCAAAAAAATTCGGAGGCGATATTTGGAAACGGCTTATATTTTAAGGATAAATTTTTGAGGAATGATGGCGCCATCATTCCTCGGCGTCGAGTTAACTTGATATAATGTCCCTTCGCGCGCTCCCGCGTGCGATTGAATGCCCCCCAAAATCCTCGTCATCCGTCTTTCCTCCCTGGGAGACATCGTCCTGACGGCTCCGGTCTACCGGAGCCTCAAAGCGCGCTGGCCGGACTGCAAAATCTCCCTCCTGGTCAAGCCCGGCCTGGCCCCGGCCCTGGAAGGCCATTCCTGCATCGACGAGATCATCCCCTTCGTGAGCGTCGGACAGGCCTTGGCCAAAATCCGCAAGGAGGGTTTTACGCACCTTCTGGACCTGCACGCCAACCTCCGCTCCACCGTCCTGCGGACCTTGGCGGCCGTGCCCAAAACCTCGGTCTACCGGAAAGCCTCCCTGGCCCGCCGCCTCTATGTGGCCCTGGGCCTGCGCTCTCCCTCCCTGGAAAAACACACCGTGGAACGTTACCTGGAGGCCCTCGCGGTTTGGGGCGTGCCTCCAGCGCCGGCCGCCTTGCGCCCGGCCGACGTCCCGGGAGCGGGTCGGCCGTTCGGCCGGCCCGCCCATATTCTCGTCATCCAGACCAGCTTCCTGGGTGATTGCCTGCTGACCGTCCCCCTGCTCAAGGGGCTCAAAGCCCTGTTTCCCCAAGCCCGCCTCACCGTCTTGGCGGTGGAAAGGACCGCCGAGGTCTTCCGGGGCTGCGGAGCGGCCGACGAGGTCATCGTCGACCTCAAACGGGGGCCCGACGGAGGAATCGGCGGGACCTGGCGGCTGGCCCGCCGCTTGGGGGCCCAAGGCTACGACCTGGCCGTCATTCCTCATCGGTCCCTGCGCAGCGCCATCTTGGCGAAACTGGCGGGGATTGCCCGCCGGGTGGGCTTTGATTCCAGCGCGGGGCGGTTTCTGCTGACCGACACGGTGCCCTTCTCCTGGCTGATGCACGATCTCGAGCGCAATCTTTCCCTCTTGAATCCCTTGGGCGGCGTCCCCTCCCAGGAGGAGCCCTCCGCCGCGCAGGCGGCTTTCCTTTCCGGCCCGGGGGCCCCGGAGGTGGAGCGAGCCGTTCTCAAGCGCCTCTCGGAAATTTCCCCGGGGGGCAAGATCGTCGGGGTCCACCCCGGTTCCGCCTGGCCTACCAAGCGCTGGCTGCCGGAGCGTTTTTCCGAACTCTGCCGACGGCTCAAGGGCTCCGGCGCGCGGGTGGTCCTGGTGGGCGGCAAGGACGACCAGGGCCTGTGCGGGCGGATCGCGGCTGAGTCCGGTGCGACGGATTGGTCGGGCAAGACCGACCTGAGGGAGCTTCGGTCGCTGATGCGGCACCTTTCTCTTTTCATCACCAACGACTCCGGCCCCATGCATGTGGCCACCGCCACTGGCGTGCCCACCATCGCCATCTTCGGCCCCACCACGCGGGAGCTGGGGTTTTTTCCCTACGGCCCCGGCCACCGGGTCCTCGAGGCGGACCTGCGTTGCCGCCCCTGCGCCCTGCACGGCGGCAAGGTCTGTCCGGAGGCGCATTTCCTGTGCATGCGGTTGATTACCGTCAATCAGGTTTGGGATCAAGCTTCATCGGTGTTGGCGGAGGCGCGTTCTTGAGAATCCTCCAAATGGAGGACGAGCCCTGGGACTCGGGGATGGCCGAGTACGCTTTGGTCCTCTCCCGGGAGCTCGAAAGCCGCGGCCACCGCGTCCTGTTCTGGGGACGTCCGGGCTGTTTTCCCTGCCGCAAGGCGCGGGTCTGGGGGCTTGAAACCGTCGAGGCCCGGCCCTGGCTGGGGCTGCCCGGCCTGCGCAGGCTCCTGCGCCGGGAACGCGTCCAGGTCGTCAACGCCCACACCGGGTCCAGCCATTCCCTTGCCGCCATCGCGGCCGCGGGCCTGAAAATCGCTCTGATCCGGACCCGCGCAGACGCGCGTCCCCCCAAGGGCGGAGGGGCGGCCCGTTTTCTGGCGTCGCGGACCGCGGCCTATATCGCCGTCAATTGCGTCATCGAGAAAGACTTGGCCGCCCGCTTTCCGGGCGCCCGGGTCCGGCTTGTCCCTCAAGGCCTGCCCGAGCCCTCCACGCGCCATCCCTTGGCCGAAGAGCCGGCCGTCGGACTGCTCGGGCGGTTGGACCCGGTGAAAGGCCACGCGGATTTCCTCGAGGCGGCGGCCCTTCTTCGGAAGCGATTCCCGGCGGCCCGCTTTCTGGCCGCGGGAGGAGGCGGGGAAGACGCCCTGGCCCGCCTGTCGGCCCAGCGGGACCGGCTTGGTCTGCGGGGCGCGGCGGAACTGCCGGGGTTTGTCCGCTCCTCGGAGAATTTCATGGGCTCCTGCCGGATCGGAGTCGTCGCCTCCCATGGCTCGGAGGCCGTTTCCCGGGCGGCCCTGGAATGGATGGCGCAGGGCAGACCCTTGGTCGCGACCGAGGTCGGAGGTCTGCCCGACCTGGTGGAGGACGGGAAAACGGGATTTTTGGCCTGCCCGCGCTCGCCTTCGGGCTTGGCGTCGGCCATCGGATTGCTGCTGGCCGATCCCGTCATGGCGGCGGAGTTCGGGAAAAACGCCCGGGCACGTTATGAAAAATTCTACGGCTCCCCGCGCTTTGCGGCGGAGACCGAAAAGGTCTATGAAGAAGCCCTTCACCATCTTCCATCTTGACGGGGAGCCGGGCCTTCGGGGCGGGGAGCGCCAGCTTCTCTACCTGGCGGCGTCCCTCCGGGCGCGCGGCCACCGCAACGTGGTCGCCTGCCGGCCGCGCTCGCCCCTGGCCCAGGCGGCGGGCGCCATGAACTTGGAAATTCTTCCTTTGCCGTTTCGGGGGGAATGGGATCTTTGGACCGCCCTGCGCCTGCGCTCGGCGGCCAAGGCCGCCCCGCGGCCCCTCCTCCACGCCCACACCGCCCACGCCGCAGCCTTGGCGGCCTTGGCCGCCTTCCGCGCCCTGCCGTGGGTCGTCCACCGCCGGGTGGATTTTCCCCTGCGGGGGGATTTCAGCCGCATGCTCAAATACGAGCCGGCCGGGGCCGTGGTCGGGGTTTCGGTGTCCATCGCGGAAGTGCTTCGCGCCTCGGGCCTGCGAAGCCATGTGGAGGTGGTGCCCGACGGCCTACCGGCCGACGCCGAGGAATGCGGGTGGGCCCAAATTCCGGCGGACCGCTTCGCCCCGGCCTCCCCGGAGGAGCGCGGGCGGTTGAGAGCGGAATTGGCCGCCCGTTGGGGCGCGGCCCCCGCGGGCCCTTGGGTGGGAAACCTGGCCGCCCTGGTCCCGCACAAGGACCATGACACTTTGCTCGCGGCCGCGCTGATCGTCTCGAAAAAGCGTCCCGACGCCGTTTTCCTGATCGCCGGGGAGGGGCCGGAGGAGGCCCGGCTCATCGCCCAGATTCGCCGCCTGAATCTGGAAGGCAAGGCCTTTATTCTCGGCCAGGTTCCGGATCCCTCCTCCCTGCTGAAATCCCTCGACGTCCTGGCGCATTCCTCCTGGGGCGAGGGCATGGGGAGCGTCCTGCTGGAGGCCTCCGCGGCCGGCCTGCCCATCGCGGCCACCACGGCCGGAGGGATTCCCGAGGTAATCGAGGACGGCGCGACCGGCCTGCTCTGCCCTCCCCGGGACCCGGAAGCTTTGGCCCGGAACATCCTCAAGCTCTTGGAAGACAAGGCTTTGGCCCAACGCCTCGGGGCCGCCGCCCGCCGCGCCCTGCCCCGTTGGGGGCTGGGGCGGATGGCCGAATCCATGGAAGCCGTTTATGAGCGGGCGGAGGCCAAGGCCCGATGAGTTCCCCCCGCCTGAGCGCCGTCCTCATCGCCAAGGATGAGGAACTCGACCTTCCCGGGGCCCTGGACAGCCTCCGCGGCCTGGCCGACGAAATCGTGGTCCTCGTCGACACCGCTTCATCCGATAAAACCGAGGCCATCGCGCGGGAGCGCGGGGCGAAGGTGGCGTTGAGGCCTTTTGATAACTACGCCGGCCAGAAGCAAGCGGCCCTCGAGTTGGCGGCCGGCGAATGGGTGATTTCGATCGACTCGGACGAACGGATTTCCTCGGCTTTAGCCGAGGAAATCCGTCAATTGTTCTCCGTTAGTTCCGTTCCCAAATTTGTTGCTTTTATTATTCCGTTCGAAATCCGTTTCCTAGGCCAAGTCCTCCGCTGGGGCGGCCTCGGCCACGAGAAACACCTCCGCCTCTTCCGCCGGGATCGGGGCCGCTTCGTCGGCGGGGCCCTGCACGAAGGCATCGAGGTCCAGGGCCCCATCGGGAAATTGCGCTCCCCGATCGAACACACGCCGTATAAGGACCTCGCCGACTATAAAGCGAAACTCGAAACCTACACCACTTTGGCCGCCCAAAAACGCTTCGCGGCGGGCCGCCGGGCTCCGATTTGGCGGCACCTTCTTCTTCCCGGGGAATTTCTCCTGCGGGCGGTGGTCAAGCTCGGGGTCCTGGACGGCAAGGCGGGCCTGATCTGGGCGGGTCTTTCGGCGTTCCACTCCTGGCTCAAATACGCTAAACTCGCTGAAATGCAGCGCGCCGCCCGGAGACCAGGGTGATCGGCGCCCTCATCGCGGGGGCGGCCGTCGCCGGAGCCGCTTTCAGCGCCCGTTGGAATTGGTGGCGGCCCCGGACCCGGGGCATCCCGTCGCTCATGTATCACAAGATCGGGGATTCTCCGAAAGGATCCCGCCTCCAGAAGCTCTGGGTCACCACGGCGGATTTCCGGGGACAACTGGAGTACCTGCGCGCCGAGGGCTGGACCTCGATGCTCTTCCGGGAACTGGCCGAGGCATCGGACGGCAAGCGCGCGATGCCCGAGAAGCCGGTCCTGATCACCTTCGACGACGGCTACGCCAATAATTACGAGGAGGCCTTCCCCCTCCTCAAGGAATTCGGGATGAAGGGAAACATCTTCCTGGTCTACGAGACCATGGAGCGCCACAACGCCTGGCACGACCCCGCCACCGAACCCTGGTTGAGGATGCTGACCTGGGCCCAAATCCATGAAATGCAGAATAGCGGCCTGGTGGAATTCGGTTCGCACACCATGCGCCACCGAAATCTCCCCCAGATCAGCCTGGAGGACGCCGGCTGGGAAATTCGGGAGAGCAAGCTTCGCCTGGAGGAGGCCCTAGGCCGCCCCATGACGGGCTTCGCCTACCCCTACGGGGCGGGGGCTTACGTCCCGGAGGTCCGCGCGCTGGTGCGGGAAGCCGGCTATCGCTACGATTTCGGAATCAAGCAGGGAATTTCCCCCCTCCCCTGGGACCCGGCTTCGGGTCCCCTGCGCCGCCTGCTCATCCGCGGGGACGACACCCGGCTGGATTTTCACATCAACATGACTCGGGGCAGGTCCCGGTTTTGAGCGATCCCCGCCGCATCCTGGTCATCCAGCTCCGGCGGATCGGGGACGTCATCCTGACCACCCCGGCCGTCGCGGCCCTCAAAGCCCGGTGGCCGCGCGCCGAGCTCGATTTTCTGGTC
>CAYHPY010000095.1:0-14219 GCA_964358485.1 uncultured Elusimicrobia bacterium
TGCCCGTCATTGTCGATGATGAGATCGATGTTCGGATAACCCAGGAGCTCGGCCGCTTCCCCCAGCCCCGGGATCGGATTGTTGACGCTGACCACGTCGCCGTGGGGCGTGGACTCGGTGCGGGTCTGGATGAGATGGATGGCCTTCTTGAAGCGTTTGGTCGCGTCGATCAGGGCGCGGTCCTCGGACTTGGACTTGGGCTCGAAGAACATGACGTCGAAGGAAACCGTCTTGACGCCGTAGTCCTTGAGCTTGTCGAGGAGCTTGGCATGCACGTCCCGCGGCAGGGGGAAGCTGAATTTCTTGCCCGTGTCCTCGTCCATGGCGGCCAGGATGATCCGGGGGTCGCCCTCGGCCAGGCCGTTTTCCTGGATCTGGTAGAGCTTGTCGGCGAACAGGTCGTCGAGATGGTCGAAGATTCCATTGACCGGAAGCAGGATCAGACCCGGCCAATAGAGGACCGTAAAAACGAAGGAGAAGAGGATCGAAAAATTACGGGCGAAGTTGTCCTTAGTGGAAGGCTCGCTCATTTCTTGGGCACCTTTTTGGGGGATGTTTTAGGCGGCGGCGCGGCCTTGACGGGGGGCTTGGCGGAAGGCTTGACGGAGGCCGGCTTGAATAGGACGGGCTTGGCCGGCGCCTTGCCGGGGACGGCCGCGGCCTTCGAGGCGGCGGGAGCCTTGGGCGCGGGCGGAACCGGGGGCGCCGGCTCGGGAATCCCGAAGCGGGCCCTGATCTGAGAAGCCGCCGCGGAGAGGGCGCCCAGAACCGCGGGGTCCTTTTCCGTCTTGGCCGCGCCTTCCAGGGCCGCAAGGCCGGTCTTGGGATCGGCCGTGATTGCGAGCACCCCGGCCGCCTCCTGCCGGACCCCGGGATCCGAATGGCTCAAAAGGGCGGCGGCCACGGGAATCCCCGAGGAAACGCCCACTTTTCCCAGGGCCAGGGCGGCTTGGAGGCGGACCATCGGCTGCTCGTCGGACAAGGTCGTCAACAGGGTTTGATTGCCGTCCGCCCGGCGGGCGGCGGGCAGGGTTCCGAGGGCCCGGGCGGCCTCGGCCCGCACGTTGGGATCGGGCTCGCGGGCGATGAGCGCCTCCAAGGCGGGCGCGGCCTCTGCGGCCTGAAGCTGGCCCAGGGCCGCGGCGGCGGTCCGCCGCATTCCGGGGTCCGCGTCCTTGAGCGCCGCCGACAAAGGGCCGACCGCTCCGGGATACCCCATCACGCCCAGGGTCCGCGCCGCGGAATACCGGACTCCGGGGGCCGCGTCCTTGAGCGCGCCCACCAGGGCGGGGCCCGCGGCGGGATCTCGGAGGTAAGCCAAAATGGTCGCCGCGTTCTGGCGGACGTAGGCGTCAGGGTCCGAGGACAGGAGTTTGGCCACGCGGGTCCCCACCGGAGCGCGGAGGCGTCCGATGGCTTCCAGGGCCGCCCCCCGAACCAAGGCGTTGGCGTCGTCCAGGGCGGAGACCAGGAAGGGGCCGGCTTCGGGGCGCTTCAGATTTCCCAAATCCTCGGCGGCCTGGCGGCGGGTCATCGGCTCGGAATTTTTGAGGCCCTGAAGGGCGGCATTAAACGGATCAAGGGCTGATTCAGCCGCCGAGGTGGAAATGGAAAGAAACAGAATTCCAAGGAAAAGAACACCGGATTTCATGAACGGATTCTACGCTATATAGGAAGGGCTTTCAAGAAGTTGGTGCCAGGTATCCACTTTCTTAACTTTTTCTTGTAATTCAAAGAATGTTAAGAAAGTGGATACCTGGCACCAAGGTTAATGAATGACGCCGATCTTGCGCAGTTCGTTGGCGCTGCCGCCGGGGGCCTTGACCTTGATGCGGGCGACGTAGCCGCCCTTGCCGACCAGGCGGCCGGCCGCGTTGCGGCCGTCCCAGGTCACGTAGTTGGGCCCGACCCGGCCGCCTTCGCTGCCGGCAGTGTAGTTCTGGGTGGTCACGATGTAGCCCAGCATGTCGTAGATGGTGATCGTCACGTCGGAATTCTGCCCCAGGATGTAGGTGATGGTGGTTTTCCCGCCCGCGCCGCCCGTGCGGGTGTCGAAGGGATTGGGGTAGTTGCTCACCCCGTCGATCACCTTCTTGGTGAGTCCCGCGCTGACGCTCTCGGTGGCCTGGACCGACCAAGCCGAGGCGATGAGCGCTCCGCTCATGGCGCGGACGCGGAATTCGTAGAAGAGGTTTCCGTCGAACTCCTCCTCCTCCCCGACCGTGGTCTGCTGGGTCTCGGCCTCCGTGGCGGTCACGTCCTTGAGCTTGCGCCAGACCACCCGCTGCTGCAGGCTCAGGGCGGGCCCGCCGCGCGCCTGGATCTCGTACATCGTCACGCCGGAGATGTCCTGGGAGGATTTCTTCCACTGGATGGCGAAGGAAGCCCCCAAATCCCGCAAGGACTGGCCGGAGAACACGGAGGTCTTGGCCCCCGCCCCGCCCGCGTTGATCTGAATGGCCCCGGGGGCCGTCGGGGCCTTGGTGTCGGGCCGGAAGAGGAACATGGGCTGCTCGTCGGTCTTGGCCCCATCGGAGGAGACCCACCGGGCGAAAATGATGGCCGCTCCGTCGGACACCGGCTCGCCGCCCTTCTCGCCGCCCAAGTGGATCATGGGCATGGAGCCGCCCAGGCCGCGTCCATTGCCGGGAGCGGGGTCTCCCTCCTGGCCCACGACGATCAAGGTGTTGCCGCTGCCGCGCTTGACCCGCATGATCTCGTTTCCGACGAAGACAAGCTTGCGGACATCCAGGGCCGAGGCGTCCTTGACCTGGAAGGAGGTGGTGTCGGCCGCGAGGTTGTCGATGAGCTTGGTCACGTTGGGGATCGGCAACGACAGCCCCTTGATCTTGGCGGTGGTGACGGCGGCGCTGGTCGAGTCGACGAGGGCTCGAAAACCCTGGAGGTTCAGGCCCCGGGTCGACTTGACGGTCACGCTGCCCCAGGAGCCGGAGTAGGATTTTCTTCCCTCGGTGTCATAGGAAGCCCCGGCCGAGAATTCGTAATAGCCGTTGGTGGAGATGAAGGGCATGCGGGCGCCCAATTCGTCGAGCTTGCCCACCCAGGCCGAGGGCACGAAGGCGGTCTCCGGGACCGCCACCGCCTTGTCGGGGTTGCCTTGGTCGGCCGGGTCGTTGCCGAGGAGGATCTTGATCTTGCCCGAGCCGTCCTTGGTCACGATGTCGGCGATGCCGTCCTGGTTGACGTCCATGTCCAGGATGCCGGTCCCGGTCAGGTCGCGCGCCGGCGCCCCGTCGCCCACGATGGAGATCAGGGTCATGTTGACCCCGCTGCCCATGGAGAAGTTGTCGGGCACGCGGTCTCCGTTGACGTCCAACAGAGGCGGGTCGCTCGGACAGTTCAAGGTCCAGGTGGAGCCGTCCACGCCGGTCCAGGAAGAGATCTTCACCGTGGCCGACGGGGGATTGCCCCCGCGGGTGGCCCAGGAGGAGCCGTTGACGCACAGCCAGTAGCCGGGATCCGGGGCCCAATTGCCCTTGGAGTCCTTGCACATGTTGTTGCGCGGATTGCTCGGGTTGCGCCCGTTGTTGCACCGGACGGGATCGGTCAAGGCGAAGGCCGGGTAGCCGACGGCGGTCGCCGGAGTGTTGGTGCTGGCCTTGACCATGACGATGGGCGGCAGGGACGAGGAAACCGAGACGGACACCATGGGCACCGCGAAGCCCTTGATGACGACCAAGCCGGAGTCGGGGGTCGACGGAACCGCGAACTCGATGGGGGCCGCCAAGGGGGCGCCGTTGGGTCCGAGGACGGCCCCCAGGCTCACGCCGGCTTGATGGCCCAAAGTGGAACTGCCGAACTTGTCGGTCTTGCCGATGTCGGCCGCGACGAAGAGGACCAGCGGCTTCTTGGTCACCACCAGCGGCAGGCCGTTGCCGTCGTTGAGGGTCAGGATGGGAGTCTTGCCGAAGAACGGTTCGGTGGAAACCATCAGCTCCTGCAGGGCCGCGACCTGGTCCACCCCGCTGACGCAGGACACGGATCCCCCGGAGGACATCGAGCAGGTCACCGTCCAGACGCCCGGGACCGAGCAAGTGAAGGAGCCCGCGGAGAAGGTCCCGGTGAAGGCGCACTGGGTGCCGTAGCGGCCCGAGAGGTTCTTCCAGGAGTCGTAGAAGGAAGTGGTCGACAGCCCCAGGGCCGTCATCGCATTGGTGGAGCTCCACTGCGCCCAGGTCCCGGTCGAAAGGGTCTGCCCGATCACGCCCACCAGACGGTCGGTCCGCGGGGTGAAGACCCGGTCCCCGTTGGTGCCGTCGGTGCCGTCGGCCCAAACCATCAGGCGCTTGAAGTCGCCCTCCCCGCCGCCCGTGTTGCTGGAGGTAACGACGGTCCCGGTCTGGAAGAGCCGCAATTGGCCCAATTCGACCATTCCGGTATTGGTCTTGACCTCCAGGCGGTAGAGCGGGACGTTGAGCTCGTCGACCACCGCCCCGGTCGGGGCGATGTTGGCCCCCACGGCGGTGACCAGGATCGAAGCCGCGTCGGGACGCACGCGGTAGACGAACATCGGCCGCGGAGCGGAGGTTCCCGCGGGCGAAACGAAGCGCGCCAGGAAGATCGCGGCGGCGTCGGAGACCGGCTCGCTCGGAAGGTGCGCGATGGGGGCCGAGCCCTGCAGGCCGCGCCCGTTGCCCGGAGAGGGATCACCCGACTGCGGGATGACCAGGAGCTGGTTGCCCGTCCCGCGGGCCACGCGCATGATTTCGCTGCCCACGTAGACCAGCCCGGGCAGGCGCAGGGAGGAGCCGTCGACCACCAGGAAGGCCGTGGTGTCGGGGGTCAGGGCCTGGGCCAGGCGCGTGTAGTTGGGCACGGGCAGGTCCAGGCCGGAGATTCGGGCCGCGGTGATCGGCGCTCCCGCCGCCATCGCCTCGAAAGCGTCGTCGGAAAGATTGGTCGTCGCCGGCATGGTCACCGAGGACCAAGCGCCCGAGTAGGCGGGGATCGCGTCGTCGTAGTAGCGCGCCACGGCCACCTCGTAGTAGTTGCCGGGGGCCGTGGAAATCAGCGGCAGAAGCGCCGCCAATTGGCCGGACTTTCCGGTCCAAGCCGAGGGCACGAATCCCCGCTCCGGGGCCGGGAGGGTCCGGTTGGGGTTGCCCTGGTCGGTGAGATCGTTGCCCAGCAGAATCCGGAAATTCCCCGAGCTGAAGGCCACGAGATCGGCGACGGCGTCGTCGTTCAAGTCCATGTCCAGGACGCCGGTGGCCGTCATGTCCCGCGACGGCGCTCCGTCGCCCGCCATGGCCACGTTGGTGCTCAAGGAAGCCAGGTAGGCTCCTCCCCGCATCGAGAAATTGTCCGGGACCCGGTCCCCGTTGAGGTCGATCAGGGGCGGATGGAGGGACGAAGTGATGGAGACGGTCCAGGCGGTGCCGTCGGCGTTGATCCAGCGGGACTGGTCGGGAATCAGGTTATTGGTCTGGTCCCGGCAGATGTTGTTGCGGGGGTTGGACGGATCCCGCCCGTTGTTGCAGAAGATGGGATCGAGCTTGGCGAACGCCGGGAACCCGACCGCGGAGGCCAGGACTTTCACGCCGGGCGTGATCTCGGTGTTGGGGCGCACGAGGATCACGGGCGGCAGGAGCGGGTTCATCGCGACCGGCGGCACCTTGACGGCCTTGATCTCGACCAAGCCGGACGCCTGCGGGAAGCTCGTCCCGGTCTCGGGCGCCGCCGGCAGGGGCGAACCGTTGGGGCCGACGAGGTCGGAGAACGCCGCCAACTCCACCCCCGCGAAATGGCCCGAGGTGGAGGCGGCCGCCTTGTCCTGGCTTCCGATGTCGGCGGCCAGGAAGAGACGGACCGTCGCGGTCGACACCCGGAGGTAGGGGATTCCTCCGCGGTTGAGGGCGAAGACCGGCCGCGAGCCGAAATAGGCGGCCGTGGAGAGTTCCACCAGCCCGGGCAAGGACTCCACTCCTCCGAGATAGCCGTTGCAGGCGGCCCCGGAGAGCCCGGAAATCGGAATCGAGCAGGAGCAGGACACCCCGGCGGCGGGCGTGAAGGCGCAGTTGACCCCCCACACGCCCGGGAAGGAGCAGGCGAAGCTTCCCGAAAAGAAGCCTCCGGTCAGGGAACAAAGGGCCCCTTGCTGGGCGGAGATCGCGTTCCAAAGGACCATCGAATGGCTCGACACGGAGAAGAAGGCCGTGGTCGAACCGAAGACCCCGGCGTTGCCGTAAAGGGCCATGGTCGACCCGTTGACCCCGATGAAGCCCACCAGGGAATCCGAGGCCGGCGAGAAGAGCCGGTCGTTGTTGGAGTCCTCCCACAGGGTCAGGCGCTTGAAATCCCCCTCCCCCGAGGTTCCGCCGGAGGTCTTGATCGTCCCGACCTGGCCGAGGCGGATTTGCGCCACGTCCACCCCGCCGAAGTTGGTTTGAAGCTCCAGGCGCAGCAGCGGGACGTTGAGCTCCTCCTGGGCGGCGGATTTCGGAGCCGCGTCCAGGCTCGAAACCGCGAGGCGGATGGTCGGGGCGGTCGGCTCCACCCGATAGACGAAGAGGGGCCGGATGGAGGAGGTGGAGCCGTCCACGGCCTTAAACCGCGCCAAGAACAGCGCCGCGTCGTCGGAGATCGGCTCGTTCTTAAGATGGACGATGGGGGCCGAGCCCTTGAGGCCGCGCCCGTTGCCGGGGGCGGGATCGCCGTCCTGCCCCACGACCAGCAGTTCGTTGGCGCCGGAACCGCGCGTGGCGCGGAGCACCTCGGACCCGACGAAGATCAGCCCCGGCAGGCGCAGGCGGGAGGCGTCGACGACCACGAAGGCGGTGGTGTCGGCGCTCAGGTTCTGCGCCAGGCGCGTGACGGCGGCGTCCGGCAAAGACAGGCCCGAGACCCGCGCCGCCGAGATGGGAGCGCCGGCGGCCATGATCTGGAAGGCGTTGTTGGTCATCGATGAGATGTTGAGCGCCGTGACCGAGGACCACTGGCCGGTATAGGCGGGAATGGTTTCGTCGTAGAACCGGCCCACCGCGACTTCGAAATAGCCGGGGGTGGTCGGCAGGGGCAGCATGGCCGTCAATTGTCCGGACTTGTCCGCCCAGGCAGACGGGACAAAGCCCTGATCCGGGACGGCGACGGCCTTGGAGGCGTTGCCCTGGTCGGTCAGGTCGGTGCCGAGCAGGATCTGGACGGAGGAGGAGCTGAAGAAGACCATGTCCACGATGCCGTCGTCGTTCAAATCCATGTCCAAGAGGCCCGTCCCGCTCAGGTCCCGGGACGGGGAACCGTCGCCGGCCAAGGTCGCGTTGGTGGTCAGCGCCACCCCGAAACCGCCGAAGCGCGAGAAGTTGTCGGGCACGCCGTCTCCCGTCAAGTCGAGCAGGGGCGGCACGCCGGCGCAGTTGGCGGCCGTCCAAGAGGAGCCGTTGGGGCAGAGCCACTTGGCCTGGTCGGGCACCGGCGCGTTGGTGGCGGTGTCGCGGCAGACGTTGTTGCGCTGATTGGACGCGTCCTTGCCGTTGTTGCAGCCGCCCGAGGACAACGGCACGGGATCGAGCTTGGCGAAGGCGGGATAGCCGACCGCGGCGGCGGGCACGCCCGCCTGGGCCCGGGTGATGGTCACCGGGGCGGCCATCGAGGAGATCGAAACCGGCGGCAGGGAGAGCGGGGCGATCTTGATCGTCCTAGATTCCACGGGAGGCCTCAGGGCCGCGTCCGGGGCCGCGGTCACCGGGCCGTTGGGTCCCTGGATGTCGTTGAAGTCGGCCAGGCGGATTCCGGCCTCGTGGTTGAGGGTGGATTGGCTCGCCAGGTCCAGAACGCCGATGTCGGCGGTGACGAAGAACCGGGAGGTTGCCGTGGTGATCCGGACATACGGCACCGCCGAGGGATCGGCCGCGTTGGCGGTCAGGTCCACCACCACGACCCCGCCGTAGAAGGCGGCGCTGGAACCCACCACGATGTCGGTGGCCGGGGTGAGCACGCGGTCTCCGTTGTCCTTCCAGATGGTGATTTTGGAGAAGTCCCCGTCGCCGACGCCGCCGCCGCCCTCC
The DNA here is from genome assembly GCA_964358485.1 of uncultured Elusimicrobia bacterium. GTDB lineage: Bacteria > Elusimicrobiota > Elusimicrobia > UBA1565 > UBA9628 > CAYHPY01. The sequence goes on from CAYHPY010000095.1 coordinate 8,025, forward strand.
ACGGTGCCGTGCTGGACCAACCGGAGCTTCTTGAGATTGACGAAGTCGGAGGAGGTCTTGAACTCCAACTGGAGCAGGGCCACGTCCTTCTGGCCCTGGCCCGCGCCGGCCGGGGCCACGGTGAAGCCCTGGACGGCCAAGGTGATCGGATTGACGGCCACGTTGGTCCCGACGAAGGGATAGGTGGTCGTGCCGCTGCCCAAGGGGTTGGCGCGGGTGATGTCCTTGTAAAGGAACGGATTGATGATGTCGCCGCGGGGCATGCCGAACCAGGACTTGTCGCGGATGACCACGCCGACCAGGTCGTTGCGGATGGCCTCGTCGCCGATGTCGTAGACCACGAAGAAGGAGCCGGCCGTCGGCCCGATGAGCTGGTCGTTGGCAAGGTAGATCAGGCCTTGGTTGTTGGAGTCATTGGCTTGATCGAAAACGTCCACCTTGCGCACGGAAGCTCCCGCGTTCAAGGTCAGCTTCGGGGTGGGGCCCAGGCCCAGGTTGTCGCCGCGGCTCAGGATGCGCAGGCAGGGCAGGCCGTTTCCATTCAGGAGACCGTTCACGCAGCCCTGGGCCTTGCCGGTGCCGGAGTCGGCCCCGGCGAAGGTCATGAGTTCGGCGTTGTTGACGAAGACCTTGCCCCCCGCCATGGTGCCGTCGAAGTTGACCGGGAAGCCCCGGGTGGACTGAACCACCAGATCGAAGGGCGCCGCGGTGCTCGAGGTCACGATCATGGTGGAATAGACCACGGCGAAGGTCGTGTCGACATCGGAGATATTGACGTCGTCCTTGACGGAGAAGACGTCGTCCTGGTTGATGTCCTTGTAGATCCGGACGAACTTGATGTCGGTGTTGCGCCCGAGCGGCTTGGTCACCTCCTGGGAGCCTCCGCCGCGCTCCAGGCGGATGGTGCGCCAGGGCGAGAGGGCCACATCGGTGGCCAGGTTGAAGCGCAGGAAGGGAATGTTCGGCTGGGCCTGATTGACGCTGGTCATCAGGCCGCTGATGTTGTTGACGCCCAAGGTCAGGCGGGAAGTCACCTTCTTGATGGTGAGCATGCTCCCGCCGGTGGCAAATCCCCCCCCGGGGAAGGTCACGATGTTGGGGACCTGGATGCTGAAATTGGAAGGGGCCGGGATCTCCAGGCCCTGCCGCGAATTCTCCAGGGCGAACTCGGAGATGTTGATGGTCGCGAAGACATCGATGGGGGCGGTGGAGACCAGGATCGGGTCCTTGAGCACGATCACGGCCGTGGCCGAGCTGAAAGTCTCGTTGCCGAAGGAGATCCGGTTCGGGAAATTGCCCAACGGGCCGGCGGTGGAATCGGCGGTGTCGAAGGCGGCGTTGCCGTTGGAATCCTTCCAGAGGGAGATCACGGTGGCGTCGGTGTCGAGCGCGCCGTCGGCCACGAGATGCCCGATGTTGATCCGGTCGATGATGGCGGTGTTGCGGTCGGTCTTGAGGCGGATCTTGAGCATCGGGACGTTCTTGTCGTTCTGGAACGCGTTCTGGGGCATGAACTGCTCGAACTCGGCGCTCACCGTGTTGAAGGTCGGCATGATCACGAAGGCCGGGGAGGTCGGGGTGGTGACGAAGACCGCGGTGTGTCCGGCGTTGGTCGGAATCAGCGACAATTTACCCGTGTCGCCGACCAACGCGCCGGTCACCGCGTTGACCGGCAGGGGAGGCACCAGGGCCTCATGGGAGAACCGCGCGGACTGGGCGATGTCCAGGGCCACGTAGAAGGTCTGCGTCGAGGGCTTGATCAGGGTGTAGCCCGGCAGGCCCAAGGCGGGGTCGTTGAGGGGAACGTCCACCCGGCCTTGAGGCTCCGGGGACGCCCCGAATTGGTTGATGCCCATGAGGAAGTCGCCCAGGTTCTCGCCGGAGGCCGGGTCCCGGTGGAATTCCGGGTCGGCCGCGGGCACGGCGGAGCGGTAGATCCGGACTCCGGAGACGTCGGAGTCCTGGCCGTTGAGTCCCGAAGGCTGGATGCGGTTGAACTTGATTGCGGAGAGTTGGACTTGGAAATTGGAGGTCCACATGTCCAGGCGGATGGAGGCGATGTTTTTGCCGCCCTGGAACACCATCGGGCCCAGGATGGGATATTGCTGGACGTTGACCTTCTCAAGCGGCGTTCCCGCCGCGTGCGGCGCGGGCGCGGTACCCAATTGGCCGCGGATGACCCCGTAGACCACGGGAATACCGGGGTCGTAGGAAGCGAAGCTCACCACCTCCGAACCCACCATCATGTAGGCCGCGGCGTAGGCCGTGGTGCAGGCGGTCAAATCCGAGCGGGGGGCGGACGGCAGGCCGACGGTGGAGGTCAGCACCCACGCCGCTTCCACCGCCCCGGCGGCGGCGGCCCCCGCGCCCGCTCCGCCCAACTGCGGGCCGCCCAGGGCGGAGGTGGACCAGACCAGGTTATGGCTCATCGGAATCGAGTTGAGCTGGGCGCGCTTGACCCCGATCACGAAAGGACAGTCGAAGTCGAGGGCCGTGTAGCTGAGGATCTCCCCGTCGACCATCGCGTAGGCCGTGGCGCCGGAGAGCGGGACGGGGAAGCCGTAGGTGGAGGTCACCGCCCAGTAGGCCTCGGTGGTTCCGGCCGCCAGGGACGCCGCGTTGGCCAGCAGGGACGGCGCCTTGAAAGTGCCGCTCGAGCTGGAGAAATACGGGGTCGCCTTCATGTACAGGACCTGGGGCGCGGCGATGATCGCCCGGGGCTTGGAGTAGAAGGGAACATTCGAGGCCGGGTCCATGGAGTTGGGATAGGACACGGAGTTGGTGTTGGGGTTGTCGTTGATGTCGGGCGAGGGAAGGGCCGTGGCCCGGATCTCGAAACCCAGCGTCCGGGGCGCCCCGGTGATCGCGTCGGTGGGCTGGGCGGTCTTGGAGATGTTGTAGGCCACGAAATAGCGCTGGGTCTGCCCGGCCGCCGCGTCGGTGACGATCTTGGTCGCCGTGGTGAACTTGACCTGGGCGGTGAGCCCCTGGCCCGAGTAGCCGAACACCCCCTGGCCCATCAACCGGTCCCCGACCGGGACCGCGCCGGGGTTGAAGATGCCGTCGGAGTTCTCGTCGTACCAGAGGCTGACGGAATCCACGTCCGGGGCCGCCAGGCCGGACTTGGTGGCGGTCCCGGTCGCCTGGATCAGGATCCAGCGCCAGAGAGCGTCGCCGATGTCGGTGCGGACCACCAGGGAGGCCACCGCCTCGGTCGAGCCCTGCTGGACGAAGGCCCCCAAGGGCCCGTCGAGGGTGTTGGAGGAGATGACCATGACCTTGTCGGCGACTTCCTTCATGGTCGGAACGAAAGAGTCGGTCAGCCCGCCCGATTGGACGGTCGAGATCCAGACCTTGTTCGGGCTCATGACTTTCGGGCCCCGGATGAGGAAGTAGGTGGTGTTGGGCACGGCGACGCCGTTGCCCGCCGACGGATGGACCGTGGCCACGGGGCTATAGTTGTAGGTCACGAAAACATCGGCGTCCACCGGCGTCAGGATCTGGCCGCCGGTTCCCGAGAAGCCGCTGATCGGGATGAAGGCGGAGCCCGAGACCTGGGTTCCCGAGGAGAAGGCGATCTTGGGGGTGCCTTCCCGGGCGCGGGCGCAGTTGAGGTATTTCTTGAGGATCATGTCCCGGCCCTGGCAGAGGACGACCTCTTTCTTGAGCTCGTCGGTCTGGTTGTCGTTGAGCACCAGCCGTTGGATGGGATCGTCGATCCCCGGGGTGACCGCGTTCTCGAACGGGCTGTCCGACGGGAACATCACCGAGATGTCGCTGACCTCGATGTCCTGGACGTCCGGGGAGCCCGCCCCGGAGCTGATGTCCACCGTCGTGGCGGTCAGCGGGAAGATCCGGGGCGTGTTGTCCAGGGGGCTGACCTGAGAGTCCACCGCCACGTCGAAGATGCCGTCGCCGTTCCAGTCGCGCCAGACCTTGATATTGGTCACGTCCGAGGCCTTGTTGTTCAAGGCCAAGGTGTCGTTGAAGGCGCCGTTGGAGCGCATCGTGGAGGGAATCCAACGGTCGAGCTTGAGTCCCAGCCATTCGGCCGAGCCGGTGTTGGTCTTGAGGCTCCACTTGACCGCGGGCCTATTGACGTCGTTCTGCGAGACCGCGGAGGGCACGGGGCTCACCGAGTCCGGGAAGCCGTCCTCGTCCAGATCGGGGCCGAGGCCCTCGGTGTTTCGCGCCGCAAGGAAGACCGTGTCGGGCGTGGGCGAGATCGGAACCTGGGTGGAGGACAGGGGAGGGTTGAAGGACGCCACCACCCCGTTGCCCACCAGGGGAATGACGTCGGACTGGGTCATCAGGACCCCGTGAGTCCGGTTCGGCTCGGCCGCGGGATCGAAGTCGAAGACCACGAAATAGGTTTTGGTGGATTGGTCGACCGTCCCGTTGACCCCGGTCGGGTTGGTGATGTTCAGGGTGACCGAGTGGGTCTCTCCGGCGGGGAATTTTCCGGGGTTGAGCGGGTCGGTGACCTCGCGGTCGACGCTGGACTGGAAGGTGCCGCAGTCAATGTCGGCGATCGGGCAGGGCGTGACCTTGTCCGCCTTGGTGTCGAGGAAGAGGCGCACGGATTTGATGTGGACGTCCAGGCCGTCGCCGGTCCGGGTCACCCGCATCTTGCCCACGACCCCGGTGAAGACGTCCGTCCAGACCAGCAGCTTGGCCATGCCCACCAGGGGCTCGCCCTGATTGACGTAGGGATAGGAGGAGAGCGTCAAGGTCGGGGGCTGCCACCAAGCCACGATGTCCTCTCCCTTGACGCGGATGTTGGCCGGCTCGCGCTCCACCGAGGAGGTGGAGGTCCGGATCACGAAGTTATTGCGGGCCACCTTGACCTGGCTGTCCCCGGACAAGGTGATGTCGGAAGGCCCGGCGATCTCCAGTCCGAAGCTGCGCGGAAGCTCCCCGATGAAGTACCCGGTGGAGGCGACCCGGACGGTGAAGAAATAATGCTTGGCGGTCTGGGTCAAGGCGGCGGGGACGGGGCTCGAGACGTAAAGCGGGACCGTCTGCCCGAAGATCCAGGACGAGTCGCCTCCGGAGTAAGTCCCGCTGGCCAGGAAGAGGTCGGTGAGGGCGTCGAAGCGCGCGTTGCCGTTGACATCCATGTAGAGCCCGAGTTCCGAGATGTGGCTGTCGTTCAAGTTGCTCTCCGGCTGGCGCTTCTTGACCTTGATGGTGGAGAGCTTGGAGGTCAACACCGGGCCGACCGAGGGATTGACCGACATGGTCATGCGCATCATGACGATCGGGTCGGGGGATTCCGCGGTGGTGCCGTCGCCTTGATTGAGGACCTTTTTGTTGACCCCGATGCTGACCTTGACCGCCGGGATCGGGCCGGCCGGGGGCGGGTTGGACTCCGGGGCGAAATCGGTCGGAGTCACCACGACACCGGCCAGGTTGAAGTCCCCGCTGGAACGCTTCACGGGATCGCTGGTGAACAGGTCCGTTCGGCTGCCGTCGTTGGTCTTGCCCCAGATCGTCGGGGAGAATTGGTCGGTGACCGAGAGGGTCAGGATCTCCTGCACCAGATCGGTGACCTGCATGTTGGAGAAGACGCCGCCCTCGCCCGGAGTGAAGACGTGGAAGGTGGTCCCTTGGACGGGGTCGAGCATGGTCACCGTCGCCGTCGAACCGGAGGAGCCGAAGAGAACCTTTCCGGTGTAGTACTGCCCGTTCTGGGCATCCCCGGCCGCCACGTTGCCGAAGATGTCGCGCGCGTTGATGGCGACCGCGGCGGCCTCGGTGACCTTGGCCGGATTGGCGGACGAGTAGGGATGGTGCACGGTCAGGTAGTAGGCCTGGCTGGCGGTGATCGTGTGGGTGGATTGGGCCGGGGAAAAGACGTTGACCTGGGCCGGGAAGAGGATGGCCTGGGCCGTGATCGTGGTGATCCCGACGGTGGTGTCGAAGAAGTACATCGAGGCCTTGCTGGTTCCGGAAAAGGGAACCTCGATGTATTGGCCCAGGGAGTTGTCGATCCGGTTCCAAATGCCGGGCGTGGGGACCGAGGGATTGGTGGCCACGATCACCGCGAAGGGGTTGGTCCCGGCGTAAGTGGTCCCCCGGGAGGACGCCATGCGCACCCGGTAATCCAGCCCCGAGTTGGTCACGTTCCCGAACTGGTCCTGCAGGAAGGCGGTCACGACGGTATTGGTCGTGACCCCCCCGAGGAACTGCAAG
>CAYHPY010000096.1:0-14189 GCA_964358485.1 uncultured Elusimicrobia bacterium
TGATCGGAGGACGATCCGCCGAGGCGGGCCGAAACCGCATGCCGTCCGTGTACGAGGACGATTTTCCCGCGGCCCGAAGTTCGACGGTCTTCTTGAAGAAGGTGTCGGCTTCGTCCGGGCTCATCCTTCCGACCGCGACGTCATCGGCCAGGTTGAGCGTCAGGAAGTTCAGGGCTTCGGAATCGCTCCGGGCCGAGATTTCCCATGACCCCGGCTCCACCGCCAGGCCGTGGTCGAAGAGGACCAGCGCCGCGGTTTTCCCGGGAGGAATGTCGTACGAGATCGCCTGCTCCAGGGGCTTTCCCTCCGCCGCCCGGTGCACGACGATCCTTTTCCACGGCCGGCGGGAATTCCAGATCATGGACTCCGCCGTTTTGCGGTCCGGCGGGCCGTAGCGGCTGATCATCAGGCCCGCGGTTTTTCGTGGCTGTTCCGGCCAGGTCGCCGCCCATTCGCGCGCCCGGCTTTCCGCGCGCATGCGCGCCGCCCCGCCCGGCACGGTCAAGCTGTGGTGGTAGACGAGCAGTCCCGCCAGGACCGCCGCGGCTACCCCGAAAATCGCCCAATCTCTGACGTTGTTCGAGTCCAATTTCGTTTCCATGGCGCGCCTCCATCCGGGAGGATCAATTCCCAACCCAAGGAGGCGCAACGCTCCGACCGATCCGGAATTCCCCGCCGGAAAAGGCCGGCCCGTTGCGTGTTCCATGGTCGAGGACGAACATGGACTCCGAAAGGGTGAGCCGCTACATCGGTTCCCTGGGGCCGGCCGAACCGCGTCGGCAGTCCCACAAGGGGGCTTGGCCGTGCGTCCTGCTGTCCCGCCAGGCGGGGGCGGGGGGGCATTCGCTGGCCCAGGAGCTGATCCGCCGATTCGAAAGACGGGCCCAAGACCCGCTGTATGCAAACTGGCAGGTCCTGGATGATTCCCTGATCCGCAAGCTGGCCGATGACCCCCGGGTGAAGGTCCGCCTCGACTGCCTCCTGGACGAGGGCTTCCGCTCCGGCCTGGAGGACTGGTTGGCCCATTTGATCGCCGGCACCGCCCTGCAGGACGACATCATGCGGAAAGTCTTCAAGTTCATGCGGCAGGCGGCGGCGGTGGGCCGGTGCGTCATCGTCGGACGAGGGGGCGCCTGCCTGCTGGGGGGGCGGCCCGGCGTGGTGTCCGTGCGTTTGGTGGCGCCCCGGGAACTCCGGATTTTGAGGATCCAAACCCAGAAGAACATGGACTGCCTGACCGCCGCCCGCTGGCTGGACCGCAGCGACCGGGACCGGGCGGAGCTGGTGCGGCGCTACTTCTCGCGCAACATCGACGACCCCATGCTCTACGACATCACGATCAACACCGCCGCCTTGGGGGTCGGGGCCGCCGCCGCGGCCGTGGAGGTCCTGGTGGACCAGGCCGCGCGCCGCCTCTCCGAGGAAGCGGTTCTTACGGTTTAGCCTCGTCGATCCTGACCTCCAGGCGCCGGTCCGGCTCATCGACGAGGACCGTCGTCTTCCCGATTTCCGCGACGAATGAGGTCTGCAGTTGGAAGGTCATCGGGGGCTTGACCTGAAAGGTGGTTTCCGGGCGTCCGGGTCCGGATAGCTCGAATTGGCAATCGGCCGCGACGCTCTTGCCGCCCGGGGCGGAGACCGGCAGGCAGTTGACGATGGTCCCGTATTTCTTGAACTCCAGGCCCGTGCCCTTTTCGGTCTTTACCTCGAACGGGGCGTCTCCGCCGCGGGTGTAGTTGGCCTGGGCGCCGTCCTGCACGACGAAATTCCCCGCGCTTTGCATGTCCTGAAGGCGGAGGACGAAGGAGATCCGGAAATTCGTCGGACGGGAGGACGGCGGCGCCTTGGGGGCGGCCGGACGGGGGGCGCCGGCCGCTCCCGCGCCGGAGGCGGAAAGAACGGCCAAGCAAACGAAAGTCGTCAGAAACATTCTTTTCATGGTTTTTCTCCAAGGCCAGGAATTAACGGCGGGGATTTTTTCGAACAAGAGTTGCCGCAGGCGCCCGCCTCCGAAGGAAGCGGGGAGCGCTCTTTCCAAACTTCCTCCAACGAACAGTAGGGGGAGTATTTGTACCGGGTCATCTCCGCCCGCGTTACGGAAGGAGAGCACTGGTCCAACTCCATCCGCAACAACCCTAAAAAAAGGCCGGTGCGGTCTTGGCCGTGGGCACAGTGCACATAAATCCTCGCCGAAGGCGAGGATTTATGTAGTTCTATTATTTTTTCTTTAGCTCGTTCCGTTGCCGTCCTATTTTTTTCCGTCTTTTCCGTAAAATCCTTTTCGCATTTTTCCAATCCTCCGTATGTTGTCATCGGGAAATTGAAATATTCCAGCCCCAGTTCCGCCGCCGCCTTTTCCTCCTCCTTTTGCCCCTCCTCGCCCCGGCTCCGCAGGTCGATCACGGCCGTCACGCCTTGCTCCTTGAGGCAGCGCAGTCCCTTGCGGTTGGGCGCTCCGCCCCGCAGGAGCCGCGGAAATATCGATCCGTCCTCCGATCCCGGGCACTCGGGGAGCGGCCCCAGCTTTTGAAAATGATCGTCCCGAAATTGGCCCCGCCCGGGGCAGGCGTCCTCGGGAAGCTTTTTATAGCCCGAATCGGCGGCGGCCAGGGCCACCAAAAGAACGAGCGCGTTCATGGGACGATTATAGCAAAGCTCTATGGCGGCGGATGTCGGCCAGGATCGTTTCGGCTTCCTGAAGCAAGGCGCGTTCCCTCGGGACGGCCCGTGCCCTCATGGGCGCGAGGTTTTTTTCCAGGAGCGCGGCGAAGCCGTCCAGGATGAGAACGGCGGCCTCCCGCCTTCCCCGGCGGGCCTGCAACCGGGCCAGGCTCAGGACGGTGTCGGCCTGCATGGGGGCCGCCTCCAGGGACATCCGGTAGGCGGACTCCGCTTCGTCCAACCGCCCGGCCTGCCGGTAGAGGTCCCCAAGGGCTTTAAAGGCTTGGTCCCGATGCCGTCCCCCGGCGGTCAGGGGAAGAAGCTCTCTTTCGGCCTCATCCGGTATCCCGGCCAAACCGAGGGCGATGCCGGTGTTCAAGCGGTTGGTCTCGGAGATCGGTCCCGGGCGGCGGGCGTCTCGAAGCGCGCTCAACGCCGGTCCGGCTCTTTTGGCTTGAAGGTGCAGGGCGGCGAGGGTTTCCAGCATGCCCGGATCGGCCGTTTCACGGGCCGGGGCCTCGAGGAGGTCGACGGCCCGTTCCAGGCGGCCGGTTCGCGCATAGACCCAGGCCAGGGCCTGAAGGCCGGTCCCGTCGCCCGGGGCCAGGGCGACGGCCGTCAGAGCCGCCTTTTCGGCCCGCTCATTGAGCCGAAGGCCCAGGCAGACGGAGGCCAGATTGGAGTGAGCCCGTGGATTGCCCGGCGCGCAGGCGGCGGTGGTTTCCCCCAAGTCCAAAAGATCGGTGAATACGACCATGCGCCGTGCGTCGGCGGCGGCGAAGCACAAGCCAAGGGCCGCGAAGGCTCCCAGAACGGCGGGGCGCGCCCCGGGTTTGGCCTCCAGGAGGCGTTGCCCCGCCCGGGCCATGGCCAGGAAAAAGCCGGCCGAGGCCAGGTAGAGATATCGGTTGGCGACCAAGCTGTAGTTGAGATACGGGATCAGATTCATGAAGGGAAGCAGGGCGGCGGCGGTCCAGAACCCGCCGAAGGCCAGGAGGCGGTCCCGGCGGGCGCACCAAATCAGCCCTCCCGCGGCCGCTCCCAGAAAGTAGAGAAAGGGAAGTCCGTCTCCGCTCCACCGGACCGGTCCCAGCGAATGCTCCAGGCAAAGGTCCCAGGGATAGGGAAGCTGGGCCAAGGACCAGCAAAAGAGCTTGGCGGAGGTGAGAAAATGGAGCGGCCAGCTGTCCAAGAGCGGTCCCCCGAAGGAGCGGGGAATCAGGAGGGTTCTCATCATGCAGAAACCCAGGGACACGCCCGTGAGGACGCCCAGAAAGGGAAGGTCTTCCTTCAAGCGGCCGCCGCGCCCGGAACCCTCGGCCCAGGAGGCTCCCGCCGCCAGCAGGGGAATGGCCAGGGCGCTCTCCTTGGAGAGAAGGGCCAGCGCCAGGCACGCTCCCGCCGCCCAAAAGTGGCCGGACTTTCGGGGACGCGCCGTCTGCAGGAGAAGCACGGCCCCGGCGCCGACGGCCACCAGGAGGTGTTTTTTGAAGGTGGAGACGGCCAGGACTTCGGTCTGTCCCGGATACAGGGCAAACAGCGCGGCCGCCGCCCAGGCGGCGCGCGCGTTTGCGAGGCGGCGCCCGAAAAGCTCCAAGAACAGGCTGGCCGCGGTCCAGTGCAGCAATAGGCTCGACAGGCGGTAAAGGAACGGCTCCTCCCCCGCGATTTGAAACAGCCCCCAATGGAGCAGCGTTCCCAGGGGCTCGTATTCCCCTTGGGATGCGAAAGAGGTGGATAAAAAAGCCTCGAATCCCGGCCAGGACCCGGTGACCAGCGGATTTTTCAGGATGAAGGCGGCGTCGTCGTAGATCAGCGGCGCTCGGAGCCCGGTACCGAAGAGGAGGAGAATGAGCGCTCCCAGGGCCAGGTGCTCCCAGGGGGAGGGGCGGGCTTGAGAGCTCACGGGTCAATCTTACGAAAAATTTTGTATCCTAGCGGCGATGGACAGCTCTCCCTCCGAGGACACGCCGCGGGTCGCCTCCAACGTCGACCGCAATTCCCCGGAATTCAAGGAAAACGTCCGCCACCACGAGGCGCAACTGGCCGAGCTGCGCCGCCGAATCCAAGCGGTCCGCAAGGGCGGCTCCGAGAAGGCCGTGGCCCTGCACCGCAAACGCGGCAAGCTGACCGCGCGGGAGCGCATCTCAAAATTGACGGACCCCGGCTCGTTCTTCCTGGAATTTTCGGCTTTGGCGGCCGACGGCATGTACGAGGGCGAGGTCCCCGGCGCCGGGGTGGTCACCGGCATGGGTCTGGTCACCGGCCGGCTGGTCGTCGTGATCGCCAACGCCGCGACGGTCAAGGGCGGGACCTACTATCCCGAGACCATCCGCAAGCATCTGCGCGCCCAGGAGATCGCCCGGGAAAACCGTCTGCCGTGCGTCTACCTGGTGGATTCGGGCGGGGTGTTCCTGCCGAAGCAATCGGAGGTTTTCCCGGACAAGGAACACTTCGGGCGGATTTTCTACAACCAGGCGGTGATGTCCTCTTTGGGCATCCCTCAGATTTCCGTGGTCATGGGCATGTGCACCGCGGGCGGGGCCTATGTTCCGGCCATGTCCGACGAATGCGTGATCGTCCGCGGGACCGGGACGATCTACCTGGGCGGTCCTCCTTTGGTCAAGGCCGCCACGGGGGAAGAGTCCTCCGAGGAGGAGTTGGGCGGCGGCGAGATGCACAGCCATATCTCCGGCGTGACCGATCATCTGGCCTCCGACGACGAGGAGGCGATCCGGATCTGCCGCTCCATCGTCTCCAACCTCAATATCGCACCCATGCGCATTCCGATGGGCGTCGAAGAGCCGGCCTACCCGGCCTCGGACCTCTACGGAATCATGAACCGCGATTTGCGCCGTCCCGGCGACGTCTCGGAGGTCATCGCGCGGATCGTCGACGGCAGCCGCTTCCACGCGTTCAAGTCTCTTTACGGCCGCACCCTGACCTGCGGATTTGCCAGCCTCATGGGCCGCCCCATCGGCATCATCGGCAACAGCGGGGTGCTGTTCTCCGACTCGGCGGTCAAGGGGGCCCACTTTATCGAGCTCTGTTCTCAGCGCCAAATCCCCCTGCTGTTTCTGCAGAACATCACCGGCTTCATGGTGGGCAAGGAGGCCGAGCAGGGCGGGATCATCAAGCACGGGGCCAAGCTGGTCCAGGCCGTGGCCACCGCCCGGGTGCCCAAGATCACGGTCATCATCGGCTCCTCCAACGGGGCCGGCAACTACGCCATGTGCGGGCGCGCCTTCGGAGGGCGCTTCCTGTTCACCTGGCCCAACACCCGGGTCTCGGTCATGGGCGCCGAGCAGGCCTCCCAGGTCATGCTCATCATCAAACGCGCCCAACTGGCCCGCGAGAAGAGCGGGGGGACGCTGACCGCCGCCGAGGAAGAGGCCATCGCCGGCCCGATCAAGGCGCAATACGAGGCCGAGGGCCAGCCCTACTACGGAACGGCCCGCCTTTGGGACGACGGCATCATCGAGCCCGCCGAAACGCGGCGGGTGCTGGGGCTGTGCTTCGAGGCCGCGGCCAACGCTCCCGCCGAGGACCTCCGCGCGCCCGTGTTCCGGATGTAGCGTGGGTTCGCACCTCCTGGTCCAAAACGAAGGCGGCGTCGCGACGGTCACTCTCAATAGACCGGAAGTCCGCAATGCCATGGACGACGACACGCTGAGGAATTTGGCGGAGACTTTCGAGGGCTTCGCCCGGCAGGCGGACTTGCGCGCCGTGGTCGTCCGGGGAGCCGGGAAGGATTTCTGCGCCGGGGCCGACATCCAGTGGATGAAGCGCGCCGGCAAATCCACCGCGGCCCAAAACCGTCGGGACGCGGAACTGCTGGTGGACATGTGCGCGGCGGTGGACGAATGCCCGGTTCCGGTGATCGCCCGCCTGCACGGGGCCGTCTTCGGGGGCGGCCTGGGGTTGGCCGCGGCCTGCGACGTGGTTATCGCCGAAGCCGGGGCGCGGATGTGCTTCTCCGAGTGCCGCCTGGGCATCCTGCCCGCCGTGGTCTCCTCCTGGGTCCTCCCCAAGATTGGCGAGACCCATGCCCGGCGCCTGTACTTGACCGGCGAGGTCTTCGGCATGGAGGTGGCCCAACGCATCGGCCTGGTCCATGAGGTCGCCGCCGAGGCGGAGCTTGACGCGCGGGTGGCCGCCGCCGTTGACGGAGTTCTGCGCAACGGCCCGGAGGCGGTGCGCACGGCCAAGAGGCTGATTCGGGAATTTAGAACATTGTCCAAGCCGGACCGGGTCCGCTACTCGTTGGACCAACTGGTCAAAGCCCGCGCTTCGAAGGAAGGCCAAGAGGGCTTGGCGGCTTTTCTGGAAAAACGCCCGGCCTCCTGGATCCGGAAGTGATGGGCGCCGGAACCATCCGCTTCGTCGAGGTCGGCCCCCGCGACGGACTTCAGAACGAGCGCGCCTCCGTTTCTTTAGAAGCCAAAGTCGCCTTGGTCGACGCCCTTTCTCAAACCGGGGTGGGGGAAATCGAGGTGGGAGCGTTCGTGTCCCCGAAGTATGTTCCGCAGATGGCGGATTCGGAAAAAGTTTTTGAACGAATTAAACGGAAACGGGGCGTCGTTTACTCGGCGCTGGTCCCCAATGAGGAAGGATTGGCCAGGGCTCTTCGGGCGCGGGTTGATAAGGTGGCGGTTTTTACCGCTGCCTCCGAAACCTTCAACCGCAAAAACATCAACGCATCTATCGCCGAGTCCATAAAGCGTTTTCGCCCGGTGGTCCACCGGGCATCGGCGGAAAAACTCCCCGTCCGGGCCTATGTCTCGACGGCGTTTCACTGTCCCTTTGAAGGGGCCGTCAGGCCCCCCGCGGTTGTTTCCGTGGTCGAGAGTCTGTTGGAGCTTGGCGTCCGGGAACTCTCCATCGGCGACACCATTGGTCGAGCCGCTCCGAACGAAGTTCGGCGGCTCTTGGATGTTCTTCTGAAAAAGTTCCCTTCGGGAACCTTTTATCTCCATTTCCACGACACCTACGGCATGGCCATCGCCAACGCCTTGACCGCCTGGAGGGAATTCGGGATCACCGGCTTTGACTCCTCGGCCGGGGGCCTCGGGGGTTGTCCCTACGCCCCGGGGGCGGGGGGCAACGTGGCCACGGAAGACCTGGCCTTCGCGCTCCGGGCCGAGGGCGCCAAGATCGGCGTGGACCCGGCCAAGGTCGTCGCCGCGGCCCAGGGAGTGGCGTCCCAGCTTGGACATCCCCTGAACTCTCGCCTTAGCCGGGTTGATTTAAGTAGAATAGGCTAGACGTTCCCGCCACTTTCGCGCCCGTGGTGAAATGGATATCACAGCAGCCTCCGAAGCTGCGGGTAGAGGTTCGATTCCTCTCGGGCGCAAGTTGTTTTCGTTGACGGCGCCCTGTCCTCAGCGAAGCTGAGGGCGGGCGCAAATCCCCAACCCAACTGTGTTCAAACACAGTCACCCCGGCGGCCTACGGGCGATCAGGGATGTCTAGCCCGGAAGTCCGAGAGGACCTGGGGCAAGGTGGTGCGGGGGGAATCGTAGCGGCACAGCCAGGTGTCGCCGCGCTCGGCCATCTCTCGGACGGCCTTGCGGACGATGGCGTTGTCCATCTTGCGCACGAAGAGCACGGCGGGGCCGTAGTAGTAGCGCAGGCCCAGCTTGCGGAAGGCTTCGGCGAACCAGGTCGGGGTGGAGGCTAAAATCGAGAATTCCCGGCCGTCCTTCAAGACCGCCTCCACCACCGCGCTGCAATGGTCGGGGCTGGCGTGAGGGGACGCGTCCCGGAACGAGGCGGTCCCCAGGCCGGGCGATTTGGGCCGGGGGGCCTTGCCCTTGGCGGCGGCGGCCACGGCGTCGCGGCAATGATAGTAGCGCAGCCAGTAGCCGCCCATCTCGTGGGCCATGGCGTCGATGGCCACGCGGGTGGTTTCCGTGTCCAGGCGGGAGACGAAGAGGATGGGATTGCTGAAATAATGGGCGGCTTGGCCCTTGCCCGTCCAGAATCCGGGCTGGTCGGGGGTGGCGGCGGCGAAAGAGGAAAGACTGCCGTCGGCCAAGGTGACTTTTAAGTCGCTGCGGCCGCTTTCGGGCTTGACCGTAGCGTCCGGGGAGAGAAAGGAAACCGTCTTGATGGTCGGGGCCGCCATGTCAGCCTCCGGACCGGCGCACCTGAAAGCCCTGGGCCTTGAGGTCCGCTTCGATCAGATCCCGCCGGTCCCCCTGGACTTCCAGGGCTCCGTCGCGGATCGTTCCCCCGCAGCCGAGCCGTTTTTTATAAGCCGCCAGGAGCTGTTCCTTGAGGGTCGGGTGCATGATGAGCTTTTCCACCCGGGTCACGCCGCTTCCCTTGCCGCCGCGCTGGAAGCTGAGATAGACCGGGTTGGGCTGCTTCATTTAAGCATGGAAGCCAGGGCTTCCACCAGCGCGGGCAGTTCCGCCGGGCCCATGCCCCCTTGGGCGAAGTCGGCCCGTCCCCCCGCGGAACCGGCGTGGGCGGCGGCCAAGGTCTTGGCGAGTTTGGAGGCGTCGGCCTCCGGGGCGGCGGAGGCAAGCACGAAAGAAAGCTTGCCGTTTTGAGGGGCCGCCAGGAAGACCAAGGAGCCCGCGCCGAGTTCGGCTTTCTTTCGGTCGGCCAACGAGCGGAGATTTTTGGGGTCGGCCCCGTCTAAAATCTGGGCATATAACTTGACGCGGCCGACCTCCCGGATCGTTCCCCCCGAGTCCGAGGCCGCGGCCAATTTTTTTGTTTTAAGCCGTTGGATCAATTCCCATAATTCTTTTTCCCTTTTCCTGAGGGTTTCCAGGTCCCGTTGGCTTTCCGGCAGTTCGTCCATCTTGCCGCCCAAGGCGGAAACTTCGGCCAAGAGTTCCCGTTCTCGAGATACCAGTTGTTCGAGTATTTTCCCGCCTTCGGCGGTTTTCAGCCGGTCGTAGTCCTCCACCGCCTTCCCCGCCAAGGCCTCGATGCGGCGCACGCCGGCGGCGACCGAGGATTCTTTCAGAATCCGGAAGGCCTTGAGGTCCGCGGTGTTGGCCACATGCGTCCCGCCGCACAGCTCCAGGCTGAAGCGTTCCGAGGGCGCGGAAAAGCCCTTGGGCCCGATGAGGACCATCCGGGGCTTCTCCCCGTAATCCTCGCCCAGCAAGGTGGTCGCGCCCAATTCCCGGGCCTTGTCCATGGTCCCGACCTTGGTTTCCACGGCCAGGCGGGCCGAGATCTCGGCCGCCACCATGGCCTCGACCTTCTTGAGGGTTTCCGGGTCCAGGCCCTTGGGATGGGTATAGTCGAAGCGCAGTTTGTCGGCGCCCACATAGGAGCCGGCTTGGCGGACATGGCCGCCCAGGATGCGGCGCAGGGCCTCGTTGAGGAGATGGGTGCCGGTGTGATGCGGGGCGATATAACCCCGGCGGACGGCGTCCACTCTGGCGAGCACGCGATCTCCGACCTCAATTCGACAGCCGGGGTTGAGCTTGATCGTCAAAACAATCGCCGTTCCCTGGCGTTGCGTGTCGATGACCGACGCCAGAATTTGCTTCCCGTCAAACGTCAGAAGGGTTCCCTCGTCCCCGACTTGTCCGCCGCCTTCCGGATAAAATGGGGATTTGTCCAGAACCAAGCAGTCTCCTTCCGGACTCCCGAATTGGGACGCGAGGACGACCGCTTTCTCCTCCAGGGAATCGTAAAACCTTGGTTCGGTTTCAATCCCTTGAATGAGGGAATCCATGATGTGAGATTTTTCACCGGAACCTTTCCAAGACGCCTTGGCGATTCCGACCGCTTTGGCGGAGGCGGCTTTGAAGCCAGCCTCGTCAACGGAAACGTTCCTTTTGAGACAGATCTCCTTCGTGAGCTCCAGGGGAAAGCCGAAGGTGTCGTAGAGCTTGAAGGCGGCCTCGCCGGAAAGGGTGCCGGAGCCGGCTTTCAGCAGCGTCTCGAGTTCGCGCTCGCCGGCTTTCAAGGTTTCGAGGAACTTCTCCTCCTCGATCTTCAGGGTCCCGGCGACCTGGGCGGCCGATTCTTTCAAATCCGGATAGACTCCCGAAAAAATCCCGATCGCGGCCGGAACCAGTTCGTGCAAAAACGACTGTTCGCGCCCCAGCAACTGACCGTAGCGCGCCGCGCGGCGGATGAGCCGGCGCAGGACATAGCCGCGCTCGACGTTGGAGGGGATGACTCCTTCCGACAAGAGCATGGTGGCGGCCCGGACATGGTCGCAGATGACCCGGTAGGCCAGGCCGGTCTCCGGAGAGCGCTTCGGATCGACCCCGATGAGTTGGGCGGCCTTGGTGAATATGGGAAGAAACGCGTCCGTCTCGAAGGGCGAGGCCGTCCCCTGCGCGACGAACGCGAGGCGCTCCAGGCCCATGCCCGTATCGATGTTCTTGCGGGGCAGGTTCTTGAGAGAGCCGTCGGCCTGGCGGTCGAATTGGGTGAAGACCAGGTTCCAGACCTCCAGGAAGCGGTCGCAATCGCAGCCGACGGCGCAGGAAGGCTGGCCGCAGGAGTGCTCGGGCCCGCGGTCGAAGTAGATTTCCGAGCAGGGGCCGCAGGGGCCGGTGGGGCCCATGTTCCAGAAGTTGTCTTTTTCCCCGAGGCGCACCGGGGCGTGGGGGACCCCCAGTTTTTTCCAAAGGCCGAAGGCCTCCTCGTCGTCCTTGAAGACGCTGGGATGCAGGCGCCGGGGGTCCAGGCCCGCGTTCTTGGTGAGGAACTCCCAGGCCCAGGCGATGGATTCTTCCTTAAAGTAATCGCCGAAGGAAAAATTCCCCAGCATCTCGAAGAAGGTCATGTGGCGCAGGGTGTGGCCCACGCGGTCGATGTCGGTGGTGCGAAAGCACTTCTGGGCCGAGGCGGCGCGCTTGAGGTCGGTCTTGAGTCCCAGGAAGTAGGGCTTGAAGGGCACCATGCCCGCGGAGTTAAACATCAGGGAGGCGTCCCCCTGGGGGATGATGGGGGTGGAGGGGCAGACCTTATGCGCCCGGGCGGAGAAAAAATCCAGATAGGCGCTTCGCAGTTCCGAGCTTTTCATGGGTTTGGATTATACGAAATCAGCGGTCGGGGGCGTAGAAGTCCAGCAGGCGCTGGAGCCGGTCCACTTCCACCATGGAGCCGCCCTGGGCGGAGCGGACGGCGTCGCGCCGCCACTGCTGGGCCAGGCGTCCGAGCTCCTGGAGGTCCTTCTTCTCAAGGACGATGGTGCGCGTCCCGTCGGTGACGACGGCGGCCAGGAAATCCTCTTCCACCGTCGGTTCGCGGTCCAAGGTCTCGCCGCCGATCACCTGCAGGGGCTTGACCCGGTTGTGCATGAGGACCACCACTCCGGGAAGATTGTTTTGCACGCCCCGGACCGCGCCATAGGAGGCCGCGCCCTCGATGCCGCGCACGCCCCAGACTTCGTAGGATTCGCCCTTGAAGCCCGGATAGGGGTTGGAGGCTTCCAAGCGGCCCTTGAGGATCATCCCCCAGAACTTCCGGAGTTGGGCGCCGTGAGAGACGACCTCGCTTTCCTTCAAGCCCGCCTTGGCGGCGGCCTCGCGGGCCTTGGCCAGGAGGGCGGTTTTGTAGATCTGCTGGCGACGGCCGATTTCCTGGGCCGGGAGTTCGGCCTTGGCGTCTTTGACCCGGTCCCGGATGGAGAGGGCCAGCTTGAGGGCGTGGTGCGAGAAATCCTGAGCGTTCTTCGGGGTATTGCCGAGGAGGAAGGCGAGTGGCTCGGCCGTTTGGGGGGCCGCCCGGACGGAGTCTCCTCCGGGGGCGGAGGCTTTCGGCGCTCCCGGGGGGCCGCGCTGAGCGATAAAGTAGGCTTGGACGGCCTCAAAGCGCCCCTGAAATTCCGGCGGAAGATACGAGAACTCGGGGCTCTCGCGCAGGGTCTTGAGGAAAGCGGGCGTGCCGGCCGCCATTTCGGAATCGGTGGGGTGCTCGGCCGCTTTACCTGTGGCCGCCGCGACTGCCGCGCGGATTTCACCGGCGAGATTCTTGACCTGGGCGGCGGCGGTCTCCACGGTTCCCACATAGGAGACGGCCTTGTCCACGAAGGCCAGGCGCTTGCCCCATTCCACGGCCCAGCCTTGATCGCCGCCCTCGGCGAACGCGGTTTTGGTCGTTTCGATGAAATCGGCTTGCATTTTAGCCAGGACGGCCGGGTCCATGTGGAAATCGGTGGCCCTGATGAGAGTCCGGACCTGGCCGGGGGTGAAGGCGAAGAGTTCGCCGAACTCGGCGACGAGCGCCGCGGACTCGGCGTCCCGGGTCAGGTGCTCCAGGGTCGCGGAGACGCGGGCCGGGGTCCCCGGGACGCGCGCGGGATCGACGTCATGGAGGGCCGCGGCCACCAGCAGAAGGGCCCGGCGGTTGCGGCTGACCAAGGCCATGGGCAGGCGGTCAAGAACCCCAGCCATCAGGCTGGGGACATCTTGGGAGTGAGAAAGGCCGTGGTAGATTTTGTTCTGTTCCCCGAAATGCCGTTTTTCAAGGTAGCCGTTGAGCCGCTCGACCATTTCTTCTCCCGCACCCAATTTCTTGAGCGCGTCCAGGAAATACGGCCGTTCCGCGGCCGTTCGCCCGAGCAAGGTCGGCGCTTTTGCCTCGGCCGCCGGAAAGAACGGCTTGGCCGCCTCCTCGGAGCCGAGCGCCGATTGGGGAAGCCCCAGGGACGGGGCGGCGTGGACGCGGGGCGCCTGGGCGCCGCCCAAGGGGGACGCCAGCGAGGGGATCGAGAGGGGGACTTTGAGGGCGGGAGAGGACCCGCTCCCTTGGCCCACGGATGAGGCGCCTGCGTTCGTTTTTCCGGAGGTAGGCTTGGCGTTGCCGGAGCGGAAGTTGGCCCAGAGCGGGTTGGTCAGGGCCAGAGCCAGGAGCAAAGAGAGCAGGTTCATCGACCGCCTCCGAGGGATTCAAGCAAATCGGCGTAAAATTTGGCCAACTCCGCGCGGCTCTTGGAGGAACGCTCCAGATCGGCGTCCACGACATAGGCCTTGAACCCGCCGGAGCGGGTCTCGCCCACCATGATGTTTTGGCGGACCTTGGAGATCGACTTGGTGTCGCCCAACTCCAGGCCGGCGCGCAGCAGCGTCGAGAATAGTTTTTGGACGGCCTCCCGTTTGGCCGGAGTCATCACCGCGAGGTTGCGGCCCCGGACCCGTTCCACGACCAGATAGCCCATGGTTCGCCGGTCCAGGGCCAAAGCGCCCGCTTCGGTCAGCCGGGGGGTGGCCCCGGCTTTCTCCAAGAGGCGGGTGTTCTCCACCTCCCGCCTTTTTTCGGGAAGGTTTTCCTCCGGGCGCAGGAGTTTGGAGTTGAAGAGCTTCAGGACATAATCGGGAGCGTGCGGGATTTCGAAAGTCTCCTTGTAGGTCCCCGCGCCGAGCGAGGGGGCGGGCCGTCCTTGGATGTATAGCTTGCCTTCCGACAGCCGGACCTCGCCCAACTCCGGTCCGGCCGGGAGGGTGGGGGCCTTGTCGAAGAAAGACGACCAGAATGAGCTTCCGGGGGCGCTTGGAGCCTCGGCCCTCCCGGGCGCGGACCATTCCGTGGAGACCGGGACC
>CAYHPY010000097.1:0-14134 GCA_964358485.1 uncultured Elusimicrobia bacterium
AGACGCCCATGAGGTGGTCGGTCGTGAGGCCGTCGTCAGGATCGGCTTCGATGAGGGCGCGAACAAGCGCGAGCAATTGAAGGCGATACTCTGACGTCATTTTGATCTTAGCTAACTTGGCTTCTGCTTCATCAACGGTGGCCACCTTTAAGGAGGCAGGGAAGATCTGTACCTGGTTTTCTTCGCGGGAAAGCAAGGCCGCCTCTTCAAGCCAGGCGATGGAGGTGCGCACGCGCGTGTCATCGGTGGCGCTGTCCCGAACGAAGAAGCCGTCCGTCTCTTCGGCAAGAATCTCGCCAGCGGTGGCCACGACCTCTCCATCGAGCCGTTTTCTGCGATCGAGGTTCTTGAGGGACTTTAGGATTGATTGGATTTCCCTGTGGGTGAGGCGAGAGCGTGCCGACATGCCAAATTGCTTCTCAACATCATCCTGAGTATAGAGAAGAACGCAGTTCGCCGACCGGCGGTCACGACCGGCTCGGCCCGCTTCTTGCAGATAGTTCTCAAGCGATCCAGGAATGTCAGCGTGGATGACCAGCCTCACGTCGGGCTTGTCGATTCCCATGCCGAAGGCGTTGGTGGCGCAAATAACCCGTAAATCGCCCCGAATAAAGCCCTCGAGGGCGACCTTTTTGGATTCCGGCGGCAAACCTGCGTGGAAATGACCCGCGAGCAGGCCCTTTTGACGCAAAAAATCCGCCACCTCTTCCGTTTGCCTGCGGGAAGCGCAGTAAATGATGGCGCCTCCGGGCAACGCCAGCGGCAGGGTTTCAAGGAGCACTTGGTGGATGTGAGCGAACTTTTCGCCGGGAGTGGTCGGAATCACCGAAAACTCCAAGTTCGTTCGTGTGGCGCCGCCGTCTAGCACCCGGAGGTCCACCCCCAGCTTTTTATGAAAATGGTCCTTCAGGTCGGAGACGACGTCCGGCTTGGCGGTCGCCGTTAGGCAGAGGATCGGCGGCATGGGCCCGGTCCCTGCCATCTTCTTGATGAACCGCCCGACATATCGGTAATCAGGCCGGAAGTCGTGGCCCCATTTTGAAAGGCAGTGAGCTTCATCAAGGACCCAACTGCCGATCTCCCTTTGCGCCAGGACTTTCTGGATCGTGCGGCTGCGCAGTTGCTCCGGAGAAACCAGGAGAATGCTGATGTCTCCCAACCTGATACGGTCCAAGACATCGGCGCGCTCCGGCAAGGACAAAAGCCCGTTTACGGCGGCGCAGGACATGATGTTGCGTGACTTGAGTCCAGCGACTTGGTCGGCCATGAGAGCCACGAGCGGAGAAATCACGACCGTTAGTTCACCGGTTTTGTCGTAACGCGATAAGGCCGGAATCTGATAGCAAAGCGACTTTCCGGCGCCCGTTGGCAGGATAGCCAGCAGATGTTCTCCCCGCATGGCGGCCTCGATGATCGTTTGCTGAAGCGAGCTCCCGTCGGGGCCGGCAGGTTCGGAGCGAAAATCCGTGAAGCCGAACCAATGAAAAAGCTCCTTGCGCGAGTCGTGGTGCTCTCGGCACCACGCGCAGTTGTGCTTCCCGCACGTGGTGTCGCGAAGGCGGCGGACGATTTTTCCGGCCTCAGGAAACTGGTGCCGGACCCATGGAGCCATCACGGAGTTTCCGCCGGCGACCGACAGCCAGGAGAGCGCATAAGCGAGCGGCCAACCACTCTTGTCCGCGGCGGCTATGATAGCGTGTCCGTGGGTCAAACAGGCTTGACCGGCCAAAACCCGGTCGATCGCGGCGATGGCTTCTCCTTCAGTAGGGCGCTGTCCCATCCGTATGGCGGCGAACAAGGTATCCAGAGCTCGCGTGCCGTCGCCGCCAGTCGTCAGCCAATGCCACGCGGCAAGAAGATCGGGATTCGTTTTATTGGTTTCCTGGAATGCACGACACTGGTCGCGGAAAACATCCAGGGTCAGGCGCGCATCCATGTCCGGGTCATTGAGGCGCCCACGCCTCAATTGGCCATCCTGGTAGTGCTTGATGAGGTGGTGGTAGGGGTTGCGGGGGAACGCGAGGGGGTTCAGGCGGAGCGTGTCTATCATCGGCAGCGTTAGAAGGCGCAAGTCGGGGCTGGCCGCGGCCAGATGAGGGGCGTCAAAGGCGATCAGATTGTGGCCGAGCAGGTATTTTGCTGTCTGGGCGAAAGCGTCGAGTTCGGCCAAGGCTTTCGACAGGTCCCCTTTCTTGTGGACAAAAGACTCTCCGGTGTCGCTTCTAACGGCGGCGAATCGATTGATTCGTGCGTCGCGGATGCCGACTTCGAGGTCGATTGAAAGGCCGGGCGGGAGGAAGCTGTTTCCCTCTATATCTCTGTTCATAAGCGCATGGCTCAGGCCTTTGCGTTCGCCCCAATCCCCCTAGCCAGCCTTTTTAGACTCTACGGCCCTTCGGATGGGCATGATTATTTAGCGGCTTATGGATCCGCCTTTCGTTCGCGGCCCGGGTCTTTTTCTCCGTCATCAGACACGCTTCGTTCACGGCCTCAAGAAGGGCGAGCGACAGATTCCTTTCCGGCGCCTGGCAGTGAAATCCAAAATCACCTCGATAGCGCAGTGCGAAAGCGATTTGATCCGGCACTGCGGCGGGGAACTCAAAAGGCCCGTCCCTGTTCAGAAACAACATGCAGGCGGGAGATTAGGCGGGTTGGTAGACCCCGAGCATCTGGGGCTTGATCTCCCGAAGACGTGGCTCTCCGAATTCCTTGGCGATTCTCCTCAGAACGGTGGTTATCCGAGCCTCATATTTCAAGGACTTCGGTGAGAAAATCTCGACTCCAATCAAGTGGCCCCTGGAATTGAGGTCCACCATGATGTGGGAGGATTCTTCTCGGGTTTCAACCACGACTCCATCCCGGAACTTGATGTAGGCCATGTGAGAGGCCGGATCGTATTTCATTTCGGCACCGTCGGGAAACTTAATGATTAGAAAGGCCATTTTAATTTAGAGACTTCCCCCAAAATGCAGTCAGGACGAAGCACCGCTTCCCTTTTATTACTTTTACTACAATGACGAGCGTTCGGCCACGAAGCATGCAAAATATTCGGTAACTCCCATCAGCTTGCCTTACTTCGCTGCAACCATCACGCATCCCAGATAGAATGTATTCTTTCTGAATCTGGCGTTCTTTGAGGCGATCCTCAGCATGACGGCTATATTCCAGCTTCTCACAGAGGGGCATCTATAGTGTAGGCCCTAACCCCCAAATAGTCAATGGCAGGGCGGTTAATAATAGCAATATTCATCCTGCACTGCCCCGGAGCCCGGGAGGCTGCCCGTTGCCCGGCTACAGACTCTGGGAAGTCAGCCGGTTATTGGCGTAGGCTCTTAACCGCCGCGCAGGCGGCTTCCAGGATTTCCTTGCCGCTCTCGTCCACGCTTTTCGGGGCGTCTGCGATCATCGCCCGGCACAGCCGCCGGTCCCCGCAAATCTCCGGATCGTTCTTGCGGAGCGCGGGGCCGTACATCACGATGGATTTGCAGCGGTTGAGCCAGGCCACCGGCCCGCCCACCAGCGCTTCGCAGACGGATTCCTCGCCTCGCGGCATCAAACGGCTCAAGAGGTTCAGGCAGGATTCCTTTTTTTCCAGGTTGAGATAGCGCGGGACGAGTTGGTCGCAGGCCCGGCCGGGATCTTTTTTGTTTTCGTCCAAAATCCGGCAGGAGGCCTCGGCCTCCGGCCGCGGGATGCCCTGATAGGAATGCAGGACCGAGAGCACGCAGCGCTTGAAATAATCCGGGCTGTCGGCGACGAAGGCGCGGACCGTGGTGTTCTCGTAATACCGCTCCCGGCACGCCTCGTCGGCCGGGACCGAGACGCCGAAGTAGACCTTCCTCAAACCCTTGAGTTCGTCGCAAGGAGCCGGGGAATCCTGGATCAGACAGCGGTACTCGTAGTGGAACAACACCCGTTCGTGAAAGGGAATCCAGACCTGCTCGGTGGCCCCGGGCCCCAGGCTTCCTCGGGCCAGGTCGGACAGCAGAGAGGTCACGGTGGCGCCTGGAGCGCAAGGCCCGCCGGGAGCGGGAGACGGAGCCGCGGCCGCCGCGGGTGAGGCGCAGGCCAGGGTCGATTTTCTCAGGGCCTGGGCGCGGCGCGCGACCTCGGACGGCGACTCTCCGGGCGGCCGGGCCGCGCGGGAGAGTGCCTCGGCGCCCGCCTTGAGGGAGGCGGCGCAGCGCGCGTCCATGACCAGGCCGGGCAGGCGCGCGGATTCCTCGGCCAGGATCAAGGCCCGGGCGCGAACGCCGTCCCGGTCCTTGTTTTTGGCGGCGTGCTCCAGGGCGTCCAACCGCAGGCGCAGAAGGTCCCGGCCCTCCTCCGCGGTGTCGGGACCGCCCGCGGGCGGCAGGATCGGGGCCTGCATGGCGATTTGCGGGGAGCTCAGCGCCTCCAGGAAGGCGACCAAGCCGTCCTTCTCCGCCTGGGTCAGGCCCAGGGGCTTGATGATCTCGTCGCGGTCCTCGGGCTCGTCGCCGCCCCGGTCGTAGAATTCCACCACGTCGCGCAAAGTGGCCAGGGACCCGTCGTGCATGTAGGGGCCGGTCAGGGCGGAGTTGCGCAGGGGCGGGGTCCGAAAGGCGCGCGAGAAGCGGGGGTCGTCGGGAACCACCGCGTGGCGTCCTCGGTCGGGGAAGCTCGGGTCTTTGCGGACGCCGACGTTGTGGAAGAAATCGTCGGAGAAGAAGGGGGTGTTGTGGCAGAACAGGCAGCGGCCCTTGTCGACGAAGGTCTTGAGGCCCAGCCGTTGCTTCTCATCCAGGGCCGAGGGATCCTTGCCGAAACGGTCGAAGGGGGTTTGCCCGAGCCGGACCTCCGCCCGCACGAAGGCCGAGAGCGCCCGGACCACCCGTTCCCCGGAGACTCCGCCCGGGCCGTAGACGGCGGCGAACTCTCGCGCGTAGCCCGGGATTCGTTCCAGGTCGAACACGAGCTCCGTGAGGTCGCGGCTCATCTCCAGGCGATTTTCCAGGGCGGTGCGGATGGCCTCCTCCAGCGTCAGCGCCCGCCCGTCCCAGAAATAAGGATGGGGGATGTTGCGATGGATGGTGAACAGCGAAGGGGTGTTGCGCCCCAGTTCCTGATGATGGATGCCGCGCGCCTTGCGCAGGCCGTCGGTCCAGGCCATGCCGGGGTGGTGGCAGGTGGAACAGCTCATGGCCTTGTTGGCCGCCAGGCGCGGGTCGAAGAACAATTTTTTCCCGAGTTCGGCCTCGCCCGCGGCGGGGCGGGTCCGCGCCAGGTCCAGATCGATGAAGGAGCTTTGGACCTTGAGATAGGCCGCGGCGGCCTCGGGGTCCGGGTGAGGCGCGGCCGCGCACAAGGGCAAAACGGCCAAAAGCGCCAGGAGCGGTCTCAATGCATCCATAGGGCGTAACCGTAATCGTCCCGCCGAAAGCCCTTGGCCAGGGACAGGCCGGCCTCGAGAATTTTGACCCGCGCGGCGTCGGAGGCGGGCGCGGCGGCGGGCAAACCGAGCTTTTTCTTGAGGTGGGAGATCATGAATTCCGGGATTTTATCGAAATCCGAGCGGAGGGCGGGGAAATTCCGCTCCGCGGCGCAAAGCAGGGCCCGGTTGAAGAGCGCCCAAGCTCCCACCGGCTCCCGGCTCAGATCCTCCCGGGCCCCGCGGCGCAGGCCCAGTTCCCGGCGGGCCTCCCCGCGCCACACCCAGGCTTCGCGGTCACCGGGAGTCTCCCGGACCGCGGCGTCGAGCAGGGCCAGGGCTTCTTTTTTATGGCCGAGCTTGAGGCGCGCGGCCGCCCGCCAGACCGCGGCGTGCCGGGCTCCCAGGGCGTGGGCCCAGTCCAAATCCTCCCGGGCCTCGGGATAACGGCCCAGCCAAAGCTTGAAGGCGCCGCGCCAGGCCAGCGCTTCTCCGACCTCCTCCCGGGGAGCCAGGTCCCGGGCTTGTTCGATTTCGGCCAGAGCGTCGGACGGGCGTCCGAGGCAAAGCAGGCATTCGGCCAGGAAGGACCGGATTCGCCAATCCACCGGGGGAAACTTGAGGGCCCGCTCCAGCCGCCGTCGGGCCTCCGGGAACTCTCCCTGGCAAAGGAAATTCTGCCCGGCGCGAAATTGCATCCAGCCGTAGCGGGGGCCGGTCCAGCGGTCCAATCGACGCAGGTCGGCCAGGCCGCTTTTCCCGGGGCGCAAGGTCCCCCGATAAAGGTGGAGCCAGGGCTCGGGGGCTTTGAGGCCGTCGAGAGCCGCCAGCCAGGCCGCGCCCTTTTGGGCCGCCTCCTCCCGGGTCCAGGGAATGAGCAGGACGCGGATTTCCGCCAGGGACGGCCCTTCGTTCAGGATTTTTTCGGCTTCCGCGAAAGCCTCCGGAAAGCGCCCGTCGCGCATCCATTGGCGGAACAGGTCGGTCCGCTCGGAGCCGGGGCGTGGGCAAAGCTCGCCGGAACTTCGGCGCAGGCTTCGCGCGGCGTCCCAGCGCCCGCGGCCTTCCAGGATCAAGGCCCGCCCATCGAGGACGGCCGCCAATTCCCGGCGGACTTCCAATCGCCAAGGATCCAGGGCCAGGGCCGCGCGCAGGGCCGCTTCGGCCCGGTCCCACCTTCCGCCGGCTTGCTCCCGGACGCCCTCTTGGCGGAAAAACGCGGTCAAGGCGCGGCGCGCTTCCTCCCCCGCGGGATATTCCGATAGGGACGCCTCCAGGAATTTCCGGGCCTGGGCGCGTCGGCCGGCGGCAATCGCTCGACGGGAGAGCGCCAGCAGAATGTCTCCGGCCTCCTTGCGTCCGGCGTCTTCCCCATCCTCCAACGCGCCGGCGGAGCGGGCCGCGGCCAAGGCCCCTTTCCAGTCTCCCCGTCCCCGCGCCCGGCGGGCGGCGGCCAGGCGTGCGGCGGCCAATTCAGTCCGTCCCTGACCGTCGGAGGGCACGAGGGCCAGGGCCTGTTCCAGGTAGCGGGCTTGCCGGTCATGCCTGCCGCGGGCGCCGCAGGCCCGGGCCGCGGTTTTGAGGCAGTCCGCCCATTCCCGAATGACGGCGGGACCCGCTCCCCGCGCGGAGGCGGCGCGTTTAAAAATCGGCAGGGCGCTTTCGTGCCTCCCCCGTTGGCGGAGCATGCGGGCCAGTTCCAGGAAGGCGGGGGCGGAGGCTCCCGGGGCCCGGCAGAGTGCGTGCAGGCGCCGGATTGCCGCCTCCGTGCGGCCCAGAGCGTGCAGGCAATGGGCTTCGAAAATTCGGGTCTGGGGACGGCGGTCTCCCAGGATTTGCGCGCGGCGGAAGCAGGCCAAGGCCTCGGGGAATTTCCCGGCGTTGAAGCGGCCGTAGCCCAGGTCGACCTCTCGCCGGGCGGAGCGGTTCATGGAATAATTTTATACTATTTGGTGCTATTAGCGCGTCGACGAAGGAGCCCGCCGTTTTGCCGGCCCGGGGCGGGCTGGACCTGCTTGAGGTCGGCCCGGCCCTGATGGGGGACGCGCGTCATCTTTGGGGGATTTTCCTGCCGGATTGGGGCGCCTATCACCGCGCGGAGTTGGAGCGGGCGCTCGCGGGCCAGGAAGGGCGCGACGGCGCAAGTTGGGCGCTCCGCGGGCGGTGGGAGCGGCTTTTGGGCCGGGGGGAAGCGGCCCGGGCCTGTTTTGAAACCGCTTTGCGCTTGGACCCCGCCTGCCCGGAGGCCCTGGCTTTTCGGGGCGAGGCCGATCTTCGCTCCGATCCCGCCGCCGCTCTCGAGGATTTGACCCGCGCCTGCGAACTCCGTCCCAAGAACGGATTTTTCCGCCTCTGGCAGGGCTACGCCTTGTTTTTATTGGCCGAGCCCGAGGCGGCCGCCCGGATGCTGGATATGGCGGTCCTTCTGGAACCCTTTTCGGCGGCGGCGCGCTTTCTGCGAGGGGTCGTCTCCTCGCGGGCGGGGAATTTCAAGGGGGCGGCGGCCGACTTCGGCGCGGGGGCGCGCCTGGCTCCTTCCCTGCCGGGTTTTTTTATCCTCCGGGCGGCGGTCCGCTGGCAGGCGGGCGACCGGGACGCGGCGGTGGAAGACGCCCACCGGGCGATGGATCTTCATCCGGAGAGCTTGGACGGATTTGTCCGGCTCCTGCTCTTGAAGGCGGGACAGGCCCCGCCCCAGGACATGGCCCAGCAACGGCGCCTGCTGGCGGCCGCGGCGGACTCCGTTTTGAAAGAGGACCCCCGCCGCGCCTGGGCCTACGCGGCGCGCGCCGAAGTGCTGGGGGTCCGCCATTCCTCGCTTTTGGCCCGCGCGCGCGCACGGGACCTGCGCAAATCCGTGGACTTGGACGGCTCCCGCGCCTGGGTCCGGGCCTTTCTGGCCCGGGCGCTGGCCACGCTGAGCGACGAGAAGGGCGGGCGCGGGTTGGACAAGGCCCTGGCCGAAAGCGACGCCGCCGTGGCGCGGGCGCCCCGCTCGGGTTGGATCCGCTGTTGGCGGGCCGAACTCCGGCGCAAGGCCGGAGACGGCCCGGGCGCGCTGGCCGACCTGGACGCGGGCCTCAAGCTCCAACCGGATTACCGTCTGGCTTTGGCCTGGCGGGCGTCCCTGCGCCATGACCTGGGGGATGCTGCGGGCGGCGAGCGGGACATGAGCCTAGTCCTGGACACCTTGCCCCGGGCCGGTTTTTTTCACGAACGGGGCGTCATGCGCGCCGAGACGGGAAATTGGGCCCAGGCGTTGGAGGACTGGCGGGCCTGCGCCTTGGGTTCGGCGGGGCACGCCTTTTCCTGCGGGGGGTTGGCGCGCGCGGCCGGGGCGCCGCGCCCGGACCGGGCGGCCCTGGAAAAATTGGCGGAGGGCGGGGGCGCGGGCCGGGCCCTGGCCTTGGCTTGGCTCGGCCGCAAGGAGCTTGAGAAAGGGAAGTGGAAGGCGGCCCGCAAACGCCTGGACGCCGCTGCGGCCGCCGACCCCGCCTGTCCGCTGGTCCGCACCTGGCGGGCCGAGGTTCTATTGCGCGCGGGCTCGGTCCGGGAGGCAGCCGCCGATCTGGCGGCCGCGGCCGACGCGCGCCCGTACTCCGTCCTGGTCCGCTTGTGGCGCTCCGCGGCCTTGTCGGCGGGAGCGCGGCCGCAAGAAGGCCGGGCGATGTTCGAGGCCGTGGCCGCCCAGAATCCGGAACTCCAAGCCGCCCTGGCCCGATGGGGCCGGCGCCGACTTAAAACCCAAACCCGGCGCCGGGGGGAAGCGTGAGCTCCCGATTGTTTTTGCACGGGGTCCGGGGGCTGGCCTTCATCGGCTTTCTGGTTCTCTGGGGCGTGGTGGGCTGGTCCGACTGGACCAAGCAGAGAATCTTTCACCGTTTTCTCGGCTGGGGCATGGCGGGCGCGGCCCTCGGTTACCTGCTCCTCTTCGGCAATTCCATTTTGGGCGCGATGGGAAAGGTGGACACCTTCCATTTGGTTCCCTATTACCTCGAATGCGGCCGGCAGGTCTTGCTGTGCGGGATGGCGGGGATGTTGTTGTGGCAGCTGCGGGTGTGGCCCGCGGGGGACGCCAAGCTCTTCATGCTGTTGGCCCTGCTGGCGCCGCTCCTCTTCGGAGAAACCCTGCCGCCGGGGGAGCCGATTTTCTTCTCCACCCTCATCAACATCTTTTTGCCCGCGTGCCTGGCCCTGTTTTTCCGGGCCGGCTGGTACTTCTTCGACACGCGGATGCGCCATCAGTTGAACTTCCTGAAAAATCTGGGCTGGCGGCGCGAGGCGGGCTTTTTCCTGGAGCGGTGGCGCGAGATTCTGGTCGGGCTCCCGGCGGCGATCAAGGCGGCCGGGAGCGGCCTGGCCAGCCCCCGGGAGGCCCTGGGCCTGGTCTTTCAATGGCTCTCGGGCATGGCGACGATGGCCCTGCTTTCCTATCAAGTGCGGGAATACATCCACTCTCCGATCCTGCTGTCCTTGCTTTGCGTCGGCCTTTTTTATCTCTGGGGCATGGTGGGCTCCCGGCTGGGGCGCTTTTCACAATTCATTCCCCTGGCGGCGCTGGCGGGGTTGGTGGCTTTCGAGCCCGCCCCGGAGTGGGGGCGGATCATCTCCCTGTTCGGGAGCGTCTCGATCTTCAGTTTCTTCACCTTCCTGGGGATGAATTGGGCCATGAAGGTGCTCAGCGGGGGGCAGACGGGGATCGCCTTTCTTTTGCCGTTGGTCTTTCCGTTCTTCTTCATGGGGATCGGCTGGATCTGGAACGGAACCCTGCGCCTGATCGGCTCGTTTTTCCGGGAGGCCGGAAATCTAGTCCGGGTCTCGGCGGGTCCGGCCCTCTCTCCGCTGGGTGCTTGGCGCTTCCCCCAAGCCCCGGCTCTGCCCAAGGGCGCGGTCCCGGCCGAGTTCATGCCCTTGGCGGACCTGGCCATGCCGATGGCCCTGATGGGCTTGTTCTTCGGCTTGAGCCTGATCCTGGTGCGCAAGTGGGATGAGGAAGTCCGCCCGAGCCATGAGCGGGAGGCCTTGGCCTCCTATCTCACCCTGGCCCCCGAATTTCTGGACAAGCTCCGCCAGGACAAGGAGTTTTTCGAGCGGCATTTCTCCAGCGTCTACGCCGACGGCCTGACGGCCGAGCAGGCCGAGGCCCTGAAAGCCTGGTGCCAGGCCAAGGGCGTCGACGTGATTCCCTTGGCCCCGACCGTCTCCTTCGCGGCTTGGATCTTCCTGGGCTATTTTTTGACCGTGGTCCTGAGGGGCGGGACGGTCTTGAGGTTCCTTCTGTGACCGTTTCCGAATTCCGCCGGTGGCCCGCCGGGGTCGCGGCCGCCGCCGCGCTCGCCTACGCGGCGGGACTTTCGCGCCTTTCCCGCGGGATCGGAGTCGATTCGGTGGACGGCGTCATCGGCCTGCTCAATGTCCTTCGCTGGGCCGATCTTGGAGCGCCGGGCTCGGTGGAGACCACTCGTCCGCCCTTGAGCTGGTTTCTTTTCGCCCCGGGGATCGCGCGCGCCTACGAAAGCGGCGGCGCGTCGGCGGCGCTGGCCCTGTCCCAGGCCTGCATGATCGCGGTGGCCGCCGTTTTGGGGGTGAGCGCCTTCCTTTTTTTCCGGACTTTGCTCCGGGACCGCGAGGCGGCCGTCGCGGCTTTGGCCATGGCTCTCAACCCGCTCGTCATCGCCAACGCGCCCTTCTTTCGATTCGACCTGCTCTCGGCGCTCCTGGCCATCCCGTTTTTGTTCTGCGCCTTCAATCACGCCGACGCCCCGTCCCCGCGGCGCTTGGCTTGGCTTCTGGGCGCCTACGCGGCCGGTTATCTTTGCCGCTATCAATTCCTGATCCTCTGGACGGTTCCGGTCGCTTATCTGGCGCTACGCCCGGGAGGCGGATCGTTGCGTGAGCGCCTGCGCGCCTTTTGGGACGGAGGTTGGTGGCTGCTTCCTCCGGCGGGCTATCTGGCGGCGCTTCTGCTCAACGCCGTTTTGGCGGGGGGCGGGGGCGAGCAGGGGATTTGGCGCTCCATGGCCTTCGGGCACGAGAAGTTCATGGAGCTGGTGGTGGGCGGAAACCTCTCCGGAAAAAGCGGGTGGGTGGATTGGGCGGCTTACGCCCGGGCGGTCCCGCGCTTTCTGGGCTGGCCGACGGCGCTGCTCATGGGGCTCGGGCTGTGGGAGTGGGCGGCCCGTGGCGCGAGCCGGGAGCGGTTTCTGTTGACGGCCTTGCTGATCCCTCTGGCTGCGCTCAACGCCATCCCCACGCGGGAACTGCGCTACCTGATCATTCTTTTTCCGGCGGCCTTCGCGGCCCTCGGACAAGGCTTGGCCCGGGCCGGGGAACTGATTTCCCCGCGGTGGCCGCTGGCGGGCGCGCTCGCGCCATGGCTTTTCCTCGCGGCTCTGCCCTGGGAGAGCGCCCGGGAGGCGGCGGTGTGGCTCGCCCGCGAGCCAAGCCTCCGGCCCCCCGTGCTGGGAGCGATCCGACGCGAGCTGGAAGGGTCCCTCCCCGCCGGGGCCTGCGTGGAGTTCAAGGGCGACGGGGCCATGCTCCTGTCCTGGCTGCCGGTCGTCGGCCGCGACGATCAGCCGGTCTGGCTCAATGACTTGACCTTGAATTTCTACACCGGGCGGAAAATCGTCCGGGAGGGCTCTCCGGAAGCGGGGGCCTGCGCTCGCGGCCTGGAAGTTCACCCCGCTCGGTTCGCCGACGCGGCGGAATGGCGGTCCTTGCCGGCGACCCTGCGTTTTTTCCCGGGGACGAAAAAAAAGGCAAAACGCCCATGAGAGTCTGCCTGCTGGCCAGCGGGGGCCTCGACAGCGCGGTGCTGACCGCCGATCTGCTCAAGCGGGGTTGGGAGGTTCATCCCCTGTTCGTGCGCTGCGGCCATTTCTGGGAGCGCGCCGAACTCCATTGGCTGAGGCGGTTCTTGCGCAAGCTAGGGCGCGGGCCCTTCGGAAAACGCCTCAAGCCGCTGACCGTGGCCCCGGCTCCGGTCGCCTGGGCCTTGGGACGCCATTGGAGCCTGGACGGCAAGGGCGTGCCCCCCGAGGGCAGTCCCTGGGACTCCGTCTTTCTTCCGGGGCGCAACATCACCTTGCTCAGCCAGGCTGGCCTTCTGTGCGGTCGGCGCGGCCTGGACGCGAGCGTCCTGGCGGTCCTTAAGGGAAATCCCTTCTCCGACGCCACCCCGCAATTCTTCCGGCAAATGGCGGCGGCGACGGGCCTGTCCTTGAACCGCCGGGTCGGGGTCCTGGCGCCTTTTCTGGGTCTGAGCAAGCGGCAAGTGCTCCTCCGCGGGGCCGGGCTTCCGCTGGAATTGACCTTCTCCTGCCTCCGGCCCCGGGGCCGGACCGCCTGCCGACGCTGCAGCAAGTGCGAGGAGCGGGAGCGGGCGCTGCGTTTGCGATGAGCCAAGCCGCCCCTTATTTGAGCGTCGTGGTTCCGGCCTGGGAGGAAGAGGCCCGGATCGGCGACGGCCTCGGCCGGATGCTGGCTTACCTCGAGGGCCGGTCCTACTCCTGGGAGTTGATCGTCGTGGAGGACGGCAGCCGGGACCGGACGAAGGCGTTGGCCCTGGAAATTCTGGGGGGGCGGCCGAACGCCCGCCTGCTGTCTTACCCCGAGCGCCGCGGCAAGGGCTTCGGCGTGAGGCAAGGGGTCCTGGCCAGCCGCGGGCGCTTCGTGCTTTTTTTGGATCTCGATCTTTCGGTCCCCATCGAGACCGTGGAGCCCGCCCTGGCGGATCTGGAGCGCGGCTGGGCGGCCGTCATCGGCTCGCGGCGGCTCCCCGCCTCGGAAATCCGCGCGCCCCAGGCGTGGTGGCGGCGGGCCGGCTCCCGAATCTTCAGCGCCTTGCAGAGGGGCGCGGGCCTGACCGATTTCTCCGACACCCAATGCGGCTTCAAGGCCTTGGAGGGGGAGGCCGCCCGGCGGCTCTTGGCCCGGTGCGAAATCGACGGCTTTATGTTCGACGTGGAACTCCTCGCCCTTTTGGCGGCGGAAGGGGCCCGGATCAAGGAACTCCCGGTCCTCTGGGAGGACGCCGCGGGGAGCCGGTTTCGCCCGGTGCCCGACAGCGTCCGGAATTTCGCGGACCTCTTCTCCCTTTGGCGGCGCCTGCGGCATGTTAGGAAGGGCGCCCGATGAGCCGGACCCGCGCCGTCTCCTTGGCCCTGGCGGCCGCCGTCCTGTGGGGCCTGGCCTGGAGCGCCGCCCCCGCCCGGCTGCATGCCCCCGATTATTTGGCCGAGGAGAAGGACTTGCAGGACTATCTGGACCAGGGCGAGTCCCTGCTCCACCGCTTGAACTCGCCATGGGCGGTGAGCCGCTACATGCCCGCTTCCGGCCTGATCGCCGCGGCCCTTTACAACCATTCCGGGCGGGACGGTTGGCGGGTCTGGCGCGCGGCCACCGCGACCGCCGCGTTCTGGCTCACGGCCTATCTTGGGTTTCTCTGCGGGGCGCCCGCGCTTGGGCTCTCGGCCCCGATCGCGCTTTGGGCCTTGGGGCATCTTTCGGGCGGGGCCCGCGGAGGGGTTCCCTGGCACGGCTCGGCCCCCTTTCCCCAGCCGATGATGGAACTCCTGGTGTTGGCCGCGGCCTGCCTGGCGGCCGATCGTGCGGCCCGTCCCGGCGTCAAGCGCGACCGCCTTTTGGGCACGGCCTTGGGCGGCGCCTTGCTCTTTCGATCCTCCCTGGTTTTTTATCCTTTGTGGTTGGCGGGGCAGGAGGCCCTTTCCGGTAATCGAG
>CAYHPY010000098.1:0-14042 GCA_964358485.1 uncultured Elusimicrobia bacterium
ATGAGGTCCCGGATGGTGATGACCCTCAGGCGGTGGCGGGCGGCGAACTTCGAGAGCTGGGAGGTCCGGGCCATGCTTCCGTCCGGGTTGAGGATCTCGCAGATGACCCCGGCGGGCTTGAGGCCCGCCAGGCGCGCCAGGTCCACGGCGGCCTCGGTGTGGCCCGCGCGGACCAGCACCCCGCCGTTCTTGGAGCGCAGAGGGAAAATGTGGCCGGGGCGGATCAGATCGTCGGGCCGCGTTTTGCCGTCCACCAGGGAGCGGATGGTCAGGGCCCGGTCCCGGGCGGAGATGCCGGTGCTGGTTCCCCGGCGGGCGTCCACCGAAACGGCGAAGGCGGTGTCGCGGCCCGGGCCGGGGCCGGCGTTTCGTCCGGGCTCCACCATCGGCTGGATGTTGAGCTCGTCGAGCCGCTCGCCCGTGAGGGGCGCGCAGATCAGCCCCCGGGCGTGGAGCGCCATGAAGTTGATCGCCTTCTCGTCGGCCTTTTCGGCGGCCATGACGAGGTCTCCCTCGTTTTCCCGGTCGGGATCGTCGATGACGATGATCATCTTTCCCTTGCGGATGTCCTTGATCGCGTCCTCGATCCGGTCGAAACCTTTCATCGGCGTCGGCTCCCGGGGGCGGCCAGGGCGGCGGCCGCGGCGCGGCAATAGCGGGCCAGAGGGTCGGCTTCCAGGTTGACCGGGGCGCCGACCCGCCGGGCCCCCAAGGTCGTTTCCTTCAAGGTGTGGGGGACCAGGACGGTTTCAAACCAGCGGGGGCCGACGGCGGTGACCGTCAGGCTCACCCCGTCCACGGCGATCGAGCCCTTGAGCGCGACCAGGGCGTCCAAGGCCGGGGGCAGGCTCACGCGCAGGCGCAAACAACCGTCCCGCAGTTTTTCCCGAAGCAGGACCTTGCCCCGGCCGTCCACGTGGCCGGTGACGATGTGGCCGCCCAGGGGATCTCCGGCCCGCAGGGCCGGTTCGATATTGACGGCCTCCCCGGCCCCCAGGGAGCCCAAGGTGGTCAGGCGCAGGGTCTCGCCGCTGGCGTCGAACCCCAGGCGGCGGGACGCGCCCTTGCCCGCGCGCCGCGCCACCGTCAGGCACACTCCGTTGACGGCGACGCTGTCGCCGAGGCGCACGGGCAGATCGGCCCGAAGTTCCAATGTGTTGTCGCGCATGCGGAGAACGCGGCCCGCGGCCGAAACTATTCCCGTGAACATTCTACCTTTCCCGAGATCATGAAATCTTCCCCGATCCGGCGCAGGCGGGGGGAGCGCAGACGCGGGGCTCCGGCCGGGGTCCGGGCGCCGGAAATCAGCTTCGGCGCGATGAAGACGCGGGCTTCGTCCACGGCGCCGGCGGCCAAAAACGAGGCGTGCACGCTGGGCCCGCCTTCCACGATCATGGAGCGGATGCCCCGGTGCAGGAGGTTTTCGAGGACGGGACCTAGGGCGATTTTTCCCGCGGCGCGGGGAACCCGGACCGTCTCCGCCCGCGGGTGCCGCCGGGTCGAGGCCGTGAAGATCACGGTCGGCGCGGCGCCGTCGGCGCAGCGCGCGTTTTTGGG
This sequence comes from uncultured Elusimicrobia bacterium, assembly GCA_964358485.1. GTDB lineage: Bacteria > Elusimicrobiota > Elusimicrobia > UBA1565 > UBA9628 > CAYHPY01. The sequence continues at coordinate 1,558 of CAYHPY010000098.1, forward strand.
CGTGCGCAGGCGGGTGTCGAGCACGACCCGCAGGGGATTCTTTCCGCCCCCTCCGGCGGTCAGCGACGGGTCGTCCTTGAGAACGGTGTTGATCCCCACAAGGATCGCGTCGGCTTTGGCCCGGAGCGAGCGCGACAGCCGCCGCGCGGCCGGGCCGGTGATCCATTGGGACGCCCCGCCGGCGGCGAAAGCGCGGCCGTCGAGGCTCAGGGCGGTTTTCAGGATGACGTAGGGCCGCCGCAGGGACATGCGCCGCGTGAAATCCGCGTTCATCCGGCGGGACTCGTCACCGAGCAGTCCGACCTGGGTCCGCAGGCCGGCCCGCCTCAGTTGGGACTGGCCGGGGCCGGATACTTGGGGGTGGGGATCGAGCGGGGCGGGGACCACCTTGGACACGGCTGCGGCGATCAGGGCGGTGTAGCAGGGAGGGGTTTTCTTGCCCGGGTGGGCGGAACAGGGTTCCAGGGTGACGAAGGCCGTGGCGCCGCGCGCCCGGGCTCCGGCCTGGGCCAGAGCCCCGACCTCGGCGTGGCTGCCGCCGATGCGGCGGTGATAGCCTTCCCCGACGATCTTCCCGCCCTTGACCAGGACGCAGCCCACCATGGGGTTGGCCCCGACGCCGCGGCGGCCGCGGCGCGCCAGCGCCAGGGCCCGCTTCATCAAGTTTTCGGGGTTCAAAAGCCCCTCAGGGGAACACCGCGACCTTGTTGGCGTTGGACCGGTGATGCATCGCCTCGAAGAAGGCGGGGACGTCGTCCAAGGAGATCTCATCGGAGATCAGCAGGTCGGTTTTGACTTTGCGCGCTTTCAAGAGCTTCACCGCCGCCGAGAAATACCGGGGGGTGTGGTGGAACACGCCCAGCAGGGAGAGTTGCCCGTAGTGGATCTTGTGCGCGTCCACGGGAACTTCCGTCCCCGGGGCGCAGCCTCCGAAAAGGCAGACCCGGCCGCCCTTGCGGACCATGCCCACGGCCTGGGCCCAGGTTTCGGCCCGTCCGACGGCTTCGATCACGCAATCGGGCCCGCGTCCCGCGCAGGCCTGCCGGACCGCCGGAATGGGATCTCCGTCGTGCGCGCTGAAGACCATGTCGGCGCCGGCCGCCAAGGCCCGGTCCAGGTTGCGCTTGTCCCGGCCCACGACCAGGATCCGGGCCCCGATGTCGGTCAGGGCGTGGATGAGGAGCAGGGACATGGTCCCGGAGCCGATGATGGCCACGGTTTCCCCGGGGGTCACCCCGAGAAGGCCGGCGGCGTGGATGGCGCAGGACAACGGCTCGGCCAGCGCGGCGTGCGCGAAGGAGAGGCCCCAGGCGTCTCCCAGGCCGTAGACGTTGTGCTTGACGATTTGGGCGGGGAGCAGGTTGTACTCGGCATAGGCTCCGTTGTGGAGCTTGAGGTCGTCGCAGAGCTGGTTCTGTCCCCGCAGGCAAAAAAAGCAATCGTCGCAGGGGGCGGAATTGGCGGCCACCACGCGGTCTCCGGTTTTGAAGCGCTTGACGCCCGGGCCGACCTCGACCACGGTTCCGGCCAATTCGTGCCCGAAGAGAGAGGGAAGCTTGCCCAATAAGACGGGATGCCCCTGCCGGTAGGCCTTGAAATCGGTCCCGCAGGTGAGCGCCGATCCCACCTTGATCAGCATTTCCCCGGGGCCGGGCTTGGGGAGGGGGACCTCCACCAGGCGGATCTCCTTGGGTCCGTAGAACATGACGGCCTTCATTTTCAGGTTCATCGGGGTTTGGGGGCCAGGACGGCCTTCAGGATTTCCCTTTTACGGACGCTCCGGACCGCCTCGTCGAAGCGCTCCAGCTCGAAGGGCGGAGCGGCCAGCGCCGCGGCCTTGATGGCGCCCGCGGCCAGCAGTTCCACGGCCGATTTCAAGTCTTGCGGGGAGGAGGAATAGGTGCTCAGGATCGTGAGCTCCCGGTGGTACACCCGGTCCAGGTCGATGGGCGCGGGCGCGTCCTTGGGGTAGCCGGAGAAAAGGCTCAGCGTGCCGCCGTCGCGCAGCCACCCCAGGGCGCGCGCGGCGTTCTCGGCCGGGCCCGCGGTGACGATGACCGAGTCAAGACCGCGGCCCAGGCTCGCGGTCTTGGCGGCTTCGGAAAAATCCGCGGGCGCGGCGGCGGCGATGCCGAGATCACGGGCCTTGCGCAGGCGGCGTTGATCGGTCTCCAGGCCCACCGGCACGGCCCCGCGGTGGACGAGGGCTTGGCAGGTCATCAATCCGATTGAGCCCAACCCGACCACGCCGACGCTGTCGCCGGCCCGCACGCCCATGCGCCGGAGGTTTCGCAGGCAGCAGGCCAACGGCTCCATGAGGCAGGCGGAAATGGGGTCCACCTGGGGAGGAAGTTTGATAAGGGCGTCGCGGACATGGGCCGCGCTCAGCCGGACGAATTCGGCGAAGCCCCCGGGGTCGACGTTGGTCGACTTGAATTCCTGGCACATGGAGACGCTGCCGCGCTCGCAGTAATGGCAGGTCCCGCAGGGGACATGGTGGGCCGCCGCGACGCGGTCTCCGACGGCGAAACCCTCCACGCCGCGCCCGATGGCGGCGAGGGCCCCGGAAATTTCGTGCCCCAGGATCACCGTTCCGGCGGCGGGGGGATGGTCGAGCTTGAGAAGGTCGCTTCCGCACAGGCCGCAGGCGTGGACCTGGACCAGGACCTCTCCGTCGCCGATTTGGGGGACGGGGACTTCCTTCAGCGTCGCTCCCCGGCTCCTGTCAAAGATTATCGCCTTCATGGAAAGTGCAGCAATATTATACCTATTCCCGGGTGCCCCGAGTGGGTCCTTTGTCCCATGGCCACCCGGGGCTTTTACCCGACCGGCCGTGGGTCTATCGCTTCATTCGGCCGGGAGGGCTCCTGTCGTAAAATAGGACCCATACTATTTCCACCGTCATGGAGCTAAAATGACCCGACTCCTTCGATCTCTCCTCGCCGTGATCCTCGCCGCCGGTTCGCCAGTGGGGGCGGGGGCGCAGATGTTACGCGCCCGTCCCATGGGACGGGCGCCCTCAAATTCTTTTCCCTCTTCTTCCGTTCCCGGAATTTTTCGTTCCCCTTTCTCTTCCGTTCCGGGAGGGTCCTTGTCTCTTCCTTCCGCTGCTCCGTCCCTCCCCCCATCGCCGAATTTCGGCGAAATCACCGGCGCCATCGACCGCACCGCCCCAACGGGCGGTGCGATTAAAAAGATGTGGTTCGTGCATGAAGCCGAAATGGATCTGTCCAAGTTTCAGGATGTTTTTGAACGGATACGGCAGGAGAATCCTGGCGTCGAGATCATTTCCGTGGTGGAGGATCTGGCCTTTCCTCATGTTTTAAACGATGAGGGCAAATCTGAAGTGGACTCATCTCCCGAAGGGAAAAAAATTCTTGAAAAACGGATAAGAGACAACGGAATAGAGTTCGTGCTCGCTTCCGATCAGGAAATATACGATAGGTTCCGCTCCCTTCGGGATGCGGAATTGGCCCGCGAAATCCCATTTGGTTTCGCCGGCCGCCGTTATGTTTCCGTCGACATCCCCCGGCCCTCCCTGGACCCGGCCGTGCTCAGCGATCCCGCCCGCCTGCCGTACCGCAAATATCTTGAGGTGACCGAGGCGGGCGGAGCGTTCTCCCGCCCTCCGGACGCCGGCGGCATGCAGGGCGCGCGCATGGCCCTCGACCAACTTCTATCGGCCGCCGAATCCTCCGGCCACGGCGGGGCCAAGAAAGACGAGGACATGGGCCTGATGACCCGTCTCGGGACCAAGGCGCTCATGCACTTTTCGGGCCAGGCGGATGACCGGACCACCGCCCGCCGCCGCAAAAAGGCCCACGCGATGGCCGCCTACCTTGAGGACAACGCGGTGGACGCGCTGGTCGTCTCCGACCCGGAGGTCTCGGCGGTGGTCGGGCTCATGAAGAGGATGGGTTATCACAAAAGCCTTCCCGTGATCTGGAAAGGCGCCTCGGCCCCGGAGGACGCCTCCGGAATCAATATGGCCCTCAAGGACGCGGGCTGGGTCCGCGGCGCGCCTCATGTGGTGGTGGCCGCTCCGGCCCACGGCGGCAAGTCCGCCGCCCTCGTGGACGCCCTCGCGCAAGCGCCGAAGCTGGTCCGTCTGCCGGACAATTTCATGGAGATGGGCGGCGTTTCCGTCCGGAATTTCGAGCCGGTCGTGGCCGAAGCCGTCCGCCGCGCCGTGCCCCCCAACCCCGCCGCGCCCAAGGGGCGCTTTGACGTGCACTTTCTCATGACCAACGGCAACGGGGTCAAATCCAAGGGCGACGCCAACGCCTTCGGCCATTTCGGAATGGCCGTCACCGATGAAAAGGGCAAGTCTTTGGTCTGGACCGTCCAATACAACGACGGGGGCTCCTTCACGGGAGGCCTGGGCGCGGGCAGTCAGATGAGCCTGGCCGAATATCTTTACAGCCTCTGGTACCTCCCCGGCGCGGCCGGGCAGGCGATTCCGCTGGCGGAAACGGCGGTGGCCGGGGTGTTTGACGTGGTGCTCAAGGGCGCCGTGGACGAGGCGGGCCTGGAGGCCATGCGCCGGGTGGCGGCCTACATCAACGCCCGCCACCTCAAGGGCGAGGACAATTACAGCTTCCTCAATAAGGAAGGCATGACCAACTGCATCAGCATGGTGACCCAGATTCTGCGGGCGGCCGGCATGGCCATCGCCGAAACCGGGGTTCAGGCCCCGGCCGACAAGGCGGTGGAACTCATCGACGGGCTTTCCCGCCGCCTGCTCAACAACCAGACTGGCCCGGCCGACGTGGGCTTTGTGATCTTCGAGCGTCCGGCGCACGCTGGGCCCGAGCATTACCGGATCGCGAACACCGCCCTGGGCTCTCCCTTCTTCAACCGAAAAAAAACCTGGAGCTATATGACCTGGACCGAGAAAGTCTGGCGGGTGCTGACCTGGGTGCCGACCTTGGTGCGGTCTTTCCGGATTTCCCGGACCTTGGATTCCTTCGCCAAAATGGCCACGGTCCGCGTCGTGGTGGGGCCCAATAGCCGGGATTTGAAAGTGGTCGAGAATTACGACTCTCCCATCCTCAAGATGCGCGAAGCGGCCGCGGCCATCGGGGCCTTGCGCGCCTCGCGCGTGCCCCTTGAGGAAGAATTGGGCCGCCTCAACACGGAGCTCCTGAAAGAAGGCGGCTACCGGGACTGGAAGCCGGCCGCCGAAGGGGCCGCCGCCCAGGCGTCTTCCCGCCTGGAGGAACTGCGTCAAAAGCACCGGGAGCTTGAAATCAAATTGGCGCTGAGCCTGTTCGACGAGCAGTTGGCGTACCGGGTGCTGGATTACCAGCGCCTGCGCGTGGCCGATCCCCTGGGCCGCCGCGCCAAGGCCTTGGACAAGGTCCGAGACGCCCATGCCGAGGTGGGCAGGTACCGGGAGAAGATTTGGAAGGAGAACCGCATCCTTTCCGAGGAAGAAATGGACGAGCTCAACCGCCTCAACGCTTCGGTGGAGACCTCTCTCCAGGAGACTCGGCTGGAGATTCTCAACGACCTCGGCCCCTTGGTGCCCCACGACATGAACATGATCTCCCGGCAGGTGAGCCTGGATACCATCGACCGTCTGCTGGATTTGTCCCGCGGCAGCGGCGGGGGGAAGGGGAAGGAGTCCAAGGAGAGCGGGAAGAAGTAAGCTTCGGCCTTCGGGCAGCCCCGGATCGAAAATTTTCCCGCGGCCGGGAGGGCGGCGCGCTTATTGAATTTGGCTGACATAGGCGCAGACTCACTCGGCAGCCAATTTTTGGCAATCTAGATAGACTTGCTCAATTCCGTTTGGCTCAAATGGAACTAATCCTAATTTACTTGGCGATAAGCTTGCTTTCGTCGATACCATGTTGGATTTTTTCAGGGAACCGTGTGGACTGGCAAAAATGGGAATATGCTATGCCACTCGTTCCTTGGGTTACCTACGGGATCGCCGCAAACTTCATTCAAGTCTGGGGCTTGTCATCCAGGATTTCTCCTGCTAAACTGAAGGTGTGACTAAGATCCAGCTGTTGGAGCGCGAAGTCAAGAAGCTCGATAAGGCCACCTTGGAGGCCTTTCGCAACTGGTTCCAGCATTACGATTCGGATGCCTGGGACCTCCAGATTCAGCGCGACGCGCGCGCTGGGAAGCTCGGCGCGCTCGCTAAAGAAGCCCTCTCCGCGCACAACATCGGCAAAACTCGAGAACTTTGAAGCATCACGCTTCGCCCAAGTTCTGGCTCCGACTGCGTTCTTTGCCTAAAGCAGTTCGCAATTTGGCGAAAAGGAACTTCGAACTCCTTAAGGCTAATCCGCGGCATCCATCCCTTCATTTCAAGAAGATCGGTGACTTTTATTCCGTTCGTGTAGGAATTGCCCATCGTGCGTTGGCCATAGTGGGCCCCGATGGACCAATCTGGTTTTGGATTGGGAACCATTCGGAATACGACAAACTTACGACCTAGCCAGTTAGGCTTGACTCCCGGAAATAATCCGCTAAAATAGAGAAATGAGAAAGTTCTTCGCCCTGATCCTGATCTCCACCCTCGCCGCCTGCGCCTCCCTCAGCGGCTGGGAACCCACCGTGGACCCTCGGGGGACGGACCATCCCGAAAACCTGGACCGCGACCTGGCCGAGTGCAAGGCCTTGGCTAAAAAAGGATCGGGCGGCGTGGGGAAGGAATCGGCCAAGGGCATCGCGGCGGGCGCTGTGGTGGGCACCGCGGTCGGAGTCGTCTTGGGCGCCGTGGGCGGAGACCCGGGCGGGGGCGCGGCCACCGGCGCGGCGTTGGGCGGAGTCGGCGCGGGCGCGGCCGGCGGGATGTCGGCAGAGGAAGCCTACAAGCGGATTTTCGTCAACTGCCTCACCGGACGCGGCCACCGCGTCTTGAATTAGGCCTTCGCGGAAACCCAAACCCCCAGCAGAATCAAGCCGCCCCCGAGCGCGCTCCAAAGCGTCAGGGGATCTCCGTGCAGGAGAGTCCCCAGGAGCACTCCCACCAAGGGCTGGATGAAAATGAAGGCCGCCAGGGAGGAGGCCTCGACCTGTTCGAGGCCTTTGTTCCAGAGAAAGGCTCCCAGGCAGGAGGTTCCCGCCGCCAAATAAATAAGGGCGCCGACCGTTTCTCCGGTGAGCACCGGGACGGACTCTCCCGGCCAGGGGAGGAGCCACGACAGCCAGAGCCAGGGCACCGAAAGCGCGGTGGTCCAGGCGGTGAAGGAGAGGGGGCTCATTTTTGAGAGCAAGGGCTTGCCCAGAATGGTGTAGAGCGCCCAAAAAAAGCCGTGGATGAAGAGGATCATGTCTCCCTTCATGGCCGAGGATAATCCGACGCCCATGGGGGCCGACCCTTGCAAGACGATCAACGCCGAGCCGGTCAGGCCGCAGGCGATGGCCACGCCCTTGAGGAAGTTGAGCCGCTCACCTAAAAAAAGAGCCGACAGAAGAACCAGCGAAACCGGCTCGACCCCGATGAGCAAGGAGGCGTTGGTGGAAGTGGACATTTTTTGCCCCACGGTTCCCAACGCCAGCGGGAAGGCGTAGCCAAGGAGACCGACGAGCGCGACGCGAAGCCAGTCGCCGCGTTTGAGGCCCGGTTGGGGCTTGACCAGCACCGGGAGGAATAGGAGGGAAGCCAGGAGCATTCTCCAGAAAACGGAGGCCATCGGGGTGAAGCCCTTGAGCAGATAGGCCGCCGCGGCGTAGGAGGAGCCGCCGAGAAAATTGGACGCGATCAAAAAAAACGCCGCGCGGCGATTCATGGACCGTGCATTGTAAAGTATAATATCCCCCATGTCCAACAACGGCGGCGGACGGTCCTGGACCGTCGAGGATTCCTCCCAGCTCTACAACCTCAAGGGTTGGGGCCTCAAATATTTCGGAATCAACAACGAGGGCAACATCGTCATGCGCCCCCGGCGCACGGCCGAGCGCTCCATCGACGTCAAGCGCGTGGTCGATGACGTCGTGGCCCGCGGGATCAAGCTGCCGGTGCTGGTGCGCTTTCAGGACATCCTGCGCCACCGGGTGCAGGAGCTCAACGAGACCTTCCGCAAGGCCATCGACGAGCACGGCTACAAGGGTCGCTACTTCGGCGTCTACCCCATCAAGGTCAACCAGCTGCGCGAGGTGGTCGAGGAAATCTCCGACGCGGGCGCGCCCTATCAGTTCGGCCTGGAGGCCGGCTCCAAGGGCGAGCTCATGGCGGTCCTGGCCATGAACGGCCAGGAATGCCTGACCGTCGTCAACGGCTATAAGGACGAGTCCATGATGCGCCTGGCGCTCATGGGGATCAAGCTGGGCAAGAAGGTCATCGTCGTCATCGAAAAGCTCAGCGAGCTGGACCTGCTTTTGACTTCCGCGCGCGAAATGGGGGTGCGCCCCTTGATCGGCCTGCGCTCCCGCCTGCAGACGCAGGGCTCGGGAAAATGGAAGTCCTCGGCCGGCGACAACGCCAAGTTCGGCCTCTCCACGCCGGAAATGCTGGCGGCCGTCGAGGCGCTCCAGAAGGTCCAGTTGGCCGACTGCCTCAAGCTCCTCCATTTCCACATCGGCTCGCAGATCACCGACATCCAGGCCGTCAAGGACGCGGTCAAGGAAGGCGCCCGGATCTACGCCAAGCTCCGCGGGATGGGCGTGGGCCTCGAGTATCTGGACTGCGGCGGCGGCCTGGGCGTCGATTACGACGGCAGCCACACCACCAGCGAGAATTCCATCAACTACAACCTGCGCGAATACGCCGGGGACGTGGTCTACACCATTCAGGAAGTCTGCCGCCAGGAGAAGGTCCCGGAACCCCACATCGTGACCGAGTCGGGCCGGGCCACCGTGGCCCACCATTCCCTTTTGGTCGTCAATGTGTTCGGGACCATCGAGGCGGGCGCGGTCTCGGTGGACGTGGAGCCCGCGCCGGGGGAAAATGAGGTCGTCGCCGAGATGCGCGACATCCACAAGGCCGTGACCCCGCGCAACCTCTCGGAGTCCTACCACGACGCCGTGGCCCGGCGCGAGGAGGCCTTCTCGTTGTTCAAGCTCGGCTACCTGTCCCTTCAGGACAAGGCCAAGATCGAATCCCTGTTCTGGCAGGTCTGCCTGCAGATCCGGGATTTCATGCCCCGCGCCAAATACGTTCCGGACGACTTGTCGGAGCTGGCGCTGACCCTCAACGACCAGTATCTGTGCAACTTCTCCCTCTTTCAATCTTTGCCCGACAGTTGGGGCATCGGCCAGGTCTTTCCCATCATGCCCCTGCACCGGCTGGACTCCGAGCCGGTCCGCGCCGCGGCCCTGGTGGACATCACCTGCGACTCCGATGGAAAGGTGGGTCAGTACGTGGGCAAGCGCAAGGTCTGCGACACCCTGCCCCTGCACCCGGTCAACGGCGACCCGTATTACCTGGGAATCTTTTTGATGGGCGCCTACCAGGCCACCATGGGCGACATCCACAACCTCTTCGGCCGGGTCAACGAGGTCCACGTGTTCGAGGACGATGAGGAGCCGGGCGGCTACTACATCGAGGAAATCATCCACGGCCAGAGCGTCCGGGATGTGCTGGCCAGCATCCAGTACAACGACTTCGAGCTCATCAAGATGGTCAAGAACTCCATCGAGGCCCAGGTCAAGGACGGAAAGCTCAAGCCCCGGGAGGGCGTGGACCTTTTGGACGAGTACGAGGCCGTGCTCCAGCAGTACACCTATATCGACCGGGGCCCCAAGCCCCAGGCGGCGCCCGCTCCGCCCGCCGCGGTCCCCGCCGAGACGGTTTCAGGCGCCTGACCGGCGGGCTACCGGTCCGTATACCCGAATTCCTTCAGCGCGCCGGGATCCCGCCGCCAATTCTTGCGCACCTTGACCCGGAGGGTCAGTTTGACCGGGCGGGAAAGGAAGTCCTTGAGGGAGCTTTGCGCGCGGGCCTGCAGGGCGCGGATGGCGGAGCCGTTTTTTCCGATGAGGATGGCCTTCTGCTGTTCCCGCTCGGCGTAGAGGGTGGCCTCCACCTGGTCGTCGCGCCCGGATTTCTCGCTGAAAGAATCGATCTGCACGGCCACGCAGTGGGGGATCTCGTCGTCGAAAAGCTCGAAGACCTGCTCGCGCACCAGTTCCGCGGCGAAGAAGCGCTCCCAGCGGTCGGACAGGCGGCCGGCCTCGTAATAGGCCGGGCCTTCCGGGAGGATGTTCAGGATTTCCTGAAGCAGGCGGGGGACATCGGTTCCCTTCAGGGCTGAGATCCCGAGCGCGACGGCGGGCGTCAGCGCCGCCTTCCAGGCCGTCAGGGCGGCCTCCACGGCGGCCGGCTTGGCCCGGTCGGCTTTGTTGACGGCCAAGATGATCGGGGGTCCGGATTTGACCAGGGGGGCCAGCTCTTCCAGGGTCCGGGCGTCGGGGATTTCCGGTTCCACCAGCAGGATCAGCGCGTCGGCGTCCTGCCGGGCGGCTTGGCGCGCGGCGCGGACCAAGGTCTGCTGGAGGGGGTCCGAGATTTTCTCCAGGAGCCCGGGAGTGTCCAGGAAACAGATCTGGTGTCCGGGGCCGTTCAGGATGCCCAGGATCTTGTGGCGCGTGGTCTGCGGCTTGGGGGAAACGATGCAGAGCTTGGAGCCCAGAAGGCGGTTGAGCAAAGTGGACTTTCCCGCGTTGGGGCGGCCGAGGATGGAAACAAATCCCGACTTGAACGGTTCATTCATTGGTTCATTGTACAATTAAGGTAGAATCGGCGGATGAAGGGAGAGTTCACTCGCCCCGGTAAACTTTACCTGTACGACGGCTTTCCGGCCTGGAAAATCCGCGTACCCCAACCCTCCCGCTTCCGGGAGGTCCGCCACACCCTCGAATTCCGCCCGTTCCACCTTCCCACCGCGGGAATCCTGGCCTGCGTCCTGCGGCTTTTCGACATTCCGGAACAGCCGTTTTTCGTGCACCGGGCTTTCGACTCGGCGGACCCGCAGGTGGCCGAATACCTGGAGCAGTCGCGCACGAGCCTGCTTTGGGTGGTGGAACTCCGGGGGTCCGGGGAAGACCAGGGCTGCGTACGCCTCCTGTCTCTTAAGGAGACGGGTTTCCCCGAAGGCCTGGAAGCCGTCGGGAAGCACAATCGGTCCTTGGGGGCCGACCTCGACGGCGGGGCCGCGCTCCGGGCCTTTTTGGACGCGTTCGAACCCGCCTCCAAGGAAGGCGGCTGGGAGGCCGGTTGGGAGGCGGCGGGGGAGCGGTTCACCTCGGATTAACCCGGAAAAAGGAGGCCTTTTTGGTACAATCGCAGGGCATGGCGGGCCTCTACGTCCACATCCCTTTCTGCTCCATCAAGTGCTACTACTGCGACTTCACCGCCTTCGCGGGGCAAGGCCGCCAAACCGCACGCTATTTAGAGAGCCTGGAAGTCGAGGCGCGGAACGCGCCGAGACTGGAGTTTAAAACCCTCTACATCGGCGGCGGCACTCCGTCGGAGCTTCAAGCCCCCGATCTTCGGGGGCTCTTTTCCCGTTTGAAAAATGGCTTGGGAAATTGGCCTGTGTGGGAAGAAGCCACTTTTGAGGCGAACCCCGAGAGTTTATCCGTTGAAAAGATTCGTATTTTAAGAGACAACGGAATTACGCGGGTGAGTTTGGGGCTGCAAACAACTGATAACGACATTTTGCAACGGATCGGACGGAAACATACTTTTGAACAATTTCTGGAAGTTTTCAGTAATGCCCGCGGGGCGGGCTTTGATGTGAATGTCGATCTCATCTTTGGCCTTCCAGGCCAAAGTGTTCTGTCCCTCGAAACGAGCCTTCAGGCGGTCCTCGACCTGGAGCCCGAACACCTGTCCGTGTATGGCCTCCAGGTCGAGGACCGCACGTTGTTTAATAAACGCGGCGTCGACCCCGACGAGGACGAGGGCCGCGAGATGTTCGAGCTCGTCCTGGAAAAAACCGCCCGGGCGGGTTATCGCCATTACGAAATTTCCAATTTTTCCAAACCCGGCAAGCAGTCCAAGCACAATCTTCTTTATTGGACCGGGAAGGAATATGTCGGCCTGGGTTGCGGCGCGGCCTCCTTCGTGGGGGGGGAGCGGTGGAGCAATGAGGATCGTTTGAAACCTTACTGCGACGGGATTCTCTCCGGCGCCGGAGCCAAGGCCGAGGCCGAGCGCCTGGCGGGCAAGGAGGCGTGCGGCGAGCGGCTTCTGCTGGGCTTGCGCCTTCCCGCGGGGATGGCTCTGGACCGGGAGGCCGAAGAGACTTTCGCCGGGGAGTGGCGGGAACTGGAGACGCAGGGCCTCGTCGAACGCCGAGGTCCGTCGGTCCGGCTGACCCGGGAGGGGTTGTTTCTTTCCAATCGGGTGTTTCAGAAATTCGTCGCGCCCTTCGAGGTCCCGGCATGAAAACCTTCGTTCTCGACACCAACGTCATCCTCCACGACCCCATGGCGATGTTCTCCTTCCACGGGTCGCGGGTCGTCCTGCCCCTGACGGTCATCGAGGAGCTCGACACCTTCAAGCGCAACAACGACGAGCGCGGGCG
>CAYHPY010000099.1:0-13805 GCA_964358485.1 uncultured Elusimicrobia bacterium
GGCCAGGAGGCGCTCACCGGGCATTCCGGCCGCAGCGCGCTTCGCTCCTGGCTGGCGGTGGGCGCTTTGGCCGCCGTCTTCGTCCTCCCGTGGGGCGGGGTCAACCGTTTGGTCCAGGGGCGCTGGATTTTCCTGGAGAACATGAAGGCCGATCCCATGATCGTAACGGCGATCGCGGGGGAGGCGGGCACCGCGGCCGTCGATCCCTACCGCGCCGCTCCGGGAGAGGTGATGTCCTGGGCGCTGGAACGAATCCGCGCCGAGCCCGGCGCTTACGCCGCGGGCTACGCCGGGCGCCTGGCGGGCATCCTGGGGACGGAGCCGTTTTTATGGCTGGCGGGCTTGGCGGGCTTTTTTCGGCGGCGGCGCGGGCATGAAGTCCGGGCCGTGGCGGGACTGGCCGTCTATTTCGCGGCCGTCCACTCCCTGTTCGCGGTCGAACCCGGGCACCTGGCGCCTTTGCGGCCCTTGCTGGCCGTTTTGGCCGCGGCGGGCATATCCTCCTCCCACCCGCAAATGCCGGTTTCGGATCGGCGGCGGGATCGGTTCGCGCTGGCCGCATGGGCCCTGCCCGTTCTAATGGGCGGCGCGGCCTTGGTCGCCGCGGCCCGTTACGTGGTGCCGGGCGGTCCGCCCTCCGAGAATCCCGCGGCCCTCGAGGACGCGGCGGCCGCCTTCCCCGAGGACGGCTGGCTGGCATCCCGGCGAGGGACGGCCAGCCTGGCGGCGGGAAATTTTGAGGGAGCGGCGGCCGATTTCGACCGGGCGCAATGGCTTGCCCCTCTGGAAAGCCGCAAGGCGCTCGCGGCGCTGGCCGGGATCCTGGCCGGACGGCCGGTGTCCGCCGAGGCCTGGGAGGCCGCCACCCCGGACCGGGGAGGAGCCGAGGAGCGGACCCTGGCCGCCTTCGGCTGGCTCCGTTTGGGGAAAACGGCCCGCGCCCGGGAGGAACTCTCCAAGGGCGAGGGGCGGCTGGGCTTGGCGGGGGGGGAATGCGGGGCCTGCGGGCGCTGGCTCTCTCCTTCCCGGCGGTGGTTGGAAGCGGCGCCTTCTGCCGGGAAGCTGGAATTTTTGGGCCTGTTGACGGGGGCTCGGCCGTCCTGCGACCGGTGTCCGGAGCGGTGGATTTTGGAAGGGGAGCTTTCGGCCGCCGATGGCCGCGGAGACTGGGCAAAAAAGGCCTTGTCCCGAGCTGAGGGCCTGGCTCCCGGAATCGAATCGACCCGGCGGTTGGCCCGGGCGTGGGCGATCCTCGGGGAGAGAGGCCGGAGCCAAAAAGTCTTGGCGGCCCTTGGTTCGAAGGCTGGAGACGACCCGGATTATTGGCTGGATGCGGCCGAGGCCTCCCTGGCCGTTGGACGGCCGGAGGCGGCGCGGGAAGCTCTGGAGAAAGCCGGGGGAAAACTTTCAAAGGCCCAAAGGGGACGCCTGGAGGCCGTGGCCCGGAGCCTGCGCGAGGCCGCCCGTCCGCGTGACGGCACGCCGCCGTCTCCGGCGAGACCTGGGGATTTCCTGGACCGGGCCTTGGGCGCCCTGCGGGGGCAAAACCCCGAGCGCGCCGTCCGGGCTCTGCGGGAAGGCGAGGCGGGGGCCTCCGCCGAGGAACTGCGGGAATTCGCCAAAGTCTACCGTGGGGCGGGCAAGCCCGCGGACTCCCTGCGGCTGTTGAAATCCCTGGAGGCTCGATATTCCGGGGACGCCGCCTACTGGCTGGAGACGGCCGAATCCGCGGCGCAGGCGCGCTCCGAACCGGCGGCCCTGAGGGCTTTGGCGCTGGGAATGAAATTGGACGCGGGGCCGGAGGCCTCGCGCCGCGCCGCCGTGGCCTATCAAAGACTGGGTCGCCACGCTCAGGCGGAGGCCTTGCTCAATGCCATCCTTGAAAATAATCCCTCCGACGCCGGGGCCTTGGCCGACCGCGGAGTCTGCCGCGAACTCCAGGGCAAGCGGGACCAGGCCGTCGCCGATCTTCGGCGGGCTTTGGAACTTTCTCCCGCCGCCTCCCAAGCGGCCTTGAGCCTGGCGGCCGTTTATGAACGGCAGGACAAGCCCGAAGACGCGGTCCATGTCCTGGACCGGGCATGGGCGGCCGGGGGGGAGAAGGACCCCTTGCGCGCGGTCCTTCTGCGCGAGCGGGAGCGCCTGAGCGCCCCCCGTCCCGGGAAGCGGCGCTGAATTGGTAAGATGAACGCAATGGGTGGAATTCTCGTCACGGGCGGCGGAGGCTTTATCGGCAGCCGGCTGACGGAACGGCTCTTGGAGACCGGGCGTCCCGTGACCGTTCTGGACGATTTCAGCACCGGCCAGGAGCGGTTTCTGGCGGAGGCTTCCAAGCGCCCCGGCTTCCGGCTGGTGAGGGGGAGCGTCCTGGACCGAGCGGCCTTGCGCGGGGCCATGACCGGAGCGTCCTTCGTCTATCATCTCTCTGCCAACGCCGACGTCCGCCGCGGCCTGGAGCGCCCTTTCCGGGACCTGGAGCAGAACACCCTGGCGACCTTCGGGGTTTTGGAAACGATGCGGGAACTCGGGGTCAAAGGCCTCGCTTTCCCCTCGACGGGGTCCGTGTACGGTGAGCCGGAGATTTTTCCGACTCCGGAGAACGCCCCGTTTCCCGTTCAGACCTCGCTTTACGGGGCCTCGAAGCTCGCCTGCGAAGGGCTCATCGGGGCCTACGCCCACGGCTTCGGGCTCGACGCCTGGATTTTCCGCATGGTGTCGGCCTTGGGGGAGCGCTACACCCATGGGCATGTTTTGGATTTCTGCCGCCAACTGCGGGAGCATCCGGAGCGCTTGGAGCTGTTGGGCGACGGCCGCCAACGCAAGGCCTATCTCCACGTGGACGACGTGGTCGATGCTTTTTTGCTGGCTCTCGGAAAGAATTCCGATCCGTCTCCCCGGATTTTCAACGTGTGCGGGGATGAGGAAGTCACCGTGAACGAATCGGCGTCATGGATCGCCGCCGAGCTGGGTCTGTCCCCAAAGGTCACGCACGCGGGGGGCGTCCGCGGCTGGCCCGGGGACAGCCCCCATATCTTTTTGGACGCGGCCCGCCTGCGCGCCTTGGGCTGGTCCGCGAAAATCCCCCTTCGCGAGGCGGTGGCCCGGACCGTCCGCTGGCTGACGGCCAACCCCCGGGTCCTGGAGGCGGCGTGAAAATCTGCGTTTACGGCCTCTGGCATCAAGGCGCGGTGGCCGCGGCCTGTCTGGCCGACGCCGGGTTCGAAGTCCGGGGCGTGGACCCGAGCGCCGTAACGGCGGAGGCGCTTTCCCGGGGAAAGGTCCCGGTTTTTGAGCCCGGCCTGGAAAACCTCATCAAAAAGGGACTGCGTTCCGGCCGCCTTTCTTTTTCTCCCGATTTGAAGGACGCCTTGAAGGGAGCGGATCTTCTTTGGGGGGCCTTCGACACGCCGGTGGGCTCGGGCGACCGTCCCGACGGAGGCTCCGTCGAGCGCAAGCTCCGTGATGCTTTCCGCCTTTTGAAGCCCGGCCAGGCGGTGATGATCTCCTCGCATCTGCCGGTGGGCACGGCCCGCCGCCTGGACCGCCTCGCGCGCCGGGGCCGCAACCCGCTGTGCTGCGTCCCCGAAAATCTCCGGCTCGGCTCGGCCCTCCGTGATTTCATGCGGCCGGCTCGGATCGTGGCCGGCACGCGCGACGGCCGACCCGCGCCGCGCGTGGAAAAAGTCCTGGGACGGCTCAAGGCGCCGATCCGTTGGGTGGGCTTCGAGTCCGCGGAAATGGCCAAGCACGGCCTCAACGCCTACCTGGCATCTTCGGTGGCCTTCGCCAACGAGTTGGCCCGGCTCTGCGAGGCGACCGGCGCCGATTTCCGGGAGGTCGAGGGCGCCCTTCGCAGCGATCCCCGGATCGGCCGCGGGGCGTATCTCTCCGGCGGCCTGGCCTTCTCCGGAGGGACCTTGGGGCGCGATCTTCGCTGTCTCTCCGACACGGCCCGGCGCGCCGAATCCGGGCCCAGCCTTTGGGACGGGATTCGAAACAGCAATCGGCGGCATTCGGACTGGCTGGCCCGGAGGTTGCTAGGCCGGCTTTTTTCGGCCCGAGGCAAGGTCATCGCCTTTCTTGGTCTGACCTATAAGCCCGGAACCGACACCCTTCGCCGCTCCGGCCCCTTGGCCTTGGCGCGGCGTTTGGCCGCGGCGGGCGCCGAGATTCGGGCCTTCGATCCCCGACTCGGCGTCGCGGAAAAAATCCGGGGCGTCAGGCTCTGTTCCTCCTGGCGCGAGGCCGCGCGGGGGGCCGACGCCGTCGTCGTGGCCAAGAACGACGGCGCTTTCCTTGGAATTTCCCCGGCGGCCCTGCGGGGGGCGATGCGGCGGCCGTTGGTGTTCGACCCCGCGCGCTTTTTGGAAGAGACCTTGGGCGGGGCGTCCGGGGTGGAATACCTATCTTTCGGGCGGGGAAAGGGGCGATGATCCTCAAGGGGGCCTGCGCCTTGATCACCGGCGGAGGCCAAGGCCTGGGCAGGGCCGTGGCCAAGGCCTTTTTGGAAGAAGGCGCCGGGGTCATGATCTGCGGACGGGACCGGACCGTTTTGAAGGAGGCCGCCGCCCAACTCCGGCCGAGCCGGGGCCCCGGGGCGCGCCTGGAGTGGCGGCGGGCCGACGTGGGGCGGGAGGCCGAGGTGGAGCGCCTATTCCGGGATTTTTCCGCCTGTTTTCCCCGCCTGGACATTCTGGTCAACAATGCCGGGGTGTTCGGGCCCATCGGACCCTTGGCCGACGCGTCCTGGAATGAATGGGTCTCGGCCGTCCAAACCAATCTCTTCGGCACGGCCAATGCCTGCCGCCTGGCCCTGCCCCTGCTGGCCGCCCGGCGGCGCGCGCCCCGGGGGAAGATCATCAACATCTCGGGGGGAGGGGCGACCAGCCCGATGCCGAATTTTTCCGCCTACGCCGCCTCCAAGGCCGCCGTGGTTCGGCTGACCGAGACCTTGGCCCAGGAAACGGCGGTCCGGGGAATCGACGTCAACGCCGTCGCCCCCGGCCCCCTGAATACCCGTTTGATGCGGCAGTTGGCCGCGGCCGGTCCCCGGAAAGCGGGCAAGGAGCAATACGCGCGCGCCCGGGCGACCATGAGGGACGGGGGAGCCCCCTTGGAACGGGCGGCCGCGCTTTGCGTCTTCCTGGCCTCGCGCGAAAGCGACGGGCTCAGCGGGCGCCTGCTCAGCGCGGTTTGGGACCCCTGGGAAACTTTCGCCGGACGCCGCGCCCAAATCATGAAAACCGACGCCTACACTCTGCGCCGCATCCGCCCGGAGGACCGCGGCCTGGGATGGAAGACCGCGCGCTCATGAGAATCGGCATCGCGGGCTGCGGCCTGGCCGGAACCAAACGCGCCCTGGCCTTGGACCGGGGACGGGTCGCGGTGGTGGGCGATCCCGTGAAGTCCCGCGCCGCGGCGGTGGCCAAGCTCACCGGAGCCCGCGCCGTCGGCGGCTGGGAGGAGGTCGTGGCTTCCCCGGAAGTGGACTGCGTGATCGCGGCCCTGACCCCGGACCTGCAGCCGGCCGTGGCCCGGGCGGCCCTGGAGGCCGGCAAGCCCGTGTTTCTGGAGAAGCCCGGCGCCCGGAGGGCCAAGGACCTGGAAGCCCTCCTGCCCCTATGCCGCCGGAAAGGCATCCCGGTCGGGGTCGGCTACAACCACCGCTGGCATCCGTCCCTGCGCAAGGCCCACGCCCTGGTCGAGAAAGGCGCGCTCGGCCGCCTGCTCCACGTCCGGGGCCGCTACGGGCACGGGGGCCGCGCGGGCTATGAGACGGAATGGCGCGCGAGGCCGCGAATTTCCGGGGGCGGGGAGTTGCTGGACCAGGGGTCCCATTTGATCGACCTGGCGCGCTGGTTTTTGGGGGAGTTTCGGGAGGTCCGGGGCTGGACGCCCACCCTGCATTGGAAGATGCCCGTCGAGGACAACGCCTTCGTCTACCTGCGGGCCGGGTCGGGCGCCGTCGCCTGGCTTCACGCGGGTTGGACGGAGTGGAAAAATATCTTCTCCTTCGAAATCGCGGGGGAGCGGGGCAAGCTTCACGCCGAGGGGCTGGGCGGCTCTTATGGGGAAGAGCGGCTGACTTTCTACAAAATGAGCCCGAGGTTGGGGCGTCCCAAGGAATTCCGTTGGAGTTTCCGCGGCCCCGACCGTTCCTGGGGTTTGGAGCTCGAGGATTTTCTGAAAACGGCGCGCAGCGGAAAAAACCCCGACCGCGGGTTGAAGGAGGCCTGCGCGACCTTGCGCCTGGTCGACAGGCTCTACCGCCGGTGATCACCGCCTTCTGCCCCCTGCGCATCACCCTCGGCGGCGGGGGAACGGATCTTCCTTCCTACTACCGCCGGCACGGCGGTTTTCTGGTCGCGGCCGCCATCAAGCCGGGCGTTTGGGTCTCGGTCCGGGAGCGGGGCGACGGAGCGTTTCTGTTGAAGGGGGAAACCATGGAGCGGGCCGCGCGCCTGGAGGACCTCCGGCACCCCATCGTCCGGGAGGCGCTGCGCTCCCTGGATTTTTCCCGTGGAAAGGGTCTGGAAATCACCTGCCGCTCGAAGGTTTCCTCCGGGACCGGCCTGGGCTCCTCGGGGAGCTTCACCGCGGCCCTGCTGTTGGCCCTGCACCGCCTGCGAGGCCGTCGTCCCTCCGCGCGGCGGGTGGCTGAGGAAGCCTGTCGGTTGAGCCTGGAGCGGCTCAAGGAGCCCGTGGGAAAACAAGATCCCTACGCCTGCGCCTTCGGGGGCTTGCGGGCCTGGACCTTCCACCGCGATGGGGCGGTCGCCAGCCGCGCCGTCCGGCTGGCTCCCGGAGGCGCCGACGAACTGCAAAAGAGGTTCCTGCTTTTCTTTACCGGCATCCGCCGCTCGGCTTCGGCCATTCTGGCCGGTCAGGACCGGCGGTCCCGGCGCGGAGAACGGGCCGTTTCGGAAAATCTCCATGGGGTCAAGCGTCTGGGGCAGCGGAGCCTGAAGGCCCTGGAAGCCGGGGACCTGCGGGGCTTGGGCGCCTTGCTCGACGAGCAATGGGCCTTCAAGATTCGGAGAAGCCCCGAGGCGACGAGCCCCGGGATCGAGCATTGGCTCCGGGCGGGCAAGGACGCGGGCGCCTGGGGCGGGAATCTCTTGGGGGCCGGCGGGGGGGGCTTTCTCCTTTTTCTCTGCGCAAACCCCGGCCGGGTGCGGCGGGCCATGGCCTCCGAGGGCCTGCGTGAATTGCGTTTTCGTTTTGATTTTGAGGGAGCGAGGTCGGAGCCATGAAAATGAATTTTTCCGAAAAATACCTGGAGGAAACCCGGGGGATCCTGGAGCTGCTCGACTGCTCCCGGATCGAGGAAATGGCGGCGGCTCTGGCCGCCCTGCGGCGGCGCAAGGGCCGCCTGTTCATCCTGGGGGTGGGCGGCGGGGCCGGGCACGCGGGCCACGCCGTCAACGACTTCCGGAAATTGTGCGCCATCGAGGCTTACGCTCCCACCGACAACGTCTCCGAGCTGACCGCCCGGATCAACGACGACGGCTGGGAAAACTGTTACGCCGATTGGCTCAAGGCCAGCCGCTTGGGGCCCAAGGACATGGTCCTGGTTTTCTCGGTCGGGGGCGGCAACGTTCGGGCCAAGGTCAGCGTCAACTTGGTCCGAGCCCTGCAATGGGCCGCGCGGGTCAAGGCTCGCTCGATGGCGGTGGTCGGGCGGCCCGACGGCCACGCGGCCCGCGCCTGCAAGCCCTGCCTGATCATCCCCCAGGCCGACGCCGGCCGCGTGACGCCGCACACCGAAGGGGTTCAAGCCGTGGTCTGGCATCTGCTGATCAGCCATCCCTTGCTGGCCCAATGAAAGGAATTCCCGCCCTCGACGAGGGCTTGGCGCTCTATAACGCGGGCCGATTCGAGGCGGCGGTCGAACGCTTTCGCCGGGTGCT
This sequence comes from uncultured Elusimicrobia bacterium, assembly GCA_964358485.1. Lineage (GTDB taxonomy): Bacteria > Elusimicrobiota > Elusimicrobia > UBA1565 > UBA9628 > CAYHPY01. The sequence continues at coordinate 7,911 of CAYHPY010000099.1, forward strand.
CCGCGACCCCCGGCCTACCCCGGAGGCGTATTGTTTCCTGGCCCATGCCTTGGAGTCCTCCGGCCGCTCCAAGGAAGCCGAAAAGTGCTTCGCCACGGCGGTCCGCCGGTTCCCGGGGTTCATGCGGGCTTACCTCGATTGGGCCTCGTTGAAGCGGAGGCTGGGGCGCCCGTACGAGGAAAAAGCGATTCTGGCCAGGGCCTTGGCCAGGGCGCCCCGGGATTTGGCGGTCCGGTCCCGCCTGGAGGCCGCCCGCAAGGCTGTTGCGGCCCTTTATAGCGAATGGCGGGCGGGAGGGGACGCCCCGGACAGGCTTCGGGAAAAATTGGATGCCTTGCGCCGGGAGGCGCTGAAGCACCGCAAGGCCGGCCGCCTGGAGGCGGAGCGTGCCTGCCACCGGGGCATACTCAAGCGCGACCCCGGCCACCTCGGGACCTGGCTCCGGCTCATCGATTCCTCTCTGGCCGAGGCCGAGTCCCGTGCGGGAGCTGCGCGGGCGCGGGCCGGGCGCGCCGCGGGGCATGAAGTGGACGGGCTGCGGCGGGTCCTGGATTCGGGGGAGGGCCCCGTGGAACGATCCTTGGGGGAGTCCCTGCTCCAGGCGGTCCGGAGGCTGGATCGGATCGGCTCTCCGGGGGGGCACCGGCTGGCGGAGGCGTTGGTGCGCCGCGATCACGAGCCCGCCCGGATTTGGCTCGCCGCGGCCCTGCTGAAAGGGGGGAGCTTCGCCCGTGCCCGGGATCACGCCGAAATTTTGGTGAAACGCCGCCCGGGGGAGGGCGTGGGGTGGAGGGTCCGCGGCGCGGTCCGCCTGCTCGAGGGGTCTCCCCGGGCGTCCCTGGCGGACCTTTCGCGCGCGGTTTCCTCGGACCCCTCCGATTTGGAAAGCGTCCTGTGGCGGGGCGAGGCCCGGCTGGCCCTCAAGGATTGGGCCGGCGCCTACCGGGATTATGAGCGGGCGGTCTCGGCTTGGGGGGCGAGCCTGGTCCCCTATGTCGGCCTGTCGTTGGCCCTCCTGGGGCAGGGACGGGAGCCGGGCGGGGGGATCGATGAAATCGTCGATTGCCTGTGGCCGGACGCAACCCCGGCCCCGAGAGACGGAAGACGGGCGGCCGCGCTTTGGAAAGTCCTGCGAGGGCTCAAGGGGGACCGGTCCCGCTTTCCCGGCGCCGGCAATCTTGGCCAAGCCGCTCGGGAAACGCGGCGCGAACGCCAATTGGCCGAGCGCGTCGGGGAAATGGAAAAGGCGCTGAGGGATTTCGAGGCGTTCGCGGATAGTCTGCCCAAAGGGGGGCTGCGATGAAAACGGAGCCGAAGGTCTATTTGATCGGGCTGGGAATCCCCGAATTGTATTCGTTGACGGTCGAGGCCCTATCCGCCATCCGGCGCTGCAGGACCCTGTTCGTCAATAATCCGCAAATGGAATTCTTCCGCAGGCACTGCGCGGACGTGCGCCCCATCGGGGTCCTGGACATGTCCCGGCGCGAGCAAAGCCTCAACGCCCTGACGGCGCGGATTCTGGCGGCGGCCCGCCGGGGGGGGCCGGTGGGATTCGCGATCTACGGGCACCCGATTCTCTACGAGCCGCCGGGGGCGCGCCTGCTGGAGGCTTGCCGCCGCCGGAACATCCCGCACCGGGTGGTGGCGGGCATCTCGGCGTTCGACGCGGTGCTGGCCTGCCTGGGCCTGAGCGTCGGAAAGGGCGAGTCGGTCCGGGTGGCGGACCGACACCATTTCCTCCGGGACGACGTTTCCCCGGATCCCCGGAGCCATTCCATCATCTACAAAGCGGGGCAAAACCTGGAACAGCTCGAGGAATTGGCCCGGCGCTTCCTGAAGGTCTTTCCGGGGAGCCACAAAGCCGCCTTGGTGGAATGTCTGGACTCCTCCCCGGAGCGGGCCCGCTGGGTCCGGCTGGAACGCCTGGGAAAGGCCCTGCGCCGTCCCGAGCTCTACACGACCTTGGTGGTTCCCGCCCTCATAGCTCCGCCGTCCGAACGGCCAGGGCATGCACCCCGGGCATCAGGGCGCCGTCTTCATTCTGGAGTTGGTCACCCAGCCAAGTGACGGGCTGGGGCTTGTAGGCGACCTCCAGGAAATTCCGGCAGCCGTGGTCGTAGGCGGCCCACACGGCGTCGAAATGCAGTTCCGGGGAATCGGCCTGGGCGACCAGGAGTTCCCGGATGCGGGCGGGGTCCTCCTCCCGCTTTCCCGAGGTGCCCATGAAGACCGGGACTTTGGGGGCCTTGAGCTCGACCTTTCCGAGGGCCTCGGCCAGAGCCGCGCGGGCCGGGGCGAAGGCTTTGGTGTGATAGGGACCTTCCACCTTAAGAAGCTTCAGGCGCAGGGGCCAGCCTTCAGCCTCCACCTTGGCGGCGAAGGCCTCCAGATCGGCCAGCTTGCCTCCGATGGTCCCGCGCCCGATGGTGTTGTGCAGGGCCAGAGACACCCCGGGAAAGGCGTTGATCTTCTCTGTCCAATCCCCCAAAAAGTCCGCCGCGACCGCGGCCAACCCCTGCGCGGCGTCAAAGCGCGCGCAAACGTCGGCGAAGGACTGCGCCCGGGCGTGGATGAAAGTCCCCGAGTCCTCGACCGTCATGGCTTCGGCGGCCACGAGGGCGGCGACGATGCCCATGGAATGTCCAACAACTCCGTTTGGAATTGTTTCCGGATGGGCGGCTTTATAAGCCGACCAGTTGGCGACGTGGCATGCATGGATGCACCTCTGCGCATGGAAGGTTTTTGCCAGTTCCTCTTCTCCCATTTCCGTCGTTATGTGTTCAAGATCCGTTCCCAAGCTCGCCGTTAGCCGTTGGAGTATGTTCCGTGCCGCCGGGTTTTTCCAAAGTTCCTTTCCCATTCCAGTTTCCTGGACGGATTGCCCGGCAAACATAACGCAGTATTCGTTATTCATAAATTATTGGGGGCTAAGACCTCTGGATTATTATGGAAGATGTGACGACCACGATGTCAAGAATCCTTTATTTTTTAAATATTTATTTTCGCTTACCTTCACCGCTGGAGGCAAATTTTGAATTGCGACTTAAATGCCTATGCTTTTCCATGCCGAGGTCGTCAGTTTCTATTGCTTGATTTCCCGTGCCCCTCGGCGCAGAAGGGCCCTAATCAAGAGACCATAAAGCTATACGCCACAAACCTCCCCGAATGCGACAGCGACACTCCCCAATCCTGAATTTTCCCCGCCCTTAGGACCTTGGGCACCCCATCCTGCTCCGTGAACGCCAATGAGCCGGGCCCCGGAATGTCGTCCGAGGAGCCCGCGATGAGCTCGAGCAGGCGTTCCCTCGCGAAATCGGAGGGGTATTCTCCGGAGGGGAGCTCGTCGAGACCGAAAAGGACGTCGCTGTCCTCGTCGGCCGCGCCCAGGCGTCCGCCCCGAAGGACCGCCAGGCAGTGGATTTTATCGGCGTCGTCGGAGGGGAAGGCGAGGGCGAGCACGGCGCCGGTCGGGCGGTGCAGGGCCTTGTTCTGGAACAGGTCCACCTCCAGGGCGTGCCAGGCGCCGACCGGCAGGACCACCCCGGTCTGGGCCAGGGCCTTGTGGCAGGCCTCCTTGGCGGCGACGAACTTCCAAAAAGCCGCGAATTTTTTTTCGGCGGGTTCGGCGCCCCATTTCTCCAGTTCCCGCGGGGTGAGGTGGCGGGCCAGCCAGTCCGGTTCGCCCTCGCCGGTTTCCGGGTCCAGGCGTTCGGCCAGCGCCGGGGACTTGAGGTCGAGCACGTCGTTGCCGCCGCAATTTTTCACCAGACGGCTTTCGGCGAACCAGCGGTCCTGGAGGCGGCCCAGCCGGGCGAAGAGTTCGGTGGAGACCGCGCGGGGGGTCTCCAGCCCCTTGGGGTCCCAGAGTTCGGCGTACATTCGGAAGCGCTCCCGGCGGGGAGGGTAGACCGTGGTGAAGAGCTGGCTCTCTCCGCGCAGGTAGACGAGAAGGAATTTGGCTTCCGGGACCCGGACCGCCATCCGGCCCAGGAAATCCTTGGGTTTGGATGGGTCAAACCACCCGTTGCGGGCGCGAGTGGCCTCGGGGAAGACGAAAACGGTCCCGCCGTTTTTCAAAACCCAGACGCATTTCTCGAAAGCGCGCTCGCGCCAACGCTCGGAGGACTCGTCCTCTCCGCCGCGCAAAAACGGGATGCAGCGGCACAGGTACATGAGGACGCGAACGAATGCGTTGTAGCCCGGGCCGCCCAGGCGGTAGTAGTTGGTGTATTCCGGAGTGGACCAGGGAACACGCCGGAAATCCCAGACCCGGCGCCAAGGGAAGATCGCCCAGAAGATCAGGAAGGAATCCACCAAGGTCAGGTGATTGGCCGCCCAGATCACGGGGCCGTCGTGGCCGTCGAGGAGGCGCCAGACTTCGTTCCGAAATTCCTTGAGCTTGCGGAAGCGATAGCCGAAACGGAAGCGCCCCGCCAGGGCCAGGAAGCCCCAGGTCAGGAGGCTGAAGGCGTTGGAGGCCGCCCATTGGCTCTCCAGCGCCCCGCAGTCGTCCGGGCCCAGGACGCCCGAGGGGGTCCAATCCCCCCACGGGCGCAGGAGCGTGCGCTTTATAGGATTGAGGCGGACTTGGCCAAGGTGCCCGCGATGACCCCGCGCAGCCGTTGGAACAACGCGGCCTCCACGGGGGTGCGCTTGGCGGCTCCGGCCGCGGATTCCTGGGAGACGCGGAGCTTGGCCTCCATGAGCTTGAGCCGGGTCTTGATCTCGGCGGCCTCATTGCGGAGGCTGGAGACGCGGGAGGCGTCGTCGGAGGCCGTGACGCCCTTGAGCTTTTCATTGGCCACCGACAGCTCGTCGCGCAGGGCCTGGCACGAGGACTGGTCCTGCTGGAGGGTCTTTTGCCGGGAGGCCGAGAGGGCGGCGGGGTCGGCGATGAGGCCGTCGTAGGCGCGGGCCTGACCTTCCAGGGACCGGAGGTTGGCGACGGCGTCGGCCCGTTCGGCGCCCGCGAGCTTCTCGATGCGGGCGAGGTTCTTTTTCAGCGATTCGTTGAGCTTGTAGCCCTCGCCGAGAGCCGTGATCGTCGCGAAGGAAGCGACGGTCTCAAGATAGGAAGCCGAGCCCGGCATGTGGCCCAGGTCCATGAGCATCTTGAGCGAGAGGCCGGGGGTGGCCGCCAGGGCGTCCTGGCCTTCCAGGATGCGGAGCTTTCCTAGCTCGCCGTCCTCGAGCAGGAATTCCGAGCCGGTCTCATCCACGGGCACGCGCTTGGTCTTGCGGGTCAAAAATTGCCGCTCGATCGACATGGTGATGTCGGCCAGGTTGGAGGATTCGATTCCCATTCCGATGATGGAGCCCAGGTAGGGGGTGTTGGCGTCGGCCGCGGACCAATTGGCTTCGTTGGTCGCGTATTTGCGCACGCCCGCGATGATGCCCTTCTCGGCGTCCTGGGGAGTCACCGTGTTGATGTCCACCGCCTCCACCGTCGTCTCTCGTCTTTTGAATGCCATTGGTCTTATTCCTCCCATTTCTTGAACAGCAGACAGCCGTTGACGTCGCCGAAACCGAACGAGGCTTTGATCACGAAATCGAGGGGCTTGCGGACCAGGGCCCGGGGAATGCTGGCCTCCACGGGCGCGATCTGTGGATGAACTTCTTCGCAGTTGATGGAGGGGTGGACGTAGCCCTGGGAAAGCTGGTCGATTGCGGCGACGCATTCGATGGCCCCGGCCGCGCCCAAGGTGTGGCCGATCATGGATTTGGTGGATTGGATCAGCGGAAAGCGTTCCGCGGGCAGGCCCAGGGCCTTGAGCCAGCTGGCCACCTCGCGGGGGTCGGCCCCGGTCGAGGTCAGATGCCCGTTGATCAGGGAAATCTTGGAAGGGTCCACGCCGGAGTCGTCGATCACCCGCCGGATGCAGCGCGCCACGCCCT
>CAYHPY010000100.1:0-13716 GCA_964358485.1 uncultured Elusimicrobia bacterium
TTACCGTTTTCGGTAAAAATGGGGGGTGTCCCCAATTTACAGGTTCTCCTGAAATTCCCGCGACACGCTGCGAGGTATCCAGAACAGGTGCAGGATCGCGGAGTAATGCCCCAGCGGAACCCAGCGATGGCGGCTTGAAGGGAACGCTTCCTTAAGCTTCAGGGCATTGGCCTTCGGGATGACGGCGTCCCAGGAGGCGTTGATCAAAACGGCCTTTTTGTCCCGGTTCTTTTCCTTGTATTCCAAGGGATCCAGGCCCGCCCAGGCGGGGGCCATCAGTTCGGGAGACATCCCCATTTTTTTCACGAACGGCCCGGTCATCGAGCTTGCGGCCAAGAGACTGGAAAAATCCGCCCCGCCCAGCATGAAGGCCGCGAATTTCGGCGTCGAATCCACGGAATAGACCGAGGCGCTCACCAAAGCCCCGAGGCTGATGCCGAAAAGACCGACGCGGCCCGCGTCCACTTCCGGGCGCCCTTTGAGCCACTCCAACGCGCGCCGCGCGTCCAAGGCGGATTGGCGGAAATTGGCCGCCAGGCGCTTGGGGGTCCGGGCCAGGAAAACCTGTCCGCTGGGTTGGGACGGATGCGGCCGGCGGTGGAATTGGTAGGGCATCTCCAGCCAAAGCACGATGAAGCCGTCTTTGAGGAACCGCTTGATGAATCGGGTTTCGATCCAGACATTGGGCGCCGCCATGACCGGAAGGACCAGGATGGTGGGCGCGCCCGAAGCGGGCGCCTCATCGGGAACCAGGTAATGCCCCCACACGGTGTCGTTGGCCGCGAAAGCGCTTTTGATCGGAGAGGGGAACCGCACCTCCCGTTCCGTGTAGCCTCCCCTGGAAGCCGGAGGGCCGATGAGGACCTCGTAGCGCCCCCCCGGATAATCCAGGGGCCCGGACTGGGGCCCGGGTTTGCGGGCCGGGGGCTTGGCTGAGGAAACCGCGACCAGCGCGGCCGCGGCCAGGGGAGCGAGGATCAAAAGCTCATGACCATGGAGAAGGCGGTTTGATAGATGTCCACCAGTCCCAAGGAGGATTCGGAGCGGATCGTGGATTTTCCCATGGTCCAGTACGAATAGTCGAACTTGAGAAAAAAATGATCGGTCAATTCCCAATTGAGCGCCCCGGTGTATTTGTCGATCCATCGCGTGACGATCGGGGCTCGGCTGTTGAACGCCAGCAGAGACGGGAAGATCGTATTGCCGTCGTTGTAGTTGAGGAATAAATCGAGTTGCGGTCCCCGGCGGACCACTTGGTTGAACACCACGATCCCGGTGACCCGTTTTCCCACGGGCGCCTTCCGCAGGACGGGAAAGGAGGTTTGCAGGAAATAGCCGTGGATCTCTTCCCGGGAGCGGACTTGCTGGAGCGGCGCGGCCAGGGTCGTGGCGGAGGTCCCCAAAGGGGCCAGGAAATGGTTGTAGCTGTACATGTACTCCCCGGAAAAATGCAGCCCGAGGTAATGGAAGGAAAGGTCCAGCCCATAAAGAAAGGAATCGAGGTAGCCTTCCAGATCGTAACGGCCACCCATGCCCGAAACCCCGACGGACACCCCGGTCAGGTCGGCGGCCTCCTCCGGAAACGGCCAGGGGATGCGGACGTCGCCCGCGCCGAAGACGCAACGGCCCCCGAAGGCCTTGGCGTTGTTGTTGTCGGCCAGGTTGTTGTTGCGATGCCCGAAATCAACCGTCAATCCGTTGGTCGGAATCCCCTGGATGCCCAGGTTCTCCGGGTCCGGAAAAGTCCGCTGGCGGTTGGAGGTCTCCCCCGGACCGTTGACCACGAATAAAGTGGCTTCCGAAGGCACTAGGGGATGCTGGGTCGGCGGGTAGTAGCTGACCCGAACGCCGATGTCGGTGTAGCCGGAGCTCAGCGGGGGCCGCGGGGAATTGGGCCGGACGACCAGGTCCAGGCTGTCCGGGGCCGCGTAGAGGAGGGGCCGCGTGACCGTCAGGTACTGATCGGGCTTGTAGAGCTCGTTGTACCGGCCGAAGGGCACGAGCAATTTCCCGAATTGAAACCGCCAATGATCGACCCGCTCATAGGTGAAGTTCAGCTGATTGAGCTGGAGCCGGCCCTGGGAGCCCGTCGGCATGTGCCATTCCAGGTTGAACGGGACCTGGTCCACGAAGGGGCCGTCCACCCCGAAATACATGTCCGCGAGATAGACCTCGTTCTGAATCTGGGTTTCAAATCCCGGGCGGCGGGGGCCCACGTTGCGCCAATTAAGGGAAAGGCTTCCCCCCACGTGCATGCGGGCGATCCGGTCCAGGAAGCCCGCCACCGTTCCGGTCTTGGCCCGGGCCGGGGCCGGGGCGAGGGTTTCTTGGGAACGGGCCGGCAGCGCCGAGGCCGAAAGAATCGCTCCGGCAAGAACCAGGCCGAACGACCGCCCGCGCGATGATTGACAGGCTTGGGGCAAAGAGTTAATATGCTTGCGGACCGGCGGCGAATTTCGACGCTGAGTATAGCAGTTTTCCAGCGAAAGCCGGGTTCCATAGGAGGGGATGGGAAAGCCATGGCCCATGTAATCAACGAGAAGTGTTTGGGAGAAGTCTACGCGGCCTGCGTCGATGTCTGTCCGGTGGAATGCATCCACCCGGGCGACTACAAGGCTGAAAAATTCATGATCATCGACCCCGAGGTCTGCATCGACTGCGGCGTCTGCCTGCCCGAATGCCCCATCGGCGCCATCGTCGGCTCGGTCGACGAATCTCCCGAGTGGGCCAAGATCAACGCGGAGCTCACCCCCGAATTCAAGACCCACCCCAAGGTGACCCCTCGTCCTCCGAACGACCCGCCGCATAAGCCCGGAAATAAGCTCGTTAAATAGTTGCCTTCTCTCAAGGCCGGCGTTCCCCTTGGGGCCGCCGGCCTTTTTCTTGCCATGGGCCTGATACCAGAGGGGGCGGCGGCGTTTTCCGAAACGTTCGTGCACCGGACCCCGGCGGATTGCGCCCGCTGCGAGGTTTCCGGGGCCGAGCGTCTGCCTTTTGAAAAGGGCCTTTTTTTGATCCGGGGCTCTTCGGGAAGCGTCGTCTCCCCGGTCGTCCATTCGGCGCTCCCCTTCGACGACCTCGTCGGGTCCTGGAACGCGGAAGTGCCTTCCGGGGCGGAGCTTTCAATGCACGCCCAGGTACTCACCCAGGCGGGCTGGTCGGGGTGGTACCTTCTCGGTTCCCGCGCGGGGGCCGATTACCGCTCCCCGGCCCGGCAGGAGGATCTGCGCGCCCTGGTCGACGTCGATACCCTGAAGCTCTCCGAACCGGCGACCGCTTTCCGCTATCGCTTCTCAATCTCGGCGGGACGAGCCCGGCGGCCGGTGATTCTCCGCTTGGCCGCGGTCGCGGTCTCCTCGGGCGGGGCCGATCCGGCCCCAACCGCATTCCAATCGGGTCCCTGGGTTCGAGAACTCGCGCTGAGGGGGCGCTCCCAGCTCGAGGAGCAGGAACAGTACCGCCACGACATCTGCAGTCCCACCTCCCTGTCGATGGTCATGGAGTTCTGGGGAAAAAAATTCCCGACCGTCTCCGTGGCCGACGAGGTCCGCGACCGGGTCACCGGCATGTTCGGCGTTTGGCCCGCGAACGTGGCCGTGGCCGCCGACAAAGGATTGGAAGGCGCCGTCGCCCGGCTCTCCTCGATCTCGGATTTGGAGCGGGAGATCGCGGCCGGCCGCCCCGTGGTGACGAGCCTCACCTTCGGGCCCGGGGAACTCTCCGGCTCCCCTCTCAAGAAAACCAAGGGACACCTGGTCGTGGTCGCGGGCTTCGACCGGAAGGGCGACCTCATCGTCCAAGACCCCGCCGCCCCGGACCGCAAAAGCACCCGCCGGGTCTACGACCGGGCCGAGTTCCACCGGGCCTGGATGGTTAAAAAACGGGGCTTGGCCTACCTCCTGTGGCCCGCGGCAAAACGGCAAATGACCGTCGGACTCCCCGAAACCGACCTCCTGGCCAAGCCCCGGCAAACCCGCCGACCCAAGCTTGACGACGACAACCACCTCTCCCAGCTGCTTTACGGGGAAACCGTCACCGTCCTGGAAGCCCGGGGAGACTGGGCCCGGGTGGTGGCCGAGGAACAGCTCGACCAACTCGACAACGGGAAATGGCAGGGCTATCCGGGCTGGGTCCGGGCCGAGGCCTTGAGCGCCGCCCCGGCCCCGGCCTGGAACACCGTGGTCCGCACGCGCCAGACCTTGATGCAGGCCGGGCCCGACATCATCGTGGTTTCGGTCGGCACGCGCCTGGAGCGGGTGTCCGAGGCCAAGGGTTTCGCGACCGTCCGGCTTTTGGATGGTCGGCTGGCCGAAACCCCGTCGGACTCCCTTTATGTCCCGTCCCTGCGGGGGCAGGACGCGGACCGTTACGAAGCCATCCGGGTTGCGGAGCTGTTTTTGGGGACCAGCTATTACTGGGGCGGCCGCTCCGGGGTCCAGCCCGAACTTTCCATGGGGGTCGACTGCTCGGGCCTGACGAGCCTGGCCTTCCGGGTCTGCGGCATCGACATTCCCCGGGACTCCCACGAACAGCGCCTGCTCAGCCGGCCGGTGTCGCGCAAGGAGCTCAAGCAGGCCGACCTGATCTTTCTGACCGATTCCCTCCGTAGCCCGAGGATCACCCACGTCATGCTCTACACCGGGGGAGACGGCGTCATCGAAAGCCGCAAATCTTCGGGCCGCGTCCTGCGCGCCACCTTCACGGAACGCTTCCACCAGCCCCTCGCAAAAATCGAATCCGGCGACGCCGTCATGGACCACTCCGCCGCCGTCCCCCGCCGCCGCCGGGTCTACTTCGGCACCTACTTCCCCTCCGTTAAATAGGGACACCCCCCATTTTTACCATCAATGGTAAAAATGGGGGGTGTCCCTATTTAACCTTGCGCTGACGCTCCCATGTTTTATATCTAACCCCATGACCCTTGCCGTGTTGCTTCTGCTGGCGTCCCCTGTCCGGGCGGCGTTTCCGGGAGTGGAGCGGTCCTCGGCGCCGATCATCGTGATTTACCCCCAGGAGGGGGCGACGATCGCGGCCACCGGGGGAGAGTTTTTCCTGGGCTCGGTCTCCGACCCCAAAGCCCGCCTCACCATCAATGGAACCACGGTGGCGGTCCATTCCAACGGGGCTTTTCTGGGGTGGCTGCCGGTGGACGCCGGCTCCACGACCTTCCGCTTCAACCTGGAATTGAAGGCGGGCGCCGCGACGCTGACCCGGACGGTCTTCGTCCCGCCCTCACCCTTGCCCCTTCCCCCCAAGCCCCCGGTGATCGACGAATCCTCCCTGTGGCCCGCGCAGGATTTGGAGCTGGTCCCCGGCGACCTGCTTTTGGCCCGGATGCGGGCCAGCGTGGGCCAGGAAGCCCGTTTCCGATTGGGGAAAGGAGAATGGCAGCCGATGCGGGAGGCCAATCCGGTTCTGGGCATCTATGAAGGTTCCCTCCTGATCGGCCACGAAGAGTCCTCCTCGGATTCGGCCGTCGAATACCAACTGGGCGGGCGCTCCGGCCCGTTGGCGCCCGCCAAAGGCAAGGTTTCCGCGCACTCCGGGCCGCCCCGCGTCGCCGTGGTCCGGTCCGCGGGACCCGTCCCGGTCCGGACCGGCCCCGGGGAGGAAGAATTTTTCTCGGCCTATCCGGGAACACGCTTCGTCGCCGCCGGCCGGCAGGGCGAGGAAACCAAGATGGCCCTCTCCGCGGGGCATTCCGGCTGGATCGAAACCAAACACCTGGAATTTCTCCCCGCGGGGGCCCACCCTCCCCGCGCCCGGACCGACGCCATCACCGTCCGCTCCGCCGACGACGGCTCCACCGTCCGAATCGGCCTGACCGACCGGATTCCCTTCCAAATCGAGGAAGCCGACGACCTGAAATCCATTTCGGTCCGGCTCCATTACGCCTGGGCCGACACCAACTGGATCGTCCACAAATCCGCGGACCCGCTGATCGAGGACATCCGTTTCACGCAGGAAACCGCCGACACCGTGCTGGTCAAGATCCTCCTGGCCCCGGGCGAAACCCTCTGGGGCTGGCAGGCCTCGATGGAACCCGGAGCCCTCAAAATCGAACTGCGCCGCCCTCCCTTCATCGCCCCCGCCCCCGCCTCCGCGCTCAAGAACCGCGTGATCTTCCTGGATCCGGGGCACGGCCCCGCCCAATCCGGGGCGATCGGCCCCCTGGGCACCCGCGAAGCCGACGTGAATTTCGCCCTCGCCTAGGCCGTCGAGGCCCTGTTGATCAAGGAAGGCGCCGAGCCCTTGCTGAGCAGGACCTCCCCCGACGCGGACCTGCCCCTGGCCGAACGGCCGCGCATGGCCTGGGACAAAAAAGCGGACGCCTTCGTCAGCCTCCATAACAACAATCTCGCCGACGCCAAGAACCCCTTCACCAAGGATTACGGCTTCTCCATTTTCTATTACCACCCCCACAGCCTCGAACTGGCCAAAGACGTCTACCGCGCCTACCAGCGCCACGTCCCGCTGGCCGGGGAGGAAGTCCGGTTCGGAAACCTCCGCGTCGTGCGCCTGAGCGGCATGCCCGCCATCCTGACCGAGTCCGCCTACATGACTTTTCCGGCCCAGGAAGAACTCCTGCTCGACGCCCGTTTCCGGGAGCGGATCGCCGCCGCGGTGGTGGAAGGCCTGCGGACTTTCTTTGAAAGGGCCCGCGGCCGCCGCAAGCCGCCCCGCCTCGAAACGAGAGCCCCCGCCCTGCCCCCTCTTCGGCCGGTCAAGGCCAAGCCCAAATCCCCCCGGCCCGCGCCGGGGGCCAAAAAGCGAAAAGGAGCCGTGAAATGAAGACGCCCCTCAACGCCGGTCCCCTTCCCGCGCTTTACGACATCATGAATTTTCTCGGCCAGCTCCGCGAGAGCGAGGAGGACAAAATCTGGAGCCGGCTGACCGAGAAGATCGCGGTCGCCCTGGACGCCGAGGCCGCCACCTATTTCACCTATCTGCCCAAGCTCCGCCAACTCATCGCCCGCCATTCCCTGGGCATCGCCGCCCGCCAGCTGGCCGGCACCCCGGTCGAGCTCGGAAACGGCGTCTGCGGCTGGGTCGCCAAGCACCGCGAGCCGATCGTGGTCGAGGACGCCTACCAGGACGCGCGCTTTTTGAGCAAGGTCGACGAGATCACGGGCTTTACCACCCGGAACATCCTGGCCTTTCCCCTTCAGGACCGGATGGAACTGACCGGCGTCATCGAGATCATCAACAAAAGGGAGGGCACCTTCTCCGCCGAGGACGTCAAGTTCGTGGAAGCGGCCTGCGGCGTCACGGCCCTGACCCTGCGGTGCTTCCACCTGGAAACCATGGTCGACAAGGTGACCTCGCACAACGCCAGCATTCTGGAAAACCTCGGCGGCGGCTTCGTCGCCGTGGACATGCACGGCCGCATGATCCTCTGCAACCCGTCGGCCCGCCGAATCCTGCGCATCAGCCAGGACCTGCCGGTGAACCTCCCCGTGGAGCAAGCCCTCAAGCACGTTCCCGAAATGGCGGAGGTGCTCATGAAGACGGTCGCCAGCCGCCAAACCGCCAAACGCCAGGAGCTCCGCTGGTCGGTGGACGGCGGCGCTCGAATCTTGGGCTACAGCACCCTCATGATCCAAGACCCCCAAGGGAATGTCTCGGGGGCCGGCATAACCTTCCAGGACATCACCAACGTCAAATCCTAGGAGGCCTCGCGATGAACCTCGGTGAATCGGCGGTCGACTTCCGGCTCAAAGGCGTCGACGGGAAAATCCACGCCCTCGCGGACTTCAAGGCCGCGCCCGTCCTGATCGTGGTCTTTTCCTGCAATCATTGTCCCTACGTCAAGGCGTACGAAAAACGCCTGATCGACATCCAGTCCGATTACGCCGCCCAAGGCGTCCAAATCGCGGCGATCAACTCCAACGACGATGAGAACTACCCGGAGGACAATTTCGAGGAAATGGTCCGGCGGGCCAAGGAGGAGAAATTTAACTTCCCCTACCTCCGCGACGACACCCAGGCGACCGCGCGGGGCTACGGCGCGACCCACACCCCGCACCTCTTCGTCTTCGACGGCAAGCGCCGGCTGGCCTACACGGGAAAAATCGACGACAATTGGGAGCGTCCCGAGTCCGTGACCAAGCGCTACCTCCGGGAGGCCGTCGACGATCTGCTGGCGGGCAAGGCCCCCCGCACTCCGGAAACCCACGCCATCGGCTGCACCATCAAGTGGAAGCGATGAAATCCGTCACCGAATACCTCTGGTTCGCAACCGAAAAGCGCCGCCAACTGGTCAACATCACCGGGCAGGTGGAGGCCCTCGTCGACAAGAGCCGGATTCGCGAAGGCCTCTGCTTGGTCAGCGCCATGCACATCACCGCCGGGATCTGGGTCAACGACGAGGAGCCCGGGCTCAAGGAAGACTTGATGGACTTCCTGGAACGGCTGGCGCCCGTGGCGGACTACCGCCACCATCGCACGGGAGAGGACAACGGGGACGCCCACCTCAAGCGCACCCTGATCGGCCACCAAGCCACTTTGCCGATTACCGCCGGAAAGCTCGACCTCGGGCCCTGGGAGCAGGTGTTCTACGCCGAATTCGACGGGCGCCGCAAAAAGCGGGTCGTCATCAAGATCATCGGCGAATAGCCGCCGGCCGGCTCACTTCTGGGCGCAGGCGCTCCGGTTGTTGTCCCCCGCCAGGCAGGACTCCTTGGTGAAGTAGCACATCTTGGTCCCGTCATTTTTCCACCAGCCCTTTTTGGGGCAGGGGCCGTCCGAGGTGGCGGGATGCTCGGGATTGGGAGGCGGCAATGCGTCGGGGGGGCTTTGGCGGACCGGCGCGGAGGCCGAAGGACTGGGCGGCGCGGGCAAGGTCGTCTCCAACGAGCCATGCTCGATCACCCCCATCGGGCCTCCCGGCCCCACGCTGGCCTGGGGCAGGACCTTTCCCCCGTATTGGACCGCCCCCCCGCCCCGGCCTCCCCCGGCGGCGCGCCTCAGGCGTTTGGCCGCCTCCGGAGGCGGGATCTTGGCCGCGGGGGCAACCGGAGATGGCTCCGTCTTCGGCTTGGGCGGTTCGGGGGGCGCCGGGGCCGCCGGCGGCTCCGGGGCATCGGCCGGAACCTGGGCCAGAGTTTGGGACACGCCGGGATTCTGCCTGGACCGCACATTGGTGTAAACCCAGCCGCGGGTCGGATTGAGCTTTGGAAAATCTTTTTTTCCGGTCGGAGGCCGCGGGGTCGGCGGCCGATCGGAGGCGGCCGGGGGAAGCGGCGGCGGGGTTGGGACGGCGCCGGGCGGCAAAGGAGGGGGCGGGGGAATGGGCTCGGACGGGGGGTCGTAAACTCCCCCCCGGACCATGCCCAAGGAACTCGGCAACCCCGTCGGGGCCGAGGGGGGCGGGGGACCCGGAGGAACCGACGGAGGTGGGCCGGGGGCGGCGGGAGCCGGAGCGAAATCCATGGTCTCGGGCGAGGCCCCGAAGTTCGAGATCCGCTCCCAGAGCGCCGGGGAATATTTCCTGAGGGCCAACACCCCGACGGGAGTCAACAGCAGGGCGACGCAGGCCGCCAGGAGCGCCTTGTTCATGGCCCCTTGGGTCCGCGGAAACCGCAGGTCACGCCTCCGGTGGCCCCGCAGACCAGATTGGTTTGATAACAATTCCCGGTCTTGGGACTTTTCCAAGGTTTGGCGGCCGGGCAGGACCCGTCGGCGGCCGGACCGATGCCCGCGGGGTCGACGGCCTCTCCGCGGACGGCCGCGGGGGTGGAAAGCGGGGCGCGGGCGGTCGCGGCCCGAAATTTTCGCGCCGGTTTTGCGACGGGTACGGCCGGGGCCGGGGCGGGCGCTTCGGAGGGGGAGCTCTCCACGGGCCGCTCGGGATTAGGCTGGGTTTGGAGATTAGCGCCGGTGCGTTCCTCGCTGACTCCGTAATTCATTTTGCTTAGGACCGCGTTCAACTTCTTGGGCTGTAAACCGATCGGGGGCGGGGGCTTGGGCTGGGAGGGGACCGCCGGTTGCGCCGGGTCGGGCGGGGCGGGTGGCGGAGCAGGCGGCGTGTCCGGGGCCGGGGCGGCCGGCTCCGCGGCCGGGGGCGGAACCTCCGGCTCCGGCGCTTCCTCGTAAGTTCCGGAACGAATCATGCCAAGGGAATTGCCGCCCGCGGCGGGCGCGGCTCCGGCGGGAGTTCCCGCCGCAACCGAGGCCTTCGGAGGCGCCGCCAAAACGATTCCGGGGGCCTCCGCCCCGGGAGGCGCGGGCCTCAGACTCCGGAGGGCCCAGGCCGCCGCGAGCAGGCAGAGTCCAATCCCAAGGACTTGGAGGCTTCGCCGCATCATGCCCTAAGTATACCAGGGCTCCCCGTCCTCCGCCACGGCGGGAAGGCAAGCATGTCAAGCAAGTCAACCACCGGCACCTATTCTATTCGCCGGCGATGCGGAGGAGGTAGCGGCCGTACTCGTTTTTGCGCATGGGCTCGGCCAGGGCGCGGAGCTGTTGGCGGTCGATGTAGCCAAGGCTGAAGGAAATCTCCTCCAGGCAGGCGACCTTGAGGGCTTGGCGCTCCTCGATGACCTGAATGAAAGTGGAGGCCTGAAGCAGGGCCTCGTGGGTGCCGGTGTCGAGCCACGCGATCCCGCGGCCCATTTTCTCGACATGAAGGCGGCCGCGCTTCAGATAGGCCTTGTTGACGTCGGTGATCTCGAGCTCCCCCCGGGGAGAAGGCTTTAAATTCGCGGCTATTTCAAGCACGGAGTTGTCGTAGAAATAAAGACCGGTGACCGCGTAGGAGGAGCGGGGTTTCTCGGGTTTTTCCGCCAGGCTGACGGCCTTGCCCCGCGCGTCGAACTCCACCACGCCGTAGCGCTGGGGATCTCGGACCTGATAGGCGAAAACCGTCGCGCCGGTTTTGCGCTCGGCCGCCGAGCGCAGGTACTCCGGCAAGCCGTGGCCGTAGAAGATGTTGTCGCCCAGGATCAGGGCGGCCCGGTCGGAGCCGACGAAATCCTTTCCAATGATGAACGCCTGGGCCAGACCCTCGGGCCGGGGCTGTTCGGCGTAGGACAGGCGCAGGCCGAGCCCGGAGCCGTCCCCCAGCAGGCGCTCGAAGGACGGCTGGTCCTCCGGGGTGGTGATGATCAGGATGTCCCGGATGCCGGCCAGCATCAGGGTGGAAAGCGGGTAATAGATCATCGGCTTGTCGTGGACCGGCACGAGCTGTTTGCTGATCGCGCGGGTCACGGGATAGAGCCGGGTGCCGGAGCCTCCGGCGAGGATGATGCCCTTCAAGCCTTTCGCCATTTCGGGGATTCTACTTAATTACTCCGCGCTTCGGGCAGAAGGCGGCCAAGCCGCAGGCGGCGCAATCGGGGGAGGCGGCCTTGCAGACGCGGCGGCCGTGCCAAATCAGGGCATGGCCGAAAAAGATCCAGTCCTTTCGGGGAATCTCCGCCATCAGGTCTTTTTCGACCTTGACCGGGTCCTCCTGATCCGTGAGGCCCAGGCGGTACGAGAGCCGTTTCATGTGGGTGTCGACCACGATCCCCTCGGCCTTTCCGAAAGCCGTGCCGAGGATCACGTTGGCGGTCTTGCGCGCCACCCCCCGAAGCTTGAGGAGTTCCTCCATGGAATCGGGGACTTTTCCCCCGTGCCGCTCCGCCAAAGCCCGGGCCATTTCCATGATGGATTTGGCCTTGGCCCGAAAAAAGCCCGTGGACCGGATGAGCCCCTCCAGCTCCGCCGGCTCCGCCCCGGCGTAGGCGGCGGCGGTCTTGTACCGCCGGAAGAGGGCCGGGGTCACCAGATTGACCCGCTTGTCGGTGCATTGGGCCGAGAGGATGGTGGCCACCAGGAGCTCCAGCGGGTTGGAGAAGGCCAATTCGCAATGCGCGTCCGGATAAAGTCGGCGCAAGCCGACAGTCGTCTTTTTCCCGTTGTTCAAGTTCATTTCCCGATTTTTTATTTCCGTTATCGTTTTTTAATCGGGAAATAATAGAGCCCCATATGCGTCGGATTGTCGTAAAAGCCCCTGACTCCTTTGCCCAACACCCGCAGCCCGCTGGCGTGCACGGTCACGATCGAGGGAACCAGCTCGAACCCCCGCTTGAGGATTTTCTTGTAGAGCGCCGCCCGTTTTTCGGGCCGCGGCTCCCCCGCCGCCTCCGAAATCATGGCGTCGAGCTTGGCGTCGGAAAAGCCCTGGGCCGAGGGATAACGCCCCGAGCTGTGGAAGAAAGCGTAGACGAAATTGTGCGCGTCGGGGTAATCCCCGCTCCAGCCCCGGGAGAACACCGGCATCAGGCGGCGCTGGGCCTTGTCCAGGAAGCTGGCCCACTCCACCCCGCGCAGGTCCACCTGAAATTTAGGATTCAGGGACTCCAGGTTTTTCTTGAGGATGCGGCAGGCCGACTCCCGGTTCTCGCTGCCGACATTGAAGGTCATGGTGAACTTGAAACCCCGCTCCCAGACCCTCCCTCCCCAGGCCTTGCGCAGGTGGGCCTCCGCCTTCTTGAGGTCGTATTCGTAGTGGGGCTGGTCCGGATCATGTCCGGGCAGGCCCGGAGGGATGGGGCCCAGCGCCCTCCGCCCGGTTCCCTTGAAAGTGTCGCGCAGAAGCGCCTCATAGTCCATGGCGTAGGCGAAGCCCTTGCGAACATCGGGGTCGGTGAAAAAATCGGCCGGAATGCCCTGCCCGTCCAACGCCCCGGAGCCGATGTCGGGATTGGCGGCGGTGTTGATATTGAAGGTGAAAAAAAGCGCCGGGTCGGTTTCCAGGCGCCGCAATCCGTCCACGACCTGGACGCCCTCCAAGGAGGAGAATTGTGACAGAAAGGGCCGGGGCACGTCCGCGAAATCGGCGTCCTGGGCCTGGAGCATGAGCTTGCGGGTGGCCAACTCCGGCACGGTCTTGATCAGCACCCGGGAAAGGGCCGGGGGGCCCCGCCAATAGCCCTCATGCCGCGCCAGAAGAACGGATTTCCCGGTCCGGTCCCAGCGTTCCAGCTTGAACGGCCCCGCGCCGACGGCGTGGTCAAACAGGTAAGAAGCCTGCTGGCTGGGATTGTTGAACGCCTTCCAATCCCCGGCCCCGCCGGACCAGCCACCGTGCGCCGCGACCCAGGCTTGGGGGACCACGTAGGACCAGCGCGCCATGATCGAAAGAAACGGGCCGAAGGGCCGCGGCAAGGTGACGACCAGCTGGTTTCCCTCGACGCGCACGGCCTTCTCGGCCTGGGCAAAATCCACCCGGATGGTTCCGGAGGAATCCCGCGTGGAAGGGACGCCCAGGATGGGTTCCAATAAGAGGCCCGAAGGCCCTCCCGCCCGGTAGCTCAACATGAACCGGAGCAAAGAGTAGCGGGCGTCCTGCGCCGTCACTTCCGTCCCATCGTGAAACCGAACGTTTTTCCGTATGGGAAACCGGTACGTCCGGCCGTCTTTGGAGATGAGGCCGTTCTTGACCGACGGAACCTTTTCCGCGATCGCCGGAACGAAATTTTCCAAAGAGTCCCGATCGTACGCGATCAAGGTGTCGTAGAGGTTGAGGATGAGGCTCTGGCTCAGGGCGTCATAAGGAAAGGCCGGGTCCAGGCCGGTGACCTCCCCGATCTCGGCGGAGACGAAGGTGTCCGGGGCGGAGGCCGCGAAGGCCGAGCGGCCGGGGAAAAACAGGAACGCCGCGAGCAGGGCTGGGAGCATTGGTAGAAATTGGCGCGGGCTAGTTCAGCCCGATTCCAAATCCTCCTTTCA
>CAYHPY010000101.1:0-13282 GCA_964358485.1 uncultured Elusimicrobia bacterium
CGCCGCGGGAGCCCTAAAATGGGCGGCCCCGCTATTGAGGAAAATTCTCTGCTAAACATGCGATATTCCTTATAAGCGGGGAGGCCCAGCTTCGACCGGCTGCCGCGTTGCCCGGCGCTCAGATACATTCAGTATCTTCGCGCCTCGCGCCTTGCCGCCGGTCAAAGGTGGGCCTCCAAAACAGCGGTTATAGGCCGGTCGCAGCACTAGGCTAGAAGCTCGCGGTGACAAGCGTCTCGGAGCCGGACACGCCCTTGATCAGGCGGATTTTGGACACGATCATCCCGCTGAGCTTGTCCATGGTGTCGGCTTCCACCTGGAGCACGGCGTCCCAGCCGCCGAAAACCAGATAGACCTCGGTGACGCCCTCGATGTCGCGGATGCTTCGAAGCGCTTCCTGCTCAAGACCCGGTACCAGCTTGCAAAGGACGAATGCTTTCATCGGATGAGCCCCCCTATCTTTTTCGGTTCCATTTTTCCGTTCTATATTTATCTTCCCTGCGTTTTCCTTCCGAGAGCCAAGCTTCATCGAGGTCCCGTCGCGGAGCGCCCCATTCCGCGGCGATGCCCGCGGCCACGGCTGCCTCCAAATCGACTTCGGGCTTTCCGGACGGGACCAGCCCCTCGGGACGCAGGGAGCCTTGGTAAAGTCCTTTCCCCCCGCGCCGGCGCAGGGCCCCGCCCAGGACTTTGCGCCCGTCATGGCCGACCAAGTCCATCGGCTCGGGCCCAGAAAAGCAGGCCGCCTGAAGCCCCCCGGGCGCGCCCACGGGCCGCCCGGCGCACAGGGCGGAGCGGATGCCCGCCTCCTTAAAGCTTTGCTGAATTGGGCGGTGGATGTTTTTGTAGATCCAGCCGGGGGAGCTGAGCCGCTCCCAGGGGAATACCAAAGAGAAGGTGAGGTCTCCGTCGTGAAAGACGATCCCGCCCCCCGTGGCCCGGCGAACCGTTTGGGCCTCGGGAATTTTCCGAGCCGCCGCCGCGGCCGAAGCCTCGGCCCAGGCTTGGGAATAGCCGAAGGTCAGGCCGGGTTCTTTCCAGCGAAAAAAACGGAGCAACACCGCTCCTTCCGGGGCCAGCTCCAGGACGGCCTCATCGAGGCCCATCTGGCCCGCGGCGTCAAGAACAGGAGCAGATGAAATTGCGGTCGCCGTAGGCGTTGTCGACTCGGCCCACCGGGGGCCAGAATTTCTTCCGGCGCAGCCACGCCGCCGGGTACGCCGCCTTCTCCCGCGGGTAGGGATGCGCCCAAGCGTCCGCGCAGACCGCTTCGGCGGTGTGCGGGGCGTTTTTGAGGACGTTGTCGGCCTTGTCGGCGGCGCCGGTCTCGATTTCCCGGATCTCGCCCCGAATGAGGGTCATGGCCTCGCAAAAACGGTCCAGCTCCGCCTTGGATTCGCTTTCGGTGGGCTCGACCATCAGGGTGCCGGGAACGGGGAAGGAGACCGTCGGGGCGTGGAAGCCGTAATCCATGAGCCGCTTGGCCACGTCCTCGACCTGCACGTCGAAGGCCTTGAGCGGCCGAAGGTCCAGGATGCATTCGTGGGCCACCAAGCCGCCGGGACCCTTGAAAAGGACGGGATAGTGGGGCTCGAGGCGCCGGGCGATATAATTGGCGTTGAGGATGGCGCCCAAGGTGGCGTCGCGCAATCCCCCGGGGCCCATCTGCGCGATGTAGACCCACGGAATGGGCAAAATCCAAGGCGAACCCCACGGCGCGGCCGAGACCGGGGCGATGCCCTGGGCTCCGCCGACGGCCACGACCGGATGCTTCGGCAGATACGGGGCCAGATGCCGGACCACGCCGATGGGGCCCATGCCCGGGCCGCCTCCGCCGTGGGGAATGCAAAATGTTTTATGAAGGTTCAGGTGGCAGACGTCGGCCCCAATCTCCGCGGGCTTGCAGAGGCCGACCTGGGCGTTCATGTTGGCGCCGTCCATGTAGACCTGGCCGCCGTGGCGGTGGACCACTTCGCAGACGCGCTTGATGTTCTCCTCGAAGACCCCGTGGGTGGAGGGATAAGTCACCATGAGGGCCGCCAGATCGTCGGCGTGCTCCCGGGCGCGGGCCTCGAGGTCCGAAACGTCGATGTCGCCGGACTCGGAGCACTTGACCGGCACGATGCGCAGTCCCGCCATGGCCGCGCTCGCCGGGTTGGTCCCGTGGGCCGAGGCCGGAATCAGGCAGACATTGCGCCGCCCCTGGCCGCGCTCCTCATGGTAGCGGCGGATGACCAAGAGGCCCGCCAGTTCGCCCTGGGATCCGGCGTTGGGCTGAAGGGAGACCGCGGCAAAACCCGTGATCTCGGAGAGCCATTCCTCCAAATCCCGGAACACCGCCTGATAGCCGGAGGCCTGCTCCACGGGCGCGAAGGGATGCAGGCGGGAAAATTCGGGCCAGCTCAGCGGGAGCATCTCGGCGGCCGCGTTGAGCTTCATCGTGCAGGAGCCCAGCGGGATCATCGAATGGGTCAATGAAATGTCGCGCGACTCCAGGAGCTTGATGTAGCGGAGCATCTCCGTTTCGGAGTGATGGAGGCCGAAGACCTCCTGCCGGAGGAACTCCCCGCGCCGCAAGAGGGCCGCCGGGATGTTCTCCGCCCCGGGGTCCAGAGGCGCGGCCGCATCGGCGCCGAAAACTTCCAACAGATCCCGGAGGTCGCGCTCGGTCGTCGTCTCGTCCAGGCTCACGCCCACCCGCGCCCCTTCCAGGACGCGAAGATTGATGCGGCGCCCGCGGGCGCGGTCCAGGACCGCGTTGAGTCCCGCGGCCCCGGCCTCCACGACCACGGTGTCGAAAAAGGGAGCGTCGGCGACGCGCAAACCCTTGCGTCGGACCCCCTCGGCCAGGGCGCGCGCCAAGCCGTGGACGCGCCCGGCGATCCGCCGCAGGCCCTCGGGCCCGTGGTAGGCCGCGTAGAAACCCGCGGCCACCGCCAGCAGGACCTGGGCGGTGCAGATGTTGGAGGTGGCCTTCTCCCGGCGGATGTGTTGTTCCCGGGTCTGAAGCGCCAGGCGCAGGGCGGGCTTGCCGGAGGCGTCCTTGGCGACGCCCACGATGCGGCCCGGCATCTGCCGCCGGAAATCTTGGCGCGTGGCGAAATAGGCGGCGTGGGGGCCGCCGTAGCCCAGGGGCACGCCGAAGCGTTGGGTGGTCCCGACCGCGGCGTCGGCCCCCCATTCGGCCGGAGGCCGCAGCAACGCCAGCGCCAAAGGATCGGCCGCCGCGACGACCAGGCCCCCTTGGGCGTGGATTTTCCCGGCCAGATCCTCGTAATCGCGGACCGCGCCCTCCGTCCCGGGATACTGGACGAGGACCCCGAAAAAACGGCCCGCGGGCAGGCGCGCGGCCGAGAGCGCTTCGGGCTCGGCGGTCAAAATTTCGATGCCCAGCGGCTTGGCGCGGCCCCGCATCACCGCCAGGGTCTGGGGGTGGACGTCGGCCGCGGCCAGAAAGGTCCGGCAGGAGGTCTCCGGCCGGGCGGCGAAGGCCATCGCCATCGCCTCGGCGGCGGCCGTTCCCTCGTCCAGCAGGGAGGCGTTGGCCACGTCGAACCCCGTCAGCTCCATGATCAAAGTTTGGAAATTGAGCAGGGCCTCCAGGCGCCCCTGGGAAATCTCGGCCTGATAGGGGGTGTAGGCCGTGTACCAGCCGGGATTCTCGAACACGTTGCGCTGGATGACCGGGGGAACCAATGAGTCGTGGTAGCCCATGCCCAGATAGGAGCGCCAGATTTCGTTGCGGGAGGCGAGGTCCTTGAGGCGGGCCAAGGCCTCCCCTTCCGAAAGCGCGGCCGGAAGCTTCAGGGGTCCGGCGGTGCGGATGGCGGAAGGCACCGCCGCGTCGGCCAAGGCCTCCAGGGATTTGAGGCCCAGCAGGCCGAGCATCTCGGCCTGTTCCGCGGGACGCGGCCCGATGTGCCGGCCGCTGAAAAGGTCGGCGGGAGGGACGGTCGCGGCGGGAGCGGCGGCCTGTTTGTTCACCTCAATGAGCGGCGGCGCCGCTGGCCAAGAATTGCTCGTACTTCTTGAGGTCCATCAGCGCCTCGGCGGAAGCCAGGCCCGCGTCGTCGGCCTTGATTTGAAACAGCCAGCCCCCGTCGTGGGGCTCGCGGTTGATCAGCGCGGGATCCTTGACCAAGGCCTCGTTGACGGCCGCAATCTCCCCGGCCACGGGAGCGTAGATGTCGAACGCCGCCTTGACCGATTCCACCACCGCGCAGGCTTCTCCTTGGGCCACCTTGCGCCCCGGCTTGGGCAATTCGACGAAGACCACGTCGCTGATCTCCTTCTGGGCGTGCTCGGACACGCCGACCGAGCCGACATGCCCCTTGAAATGGATCCATTCGTGGCTTTTGGCGAACCGGCAGGTCTCAGGCTTTGACATCGGGCCTCCTGTAAAAGGGCATGGGGACGACTTCGGCGCCGACGGCGCGCCCGTGAAGCTCGACTTGAAGCAAAGTTCCGGACTTAAGGTCCGGGCGGTCCAGATAGCCCATTCCGATTCCCGCCTGGAGCGTCGGGGAGAAGGTGCCGCTGGCCAGCGTTCCCAACTTGCGCCCGTCCTGGAGCACCGCGCAGCCCGGACGAGGCACGCCCCGTTCCGTGAGCCGGAGCCCGGTCAGGCGGCGGCGCAGGCCCTCTTGCTTCTGCTTCTCAAGCGCCTCCTTCCCGATGAAATCCCCCTTCTGGAATTTCACGACCCAGCCGTAGCCGGCCTCCAGGGGGGAATGGTCGTCGTCGAGGTCCTGCCCGTAAAGGAGAAGCCCGGCTTCCAGGCGCAGGGTGTCGCGCGCGCCCAGCCCGCAAGGCTCCAGCCCCACGGACCGGCCCTTGGTCATCAGGTTTTCCCAAAGGCGGCAGATCACCTCGGCCGGGACGATGAACTCGAAACCGTCCTCGCCGGTGTAGCCGGTCCGCGTGATCACCGACGGCTGGTCGAAAATTGAAACCTCCATGGCCCCGAAGCGGGGGAGCGCCGCGGCTTGCGCGTAGCCCAGGGATTCGGCGACCTCGACCGCCCGGGGCCCCTGCAACGCGATCATCCCGTAGAGGTCGGAGGCGTTCTCCAATTCAACGGCCATGCCTTTGGCGTGCTTGGACATCCACCGGAAGTCCTTGTCCGAGGTGGCGGCGTTGACCACGATCAGGAAGCGGTCCTCGGCCAGGCAGGAAACGATGACGTCGTCGACCACCCCGCCTTTCTCGTTGGGCAGGTGGGAATAGACTCCTTTTCCGGGAGACAGGCGCGAGATGTCGTTGGAATTGATCTTTTGAAGGAAGGCGCGGGCCTGCTTGCCTCGCGCCCAGACCTGGCCCATGTGGGACACGTCGAACATGCCGCAGGCGGAACGGACCGCCCCGTGCTCGCGGATGATCCCTTGATATTGGACCGGGAGTTCCCAACCGTGAAAATCCACCAACCGGCCTCCGGCCTCCACATGCTGGTCGTGGAGGGGAGTTCGCCTCAGGGCGGTTCCGGAGGTCATAGCTGAAAAATAGCATATGTCCTCAGGGAGATTCCAACCGCCCGGGAGGCTCAATCGCCGGCGCCGATGTCGATGAAATCCAGAGCTTCGTCGCGGGCCGGGTCTTCCTCCTCCCCCTCGGCCTCCGGCTCGGGGCCGGTCAACCGGGAGACCAGCCAGCCGCATACCGCCGCGACCACCCCGGCCCGGTCGGCCTGGAATTCATGGTCCTCGCTTTTGAGCTCCAGCAATTCCTTGGGGAGACGGGCCAGGGCGAACAGGGCCGCCGTGGACGCCGGCGGCACCAACCGGTCCTTCATCCCTTGGACGAACAAAAGGGGCGTCGGTGAAATTTTCCGAAGGTACTCGCCGGGATGGTCTTCCTGGGCGGCCCGGAGATAGTCGCTCCACACCTGGGCCAGCGGCCCCATGGCGACCACCCGGCCGTTTTTCCGAATATAGGCCCGGTCGCCCGCCTCGTTGGTCCGGGGAAAGGCCGGCGCCAGCACCGCGGCCGCGGCGACCCGCACCTCCGCCGCCAGGCGCAGGGCGATCCACCCCCCGAGGCTGTAACCGAGAAGACCGATCCGCCACGGGTCCACTCCGTGGTATTTCGACAAAAGTTTGACCGCGGCCCGCGCGTCGGTGAGCAGGCCTCCGATCTCCCAACGCCCCCCGGATCCCCAAGAGCCCCGGAAATGAGGCAGGAACACGGTCAGGCCCCTGCGGCAAAGCTCCGCCGCCATGTCCTCGTTCTGCTGGACCCCGGGAAAACCGTGGAAGAGGATGACGCCGGGAGTGACCGCCGCCCCCATGGGGCGGTAAAGCCCCCCCACCCGCCATTGCGAGCCGACCCGGAATTTGACCGCTCGGATGTCCACGCCCGAAAGACACGCAACGCTATGACCCGGGAATAAATCCTAATATAGAGGAATGCGGGAAAACGGAAACCGCGTGGGGCCGGCGATCGGCCTCCTGGCGGTTCTGGCGGCGGCCCTGACGGCCGAAGGCCTCCTCTCAGGCGGGGCCAAAGTCATGTCCAGCCGCTACCAGGACCTTCCCCAGCATTTCCTCCCCTGGCTGGAATTCGGCTTCGGCGAGATTCGCAAGGGAAATTTCCCCTTCTGGAACCCGCGCGCTTTCTCCGGGACGCCGTTCTTCGGAGCCTGGGAATCCGCCCTCCTATATCCTCCGAACTGGCTTCACCTGATCCTGTCCCCCGGCGCGGCGATCAACGCCGTCATCGCCCTGCATCTTTTCCTGGCCGGACTCTTCACCTTCCTTTGGTCGCGGCGGCGGGGCGTGAGCCCGGCCGGTTCGTTGCTCGCGGGAGCCGTGTTCATGCTGTCCGGGCCGTTTTTCACCCGGATTTTCGCGGGCCACATGCCCCCGGTCTGCGCCATGCCCTGGGCGGCCGCCATCCTCTGGGCCTTGGACGGCCTGATCGAGAAACCTTCGGCCGGGTGGGCCTTGGCCGGAGCCGCGTGCGTCGGCCTTCAGATTTTGGCCGGAAACCCCCAATTCGTCTACTACACCGGCCTGGCCGCCCTCATTTACGGCGGCCTGCGCCTGAGAGATTGTCCCCGGCCGGGGGCGGGGCTGGCCGGCCTGGCCGCGGTCTACGCGGGGGGCGCGGCGCTCGCGGCGGTGCAAATCCTCCCCGGCTTGGCGGCCGCCCGGGAATCGGTCCGCGGGGGAGGCGTCGCCCGCGAGTTCGCCGCCCAATTCGCCCTGCCCTGGGAAAATTTTCTGACTTTTCTGGTCCCCGGAGTATTCGGAGATTTGACGGCCGTGCCCTATTTCGGCCGAGGCTATCTTTGGGAGTTCTGCCTTTTTGTCGGGGTCTCCTCCCTGGCCCTGGCGGCTTTCGCTTTCAAGGGAAAGGCGAGCCTCTGGCGGGCCCCGGCGCTTTCCGCCGCCGCGGTCCTCCTCCTGGCTCTCGGCGCCCGCCTTCCGATTTACGATTTTTTATTCCGCTTTCTGCCGGGCTACGCGCTTTTGAGAGGAACGGCGAAGTTCGGATTTCTGGCGGCGCTGTTTCTGGCGCATCTGGCGGGACAGGGGCACGACCGACTGAAAGAATCCGCTTCAAACAGGAAGCCGCCCGCGGCCGCTTTGGCGGTTCTATCCTTGCTGTTGGCCGCGGGTGGGATCTGGACCCTGGCCCAAGCCTCCCAACCGGACGCCGGAAATTGGCCTCGGCTGATTTCCGCTCTCCGGGAGACCGGGGAAACTTATTTGCCCGGGAACATTTCGGCCCTGCCGGAGTTCGCGCGGGAATCCGCCGCCCAGGCCGGCCGCCGCTGTCTTGGCGCGGCGGCAGTCGCCCTGGCCGCGGCGGCCGCTCTGATTTTCCTGACGCCCGCCCGGGCCGCCCGCGCCCTGGCGGGGCTGGCCGTCGCCGAACTGCTGGTCTTTTCCATGGGCGCCAGGACTTTCATGCGCTATCCGCCGGCCTATCCGGCCGCTTGGAAGGAGGCCGTCGCGACGGCGCCTCCCGACTCGCGCTTCCTGCACATCGACACCGCCCTGCGAAACCGGGGGATGTCCTTGGGATTTGACGAAGTCCTCGGCTATTCCCAATTGAGCCCCCGGCGCTACCTGGAATTCATCAGCTGGACCCAGGGCCTGGAAACCTCCCCGTCCGGCCAGTACCCGCCGATCACCCGCCTGGCCCGGATTTTCTCCATGCTCCGGCTGAGAACGGTTTTCATGGACGACAAGCAGCGGAGCGTAGCGACGCTGCCCTCCCCCTTTCCCAGGTTTTTGCTCCTCGGCGATTGGACCATAAAAAAGGGCCGGGAAGAGATTTTCGAGGCCCTCGGCGGCCCGGACTTTAATCCCAAAAAGACGGTCATCTTGGAGCGGGAACCCGTGCCCGCCCCGGCGCCCGGAGCCAACGACGGAACGGTCCGCTTGGTCAAGGAAGACACCGACTCCCTGGAAATCGAGGCGGAACTCAAAAACCCTGCGATCCTCCTCATCACCGATGCCTTCGCCCAAGGCTGGGCCGCCAAGGCTAATGCGCCGGGACCTCAAAATGAATACGAAGTCCTCCCGGCCAATTTTGTCCTCCGCGCGATTCCGTTGGCGGCGGGACGCCATCATTTCACCTTGGAATACACCCCCAAAGGACTTAAGGAAGGCCGGGCGATCTCTCTGGCGGCCTTGCTATGCCTGCTGGCCTTCGGCGCCAAAAGGGCGCTCTCCCGCCTTGTTCGCCAGGGCAAGCAGGCCGCGAAATAAGCCCCAAATTCCCGCGGCTTATTTTGTCGTTGAGAACAAAATTTCCCGAGGGGGAACGTCAAAAGTCCCCCCCACGCCGACCGCGTTTAACTGACTCGCGGGACCCCTCTGGGATCGATAGCAAATACGCTATCGATCCCAGAGGGACGGCAAGCCGATGTGTTCGAACTCCCGCGCCCGGCGGGACCCGGCTCAACCTATCGGGAGAGCAAGTCCAGCAACGCCGCCCCCAGGCGGCGCTTGAGGACTTCGTCGGTGAAGCGGATCTCGGCCCGGCAGTAGCGGTCGGAGTCGAGCTCCGCGTGCCGGACCTCCCCGGCGACTCCCTCGAAGCGCTCGGCGGCCAGGTCGAAGTCCAGGAAGAGCCGGTCGCCCGCCCGCAGTTCGGTCCGGGTGTCGAGGAGGGCGTCCGAGCCCGAAAGTTTTTCCAGGCGGCCCCAGGAGTCCTGGCGCGCGGCCGTCTCCGGAAAGCGGATGACGACGGGAAGCCGGACGGGGAAGGCGCCCCGGCTCAATGGGCCTCCGCCGCCGGGGGTTGGTGGAGGAAGACGCGGGCCGGGGCGCTCGCCGCGGGCCGGGCCTCGCCGACCGACCAGAAGCGGCGGCCGTCCCACGCCAGGCCCACGCCCTCGTAGCGGCCGTCCTTGTACTCCGACAGCGCCAGGCGGCGGGTGACCTCGTCCGGGCGCTCCAGGTTATGGCGGAGCAGTTCCCGGTTCCCGGCGTCCAGCGACCAGAGGGATTTCCCGTCGAACGCCAGGGCGGCGGCCTTGG
The DNA here is from genome assembly GCA_964358485.1 of uncultured Elusimicrobia bacterium. GTDB lineage: Bacteria > Elusimicrobiota > Elusimicrobia > UBA1565 > UBA9628 > CAYHPY01. The sequence goes on from CAYHPY010000101.1 coordinate 9,489, forward strand.
CCCCGGGATAGGGAAAGGACTTCAGGACCGTCAGGCGGTCGTCGGCCAGATGCTTGATGATTTTCTTTTCCCGGGCGTCCACGGTCCAAAGGTAGAGGCCGTCGAAGGCAATGCCCACGGGACGGGAGGAGCCCGCGGGGTAACGCCCGAGCACCGTCCATTTTCCGTCCCGCATCCGGCGCGCCACCGAGCCCTGCGCCGTCAAGGTCCAGGCCGCGTCCTTGACCATCGCCAAGGCGGTCGGAGGCTCCGCGGGAAACGCGACCACTTTGCGGACCGTTAATTCCCGAGGCGCGGCCTCGCCTTCCGGAGCCTTGGCGTCATGAATGTAAAGGGTCTGGGTGAACCAATCCGAGACCAGCAGGTCGGTCCCGTCGAAGGCCAACGCGGCGGGATGCTGGTAGGGAAGATCCCAGGATTGCCTCCGGTCCAGGTCCTTGCGGCGGAGCTCCTCCCGCCTTTGCAAGGCCACATAGGAGAACGCGACGCCGAAGAACAGGACCACGGAAAAAAGATACAGGGGCGCCGACCGGGGCCGGGGAGCGCGCTCGCGGACCACCGATAGGCTCGTCCCGGAGGCCCGCAGGCTTTTGGAAAGGCCGGCCTCCAATTCCTCGCGGGTCCAGGGGTCGGAGACCACCTCGGCGGCCCCCTCCCGCATCAGGGCCACCGCCTTGCCCGCGTCCCGCCTCTTGAGGGCCACGACCACGGGCAGAAGCGGCGCCAGCCGCAAAAGCTCGCGGAGATTTTTCGAGGCGTCCTCCCCCGGCCCGTCGACCAGCAACAGGGCGCGGGGCCGGCGCTCCCGCAGAAGTTCCACCGCGTGCTCCAGCCGGCCGGCCTCGTGAGCCAGGTGCCCGCATTCGCCCGCGATGAGCGCCAGGCGCCGGCGGTCCTCGGAATCCGCGCAGAGGATGAGCAGAGCGGCCATCAGCGCTTGGGGTCGGGGACCAGGAGGACGGCGCCCTCCACGGGAAGTCCCCGCTCCACCTTGTCTTGGTTGGAAAGGTAAATCATCTCCCAGAGGGAGGCGTCCCCGTAGATCTGCTGGGCGATGGACCGGAGCGTCTCTCCCGGCTTGACCGTGTGCGGGCGGGGCCACACCGGGGCGGGCTTGGGTTTGGGTTTCGGAGGAGGCGGCGGAGGCGGGGGCGGCTTGGGCCCCCGGAGCTGGAGCACCTTCAATTCGTATTCGGTCTCGTCCTTCTTGTTTTGAAGGGCGCGGTATTCCTCCTGAAGCTCCCGGACCCGGTTTTCCAGGACGCGGTACTCCCCCTGGATGGCGGTCCGGTTGGAATCCGAGGTCTGCGCCTCCCGGTCCAGGTTTTTCTTCTTTTCCTCAAGCTCCTGGATCCGGGAGTTGAGGGACTCGGCTTCGGCCGCGGCGTTGCCGATAAAGCTCCCGCTGAAGGGCGGCGCGCCGAAGCGATAGGTGAACGAGGCCTGATAAGCCCCGGCTTCCCGGTAAATCCCCGCCCAAGGGACCGTCATCGCGAAGTCGATGACCACGGGCGAATAGTCCAGCCCCAAGCCGAGCGCGACATGGTCCGAGCCGTCCAGGGGAAATCCCCGCCCGACCCGGCCCCGGAGCAGGCCCTGAAAGAACGAAGCCTCCAAGCCGGGGAAAAATTCCGTGAGATTGGAGCGGACCCGAAGATCGCCCGCCAAAGTGAGCCACTTGCGCCAGGTATAAGCCGTGCCCAACGACAGCGTGGGACGGGGAACGCCCACGTTGGTGGTCATGTCCTTCAAAGTGAACGCGCCCGAGATGCCCATATTGGTCCGAAGGAGGACTCCCCCGTCGAAGCCCGCCCCAAAACCGGCCCCCGGGCCCTGCTCGATGTTGACGATCTTGAAATTTCCGCCGACCTTGATCGGACGGGACAATTCGACGCGCGGCACCTTGTACTCCCTGGAAAAGCTGAACAACATCTCGTCCTTGTCTCCGGAACCCTTCTGCCTCTGCGCCATATACGCCCAACCCATGGTGGCCGTCGGAATCGGCTCGTAGGGGCGCAGGTAGGCGATGCTCGCGAAGGACATCGGACCCACCGGGGAGGAAAAACGCCCCATGTCCACCGCCGCCTGCGTGTAAGGGGTGTTGGCCGGTCCCGCCGGATTGTAAAACAGGGCGAAAGGCCCCTCGGGCACCGCGGTCACGGCCATGCCCATGCCCATGCCCCGGGCTCCCGGAAAAAAATCGTTGAAAATGCCGGCCCGCGCCGGAATGGCGGCGAGCAACAGCAGGAGGAGGAAGGGCATTATTTGGATCGGATGCGGTTGAGGTTGAGGCCGATCAACCGCCATTTGGAGTTGTAGTAGCGGTAGAAGTACTCCAAGGCCGGAACGTCCTCCACCTGCCCCCCGGAAGCCGCGTGCCGCGCCACGACCCCGCCGTCCTTGCGGATCAGCAGAACCTGGTGGGAAATGAGGACCGGCTTGTCGGCGGCGTCCTCGCGGACCAAATTGGCGATGGTCCCGGAGGGGATTTTTTCCAGGGCCGCGGGGAAAAGATCCATCGGAAGGTACGGCACCGCGGCCGTCTCGTCCTTAAGCTCCGCCCCGGCGGCGCGCAGGCGCTTGAGGCGGCTCTCCTTTTCCTTCGGGGCGAGGCCGGAAAAACCCGCGAGATCATCGATCGTTTTAGAATCATACCAACGCCGCTTGGAAATTATTTTCCCGGCTTCGCCGGTTTTTTCCCCGGCGATCTCCCGGGTGATGTCCTCCAGGAAACCCGCCGCCTTGTTGTTCGGGATCCAATCAACCTCGGGGAAATGATTTCTGGTCAGATAGCCGACCCGCCCGCCCTGATATCGGATGGCCGTCAAGGCGTCCAGGGCGTCCGGCAGGCGACGCTTTATGGAAAGCGCCATGACCTGCTCGATGAAGGTGGTGCAATCGGCTTCCTTAAAGCTGAAAAGGGGGTCCCGGTCGAAATCCGCGCTCGAGCCCTCGCCCAAGGGGCCCAGACGGTAGGGGGTGCCGAGAAACCGCTCGCTGACCGCCACGATCCGGTCGGCCAATTCGGGATTGGCATCATGCAGATCGCGCAGGACCCCCGCGATTTCCGGGCGGGACATCTCGAAAAATCGTTTCGGCCCGGCCCCGCGGGCCTCCCCCGCGAGGGCCAGGGCAAGGATGGCGCAGAGCGCGGTTTTCATCGGCTTATCCTAGCAAAATCCCGGCCGCCCTTGACGCGCCCCGGCGGACCTGCAATAATCAAGGGGATGGCGCTCCCTCCCGGCAAACCCGGCGAACCCGTTCCCCCTCCGGAAAAAACGACCAGCCGGGCCATGTGGATCGCGCTGGCCGTGGCGTTGGTGGGCTCGGCCTTGGTCGCCTTCATCTACAACACGATTGCCGCCTCCAACGAAGGCTCCGTGAGCGCCGAGCAGGCCGACGGCTTCAACATCGCCATCGACACGCAGGCCGGAGCCCCCAAGGCTCCCGCCGCTCCCGCCCCCGAAGCGGCCGCCCAGGCCGCGTCCACCTCCCCCTCCTCGGGCCTGGGGATGGTGGGCGGCGCCTCGGGCATGCAGTTCGGCTACGCCTCGCCGCCTCCCGGAAGCGCCTCCGGGCCGGGAAAGCTGGGCCCCAACAAAGGGGGCAAGGTGGACGAGGGCGCCGTCATGGGCAAGATCATGAATTCCAACCCGAACCTCCAAAACGCCGAGCAGAACCCCGGCGGCGCCATCAAGTAGGCAAATTGGGGACACCCCCCATTTTTACCGTTTTCGGTAAAAATGGGGGGTGTCCCCAATTAGTAGAATTCCCTCTATGCCTTTGAAGATCGG
>CAYHPY010000102.1:0-13228 GCA_964358485.1 uncultured Elusimicrobia bacterium
GGTGGCCACGTCGGGGTTGGTGGTGTAGAGGTAAACCTTGCCCGCCCACCCGGTGGCCAGGATGGGGGCCCGGGCGGTGAAGGGGAGAATCTCCCCGGTGGCGCGGTCTAGGACGTAGGCGCCGAGACAGCGTCCCCGCGGGCCTTTTGGTCCGCGGCGCTTGGGCCGTTCCAAAAGAAGATCGACGGCAACGTGTTCTTCGAAAAATCGGATGCGAGGGTCGTTTCGGCAGGCTTCCAATAAGGCCCGCTCGATTTCCCGGCCGGTGATGTCTCCCGCGTGGAGAATCCGGCGGCGCGAATGACCGGCTTCCAGCCCTAGATCGACGGCCGCGGGATCGGCGCCCCGGGAAAAGCGGACTCCCGCCTCCACGAGTTCCCGAACCCGGGACGGGCCCTCCCGGACGGTGAGAGACACGATTTTTCGGTCGCAGAGTCCGGCCCCGGCGCGCAGGGTGTCGCGGACGTGGCTGGAGAAATCGTCCGGCGGGCCCATGACCGCCGCGATCCCGCCCTGGGCATAGTTGGTGTTGGCCTCGGCGGCCTCCCGCTTGGTCACTACCGCCACCCGGCCGTGGGGCGCAAGCTTGCGCGCGGCCGTCAGGCCCGCGATGCCGCTTCCAAGAACCAGAAAATCGAAGGAAAAGTCCATCAGAAACCGGAAAATGTTACAATGCCCAACCCCGCGACGACGATTCATACTACATGATACGAACCTACGGAGTCCACAGCCCACGGATCGCGCCGTCGGCCTTCGTCCACGACTCGGCGGAGATCATCGGCCGGGTCACCCTGGGAAAGGAAAGCTCCATCTGGCCGATGGCGGTCCTTCGTGGGGACGTCGACGCCGTCCGGATCGGCCCCCGGAGCAACGTCCAGGACCAGTCGGTCATCCACTGCCGTGAGGGCTTTCCCGCCGTCATCGGCGCCCGCGTGACCGTGGGCCACGGCGTGATCCTCCACGGCTGCCGCATCGAGGACGCCTGCCTGATCGGCATGGGCAGCGTCATCATGGAGGCGACCATCGGGGCGGGCTCTCTTGTCGCCGCCGGGGCGTTGATCCTCAGGGGGCTCAAAGTCCCGCCCCGAAGCCTGGTGCTCGGCTCCCCGGCACGGGTGGCGCGCCGCCTGACCCCCAAGGAATACGCCGAGATCGAGCGGAGCGCCCGCAATTACGTCGCTTACGCCCGCGAGCACGCCCGAAATTCCCGGGTCCTCTTCAAGCCGTGAATTCCGGAGCGGCGTTTTGCCTGGGTTTGGCCGCCGGAGCCGCCGGGGCCGGGGCGGCCGCCTGGACGATCATGCGCCGACGCGAGGCCCGGATGGGGCGGGCGCTTTCCTTCGCAGCGCACGAGCTCAACACCCCGCTCACCGCCGTCCATATGACGGTCATCAATTTCCTGGCCGGGATATTCGGAGAGGTGCCCCCCGGCCACCTGAAGTGGCTGGAAATGCTCCGCTCCCAATCCTTCCGCCTGGGGGGGGTGGTCGCGGAAATGCGGGATTTCATTCATTTCGCCATCCGGGGGGACATCTCGGTCCGGACCGAGGAGGTCTCCATCCACGAGACCTTGGAGGCCGTGGTCCAAAACGTGGGGAGCTCGATCTCCGAAGCCTCCTCCCGCCTGTTGGTCGAGGCCCCCGCGGACCTGCCCGCCGTCAACGCCGACCCCGAGCGCCTGGGCCGCCTGTTGACCAGCCTCCTATTTCACGCCCGCAAATTCAAGACCTCGGGAGACGTCGTCCTCAAGGCTTGCGCGGCGGAGGCCTTCGTCCTGATCAGGATCGAATATTCCGGGCGACCCCTGCCTCCCGGGGAGGCGGAGCGCTCGATGGACCTTTTTTACACCGCCCACCGCGGAAAGGACGAAGTTCTGAGCGCGGTGGGCATGGGCCTGGGACTGACGCGGGCCATCATCCGCCTGCAGGGGGGCGATTTGGACCTCTCGGTCGATACCGATGGAAAGGCGCGCCTGACCCTCAAGGTCGCCCGTCAAGCGGCCGTCGGCGGGTCCACCCCGGCCGAAAAATGATAGAGTCCTCAAGCCATGGCCAAAAAAATCCTGATCGTTGAGGATGAATTCCCGGTCGCGGAAAATCTCAAGGCCCTGCTGTCGGTCCAGGGCCACAAAATCCTGGAAGCCGGCGACGGCGAGGCCGCGGTGAAAATAGCCCGCAAGGAGCTTCCCGACCTGATCCTGCTCGACATCCTGCTTCCCAAGATGGGGGGCTTCGACGTGTGCCGGATTCTGAAATCCGAAGCGCCCACCAAGCACATCAAGATCATCATGATCACCGGGCTCGGAAAAATGGGGGACGTGGAGACCGCCTTCCAGCACGGCGCCACCGACTACCTGATCAAGCCGGTCGACCCCGAACGCCTCTACAAGAAAATCGAGAAGGCCTTCGCCCCGCCGGCTTGACTTCCATTTCCCCGAAAGCGGCGTTTCGGGTCCTGATCAAGGAATTCGGGCCACGAGGGTGGTGGCCTGTAACGGTAAAACGGGGCGAAGCCCCGGTTTACCGTCCTCGTGTTTGGAACCAGTTGGCCCCTCGGCAGCGTTTGGAGATCTGTATCGGAGCGATCCTGACCCAAAACACGGCCTGGAGCAATGTGGAGAAGGCGCTTGTGAGGCTCCAGGCCGGTCGCGTTTTTTCCGTTGCCGCTTTTCGTTCCGTTCCCATAGGCCGTTTAGAGACCTTGATCCGCCCCTCCGGCTACTTCCGGCAGAAGGCCCGCAAAATAAAAGCCTTCGCGAACGAAGTAAAGAAGCGAGGGGGCCTCGGGACTTGGCTGAACAATCGAATGCCAAAAGTTCGTTCCGAACTTTTGGCTATATGGGGCATCGGCCCCGAAACCGCCGATTCCATTCTCCTTTACGCGGGCGCCAAGCCCGCCTTCGTGGTGGACGCCTACACCCTTCGGATCGGTTCCCGCCTGGGTTGGTTCAAGCCGGGAACCGGCTATGAGGCGGCCCAGAAATTCCTGACCTCCGCCCTGCCCAAAAGCGCGCGGCTGTACGGAGAGTTCCACGCGCAGGTCGTGGAGTTGGCCAAGCGCTTCTGCCGCAAAACCCCGGATTGCCCGCCCTGTCCCCTGCACCGGGGCTGTCGGGCCGCCCGCGCGGCGCTGGCCGCCGTTTTCCTGGCGGTATTTCCCGTTCTCGGCCATGCGGGGGGCCTGCGCGCCGCGGCGGGGAAGGTGGACATCACCCCCGATCTCGCCCGCGAGAAAACCTATATGGCGGGCTTCGGCTCGCGGGGAAGAAAGCCCGCGGGGGTGCACGATCCTTTGTTTGCCCGGATCCTGCTCCTGGCCGACGGGAAAAAGACCATCGGGGTGGTGGGCTTGGACCTCTTGGGTTTTTACCGAAAGGACGTCGAGGACCTCCGGCGCCTGGCCGGCTTCGGCGGCCCCGACCGCTACCTGTTCGTCGCCGCCACCCACCAGCATTCCGGCCCGGACACGCTCGGATTGTGGGGCCCGGCTCCCGGGGTTTCCGGGGCCAATGCCGCCTACCATGCCCGAATCAAGGGGGCCATTGCCGCCGCCCTCCGGCGGTTGGAAACGGAGCTCAAGCCCGCCGGTCTCTCCGGGGCCTCCCGGACCGTGGACCCGCGGGGGCTGTGCCGGGACACGCGCGATCCCGTCGTGATCGATCCCAACCTCTCGGTGCTTTCGGTCCGCGGCGCCGATGGGAGGAGCATCGCGACGGTGGTCAACTGGTCCTGCCATCCGGAGGTCCTCGGCAAATCCAATTCGCTGATCACCGCCGATTTTCCGGGACCGCTTTGCTCCCGCATCGAAGAAGTCCGGGGTGGAGCCTGCCTTTTTCTGACGGGCGCCATCGGCGGCCTGATGACCCCCGATTCCAAGGCCGACAATTTCTATGAAGCGCACCGGATCGGGACGCGGCTGGCCGACCTCGCGCTTGAGTTGAAGCCGAGCCCCGGCAAACCCAAGGCCGCCGCGCTCGATTTCTTTCGAGAGACCGTGCTGGTGCCGGTCGAGAATTCCCGCTATCTCCTTTTTTTGAAGGCCCTGACCTTCGGCCATGACCTGAAGGATGCCTTGGGCCGCCCGATTCCCGCGTCCCGGGCCTTGTGGTTGACGGCCAAGCACGCGTCCTCCGGCCTGGACGAAGCCGATCGGCCTTGGGTCGAAACCGAAGTCAGCCGCCTGGACCTGGGCCCGGTGCGGGTTCTGGGAATCCCGGCGGAGATTTTCCCGGAACTGGTGATCGGCGGCTACGATGGGCGCTTGCGGGCCGGGTGGCCCCTGCTGTCGGAGAAAAATCCCGATCCTCCGGATCTCTCCAAGGCCCCGAAGGGCCCTTACCTTCGGGACCTTCTGGGCGGGGGGGCGGGGATGGTGGTGGGCCTGGCCAACGACGAATTGGGCTATCTGGTCCCGGACTACGACTTCAAAACCCGTCCGGGCCTGACCATGCTGCCCCGCCTGCCGGGACATCACTACGAGGAAACCAACTCGATCGGCCCTTCCGCCACCCGGATCGTGACCGAAGCGGCGCGGCGCCTGCTAAAGCAGTAGCCCGGTCAGGCGGTAGCCGGTCCAGGCCAGGCCGTAGGCGAGAACGAAGAAAACGGCGAACTGGGCGGCGGGCCAACCCCAGCCCCCGGTTTCCCGGCGGACCGTCGCGATCGTCGAAACGCACTGCATGGCGATGGCGAAAAAGATCAGCAGGCTCACCGCGGTCGCCGCGGTGTAGCGGGGGAGTCCGTCGGGGCCCTTGGCCGTCCGCAGGGCCTCCAGGAGGCCCTTCTCAGCGCCTTCCTCACCCGGGTCGAGGGCGTAGATGGTTCCCAAAGTGCCCACGAAGACCTCCCGGGCCGCCAGGGAGGAAAGAACCGCGATGCTCAGGCGCCAGTCGTAGCCGATCGGAGCGAAGACCGGCTCGATGATTTTCCCGAAGCGGCCCAGGGAACTCCCCTCAATGGCCGCGGCCGCGCGCCGCCCGCGCAAATGCGAGAGCAGGGAGGCATCCGCCCCGGGAGCCGCCTCGACGGCGGCGATCCGGGCCTCCAGTTCCCGGGTCTCGCGGCTTTTCGGGAAATTGGCGGCGGCCCAAAGCAGGAGGCTCAACGCGAAGATGACCTTCCCGGCGCGCGTGATGAAATGCCCCGCACGGGTCCAGACGTAGCGGACCAGGTCCGCCGGCTTGGGCACGCGGTAGGGGGGCAGGACCGTGACGGGCGCGCTCGGAGCCTGGTAGAGCGGGGAGGCCTTGAGAGCCAGGGCCAAGGCCAGGGCCACGGCCCCGCCGAACACATAGAGGCCGGAAAGCGCCACCGCTCGGGCGTGGAGCCCGAGAAGGCGGGTGGATTCGGGGATGAAGGCGGTGATGAGCAGGGTGTAGACGGGAATCCGGGCCGAGCAGGTCATCAATGGGGAAAGCAGGACCGCGGTGATCCGGCGACGCTCGTCGGGGATGGTCCGGGCGGCCAGCACCCCCGGAATGGCGCAGGCGAAGCTCGAAAGAAACGGCAAAAACACTTTCCCGTCCAGGCCGAATGGGCGCAGGAGGCGGTCGAGCATCGCGCCGGCCCGGGGCAGGTAGCCGCTGGCCTCCAACAGTCCGATCATCGTAAAAAGTATGACGATTTGCGGCAAAAAGACGATGACGGCGGTGATCCCGGCCAGGACGCCGTCGCAAACGAGGCTTCCCAAAAGCGGGGGGAGATTCGGCCGCAGCCACCCCGAGAGCGCGGCGCCCGCCGATTCCAAGCCGTCCTGGACCGGCGCCGCCCAAGAGAAAAGGGATTGAAAGACGAGGAAGAGGATGGCGCCGAGGATGACCGGGCCCAGAATCGGGTGAAAGAGCTTCCGGTCGATGGAAATGGTCCGGGCCAGGACGGGAAGCACACGCCCCCGGCTCTCCCCGAGGGCCGCCGTCGCGGCGGAGTCGGCTTTGGCTTGGGCCCGCCGCTGGACGGCCGCGAGCTCGGCCTGGCCCGGGAGCAGGAGGGTGGTTTCAGGCGTCCGCTCGCCCGCCGCGAAGGCCCCCTCGGACAGGAAATCCCGGAGCGCGTCCATGCCATCGCCGTTGCGCGCGGAAATCCCGAACACGCGGAGGCCGAGCCGGCTTTCGAGCGCGGCGATGTCCGGCTTGAGGCCGTTTTCGGCCGCCTCGTCGATCATGTTCAGGGCCAGGAAAACTTGGAAGCCGCAATCCTTGAGGCCCAAAGCGAAGGTGAGGTCGTTGGCCAAATTGCTCGCCTCCGAAAGGCAGAGCACCCGAAGATCGCCTTCCTGCGCCGCGACCAGAAGAAACTCCAACGCGACCTTTTCATCGATGGAGGCGGGGAGCAGGGAGAAGGTCCCCGGAAGATCGACGATCTCGACCGGGGCCCGGCCGGGGCATTCCATGACCCCGGACGCCTGCTCCACGGTGGTCCCGTGGAAATTGGCGACGCGGTGATTGAGCCCGGTCAGCGCGTTGAAGAGGGTGGTCTTTCCGGTATTGGGCCGCCCCGCCAGGGCCAGGACGCGGGATTTGGAGGGCGCGGGGGGGGCGGGCGTCGGGTCGGCGCGCGCGCTCACGGGGCCAAGGCCTCGACCTGAATGCGGCCGAGGAGGCTTTCCTCGATGGCCAAAAGCTGGGGGCCGACCAAGCATTCCACCGGGTCCCGGAGGGGAGTCCGCAGGATTTTGACGATCTCCACGCCTTCCCGCAGGCCCAAACTGGCCAAGCGCAGGCGCTGGGACTCCCCGAGGGAGGCCAGGCCGGTGACCCGGGCCCTGGAGCCGAGCGCAAGGGTGGCGAGCGTCACGGCTTTATTATACCTTATTGAGACCGTATTTCAATAAGAAACGGCTTGGGAAATGGGTATAATCTCCGGGAGATGAAAGACGCCGCCAGCCGCCTGGAAGCCGCCCAGGACTTTTTGGAAGCGGGCCGCCCCGCCCACGCCCTCCGCGTTCTGGCGCCCCGGCCCGCCGCCCTCTTGGCGGGGGAAACTCAATTCCTGCGGGCCGAGGCTCTTCGTGCCCAGGGTTTTTTCGACCGGGCCGCCGCCGCCTACCACCGGGTGCCCGCCCTCGCCCGGGGAGACCGGGACCTCCGGGGCCGCGCCGCTTTGGGCTTGGCGGCCGTCTGGCGCTCCCTGGGCAAGGTCGGTCCGGCCCGAGCCGCCATGAACGCCGCGCGGGCCGCGGGCGCCACCGGCGTGCCGATGGACTTGGAGTCCGCCCTCATCGAGCGGGCGGCAGGGAACTGGAAGCGTTGCCTGCCCTCCCTGAAAGCCCTTTTGGCGCGCTTTTCCCGGGAAAAAGATTCGGCGTCGGCCGCGTTCGTCCATTGGGCCTTGGGGGGTGCGCGCCGCTTTTCCGGGGACTTGGCGGGAGGCCGGAAGGATTTTGAAGCTTCTTTGCGCCTGGCCCGCCGCGCCGCCGACGCACCGGGCGTCGTCTACGCCCTTTTCGGCCTGGCCGGGGTCAGCCGCATCCAGGGGCGCTTGGAGGAGTCCCGCGCCCGCTACGCCGAGGCCGGGCGACTTTTGGCCAAGACCCAGGACATTTTCGGAAAGGCGTACGCTTTCTGCGGAGAGTCCAACGCCCTGCGCCAACTCGGGCGATTGGAAGAGGCCCGGCGCGGCTACCTCCGGTCCCGGGGGCTGTACGCGAGCCTGGGCGACGCCGTGGACCTGGCCTATGTGGACTGGGGCCTGGGAAAAATCGCCCTGGCCCGGGGCCGCCTGGCCGAGGCGGACAAATGGCTCAAGCTGGCGCTCGCGGGCTTTTCCAAGGGCGCCGAGGCGCGGGGCTTGGTCTTGTCCGAGCACGCCTTGGCCGCCCTGCGCCACGCCCAGGGCCGGTCCCGGGAAGGCGAACTCTTGTTCGACCAGGCCGTCCGCCGGTCGCGGAAGGCGGGGCTGACCGCGCACCTCGAAATCTTTACCTGAGCGCGGGGCTAAATCTTAAAATCCTTCCCGAGATACAGCTCCCGCGCCTTGGGATCCTCCAGCAGCTGTTTGGCCTCTCCCTCGAACAGGATCTGCCCGTCGTAGATCAGGTAGGCCCGGTCGATGATCGGCATGGCCTCGCGGACGTTGTGGTCGGTGATGAGGACCCCGATCCCCTGTTCCTTGAGGCGCAGGATCATGTTCTTGAGCTCGCCCACCGTAATCGGGTCGATGCCCACGAAGGGCTCGTCGAGCAGGACCAGCTTGGGGTTGTGGATCATGGCGCGGGCCACTTCCAGGCGCCGCTTTTCGCCCCCCGACAGGTTTTGGGCCAGGTTGTGGCGGAGCTTCCAGAGGCCGAACTCGTCGAGCAGTTCCTTGACCTTGCGCATCTGCTCCAAGCGGCTGGGAATGGTCCGTTCCAGCACCGCCCGGAGGTTCTCCTCGACGGTGAGTCCCCGGAAGACCGTCGGCTCCTGGGCCAGGTAGCCCAGGCCCAAGCGCGCGCGGGCGTACATGGGGATGTTCGTGACGTCCGCCCCATCGATGAAAACCCCGCCGGAATCCGGCTTGACGAAGCCGGCCATGGTGTAGAAGGTCGTCGTTTTCCCGGCCCCGTTGGGCCCCAACAGGCCGACCACCTCCGCGCCCACGACCGACAAGGAAATCCCCTTGACCACCTCGCGCTTTCCGTAGGTTTTTCGGATGGAACGGCTTTCGAGCTTCATGGGAGAGCGCCCCCCGGCGCTTTGCGGAACACCAGCCAGCCCCGGGACCGTCCCTCGGCGATCAGACGGCGAATCTGCCCGGGAGGCAGAACCGGGGGCGTCCAGTCTTTCCCGGGTTTTTCGGGCACGGCGTAGGCTTGCCGCCGGGGATCGGTGTCACGGGCGACGATGGAATCTGCCTGCACGGCCCCGACCCACTCCCCCTCGAGCTTGCGCACCACCGGCCGGCTCCCGGTCAGGCGCATCTCGGAGGTTTTCCAATCGTAGTCGGCGCGGTCGGCCCAGCTTTCCATCCGGGTGCCCCAGATGCGGACGGCTCCGGTGAGGGAAGCGATGGAGTCCATCTCCCAATCCAAACGGCGGGCCTGCCCGTATTCCCGGGAGCCGTCGGAGCTTTCCATCTCGAAACGGATCGGCTCCTCGCCGGGGCCCAACAGCTCTCCCTTGCGGGTGACCTGGGAGAATCGGGCCTTGTCCCCCGAGGCCTTGAGCACGCCGGCGCCGTCGGGCAAGGTGTAATCGGCCCGCACGTTTCCCTTGAGGTCCCAGGTTTCGGAGTCGTGCTTGAACAGGGCCCAATCCGAGCGCATCATATAGGACAGCGTCCAGTAACGGACGTCTCCCTTGAACTCCTCTTCCTTCTGAGGGGAGCGGCGGATGAGCCATTCCTTGCTTTTGACGCGGGTCACCGCCAACGGGGAGGCCGCCCAGGCGGGCCCGGCCAGCAACGCCAGAAAGATCGCGCCGAGCCGCAGGCTCATCGCTTTCCATCCGTCGAGATCACCGACTCCTGATTGAAGATCCGAGCCGATGTCCCGCGGTGGTCGGCCTCGAAACCTCGTCCCCTCACGATGGCGCCCGGGCGTTCCAGGACCACGGGGCCCTCGGTGAAAAAGCCCGACCGCTTGTCGTCGTAGAACAGCTCCTCGGTCTTCATGGTGGAACGTTCCTGGAGAAGCTCCAGGACCACCGAGCTGGCAAGATGCACTTGGGAGGTGGACAGATCGGCGTTGCCGGTCCGCCCCCGGACCCGAACGGAGGTTTTTCCGTTCTCAAAGAGCTCCATGCGGGGCTCGGTGAGGGCGGCCTTTTGGTCGTTTTCCCGGAGGACCGCCCGTTCCGCCCGGAGCAGGTAGGCCAGCTTCCCCCCTCGGGTTTGGCGGAGCGTGAAATCCTCCAAGGTTTGAACCGGGGTGAGGTCCTCGGCGGAGGGCGCGCTCTCGCACGCGGCGCCCGCGAGGGCGACGGCCGCCAGGCCCGGCCAGGCTCCTCGGGGAAACCTCACCGTTTGGCTGGATCTCCCATCGGGGCCGAAGGGGCCTTAAGCTGGTCCTCGGGCTGGTGTTTCGGCAGGCCCGGCCGCTTGAGCCAAGGAGTCATTTCGGGCGCGATGGTACGGATGTGATAAGGGCGGGGAAGGGTCTTGAGGGCGGCGGAGATCGCGAAATAACCGACGGTGAGGCTGGCGTAGATGATGCCCAGGGTCTTCATGTGCCACCGGGCGTCCGGAAACCAGGCCGGGGCGACGCTGAAATCCCGGCCGCATTTTCGGCAGCCCTTGGCCGTCTCCTTGTTTTCCTGACCGCAATTGAGGCATTTCATTGGCGTTTCCTCTTGACCAAAGCGTCGATGTCCCGTAGCGTCCGGGAAAGGCCCTTGACGTCGGCGAGCTTCAGGGAATTGGGCCCGTCGGAAAGAGCCTCGTCGGGGTTGTGGTGGGTCTCCAGGAAAATCCCGGCGATTCCCACCGCGGCGGCGGCGCGGGCCAGGGAGGGGACGAATTCCCGCTGGCCGCCCGTGGCGTGTCCCAGCGCGCCGGGAAGCTGGACGGAATGGGTGGCGTCGTATATCACCGGGTAGCCGAGCTCCTTCATGATGGCCAGCGCCCGCATGTCCACCACGAGGTTGCCGTAGCCGAAGGTGGTGCCGCGCTCGGTCACCATGATGCGGCGGTTGCCCGTGGATTCCACCTTGCGGACGGCGTTCTTGATGTCCCAGGGGGAAAGGAATTGGCCTTTTTTAATGTTGACCGCCAGGCCGGTCCGGCCGCAGGCCAGCAGAAGATCGGTTTGGCGGCAAAGGAAGGCGGGAATCTGAAGGATGTCCACGTAGCGCGCCGCCAGGTCGGCCTGGGAAGCCTCGTGGACGTCCGTGATGACGGGCACGCCGAGCTCTCCGCCCACGGCTTTGAGGATCTCCAAGCCGCGCAGCATGCCCTTGCCGCGGTAGGAGGCCAGGGAGCTTCGGTTGGCCTTGTCGAAAGAGCACTTGAGCACGAAGCCGGCCCCCAAGGCCGCGTAGGCCTCCTTGAGCGTCCGTCCCACGCGCCGCAGGAGCGATTCCGATTCCATGGAGCACAACCCGCCGATGAAGGTCAGCGGGGCGGAGTTGGAAAAGCGCGCGCTCCCGACCTGGACCTCCACCTCGGCGTTTTTAACCATGGGCCTGGCCCGCCGCCGTCATCCCCGCTCTCTGCAGGCAGGCGCCGACGAAATCCCGGAAAAGGGGGTGGGGATTTTCCGGGCGGCTCTTGAATTCGGGGTGAAATTGCACCGCCAGAAACCAGGGGTGGTCCCGGAGCTCGACGATCTCGACCAAATTCTTCGGGGCGTGCAGGCCGGTGACCTGCAGGCCGGCGTCGTCGATGAGCTTGCGGAATTTATTGTTGACTTCGTAACGGTGGCGGTGGCGCTCCGAGATCTGAAGCTGGCCGTAGGCTTTGTGGGCCAGGCTGCCGCGCTTGATCGTGCACTCGTAGGTGCCCAGACGCATGGATCCGCCCAGGTCCTTGACGGTCTTCTGCTCGGGGAGCATGTCGATGACGGGATACTTGGACTTGGGATCGAACTCGGTGGAATGCGCCCCAGCCAATTTCAGCACGTTGCGGGAGAACTCCACGATGGCGATCTGCAGGCCCAGGCAGAGGCCCAAAAACGGAATGCGTTCCTCGCGCGCCAGTTGGGTGACCCGGATCTTGCCCTCGATGCCGCGGTCGCCGAAGCCGCCGGGCACGAGAATCCCGTGCACGTCCTCCAGCTGCCTGGCCACGTCCGGGGCGGTCACGTCCAGATAGCGCAGATCCACCGCGGCCTCGTGGGCGATGGCCCCGTGGATGAGCGCCTCATTGACGGATTTGTAGGCGTCCTTGTAATCGGTGTATTTGCCCGCCAAGGCGATGCGGATCTTGCGCTTGGGGTGCAGGGCCCGGTCCACCACCTTGATCCAGGGGTCCAGGTCCTTGGATTGGGTGCGCAGGCGCAGCAGCATGATGATCTGCTCGTCCAAGCCTTGCCGGAGGAAGACCAACGGCACCTCGTAGATCGAAGAACAGTCCGGGGCCTCGATCACGGACTCCTTGGGCACCGAGCAGAACATGCTCAGCTTGGCCTTCATTTCGGGGCTGATGGGGCGCTCGGCGCGGCAGATGATGATGTCGGGGCTGATGCCGATCTCGCGGAGCTTGCCGACCGAGTGCTGGGTGGGCTTGGTCTTGAGCTCCTCGGAGGCCCGGATGTACGGGATCAGGGTCACGTGGATGTAGAGCGCGTTGTCCTGGCCGGCCTCCAGCCCCATCTGCCGGGCGGCCTCAAGGAAGGGCAGGCTTTCGATGTCTCCGACGGTGCCGCCGATCTCGATGATGACCACGTCCACGCCCTTGGCCACCAGGCGGAAACGCGCCTTGATCTCGTCGGTGATGTGCGGGATGACCTGCACCGTGGTCCCCAGGAAATCCCCGCGCCGCTCGCGGGCGATGACGGTCTCGTAGACCTTGCCGGCCGTGATGTTGTTGACGTGGTGCATGTCCTTGTTGAGAAAGCGCTCGTAGTGGCCCAGGTCCAGGTCCGTCTCGGCGCCATCCGGGGTGACGTAGACCTCCCCGTGCTGGTAGGGGCTCATGGTCCCGGGATCCACGTTCAGGTAGGGGTCCAGCTTCTGGAAGGCCACCTTCAGGCCGCGGCTCTCCAGCAGGAGGCCGATGGAGGCGGCGGTCAGGCCCTTGCCCAGGGAGGAGACCACCCCGCCGGTCACGAAGAGGTGCTTGGTCATGGCCGGGCCCCCTTATACCGGTTTTTCCAACGGGCCAGGAAGGCCCGGTAGTCTTCGGGGGTGTCGATGGAGCGGGGGGCTTCCCGTGTCTCGACCAGGCGGATCCTCATGCCATGCTCGAGGGCGCGCAACTGCTCGAGCTTCTCCGTGCGTTCGAGGTGGCTGGGCTTCAGGCGGGAGAAGGCCAGCAGGGCCTCGCGCCGGAAGCCGTAGATCCCGACGTGGAGGAGGGCCTTCGCGGGGATCCCCCGTTCCCGGTCATGGGGGATGACGGCACGGGAGAAGTAGAGGGCATAGCCGGCCCGGTCGGAGACCACCTTCACGACGGCGGGGTTCTCCAGGCCGGTGGTGCCCCGGCAGGGGCGGACGGCGGTGACCCAGTCGGCTTTCGGGTCGCTCTTCAAGGCCCGGGCCACCCGGTCGATGAGGGCAGGTGAGATCTCGGGCTCGTCTCCCTGGACATTGAGGTAGTACCGGGAGGGAAGGGCCCGTGCGACCTCGGCCACCCGGTCCGTGCCGCTGGCGTGGGTT
>CAYHPY010000103.1:0-13050 GCA_964358485.1 uncultured Elusimicrobia bacterium
GGGGTTGGCGGTCCTCGGCGCGGACCAGGTCCACACAGTGGGTTTTGAGCATCCACTCCCCGAATTCCGAGGACACGGCGAAGGGCAGTTCCAGGCGCGCTCCCACGGCGGGCCGGATCGCGTGCCAGATCCCGGCGGCGTGGGCGTCGGGATGCATTCCGGTGAAGCCCTCGGGAAGGACCGTCCGGTACTGGAGGTCGATCAAGGTAAAGGGGGCGGGGCTGTCCGGGAACCGGCGGCGTCCGTCCTCAGGGTCGCCGGCTTCTGGAAAAAGGCGGTAGCGGATCTCCCGCCCCCGGAGCTCCGCGGCCACTCTCATGGCTTCTTGAGCAGGCGCGCGTAGGCCTCGACGATTGTCATCGCTTCGGCGCCCGGGGCGCCTGCGTCGGAGGTTCGGCACTCGAGGCCGATCCCGGCGTGACGCAGCAGCGGGCGGGCCGAGCGCCCCTGCGGGGCCAGGACGATTTGGAAAGCCCGGCCCTCCGGCGTGACCAGGCCCAATCGGATCTCCTCGCCGCCGACCCAGCCTTCGACCAGCGACCCGCGGCTTCCCGCCCGCGGCCACAAGGATTTTTTGAAAATCCCCCAGGCCAGCGGCAGGAAGGCCCGCGGTGGGGCGGGCTCCGGGAGGTCCACCGCCAGGGCGGCCTCAAGGGCGGCTCCCAGCCAGGGGAAGGCGACGCAGTTGCCTCCGGGACCGCAGGCCGAGAGGCGGAGCCCCCCGCATAAAAATCCCGGCCCGGTCGGTCCGGCCGCCGGGGCCGTGACCAGGCAGCCCTCTTCTTTCCCCGGCCCCCGGACGGCGAAAACCCCGCCGCCCAGGCTCCTGGCCCGGCACCCCCGCAAGCCGGGGGTCCTGTCCACGGCGGCGGCGAAGGCCTCCCGGAACTTTCCGGCGAACCCTCCGTCCCGGCCGCTCCGCGAGGGCGCGGGCGCGGGGGCCGGGATGGCGAGCACGCGCACCAGGGCCGCCGCCCCCGGGGCCGCCCACCGGGGGAGAACGGGGGGAAATTGGGGCTTCAGGGAAATAACTCCCGGGGAGGCTTCCTCCAGGCTGAGTCTCGAGGTGGCTTTTCCCAGGCGAAGCAGGAGGACCCCGGTCTCCAACGGCTCCCACGACGCCTTCGTTTTCGCGAGCCCGCGCCCCGGGGGGGCGCGCCGCAGGAGTCTTTCGAGCGCGCGTCCCAAGGCGGTCCGCGCGCGCCTGCCGCCTGCAAGCTCCCCCGCGCCCGGCCGGGCTTTGGCCCACTCCAGGACGGGCCGGGCCTCGGCGGGGGCGACCGCCCGGGGAGCGTGGCCGGGGTCGGAGTCCGCCTTGTGGAATAACCCCCGATGAAGGCAGAGGGGTTCCAACGCGCAGTTTTCGCAAATCCAGTCGAAAGGATGGCCTTGGCGCCGACGGGTCCGGGGATACATGTCCGTCATGTCGTCCTGGGCGAAGAAATTGTTCCGCACCTCGACGCGGTCGAGGAGATAGCCCAGGTCGCCTTCCAACTTCTCCAGGCCCGGGAGGGCGCACAGCGGAAAGTCGCGAAACCCCAAGGTAACTCCCGGGGGTGCCGGGGACAGGCCGGGCAGGACCCGGCGCAGCTCCCGCAACGGCACGTGCGCGGATTTCCGGAAGAAGTCCTCGTCGATGGCGTCGGCCAAGGTCACCCTCTTGACGGTGAGGACGAATTCCCCCGAAAGGCGGCGCCGGAGATGCCCGAGAACCCGGTCCAGCCTCTCGAGGTTGAAGCGGCTGACGACCAGGTTGACGTGGACGGGGTGCCGGCGCTCGGGCGGCAGGGAGGCGTTGAGCGCGCGGATGTTGTCGAGCGCGCCCAGCAGGCGTCCGAAGCCCGCCGGTTTGGCCCGGGTGATCAGGGAGTAGGTTTCGGCGTCCGGATAGGGGAAGGAGAGCTCGATGGTGTGCAGGCCGCGATCATGGAGCGCCTTGAGGAAGGCCTCGTCGCAAAGGCGGAGGGCGTTGGTGGAGATGTTGGGGCGCAAGCCCAGGCCGGCCGCGTAGGCGATGAGCTCGGGCAGGGCCGGGTTGAGGGTGGGCTCGGCCCCCATGAAGATCACGGCCGGAACTTCCTTGGAGGCGGCCTCGAGCAGTCTTTTGGTTTCCTCGAGCGGAACGTCCTTGAGCCCCTTCCGGGGCCCCTCGAAGCAGTAGACGCAGCGGTGCTGGCAGCGTACGGTGGTGTTGAGCGCCCAGTGGCTGAGCTCGGCTTTCCCGGCCCCCGTCATGGCCCCGGTCTCCGGCTCATTCGGGCCCTGGCGAGCTTGCGGCCCTCGGCCAGCCGGCGCGCCAGCCCCGGGGCGGACCGAAGATCCCGGCGCAGGCCGCGGTCGAAAATATCCAGCGCCTCCTCGTTCATGCCCCGGGCGGAGTAGATGGCGCCCAAAGACGCGTAGGCCTCCAATTCCGGGGGGGAGAACTCCACCGCCCGCCGCAGGTCTTGGACCGCGTTCTCCCAGGCTCCCGACCGGAATTCACACACCGCCTTGTCGCTGAAATCTTTCGCCAAGACCCCGGGGCGCAGAACCAGGGCGCTCCAAATTTCAAGCGCGCGCGGGCAGGCGTCAAGCTCCTGATAGGCCCACGCCGCCCGCCGCAAACCCTCGTCGGGGAGCCCGAGGGAGCGGGCCTTGTCGAGGGCGGCCAGCGCCTGCGCCTTTCGTCCCAGCGCGGCCAGGAGTTCGCCCCGGAGCAGTTGGGTCCCTGCGCTCCTTGGGTTTTCGCGCGCGGCCTTTTCCAATTCCTCCAACGAGCCGGGGCGGTCCGGGAGGCTTCGGGGCAAGGGCTCCGGCGCGGCGGCGGAGGCGGGCGCCTGTCGGCCGGGGTCTTTGGGTTCCTCAGCCCGCCCCAAACGGGAAGGCGCGGCCACCGAGGACTCCCGGAAGAGGTGGAGCAAATCGCGTTTGGCATAGGCGTCCTCGGGAAAAACGGACAACCACTCCCGGAGGTAGCGGGCCCGAAAGGCCGCGATGAACTCCCCGCCCCCGGGCCTAAAATCCGGCGCGAAGCCACGGAGCTTGCCGGCGCTCAGGGACCGCACCGCGGAGGAGGGGGACGAGATCGCCGTCCGGCGCCCGGGCTTGGGACTCAACCGGCAGTAGGTCCGGCCGTGAGGGGAGGGAAGGCCGCAAAAAAATTCGAATTCCGCTTGAAGGGCCCGGCGCGCCGCCCGCGCCGCGGGGTCCCGTGAATCCCCTTCCTCGCCGGGGAAATAAACCTTGGCCCCCCGGCCGAGAGCCTCCCGGATCCTTCCCGGCAGCACCGGCAGGGGCGTGGACGGGAGCAGACAGGCTCGCCCCGCTTGCGAGAGCTCGGCGATCGGCAGAAGGTTCGCCGGTCTGCCGTAGACGGCCTCCGGGGGAGGACAGCCCGGCAGGATCAGGAAGTCTCCGTTTCCGAGAATCGAATCCCAATGCCGGGTCTCGGCGTAAATCGGATCGTCGGCGGGACCGCTCCCCAGGCCCCGCGCGGCTCCGAAGACGGCGAAGGCCCCCGCCGTCCCCGCCAAGACCAACCCCGCCGCTCGTCCTCCTCCGGCCGCCGCGGCCGATAAGAAGATGGGAAGCGGGACCCACGCGGCATAGATGAATTTGTTGTGGGTGTTGTTGATCAGGAAAAAGAGAGAGTAGGCTCCGAAGTTCAGCAAGGCCAAGACCGCGGGCCTCCCCGCCTCGGAGGCAAGCCGAACCGGGTCCTTCTTGAACCAGGCCCACGCTCCCAGAACCACCCCGAGAACCAGGAAGGGCGCGGCTCCTAGAAAATGCAGGGAGCCGTGGTAATCCAATACCTGCTTGAGCGGGTCGCGGCTCGTGTAGAGGGAGGTCCCGGCCTCCTGCTCGATGTTGGAAAAAACCTCGGGAAAGGAGCTTCGCCGGAAATAGTCCGGACCGATTCCGTTATATGCCAGGAAAGCCGCGTAACCCAGGACGACCGTCAGGCCCATGGCCGCGGCAAAGCGACCCAGGGCCCGCCGGTTTTTTGCCCGAAAGGCGGCCCAGGCCGCCAGGGGGGCCAAGGAAAGCCCGGAGGTGTGCAGGCCGGTGGTCAGGCCCGCCGCCAGCCCCGCCAGGGCGAAGCGCCGCCCGTTGGCCGGCCGGAAGGAACCGGCGAGGAGGAGAAAGGTCAGGACGGAAGCCGCGGCCCCGAGGGCGTAGGGGTCCGGGCGCAAGGTTCCCGACCAGAAGCCCCGCGAGAAGGCCAGCATGAGCGTCCCCGCCGCGGCCGTCCAGGAATTTCCGCCCGCCCGCTCCGCGGCCCGGAACACCAGAGCCAAGGTCAAACCCCCCGCGGCGAGATTGAGCCCTTCCAGGGGGAGGAGCATTCCGCCTGAGTAGCCCAGCAGGCCCAGGAGGAAGCGATAGGCTCCGAGCAAAGGAACGAAAATAGGATGGACCCATTCAGAGGTGCCCCAGTAACCCCATTCCAGGGAGCTGACATAATGCAGTCCCCGGTACCAGTAAGGCAGGAGGATGAGGCTTTTCGCCGCCCAAAGAGCGAGCCCGGCCAGGAAAAGCGCCCGCGCCAAGGCCGACGGCCCGGTTTCGGAGGACTTGGCGGGGGCGGGGTGGGCCATGAACCCCTATAGCGACGCAACACTTCGGCCCGGCGGACGGCTCAGTAGACGCCCATTCTCCGGAGGTCGTCGTCCGAGAAGCCGAAATGGTGGGCGACCTCGTGGACCACCACGTGCCGGACCAGGCGCTCCAATTTTTCAGGGTTTCCCCGGCTTTCCCGCTCGATGGGCTCCTGATAGAGGGTGATGAAGACCTGAGGGGTGGCCGAGGCCGGGCTTTGATCGGTCAGCGGGACCCCGTGGTAAAATCCCAAAGTGCGGGGGGGATCCTCCCCGCGGCGGCGGGGCTCGATGCGAAACACCACGTTGTCGAGCCTCTGCCGGAACCCTTCCGGCAGGCCGTCGATGGCCTTGGAAACCAGCCGACGGAAGCGGACCAGGGGGGAGGGCTGCCGTCGAGGGGAGGAGGATTCTGACATTGCGCCGCCGGGGGCTATTTTACATAATAGGACTGCCATGACCCAATCGGCCCGAATTCTCATCCGCGACGTCGTCACCGCCTCCGCCACCGACTCGGTCCGCAGCGCCGCCCGGCGCATGCGCCAGGCCGGCATCGGCTGCATCGTGGTGGCCGAGGGCAAGACCGCGGTCGGCATCTTCTCGGAGCGCGACCTGCTCAACCGGGTGGCGGCCGACGGGTTGGACCTGGAGACCACGACTTTGGCGCAGGTGATGACCCCAAAGCCCCTCTGCGTGGACTCCGCGGAGCCCTTGGACAAAATCTTCGGCCTGTTGGCCGAGGGGCGCTTCCGTCATGTTCCGATCACGGAGAACGGGGAGCTGGTGGGGATCGTGAGCCTGTCGGACCTGGCCAAGGTCCTGAAAAACGTCTACAAAGAAGAGAAATACATCCAGTATTTCATTGACTACATGCAAGAATAACCAGCCGTAGCCGGTTATTCTTGCCCCTAACTCCGTTGCCTTTTATTCTTTTCCCGAACTTTCTTTTTATTAGTCGGCTTCGAAGACCGCCATCAAATTCCCCAGCGGCACGGGAATGATCAGGCGGTCCTGCCAGGGAATCCGAACCTCTCCTAGCCCCAGCACCCAGAAGAATTTCTTGGCCAGGAAGGCGGGGGGAATGTAGTTCTTGGCCTTGCGCATGGCCGCGCAGCGGAAGCCCGCCCGCTCCACCGTCACCCGGAGGGATTTGCGGTCGAACATCTGGGGGTGCTGGGGATGATAGCCCGGCCAGCGGTCCCCGCAAACCTTGGCCAATAGGGAGCGCTGGTCGTGGACCACGATCAGGAGCTTGGCCCCGGGGCGGAGCTTGCTCCGGAGCCGGCGCATATAGCCCACCGGGTCGAGCAGATGGTCCAAAACGTGGATCATCGCGGCCGCGGAGATGGCGCCGTCGGGCACCTCGGAGAGGGCTTCCATGGAGGGCAGTAGCACCGCCTCCTTGCCGCCCAATTCCCCGCGCAAGCGCTGGTGCACTTCCTGATTCGGCTCGATGAGCCAGAAGCGGTCGAACTTGCCCCGCTTGGCGCAGAGCCCCGCGAAGAGGCCGGTGTCGGGCCCGATCTCCAGGTATTGGCCTTGCAGGTCGGAGGTCTTTCCCAGAAAGCGGAAATACTGTTCCTGGGTGCGCGCCAACCCGGCCTGCGCGACCCCGAGGGAATTGTCGGGTTTGGCGGAGTAAAGCTCCACGAGCTTTTCCTTGGTGAGGTAAACGGGGCAATAAAGGAGCCCGCAGTCCTTGCAGCGGAAGTAGGAGAAATAAGTGAAGCGGGCGAAGCCCCCGTTGAACGGCTCGCGCAGTTGGGCCAGCTCCATCTTCTCGGCGGGCGTGCGTGGGCGGGGGCCCGGGACGGCGCGGGAGGCGTCGGCCCCGCAGCCGGGACAATTTCGCGCGGAAAAGTCGGTCGCCAGGACGGATTTCATGGGGGGAAGCCGAAAAATCATATCATAATCGTCCATGAGCCGATTCCTTCCCCCTCTGCTTCTGGCCGTTGGAGCCTTCCTGTGCTACGGTGGAGGGCTGATCCGGGACCTCGGCTTCTACCATGACGATTGGTTCTTTCTGAGCCAGATGGCGGCGGCTCCGGCCGATTTCATCTCCAGGATGATCGTCATCCTCCACAACGATCCCACCGAATACGCCCGGCCGGTGAACGTTCCGTTGTGGGCCGCCCTCTACACTTGGTTCGGGGCCGAGCCGCTGGGCTGGCAGGCCGCACTGCTCGCGACCCACGCGGCCCTGGCCTGGTGCGTCTATGCCGTCCTGCGGCGCTTCGAGTCTCCCCGCCCTTTGGCCTTTTTGGGAGCGCTGGCCTTCCTGGCCTATCCCAGCAAGGATTCGACCTTGTTCTGGTGCATCGACATCATCCATCCTTCGTCCTTGCTGTGTTATCTGGCGGCCTATCTTCTCCATCTGCGTTATGTGGAAACGGGGCGGCTTTGGGCCTTGGCGTTGTCCGCCCTGGGCGTGCTCCTGGCCCTGGGCAATTACGACCAGTGCGTTCTGCTCTTTCCCGTTTTCCTGCTCACGCCGGTCCTGTGCTCGGAGGGCGTGCCGCGCCGGGTGAAAATAGGATTTTGCGTGGCGGCGGCGGCTTCGGTGGCTTTCGTTCTTTACAAAACCTGGATCATGCCTCATGTCCTGGGCGTCGCGTTCAATAAGAAGGTGGCGGTCTCGCCCTTCGGGGCGGTCAAGGTCTACCTGGCGGGCCTCAACGCCAACTTCGGGCCGCGGCTGGCCTGGTTCTCCCTGAAAGCCGCCGCCGCCGCGGTCTTCGCCGCGCCCCTGACGGCCCTGGCCGCGGTTCTTCTGCCATGGGCGGCGGTCAAGCTGGACTCCCGGGAGGAGCGCGCGGACTGCTCCTCCACCTCCGACTCCCTGGCGGTTCTGGGCGGCGCGGTTTTCGTCCTGGGCTATTTGCCCATCGCCCTGTCCAGCTATATCCCGACCCCGCTCAACCATCAAAACCGGCTCAACCTGGTGCCCGCCTTGGGGGCCGTCTTGTTCCTGCTGGGCTGCCTCTCCGGGGCCCCGCCCAAACGCCTGGCCGCCGTGCGGGGGCTGGCGGGCCTGTGCGGCTTTTTTTTACTGGCCCACGGGAGCTTCGCCCGGGTCTGGGCCGAATCCACCCGCCGCCAGCGGGAAATTCAAGGCCAGGTCGTGGCCAACGCCCGGGATTGGTCCGTCCAGGACACCCTTTTGCTCCGCCTGCCGGAACGCTATGTCCAGGACAAGGCGCCGGTCTTCGACTCCTCCTGGGACATCACCGGGGCGGTGCGGGTCTGGCTGGGAGACCCCGAGCGGGTGGCCCGGGTCTGGAGCCCTCGCATGAAGGTGGGCCCCGAGGGGATCACGGAGCCGGGGGAGCGGACCTTGACCTATGACCGGCTGGTTTACCTGGACGCCGAGACGGGGCGGTTCGGGAAGGTTTCTTTTCTGGATTTGAAGCGGATGGCGCCGGTTAAATAGGACGGGTTTTAATCGCCGCCGGGCTTCAAGGACTTGGGGCGCCGCGAGTTCCGCCGGAAATATTCTCTCTCAGGGCTGCCGAACGTCGATCCTCTGCCGCGGCGGCTACTGGCAACTTTCTCAAGGCTTCCGCCGTCGGCCGAATCCCGTGGTTCGACCGTTAATTTTCTTCAACTGGGGCGATGCCCCAGGCGCTCCGAGATCCACACCTTGATGATGGACTGCCGCGTGACCCCCAGCCGGCTGGCCTCCTTGTCCAAGGAATGAATCATCCACGCAGGAAAATCCACATTTACACGGCGAGGAGCCTCGTTTATCCTCTTCGCCCGGGATATGTCGAGAAATTCGGAAATATCCTTTCCCTCGTCAAATCTCTTATCCAAATCCTTAGCTTTCATAAAGTTCTTTCTCCTCGCTTCGCGCCCTTCGAACGGAAATGATTCGAACGCGCTCCTGTCGGTGAGTTATGATTGCGGACCAAAGCTTCCCGCTGATCTGCCCCACCATCAGCAACCTCGGCTCGTCGGGTGAATTAAGGGGGATTTCCAATAGCTCCGGGTCCTCCCAAAGCGCTTGTGCATCAACGAAATCAATACCGTGTTTGTTCTTGTTGGACCGGCTTTTCTGCTCATCGAATTCAAACTGCATTTATATATAGGAAGTATACCTTTATTATACCTTTTTGTCAATGCTGCGAATGTGCCTACAGGGCGCTTCGGGCCCCTTCGCCGAATCGGCCGAACGTCGACGATCGGCCGCGGCGGCTATCAAGGTTTCTCCTCTGCGTTGCCGCCGTCAGCAGAAGCCCCTGGTTAGAATGCCTAAATTTTCCGACCTCGCCTTCCCCTTCGTTACGCTGCCGCCAAGGCAGCGCGTGTCTGGCCCATGATGACCCGCGCGCGCTGCCATCCTCGTGAATCATGCGATGCGTGCCAAAGGTCATAGTTCCGCTGAAGATTCAGCCAGAGCTCAGGGGTAGTCCGGAAGGCCTTTGCCAGCCGCAACGCCATATCCGGGGTAACATCCCCGCGCTCATTCGCAATTTTAGAAACGGTTTTACGGGATACCCCAAGGGCCAAGGCCGCCGCGGAAATGCTCAGCGCCAACGGCTCAAGGTAATGCTGCCTAAGAATCCCGCCCGGGTGCGTGGGAGATCGCTTCCTGGGAATCATCAATTTACTCCTCCGTTAGTGGTAATCCACATAATCGACCACGTATGCATCTCCGTTCTCAAATCTAAAAATTATTCGCCAGTTTCCAGATACTTTCACCGACCAATGCCCGCGCAGATCTCCTTTCAAGGGATGCAGATACGCGCCCGGATAGTCCATATCGCCTATGGCCGCCGCCGCGTCCAAGCGATCCAGAATGGCCTCAAGCTTCTTCGCATGCTCCGGCTGAACGCCCTTCTTCGTTCCGCACAGGAAAAGCTTTTCCAGCCCCTTGTGCTGGAAACTTTTAATCACACCAATAGTGTAACCCTAAAGGTTACGACTGTCAAGGGCCCGCATCAACTCACGTAAGATGTTACCGGACCAGGGGCGGTCAACTCATCTAAGCTCTCCCCGAGGGGGGCAAGATGAGTCCAAAGGCCAGGAGAGAATACGTGAGGCACATGCAAGGGCGTTACGAGGCGGCCGGCGGCCGCCGGGAGAAGGGTCGTCTACTCACGGAGGTGAGCGAGAACCTAAGCTGCCACCGCAAGCATGCCAATAGGCGGCTGAGGGGCAAAATCGTAGACTTGGAGAAGCCATGGCGACACCGGGATCCCATCTAC
The DNA here is from genome assembly GCA_964358485.1 of uncultured Elusimicrobia bacterium. Taxonomy (GTDB): domain Bacteria; phylum Elusimicrobiota; class Elusimicrobia; order UBA1565; family UBA9628; genus CAYHPY01. The sequence goes on from CAYHPY010000103.1 coordinate 9,788, forward strand.
CCCGAGAGGCTTGGGCGGCTGCGCAATTTCATCATCGCCAAAGGTCCCAAGAATTTGAATCAGCTCCCTTCTTGTCTTCTCTGTCGCCTCTGTGTCTTTAACAATGGCGCTGAAGGCGCTGATAGCGAAGCGTGATAACTCTCTTCGGGTCTCAATGTCGGGGTGGATTCCCTTTACTTGCAAGGCACCGAGTTCTTCCTTAAATTCATGAGTCGCGACGAACACGTAGTCCCTTAGATATGCAAATGCCTTATTGCCCCTAATGGTTTTCTTTGTGGTCGAGTAGCGCTCTTTGAGCCTTGCGGGGCCCCCGCGCCCTTGGCTAATCGCGGGACGGTACTCATTGATCAGGCTCAGGTATGCTGACGAAGGGGATGGGAGATCCGATGCCCATAAGGCCCCTGGAAGGGTCAAAACTCCCGAGGCGAACGCCAATCTCATCTCCCGCATCATTTATGTCCCTCTAACGTCCGGCTCAGCAGCCGCGGCTATCAGCAGTTTCCCTCGCGGCCGCGGCCTGCTGTAGCCGCTAGTTCGACGGTGCCGTTTTGCCGTTCGAAGCAGAATTAGAAGCGTGCCAAAATCGGCGACTGATGCGCGGTTGACGAATATTGCGGGGTTTGCTCCCGATTCTGCCTCCTCGCCATGTCCAACACTTTCGGCTTCAAATACTCGTACAATCCTGCTGCCGTCACCACCCCCTTATCATCTTTCGCTTCTCCACTGAGACCCCTCAAGAAGAAGTATGTAAAATTCCCGTGACCCTGATCCTCAATAGTGGTAGTGATTTCATCGGCCGCCGTCGCGGCAAAGAGCGTGATATTCCCCCCTGGGAGGGTCTCAGCGACAGCACTAGTTACAAGCGGGCGCGCGCCCCCTGGTAATACCGAGCGGCCCCCTGCGCCAGAGAAGCAGCTGTCAAGAACGACGATTATTTCCTTTGCCTTGAGACTTGCCAACATCGAATACACCTGTTTCAACGGATACGCTGTGGACTGCAGGAACTTGACATCGCCATCCGTAGGCACCAAATACGTTTGACCCGTTTTGACATCCGGGGCGCCGTGCCCAGAGAAATAGAAGAAGAGTGCAGAAGACGGCCGCACATTTCGTGGCAGCCATTCTTCCAGATACTTCTGCAGCCCGGAGCGCGTCGCGGCCTCCCCCGAAAGAACGATGACATTCCGCTCTGGGTACCCCAAGGCAATCAAATGATTCTTGACCGCCACCGCATCCCGTTCTGCGAAATCTGCCGGGGGAAGACCAATATATTTTTCAACGCCGACAACGAGTGCAAAAGCATCGGGCTTCTCTTTCATTCTATAGCCCGGATTATCAACTTTCGCGACCGCTTGGGATCCACCCTTTTCCGCGGTTTCGCCAATGATGTCGCGCCGTCTGCGGTCCTCGGTTTCTTTCATTTTCTGGCGCGCGATCTCCGTGGCGCGCCGTCGTCTTTCGGCAAAGATTCCAGCATTATTTTTTGGGGAACCATCATGCCTTTTAATGTTCTTTAGTATTTCTCTTAAAATCAATACGATCTCGGTATGACCCCCAGCCGAACGAAGGGCCTTCTCAATCTCCTGGTTGGAATGATCTCTGCTCCCTAGTAATATCTTGACGATTTCAAGATGCCCATGTTGTGCTGCTGCCGCGAGAACATCTATTCCTCCGGCCCGATCACGAAGATACCGGCGCAAGCGCCCATCTTGCAGTTCCGCCGGCAGATCATCGTTTCCGGCCGCACCATATTTAACCAGCGTCTTAACAATGTCTACCTTGCCAGATTCTACGGCATCCAACAATGGATACTTGAGCACCCACTCCAGCGCGCCGTGGCCGATAAAGAGTTCAAGCATCTCCGCGTTAGCGGCATGTTGATATGCCTTCATTGCGCAATGATCAGGGGGGTCGGCGGCCCCTCTTTCCAGCAATAGGTCTGCAATAGCTACACGTCCTGTATAAACAGCCACACTCAAAGGACATTGGTGCTCTTGGCGACAGGTATAGGGCAGGGTCGATAGGGTATAGTCTCCTGAGCAACTGAACCCGCTAGTGGGAGAAAAACAATAGCCGATCAATAAATCTCTGCTATTTACAACGTTGTCAAGGAGGACTTTGGCCGCATCGATTTTGTCAGCTACAATAGCGGAGCACAACGCCTCACTAAGACTCACGTTGGCGCCACGATCCATCAAGAGCCTCACGATTTCAGCATGACCGCCCCGTGCAGCTTCTATAAGTGGAGCGCTGGGCCTGGTGCCGGCCTCTGTGAGAGTCGCTAAAAATTCTTCATTTGGATTTGCACCACTGGAAAGAAGTTTCTTCACGGCCTCGGTATCGCCAGCCATCGCAGCCTTTCCCAGTGCCGGAACTCCCCATGTTGCGCAACCGCTTATCAGAACCATAAACGCAATCGAAAACGCCATCACAGACCAGCACTTTATTCGGGAATTTCTGTCCATGATTTCTCCTGACTAACACCGTGTCTTTCGAGCGCAATCCCCATCAGCTCCGAATCAATTAAAATCCCCGCTGTTCTGGGGCAAGCATCATTTGAAAGTACTGCTGAATACTGGGCGCATGAACGCACCCCAGCAACTCCTCCCATGTCACTACGAGTATCTGATTTTTGAATTCCTCAAGATACCGCGTCCATTGGGAATCAGGGTGGTTATTTAGATGCTGGTCAATGGCTCCCCGCTTTAGGGAATTCGTCAATAATAGGCACGGGACGACGGCCCCTCCATTGAGTCGTGCCGCTGGGATGCTGGCTATTCGGTTTAAATTGCAGATAATGTCCTTGTCGCAGCTAAATCTCGATAAGAACTTGGCCTCAATGGTAATCCAGAGCGCATTGTCATAGATCAGAATATCTGCGAATTCACCCCTATCATATTGGGACAAGCGCCAAATGTGATTGTCGAAGCTAACATGAGTATGAGATGGAATGAGGGCAATTGGCCGAGGCCGCGGGAATAACACCTCCTGCGCTTTGGTTTCTAGTAACGCGCAGAATGCGGCAAGCCGTTCCTCCCAGCCAGGAACGAGCTCATTGAAAAAGTAGCCTGCAAAGAACTTCGAGTAAAGGTTCCTCTCTTTTTCAGACTCCCAACGACCTGCTTGATGATCAAAAAGCATGGGACCTCCTCAATGTCAATTATTTCCGCCAGAAGTGAGGCATCTGGTCCGGCTGATCCGCATCCGGCGAACACCAGCCTGAGCCGCGGGCGCTATGGGGCCGTCTTCCCCTGAATCTTGCG
>CAYHPY010000104.1:0-12850 GCA_964358485.1 uncultured Elusimicrobia bacterium
TTTACGCCTTCGTCCTACTTGCCGCCTTGTCGTTTACCTTGGCCTACGGGCTGGGCCACGCCGCGGCGGGGGGCTTGTTGGGCGCCGGGTTGGGGGGATTTGCCGCGGGGTGCATCCTCTGGGGTTCGACGCTGAGGCTGTTCCTCATGCTGGAACTGCCCTTCGCTCCCGCCGCCGCGTTCTCGGCTTTTCTGGCCCTGGGCGGCACGGCGGCGGCCTTGCGGCTCTGGGCTCCGGCGGTGGAGCGTGCCGAGCGCCTGGGCGCGGCGCGGGCCTGCGCGCTGGCCGCGGGTCTCTTGGCGGGCGCGTTTTCCGGAGCGGCGGCCTTGACCGGCTACCTCCGGCGGGTGGAGACCGCCTTGTACCCGTCGCATGAGCGCCGGTTCTGGGCGCAGATCGGCGGCCAGGCCCAGCACTTCGAGGGGGGCGGCCCGTCGTCCCGGGGATTGCTGGCCGACAACATCCGGGGCGACCTGTTCCTCCTGCGGCCCGACGGGCGCCGGGAGGTCCTCCTGGAAGGACGCTCGCGCGGCATGTGGGAACTCCTGCGCCGCCCCTGGCGGCCGGTCACCTCGACCGGTCGGGACGCGGCCGGCAATCTCTGGGCGTTGGCCGACGACCGGAACAACCCCTTTCGCTCCCGGGAACTTTGGATGGGGCGTCCGGGGGAAAAGCTGTCGTTGGTCCGTCGTTTCGAGGGGGACCCGTTTCCGCACGCCATCGCGCGCCGCGGCCGCCGGATCGGGCTGTTGAGTTGGCGCTTCGGCGAAACGCCCTTGCGCTACCTTTACGCCGACATGCCCGTCCCCGGGCAGGCGCCCCGTTGGGAGGCGCTGGAGAGCCAGGAGAAAGTTTTCGGAAGCGCGTGGGCCGAGGAAGGGTTGGCGGCCCGCCTTTCCAACGATGCGACGGTCCTGATCTCGGACAAGCCGAAGACCCGCTGGGTCATTCCGGGCCGAGCGCTGGGCGCGGGCGGGACTTATTTTCCCGCCTACCGTTTGGGGACCGCGGCCGCTTATTTAGTTCCGGTGGAGCTTAAGGATGGCGGGCGCGCCTTGGTCGTCTGCCTTCCCGGGGGCAAGGTTCGGGTGGAGTGGCGGATGGGCGGCGACTTTTCCATGAGCGTCCAGCAGTACCGGGACGGGACCATTTGGGGGCCGCGGGAAGGGACCTTGCGCCTGGTCGCCACGCCCGACGGGCAGTTCCTGCCGCCCATTCGGACGGCGCCGGGGGCTCGCGTCCTGCGCGCCCGGCGGGACAAGGTTTGGCTCTACGATGAGAGCTTTCTGATGGAGGTGGAGGCCCGGACCGGGCGGACGCTCAAGAAAACGGCCCTTTCCCCGCCGGCCCGGCAATGGTATTGGCGCCACGCCGCCGAACCCCTGGAGGAGGGCTTTTTCTACCAGACCCGGAACGGACTGGAGTTCGTGGACTGGGACGGCCGCTCGCGCAGAATGCTATGATCGGCCGGTGCTGATTGCCTCGGCCGCGACTTTTTTCCTGGGGGCGACTTTTGCCGCGCCCCCCGACCTCCGCCGCTCGACGGTCCGGATCAACGCCTCGGTCCAGCGGCCCGATTATTATCAGCCCTGGCAAAGCGCGGCCCAGGAGGCCAGCTCCGGCTCCGGGATCGTGATCGAAGGGGGCCGGATTCTCACCAACGCGCACGTCGTGGCCGACCAAACCTACCTCGAGGTCCAACGGGCCGACGAGGCCTTGCGCAGCCCCGCCCGGGTCGAATTCGTGGGACACGACACCGAGTTGGCCATTTTGAAAGTCGAGGATCCCGAGTTTCTCAAGGGGACCGTGCCCGTCCCGCTGGGCAATCTCCCCCGGCGCGGCGACCGGGTGGCGGCCTACGGCTTTCCCATCGGCGGCGACGAGCTTTCGGTCACGGAGGGGATCGTGTCCCGGATCGAGGTGATCGACTACACCCACAACCTCCGGCGACGGCTCGGCATCCAGACCGACGCGGCCCTCAACCCCGGCTCCAGCGGCGGCCCCGTGGTCCTAAACGGAAAATTGGTCGGGGTCTCTTTCCAGGTGCAGGAAAACGCCCAAAGCATCGGCTACGCCATCCCCATCCCGTTGGTCCGGCGCTTTTTAGAGGACGTCAAAGACGGCCGCTACGACGGCGTTCCGGAGTTGGGCATCTATTGGACGCCGATGGACAACCCGGGCAAGCGGCGCCGCTACGGCCTGAGGCCGGAGCAGACCGGGATTCTGATCCATCGGGTGACCTACGGCTCCATGGCCTGGGGCGCGCTCCAGGACGACGACATCTTGATGAAGATCGACGCAGTCCCCGTGGACAACGACGGGCTCTGCGCCTTGGGGGATTTGCGGGTCCACCTTTCCCATTTGATCGCGGTCAAGAAGACGGGGGAAAAGGTCTCCCTGGAAATTCTGCGTGGCGGAAAAACCCTGACGGTGACTCCCGAGGCCCGGCCCTACGAGGACATCGTCGGAGGCCCCTATTACGACGCCAAGCCGAGCTATCTGATCGCGGGCGGGCTGGTGTTCACGCCGGTCACCCGCAACCTCATCACGGCCTGGAAGGAGCCGCCCACCTCCTTCAAGGTCCTCCAGGAGTTCGAGTTCCCGGGGCCCGCCCGCCGCCAGGCCATCGTCATCTCCCAGGTTCTTCCGCATGAGTTTAATTTCGGCTATCACGACCTGCTGGGGGTCGTCGTCGAATCGGTCAACGGGCGGGTGCCGTTCGACATGAAGGACTTGGCCCGGGCCTTTGAAAAACCGCTGGGCGGGTTCCACGAGATTCGAACCGACACTTTGACCCAATACGGGTTCAAAGTCGTTCTGGAGGCGGACCAGGCCGCGGCGGCCAACGCCGAAATCCTGCGGCAGTTGGGAATCCCTTCGGATCGTTCCGCCGACCTACGCTAGGTCGGGTTCTTCGGAGGGCTTTTCCCGGAGCGGGGCGGCGGCGGAGTCCTTGGGTTCCGCGTTGACGGGCCCCCAGGCGATCGGGCGCTGGCTGGGCGCCTTGGGAACGGTGAAATAGAAGGACGAGCCCTGGCCCGGCACGCTTTCCGCCCAGATCTTTCCGCCGTGGAGTTCCACCAGCCCCTTGGAAATCTCAAGCCCCAGGCCGAGACCTTTGTGGCTGCCGCGGGTGGCCTCGGCCTGATAAAAGCGGTGGAAGAGGCCCTCCATGTCCGACGGTGAAATTCCGACGCCGGTGTCCTGGACGCGGAACCGGACGGCGTCCCCGTCCTTGGAAACCTGCAGGGAGAGGGTGCCGCCCTCCGGGGTGAATTTTAGGGCGTTCCCCAATAGGTTCGCCAGAATCTGGTGCACCCGTTTCGGGTCCGCGTCGATGGAAAGCCGGGGGTGCTTGACCTCGAGCTTGACGGAGAGTTCCCGCTTGGCGCATTCGAACCGAATGTTCTCGATGGCTTCCTTGGCCAGGTTCTCGGCGTCCACGGGGTGGCGGTCCAGAACCACCTTGTGCCGGTGCAGGCGGGTGGATTCCAGGAGCTCCTCCAGGAGATGCCCGAGCCGCTCGGCGTTGCGGTTGATGGAATGGAGATTGCGCTGAAGCTCCTCGGGAGTCTGCTTGGGATGCTCCTTAAGGAGGAAGGCGGAATAGCCGTAGACCACCGTCAGGGGGTTCTTGAGCTCGTGGCTGGCGTTTTGGATGAACTGGGCCTTGTCTTGAAGTTGTTCCTCCACCCGTTGAAGCTGGGCGGTCTTCTGGATCAGGGCGCGCTTTAGTTCGTAGTGCTCGACGGCCCGCCGCACGGCGGCTTGGAGAATCTCGGGGGGGCAGGGCTTGACCAAGTAATCGTAGGCTCCCTGGCGCAGGGCCTCCAGGGCGGAGTCCACCGAGCTGTGGCCCGTGAGGATCACCCCGACGCACAGGGGGTCGGTTTCCCGGGCCGCGGCCAAGATGTCGAGTCCGGACATGTCGGGCAGACGAAGGTCGGTCAGGATCAGGGAGAAACGGCGTTGGGCCAGCTCCGCGCGGGCGCGGGCGCCGGTGGAGGCCTGGACGATCTCCAAGCCGAGCGGCGCCAGGGCGGCCGCCAAAAAGGCGAGGGACTCCTCCTCGTCATCGACGAGAAGAACGGACGGCTTGGGAAACGCCTCGCTCGGCGGCATAGACATACGGTATAAGGTTTGAAGCGGCAAAACCTGGGTCCGGGGACCCAGGCTGTTCTGGGCCATTGGGCCCAGATTCCGATTATAGCACAGGTCGTGCGAATTTGCTAATATTTTACTTTAAAATTCGTAAAGCCGGAGAGCGCCTTCAGCAGTCCGTTCCAGGCCTCTTCAACCGGGATGGACCGGCAGGACTCCCAGTCCCGCGAAACGCAGCCGCCGTGGCGCGGGTCGCGGGGCCTCCAAACGGCGTCGGTGTAGCCGGAGTAGAAGCCGAAAGTGGGGGTTCCGACGGCGGCGGCGACATGGGTGGTGCCGGTGATGTTGAGGACGCACAAATCGACGCGCTTGAAAAGCGCGGCGGTGACTCCTAACGCCGAAGGCGGGAGCAGTGGTATTTTTAGCGGGATGCCGGAGAGGACGGCTCGAACTTGCGCTTCCTCTCCGGGGCCCGCCAGGAAAATGACTTCGGCGTTTGTTCGTGAAAGGATCAGTTCCGTCAGCCGTTGGAATTTTTCCTCCGGCCATCTGTTGTCGAACTTTTTGAAGTTGCCTGGATGGAACAGAACTCGAGGGCCGCTTTTCGGCCCGAGAGTTCTGTTCATGATCTGTTCAGCGTTCCGTTCGTCAAGTTCCGTTGTCCTAAGCTCCGTTCGTGGTTCATAAGGCGTCCCCAACGCCTCCGCCAGCCGGGCGAAGCGGTCGAGCATGTGCTCGCGCTCCCCCGGGGCCGCGATGCGGTGGGTGTGGAGCCGGCGCAGTTTCGATTTTTCGAAGGAAAGTTTGACGGGAGCCGAGGCCAGGGCCGTCAGCGCCGCGGCGGAGCGGGAAAAGGAGGCGTTGAGATCGACGAGCAGGTCGGCGGGCTCGCGCAGGGCGCGGGCCAACGCCAGGTTTTTGACGGGATGGGAGGCGCGGTAGGCAAGCCAAGTTTCGTCGGCGAAGGGAATGAGGGCTGCCGCCTCGCGGCAGGGGGCGCTGGTCACAAGCCGCAGGGAGGCCCGGGGAAACCCGAGCTTCAGGGAGCGCAGCATGGGCGTGGAGACCACGAGGTCTCCGACCCGCCCCAGGTAGAGGGCGGTGACGCGGCGGACGGCGTCCGGTTTTAAAGGCAGCACGGTCGGGCATTTTAACATTTGAGGCCGCATCCGGAGGAAGGAACCATGATCACATCGTCAGAATTGCGTCCCGGCGTCGTCATCGAGCACGACGGGCAGATGTACGAGGTATTATTCTGCCAACACCATCGCAAGTCCCAGTCAGCCGCCGTCTACCGCGCCACCTTGCGGCTGATGTCGACGGGCGGAGTCGTAGAGCGCTCTTTTTCGTCGGGCGACAAATTCCGGGAGATACCCGTCAACCGGCGGGAGAAATCCTACATCTACGACGAAGGCGAGAACGCCGTCTTCATGGACCTCGAGACTTACGAGCAGGTTTCCTTTCCGAAGGCGCGGCTCGGCGACAGCGCGCGCTTTCTCCTGGAAAACATGCAGGTCCTGGGGGTCTACGTCGATGAAAAGCTGACCGGCATCGAGCTTCCCGCCAACGTGGTGCTCGCGGTCTCTTCCACCGTCCCCGGCGTGAAGGGAGACTCGGTTTCCAACATGGTCAAGCCGGCTACCCTCGAGACGGGGCTGGAAATCAGCGTCCCGCTCTTTATTAAGGAGGGCGACAAATTGCGGGTGGACACCCGGACCGGTCAATACGTGGAGCGGGTCAAGGCATGATTCGGGCCGTCATCTTCGACATCGACAACACCCTCACCGACTTCATGCGGATGAAGCGGGCGTCGGTGGATTCGGCCGTGGAGTCCATGATCGACGCGGGCTTGAAGGTGGACCGCAAGGAGATGGTCGAGAAGATTTTTGACATCTACTGGAAGGACGGCGTCGAGGATCAGCGGATCTTCAACAAGATCCTGACCCAGGAAATGGGGCAAATCGACTACAAGCTTCTGGCCGCCGCCATCATCGGCTACCGCCGGGCCAAGGCCGGGACGATGACCTTGTACCCTCACGTCCAGATGACCCTGTTCGAACTCATGCGCATGGGCATCAAGATGACGGTGATCTCCGACGCCCCGAAGCTGGAGGTGTGGCTGAGGATCGTGGGCCTGGGTCTGCATCACTTCTTCGACCGGGTCATCACCTCCGAAGACACGGGGACCAAAAAGCCCGCGCCGGAGCCCTTCCGCAAGGCGCTCGAGGTCCTGGGGACCAAGCCCGACGAGACCCTCATGGTGGGAGACTGGGCCGACCGGGACATCGTGGGCGCCAAGAACGTCAAGATCCGCACCGCCTGGGCCAAGTACGGCAACACCTTCGACACCAAGGACTCCGGCGCCGAGTTCGAGCTCGACGACATCCTGGAGCTGGTGGGGATCATCAAGAAGGAAAACGGGGCTCACGCTCCCGCGTCGCCTCGGCGCTGAGTACGGCCCGCGTATCGGCGCTGATCTCCGTCCCCGCGCCGGCGCGCAGTTCTCAATCCCCCAGGGGCTTCCGCGTTTATGGCCTTCAGATGAATTCGGTCCGGACCGAGCCCTACATCCCTGGCACCGGGTTTTCCCTTTTGTCCGCGGCGAATTGATTTAAGAAACTCCTCCTTGGCCCTCGTTTCGGGGTTTCGACGGCCGCCATTTTCCGAAAATACGCTCCGCCGCCAATTGATTGTGCGTGCGGCATGCCAGGCGGATGTTCCCCGGGTCCAGGGAGCTTCCTCCCAGGGCCCAGGGGAGGATGTGGTCGTACTCCAGCCAATCCACGCCGGGGCAGCGGGTTCCCCCGTCGGAAATGAAGGCGCATCGGCCTTCGTCCCTTCGCCAAACTTCGTCCCGAATCCGGCGGGGTATTCGGCGGGACCCGGGTTTTTCCTGTCCGGGATCAGCCGCGCGGACGCGTTTTCGGGGCAAGCGGCGCCCGGGATCAACCTTGGCCAAAAGCACCTCGAAGGCTTCGTCCACCAACGGTTCCAGGCGGCCCGGGGGGTGCTTGTGGCGAAGAAGCGCCTTGGCCCGATCGATCTTTGCCAGGAGCTCCTCTGAGGCGGTAAAGGAGATGCGCACGAGTCGGGCCGGCAGGGGACCGTCGGCCCCTTTTGGAAGGCCGGGAGAGGTGGAGACTGGGCCTGCGGGGGAACCCTCAGCCGCCGCGGGAGAAGTGGGCGCCGCGGGAAAGGAAATCCGAAGCTCCGACTCAAGGTAACTTCCTTCTTCTTTTTGGCGCGGGGAGGGAAGGAAACGGATGGCATCCGGTTGGATGGGCGCGGCGTCCAGAAATCCGGCCACGAGGCGCTCTACTTCCCGTTTGGTCTTTCCCCGCGCCCCGGCCAGCAGTTTTTCGGCATTGAGGGAATTCATGTGAGGAGAGATTTTGGCGAGAACGCTCAAATGCAGTTCGCCCCGCGCCAGCATTCCGAGTATCTCCGGGTAGTCCCCGGATATCCGGGCCGCCTGGATGCGAAGATAGGCTTCATCCCGCGAGAGTCCCAGTTCCCGGGTGCAATATTCAAAGAGGGAGGGAAAACCGAGGGGGGCATAGGCTTGGCGGCGGTCGAACTCGGCAAGATGGCGCAGAAATCCCGCGAGGACCTGTTTCTCTCCCCAGGCGAGGGCTCGGAGCCTTCGCTCCAGTCGGGCTTGGTTCATCGCGCCGAGGGAGTTGTTTGCAGAAAAGGGCGGGTGCGTGGCCGCATTAAAGTTCTCCATACCCATATATACGATTGAGGACCGGTAAGTGTTCCCTCGCCTCGTCTATGAGGGGGGGGCATTTCGGTCCGGACCGAGCTCTACAACCCTGGCACCGGGCCCGCGAGTGCTTCCGGAGCGAAAGCCCCGGCCGCGGCCCGGGCATTGTTGATAAACCCGGCATAAGTTCGTATAACTAACCGGTCCATGGGCCTGAGAATCCTCGCGGCGATCGTCGGGTTGGCGCTCTGCGCGCGGCCGGCGCGCGCCCTCAAGATCGAGCGGGTCCTGGGCGTCTCCTCGTCCGGCGGGGCTTTGGAGGTCGTCGCCGAGGAGGTCATGGTGCGGTTTGGCCCGGCGCTGTCGGCGCAGGAGCGGGCCGCCCGGGCCCAGGTCGCGGGAGGGCGGGTTCTTCAGGAATTTCCGTTCATCGGCTGGAGCCGTGTGTCCCTGGCGCCCGGGACCAAGGTCATGGACGGAGTGGCGGCCTTGAAGGCCTTGCCCGGGGTCCTGGACGCCGAGCCGGACCTGGTGCTGCGGCCCAATCGCACTCCGAATGATCCGCTCGTCGGCTCGCAGTATGCCCTGAGCCAGGTCAACGCCTTCGCCGCCTGGGCCTATGAGCTGGGAAGTTCCTCGCGGGTCACCGTGGCGGTCATCGACACCGGCATCGATGGGGCCCATGCCGATCTTTCGGGAAAATTGGTCGGGCAAAGCCAGTTGTTCAACCGCCTGCCGGACAACGATCTTTCTCGGGCGCCCACGGCGGCCAACGATCCTCCGACCGCGGCCTGCAATCACGCCACGCGCGTGGCGGGCGTGGCGGCGGCCACCGCCGACAACGGCGTCGGCATCGCCGGCATGTCCTGGGGCGCGGGGCTCATTTCCATGAAGGTTTTCAACGACGCGGACTGCGCGGCGTCATCCCCGTCCTGCGACTGCGCGACCTCCAACGCGGCCGTGATCAGCGCGTTGGATTACCTGCGGACGATCCACAACACCGCCGCCGTCGGCCGGATCGTCGCCAATATCAGCCTCGGGGAAGGGGGCGCCCCCTGCAAGGCCGCGGTCCAAGCGGCCGTCACCGCCGCCGTCAACGCGGGGATCGTGGTGGTCGTCGCCGCCGGAAACGACGGCTCCGCCGTCCAGCAGCCGGCCAACTGCTCCGGGGTGATCCCGGTTGGAGCCACGGACGCCTCCAACGCGATCCCGGCTTTTTCCTCCCGCGGCCCGGAACTGGCGCAAAACGGACTGGTCGCCCCCGGAGTCGCCGTCCTGACGACGGACCTCGGCAACGCCAACGCCACGACCAGCGGGACTTCCTTTTCGGCCCCGATGGTGGCCGGGATGGCGGCGCTGATCCTCTCGGCCCGCCCCGACTTCACCCCCGCACAGGTGGCTCAGACTTTGCGCAATTCCGCCGACAACATCGGAGTCTCCAGCCTGGGGACCCTGGGGCTGGACGCCGGGGGGCGCCCCCAAGGGGAAAGCTCCGGCGCCGGAAGGCTCAACGCCTTCAAGGCCATGCGCCTGGCGGTCAAGGGAACTTTGGCGGGCTTTGACGGAGACGTCAAATCCATCGCCTTCCCCAACCCCTTCCGGGTCGGCCAGGACAAATCGGTCACCATCACCGTGCCGGTGGACATCCAGGGGAGCAAGACCAAGATCAAGATCTACAACACGGCCGGGGAGTTGGTTCGGGAGACCTCCAACCAATCCTGGGACGGCAAGAACAACGACGGGATTTTTGTCGGGGCCGGGACCTACCTTTTCGTGGTCAGCACCGACAAAGGAAACTCGCGCGGCCGCCTCTCCCTGATCCGCTGATGCCTCCGGCCGATAGGCCGGGGTTTGTCAAAAAATCCTTATAAATGCTAGTCTTATGCCTGCTTTGGGTTGGGGGAAAGATTGATTGAACGGGGGGACGATTTTTGATAGCCTTTAACCGCACGAAAGGGCGGGAAGTCGCCTCCCGCGTGCTCAAGGCCGACGACCCGGTGTCCCGCAGTCGGGGGCTGTTGGGCCGGGCCTCGATGGGTGAGGGGGAAGGGCTGTGGATCGTGCCGTGTCCGATGATCCATACCTTCTTCATGCAGTTCTCCATCGACGTGCTCTTTTTGGACGGGGAATTGAAGGTGGTCCGGGTGCTGGAAGATTTGAAGCCTTGGCGCCTGTCGCCTTGGGTTTTTCGGGCGCGAAGCGTGCTTGAATTGGCGGGGGGCGCTTTGAAAGGGTCTGTCGCTGTCGGGGATGTGTTGGAAATAAGGGAATAATGGAAGAAACAGCTTTTAAAACGCCCTCGGGTATTGAAATTCAAAGATACTACGGACCGGACAATTCTGGTCCGGCCGAGCTGGGCTCGGCCGGAGAATACCCATTCACCCGGGGCGTCCAGAAGACCATGTACAGGGGCCGGCTTTGGACGATGCGCCAGTACGCGGGCTTCGGGACCGCCGAGGAGACCAATAAACGCTTCCGTTGGCTTCTGGCGGAAGGACAAACGGGTTTGTCGACGGCGTTCGATCTTCCCACCCAAATGGGCCTGGACGCCGACGATCCTCGGGCCAAGGGGGAGGTGGGCCGGGTCGGAGTCCACATCGGCACCGTCGAAGACATGGAGCGCCTCTTCGACGCCATCCCCTTGGACCAGGTTTCCACCTCGCTGACCATCAATTCCACCGCCATCATCCTTTTGGCGTTCTACGTGGCCGTCGCCAGGCGCCGCGGGATCGATCCCGCCTGCCTGCGGGGGACCCTGCAGAACGACATCCTCAAGGAGTTCATCGCCCGGGGCACCCAGATTTTTCCGCCGGCGCCCAGCCTGCGCCTGGCCGCCGACGCGATCGAATATTCCCTGAAGAACCTTCCCAAGTTCAACCCCATCTCCATCTCCGGCTATCACATGCGGGAGGCGGGCTGCGACGCCGTGCAGGAATTGGCCTTCACTTTCGGCAACGCCGAGGTCTACCTGAAGGAACTGCTCTCGCGCGGCCTCTCGGCCGACCGTTGCGGGGAGCGCCTGGCCTTCTTCTTCGGCTGCCACAACCATTTCCTGGAGGAAATCGCCAAGTTCCGCGCCGCCCGCCGGGTCTGGGCCCGGGTGATGAAACAGGACTACAAGGCCGCCGACCCCAAGGCGATGGCCCTGCGCTTTCATGTCCAGACCTGCGGCTCCACCTTGACCAGCCAGCAGCCGATGAACAACGCCGTCCGGGTGGCCCTTCAGGCCATGGCGGCCGTGCTCGGGGGGGCGCAATCCCTCCACACCAATTCCTACGATGAGGCGTTGGCCCTGCCGACCCAGGAGTCGGCGGCCTTGGCCCTTCGCACCCAGCAGGTCCTGGCTCACGAAACCGGGGTGGCCGACACCGTGGACCCCGTCGGGGGCGCCTGGGCCGTCGAATCCCTGACCGACGACCTCGACCGCCGCGTGACGGAAAAGCTGGCCGACATCCGGCTCAAGGGCGGGATGCTCGGCTTGATCGAGAAAGGCGCGCCCCAGGCCGAAATCCAGGAGACCGCCTACCGCTACCAGCTCGAGGTTGAGGCCGGCCGCCGGAAAGTGGTCGGGGTCAACTGCCTCAAGCTGGAGGACGACCGGCAGGACCGGGAAAACCGCCCGGTCCTGAAGGTCTCGCCCGCTCTGGAGTCCCGGCAGGCGGCGCGCCTCAAGGCCTTCCGCGCCAAGCGCGCCGCGGCCCCGGTCCGCAAGGCCCTGGAGCTTTTGAGCGCGGCGGCGGCCGCCAAGACGAACCTGTTTGAGCCCATTCTCACGGCCGTGGAGGCCGGAGCGACGATCGGAGAGGTCCGGCAGGCGTTAGGCCGGACCTTTGGAGAGACCAATGGCGGTTAAAGGATTACAACGGCGCAAGACGGTCCTTGAGATTCTCACGGAGCGCAAGATCATTCCGGACGAGGCCCTCAAGACCGCGGACGCCGATTCCAAGAAGAACAACAAGACCATTCAGCAGTCCATTCTGGATCTGAACCTGATGGCCAAGCCCCAATTGCTGAAATGCCTCTCCGAGGAGTGGCAGGTCAAGGCCGTGGACCTCAATCAGATGGACGTGGACCCGGAAGTGGTCAAGATCATCCCCGAAGCGGTCGCCCGCCGCCACCTGGCCGTCCCTTTCGCCAAGGAAGAGAGCGTCCTCTTCACCGCCATGGCCGACCCCCGGGACTTCTTCGTCTCCGAGGACCTTCAGCTGCGCACCGGCCTGGAGATCCAGCCCTACCTGGCCCTGCCCATGGACATCATGGCCTCGCTCGACGCCGCCTACGGCAAGAACGAGAACGCCACCCTCAACCGCCTCGTGGCCGAAGTGGCCGAGAGGGAGAAGCAGGACGCGTTGCCTCACGCAGACGGGACCATCGAGGTCCAGAAGGACCAGCCCAAGGCCGACATCACCGAGGTGGACGCCACCGCCCCCGAAGTCGAGAAGATGGTCAACGCCATCATCCTGACCTGCATGGACATGAAGGCCTCGGACATTCACATCGAACCCCTGGAGGACCCGACCGGCAAGACCTCCAAAATCAATCTGCGGTTCCGGGTCGACGGCATCCTGCGCCCGGGGCCCTTCTCCGTGCCGTGGGCCTACCGCAGCGCCATCGCCGCCAAGATCAAGATCATGACCAGCTCGATGAACATCACCGAGCGCCGCATCCCGCAGTCGGGCCGTATCCAGATCATCGCCAAGGGAAACCCCATCGAGTTCCGCGTCGAGATGGTCCCCACCGTCCACGGCGAGTCCTGCGTCATGCGTATTCTCGACCGCAAATCGGTGCAGGTCGACATTCTGAAAATGGGCTTCATGGAAGACACCTTGGCCAAGCTCCTCGGCCTGCTCAAGGGCATCGGCGGAAAAAAGAACTTCGGCCTGATCCTGGTTTGCGGCCCCACCGGATCGGGAAAATCCACCACCCTCTACGGCGCGCTCAACCACATCAACCGGCCCGACATTAAAATCCTCACGGCCGAAAACCCCGTCGAATACAACTTGGACGGCATCATCCAGGTCCCGGTCAACCCGGACCTCAAGC
>CAYHPY010000105.1:0-12810 GCA_964358485.1 uncultured Elusimicrobia bacterium
CGCGTCGTCAGCGGGCCCATCACCGCCGACGACGCGGGCCCGGCCTACCGGGAGTTCCGGGAGATCAGCACCGGCAAGCTCGGCGAGCCGGAGCACGCATCCGCCGAAGTCTACACCGTGAAATCCCGGTCGTTCGTGGTGGGAGTGCCCGTCCTGTTCTGGCATCAGTCGAGCCGGTCTTACGGCCGCAACGAAGTCACCGAGTTCACGGGGCCGGAGGGGGAGTTCCGCTTTCATCCCTCGGACCATAGCCCTTCCAATGAATACCTTCATATTCCGTTCCTGGGCCCCATGGTCAAGGACAACCATCAGCGGCGCGCCGAGGTCGTGACCCATGCCCGCAAGGGGGAGGGGCAGGGGGAGCCCCTTCTGGTCTACATCGAAAACCAAGGCGCCCTGCGCCTGCCGGCCGCCGCCATGTCGGAGCGGCTCGATGAGATGAACGCCCTGCTCCGGCTCACCGGGGCTCGGCGGGGGCCGGGCGGGTCCCGGATGGAACTGCCGCGTTCCGTCTATCCCGTGGGAACCCCCGTTCCCGCCCCCGCCGGGCGGGAGGGGGAGCATCCCTCTCCCAAGGAGGTCTCGGACCGAAAAGGGGCGATCTCCCTGACCTTGGTCTATAACCAGAAGGCCGTGCGGGAGGCCCTATCGGCCGCCTCCGGCGAGGTGCTCAAGGCCTTCGCCGCGACCGTCGGCATTGACGACCGGACCATGATGGAGTGGCTGGCCGGCAACGGCCGGATCGAAGGCGGGCGCCTGGTTTACGACGAGAAGGCCGCGGCGGAGGCTTTCAAGCACGAGGGAGCCTACTCGGACCTCTACCGGATGAGCCGCCTGGCGGCGGGCTTGGTGGCCGACCTGGCCGAGGCGCGGGACGCGGGCACCAACGACCTTCGGGCCGAAGCCTTGGCCCGGGCCATGGGGGGCCGGGGGCGCAGCGGCCTGGCTTACGAGCAGGTCCTCAAGGTCCTGGTCCAGTTCATGGACCCGATGGACGTCACCGGGGATTTCTCGGCCCAGATCGAAAACATGACCGACAAGGCCGGCACCGTCTCCGCTCATCTTTTGCTCAAGAAGGGCCGCGGCGAGGTCCCGCTGCTGCTGGAGGCCGGAAAAGCCAAGGGACGCTTCGCGGAACCGTCGATCCTCTTCGATTAGGCCGTTCTATGATTTGGGAGAAAAAAACATGAAAACTTCAAGCATTCTGTTCGGTGTGCTGTCGGTGTTGGCCGTCGGCCCGGTCTCGGGGCAATCCTTCGAAGCCCAGGCGGCCAGGGAAATCAATAACATGTCCGTAGAGACGGGGCAGGTCCGCGGGGCTTGGAGTCTTCGCCTTCCCGGCGGGGTGAACGCGCGCCAGGACGCCAATCGGGAGCGTTGCCGAGGCTACTATTCCGGGTTGGTCGGGCGGATGGCGGGGATTCATATCGACATGGCGGTCGAGCGTTGCGTTGATTGGCTTGAGGGAAGGTCCCCCGCGGATTCGACGGGGCGAAGGGTCGCCTCGGCGTCGCCCGCCGTCGCGCCGGCCAAGGAGTTCGGCTCCCTGTTCAAATGCGAGAACCGTCCGGCGCTGTCCATCGAGCTCAAAAACGACGGAACGGTCACGGTCAACGGGGACAACCTGGTGCCCGACGGGGCGGACCATCCCTACGCGGGCCTCTCCTACAACTGCTTCTTCGCCGACGCGAACACCTTCAAGATCCGCGTCTTCGGGAAATTGGGGTCCATCGACGTGGACTCCGACATGACGATGACGCTCGTGGACGGGGGCCGGAACCTCCGGGTCTCAAAGGCCGATAAGTCCTCAAAGGACGGCCGGCGGATCGGGGAGAACGAGAACTACGCCTGTTCGAGGGCTTTTTTCCAGCGCTGGTAAGAGCGGGGCGGACTACTTCAGCTCTATGAGCTTCTGCCGGGACCGGCTTTCGATCGCGTCCTGGGAGCCGACGATCTGGGGGGTCTGCTCGACGTTGTTGAGCTTGCGGGCGCTCTTGACCACGTTTGGCTTGACGTAGTCGAAGAGCTCGCCCAGGTCCACCGCGCCGTCCTTGTCCTCGTCGGCCGCGCCCTGCAGGCCCTTGAGGAAGAAGTAGGTCAGCAGGCCGTGGCTTTTCTCCTGGTAAAAGGAGCTGATCTGCTCGCCGGAGGCGGCGGCCAGAACCACGGTGTTGTCGGCCTCGGGCTTTTTGGCCGTGACGTTGACCAGGGGGCGCGTGCCGCGGGCGATCACCGAGCGCCCGCCCGCCCCCGAGAAGCAGGAGTCCATGACCACCATGACGTTCTTGGTCGGAAGCTTGCCCAGGGAATCGTAGAGCCGCTTCAAGGGATAGGCCGAGGCCTCCAGGAAGCTGGGGTTGCCGTCGTAAGGCACCAGGTAGGACTCCCCGGTCTTGGGGTCGGGCGAGCCGTGCCCGGCGAAAAACACGAAGACCTGCCCGTCCTGTTCCACGTTGTTTTTGAGCCAGGTTTCGAAATAGGCCTGCAGGTCGGAGCGGGTGGCGCGCTCGTTGACCGTGAGGATGACGTTTTCCTCCGGAAAGCCCATGGCCTTGACCAGGTAGTCCCGGACCGAAGAGGCGTCCCGGGCCGCGAAGTCCACCTTGGGCAGGTCCCGGTAGGTCTCGATGCCGACCACGACCGCGTGGGCCTTGGGATTGGGCTTGGCCTTGGTGCGGGGGGGCTGGTCGGCGTCCGAGAAGGCCGCGGCGACCGCCGGGGGCGGGACGGGCGGCGCGGAGGCGGCCGTGGCCGGCGTCGAGCCCTCCGCGATCTTGTCCTCGATGAGGAAGGTGAAGCCGATGGGATAATTGGGATCCCAGGGAGGCTGGATGTACTCCTCCTTGGCCCGGTAGCCGTCGGGCTTGCAGACGACCTGGTGGCCGCCCTTGGCGACGAGAATGCGCACCCGCCTCCCCTTGATCATCGAGGTCCCGTCCACGAAGTACTCGCAGGCGACGTTGGACTGCAGGAGCATGACCTGGTCGGCGTCGGGGGAGGCCTTGGGAAGCATCTCCCGGTCGGCGCGGCTCAGGCCCGAGGGATGGACCACGATCTGGCCCGTGGTGCCCGCGCAGCCGATTAAAAATAGAAAGGCGGGGGCCCAGAGGCAGGCCCCCGCCTTTTTGGACGGAGTCATCGGCGCTTAGTGAAGCTCCTGCTTGCCGACCACCATGTTGGTGGCCATGCCCTCGACCTCGAGGGAGCTGATCATGATCGGAAGAAAGATCGGGATCAGGGTGGTCTTCACCACCAGCTTCGGGTTGACCAGCATGTTTCCGCCCTTCTGGGCCAGGGCCTTCTCGACGGTCTCGTCGATGGTCTTGGCGTCGAAGAACTTCGGGATGAAGATGCTGACGCTGGACGGCGATTTCGCCGAGACCCGGCCCAGCGGGGTGACGTTGCTGTTGGGATAGACGAATTTCGTGCTGGTCCGGCGCACGGCCATCTTGATCGTGCAGCCGGAGAACAGAACCGCCGTCATGGCGACGGCGAGCAGGCCCAAACCGCCTCGGAATTTGTTGTTCATGGTTTCGTTTCTCCTTAGCGCAGGGTCTGCTTGCCGATCACCATCTTGGCCACCGTTCCTTCCACCGTGACGGTCGTGGTGTAGAAGTTGATGAACATGAGGGGGATGAGCTTGACGTCGGTCGTGATGTGGTAGTCCACCAGGAGGTCTCCGCCCTTGGAGGCGATGGCCTTGGCGATGGCTTTTTCCTCGAGGTCGGCGTCCTGGATGGCGGGCACCATGCCCCCGGAGGTGGCCGAACCCACGGCGTGGCCGATGGGGGTCACGTTGCTGTTGGGATAGTCGAAGTGGGACTGCGCTTCAGGATACGACATGTGGATCATGGTGCAGCCGCTGACCAGCAGCGGCAGCGCCAGAAGGACGCTCAAACTGAGGATTCTCTTCATGCCCGCCTCCTTAAATGTAAATGAGGATTCCCTACGGACAAACTCTAGGTAATGGGCGGAAAGGTTGTCAATGCCCATCAACGGCCGTAATGACGCGGCAAGTTCCGCCCCGCCGCCGTCCGGCGGATGGGCAGGGCCACGGCCTCCCCGACCCGGGCGCCGGGCACTCCGGTCACGTCCACCATGACATGGGAAATGCCGCACCGCCCGACGAAAGGGACCTTTTTGCCGCGCAGAATCCCCCAGTATTGAAAACCGCCGCCGAAACCGATGAGGCGTTCGGCCGGCTCCATGGTCAGGCCGTCGGAGTAGCCCACCGGCAAGGTGGCCACCGTCATGCGGCGGGGAGCGATGTATTCGCTGGCGTAGCCGATGGGCCGGCCCTTGGAGACTTGGTGGAGGGAAATGATCCGGGCCAGGAATTTCCAGGGGTTTTTGAGCGGCGCGGGCCGGGAGCCCGCCGGATTGACTCCATAAAGGAGGTTGCCCACCCGGACGCGGTCCAGGCACCAATCGGGGAAATCCAGGAGAATGGAACTGTTGGCGGCGTGGCGGACGAGGCTCGGATAAACACGGCGGGCGGCGGCGGCCAGCTTTCCGAAGGCCTGCAATTTAGTCTCGGCCTCCACGGCGTTTTTTCCGGGGAGGTAGTCGATGTGGGTGGAAAGCCCCGTCGGCTTCAACCGCGGAAGGCGGCGCAGGGAGGCCAGAAACTCCGGGAGGTCCCGGGGCGCCAAGCCCCAGCGGCCCAGGCCGGAATCCACGTCCACCTCGATGGAAAGCCCCGAACGGGGCGCGGCGGCGTTCAAGGCGCGGGCCAGGGCGGGGGAGTCCACCGTCGGGGTCAGGCGCAGGCGCACGGCCTCGGCCGCCTGGTCGGGGAGGATGGGGGCCAGGAGGTGAACCGGGGCGCGAACGCCGGCGGCCCTCAGGCGGCGGGCTTCGTCCACGGTCAGCACGCCCAAGGAAGACGCCCCTTGGCGGACGGCCTCGGCGGCGATGCGTTCGGCGCCGTGGCCGTAGGCGTCGGCCTTGACCACGGCCATCAGGGAGGCGCCGCGCGGCAGGCGGGACAGGGTCCACCGGAGGTTGGAGGCCACCGCCCCCAAATCGATCTCGATCCACTTCAGTTCCCCGCGCATGGCGGCGATTATATCATTCCAGTTTAGTAAGATGGTCCCGTGAAGCTGAAAATGGGGACGCGGGGCTCGCCCCTGGCCCTGGCTCAGTCCGGCGCCCTGGTCCGCGACCTGATCGCTTTGACTCCCGGCCTGGAAGTCGAGACGGTGATCATAAAAACCAGCGGGGACCTCTTTTCCGCCGCCAAGCCTGACGCCGCCGAGGCCCCGGCGGGGGGCAAGGGGCTCTTCGTCAAGGAGATCGAGGAAGCTCTGTCGGCGGGCCGGGTGGATTTCGCCGTGCACAGCTCCAAGGACCTGCCCGCCGTCCTGGCGCCGGGGCTGGAGATCGCCGCCTATCCCAGGCGCGCCGATCCGCGGGATGTTTTCATCGGCAAGCCCGGCCTTTCCTGGACCGCGCTTGGGCCCGGGCACAAGGTGGGCACCGCTTCGCTTCGGCGGCGCGTTCAGCTTCTGGCCGCGCGGCCGGGCGTGGAGACCGTTCCCATGCGGGGAAACGTGGACACCCGCCTACGCAAGCTTTCCGAGGGCCTTTGCGACGGGATCATTTTGGCGGCGGCGGGCCTCGAGCGCTTGGGCCGCTCCGACGTGGCCCGAGAGCCGGTGCCCGTCGAAGTCATCCTTCCTTCCCCGGGGCAGGGCGCCCTGGCCGTGGAGGTCCGCTCCGACCGCGCGGAGATCGTGAAAACGATCTCCACGCTCGACGACCCCCGGACGCGCCGGGAAGTGGAGTTGGAGAGGGCCTTTCTCTCCGCGGTGGGGGGAAACTGCGCGACCCCGTTGGGGGCGTTCGCCCGCGTCGCGGCCGATGGGTCCGCGGTCCTCGAGGTGTTCTGGTCCCGCCCGGACGGCACGGGCGCGACCCGTTTGACGGACACCTGCCCGGCCGGCGGCGATCCGGCCGCGGTCGCTTCCCGCCTCACCGCAAAACTGCCCCGATGAGCGGGCCTCCTCCCGGTTCCCGCCTGGCGGGGATTCCGGGCGCGGGGGCTCTGGCGTATTGCTCCCGAAGGGCATTATCCCCCGAAGGGGGTATCGTTTCTTCTTTTTCCGGTCCGCTCGTTTTAGTTCAAGAAAGCGTAGAAGAGTTGGAAGACATTCGCGACGCCGTTTCCGCGCTTGCGCCGGTTTTCGGCGGAAAGGAGTTGACGGTCGCTTTCTTCGGAGAAGATCCAAGGGAGCGCCTCTCCTCCCTTCAGAAACTCTCGGAGGGCGCTCGCCTAGTCCTAGCCCTGCCGGAAAGCCTCAAGGCCCCGGCCCCGGCCGCCCAGGCCTTCTCCTCGGCCGCGGTCGAGTTTAAGCTCGGGCTGATCCTGCCGCGCGATGAGGCGGTGGCCCGCCTGGCGGCGGCCGGCTACAAGCGGGTCGATTTCGTGGAAACCCCCGGGGAGTTCGCGGTCCGGGGGGCGGTGCTGGATTTTTTCTCCTTGGAGCCCCAGCGGGCGGTCCGCGCGCTTTACGATGAGGACCGGATCGAGTCCTTGCGCGTCTTCGATCCCTTGACTCAAGCCACCTCGGGCCTTCTGAGCGCGGCCAAGGCCGCCCCCGCCGCGGAGGCCGGGGAGGCGACGATCGCCGATTGGTTGGGCGCCGACAGCCTTTGGCTGGCGCGGGAAGGCTTGGATATCGCCCCGCCCCCCGGCGCGCGGCTGTTGCGGACGATTGCCTTGCCGGAGCCCGGCGACCTCGATTTCGGGGCCCGGCCTTTGCCGCCTTTCGGCGGGGCGCCGGAGCGGGCCTGGGCCGAACTGCGCGCCCGCGCCGCCGAGGGGTGGACGACCCTTCTGTTCTCCCTCAACCGCGGCGAGGACGCCCGGATGCAGGAAGTCCTGGAAGGCAACCCGCCGGAGGCGGGCTGCCAGTTTCTGATCGGTCCGTTGCGAAAAGGATTTCTTCATCCGGAGCGAAAGCTTCTCGTCCTTTCCACCTCGGAAATTTTCCAGCGCAACTACCGCCCGCCGTCCCGCTGGCGCTTTTTTGATTCGGGAAAACGAGGTTCGTTCCGCTTCGCGGAACTCAAGCAGGGGGATTACGTCGTCCACCAGGACTACGGGGTCTCCCGCTACCGCGGCCTGCGGCCGGTCAAAACCCCGGGCTTGGGAACCGTCGATTGCCTTTCGCTGGAATTTCGGGGGGCCGACACCTTGTACCTGCCGATGGCGGAATTCGAGAAGGTCCAGAAATTCTCCGGGGCGGAAGGGCGGCGACCCCGCCTTTCCTCGCTCAATTCCCGCACCTGGAGCGAGGTCAAGGCGCAGGTCGCCGAAGGCGTCCGGGAGCTGGCCGACGCCTTATTGAAGCTGGAGGCCGAGCGCCGCTCACGCCCGGGCTTCTCCTTCCCGCCGGGAAACGCCATGGAGCGGGAGTTCGGGGCGGAGTTTCCCTACGAAGAGACCCCGGACCAGGCCCGCGCCATCCGGGAAGTCCTGGCCGACATGGAGTCCCCGCATTCGATGGAGCGGCTCGTGGTCGGAGATGTGGGCTTCGGCAAGACCGAGGTCGCGATGCGCGCCGCCTTCCGTTGCACCGCCGCTTTCAAGCAGGCCGCCGTCCTGGTCCCCACCACCATCCTGGCCGACCAGCATTTCCGGACCTTCTCGGCCCGATTCGCGGATTATCCGGTCCGGCTGGGACTGCTCTCGCGCTTCCAATCGCCCGACAAGCTCAAGCAAACCCTGGCGGGGCTGGAGGCCGGGTCGGTGGACATCGTGGTCGGCACCGCGCGCCTTCTGCAGAAGGACGTCCGCTTCAAGGACCTGGGGTTGGTGGTCATCGATGAGGAGCACCGCTTCGGGGTGCGCGACAAGGAGCGCCTGAAATCCTTCCGCCGCGACGTGGATTATTTGGCCCTTTCGGCCACGCCCATCCCCCGAACCCTGCACCAGGCCTTGTCGGGCTTGCGGGGCATTTCCTTGATTCAAAGCGCCCCCAGCGGCCGCCAACCCATCGAGACCCGGGTCCTTCCCTGGTCGGAGGAAGCCGTCGCCGCCGCCCTGTCCTCGGAACTGGCGCGCGGGGGCCAGGCGTACTTCGTCCACAATCGGGTGCGCAGCCTCCACGCCCGGACCGAAGAGCTGCAGGCGCTTCTGCCGCAGGCACGTTTCGGGGTGGCCCACGGCCAAATGTCCGGGCCGGAGCTGGAAAAGATCATGTGGGATTTCTTCCACCGGAAATTCGACGTGCTGGTGGCCTCCACCATCATCGAATCGGGTCTGGACATCCCCACGGTCAACACGCTCTTGGTCGAGGACGCCCATGAGTTCGGCCTGGCCCAGCTCTACCAACTCCGGGGCCGGATCGGGCGGGAGCGGCAGAAGGCCTTCTGCTGGCTCTTTTTCCCGGGAGAGCACGACCGGGTTTCGGATTTGAGCGAGGAGGCCCGCCTGCGCCTGGAGGCCCTCAAGGAGTTCGGACAGCTCGGGGCCGGGGTCAAGCTGGCCATGCGCGACCTGGAAATCCGCGGGGCGGGGGACATGCTGGGGGCGCGCCAGCATGGCTTCATGAACGCGGTCGGGGTGGAATATTACACCGAGCTCCTGGACTCCGAGATGGCCAAGCGCAAAGGAGCCGCCGGCGAAGCCGCCGCCGCGCCCTTGTCCCTGGACTTGCGGGTCGAGGCCTTCCTTCCGGAATCCGTCCTGCCCGGCGAACTGGAACGGCTGGAATTCTACAAGCGCCTTCTGCGGGCTAAATTCGAGGAACTTGCGGGCCTTCGGGCGGAACTCGAGGACCTGTCCGGCCCCCTGCCGCCCCCGGCCCGCGCCCTTTTCGAGCTTCTCGGCCTCCGGGCCCGCGCCCAGGCCCTCGGCCTTCGGTCGGTGGCGGAAAAAAACGGCTCGGTGGAGGCGTATTTCCGCCCCGGGGTGGTCCTGGAGGAGCGTCACTTGTCCCAATGGCGCAAGTCCTATGGAAACCGCCTGCGCTTCATCCACTCGGAGGCCGGCGACGGGCTGAGCGTGGAGCTGGGCGCGGAGAGCGCCCTGATCTGGCTGTCCGGCTTTCTCCACGGCTTTTAGGGGAGAAAGTTAAGAAAGTGGATGCCTGGCACCAGAAATGATAAAGTGGCGGGATGAGGCGTTGGTGGCTCTGCGCTTTTTTTCTGATTCCGGCGGCGTGCGGACGGGACAATGACCCGGCCGTGGCCAAGGTCGGGACCTTGAAGATTTCCCAGTCCGAATTCCGGCGGAAATTGGCCGACGTGGCCGAGGGCTACCAGAACTACCTCGTCACTCCCAGCGGCCGGCGGCAATTTTTGGACGTCCTGGTCCGGGAAAAGCTCATCATCGCCGCCGCCATGCGCTCCGGCGTTTCCCAATCCGAGGAATTCAAGGGGGAAATGGAGCGCTTGAAAGAGGAGGAGGAACTCCGCCTCCGGGAGGGCCGGGACTATCTCCTGACCCGGCTTTGGCTGGAGGATCTCCGGCAGAAGGGGGTTCTCAAGGCCACCGACGACGACGCCCGGGAATACCACCGCAAATATCCTCTGGAGGTCCAGATCAGCCACATCCTCCTGGCGTCCCCCGAGGAAGCCGAGGGCGCCGCCAAAAAGACGCGGGCCGGCGGAGCCTTCGCCGCCGCGGCCAAGAGCCTTTCGCTGGATTCCTCGACCGCCGTCGACGGCGGCCGGATGCAGCCCGCCATCTACGGGGAGATCATTCCCGACTTGGAGGACGTCGTCTTCCGGCTGAGAAACGGGGAGATCGGCGGCCCGATCAAGAGCAAATTCGGCTATCACGTTTTGCGGAAGGATTCCGAGCGCAAACTCCCGTTCGAGGAGGCCCGGCCCCGGATTCTTCGCCTTTTGGAAAAGCAGAAGCTGGACAAATATTTGGAATCGATTCAGAAGAACTTTCCGGTGGAGGTTTTGGATGAACAGTTTAAATAACGGAAAAAATTTTGGGGGACGGAACAAACGGAGAACGGGCCTAATGAAACTAACGGCAATAACGGCCGCAACGGCAATGATGCTTGGCGTCCGCTTCGCGGACGCCAAGGTTATGGAAGACGCCGTGGCCATGGTCAATGGAAAGCCCATCATGCTGACCGAGTTCCAGAAGGAGTTCGGCGCGGCCTCCGAGGCCTTCACCCGGCGTATGCCGGGGGTGCTGTCCAACCCGGCCCGGGTCAAGGAATTGCGGGAGAAGACCTTGGAACAGCTCATCGACCATGAGCTCCTGTCCCAGGAAGGGCTCAAGCTTAAGATCAAGGTCCGGGACCGGGACATCGAAGCCGGAATCGAGGAGATCAAGGGCCGCTTTTCCACCGATGAGGAGGGCAAGCCCATGCCTCCCGCCCAGGCCGAGGAGATGTTCGCCAAGCAGCTCAAACAGGAAGGCTTGAATTTCAATCAGTTCCGCGAGCGCATCAGCAAGCAGGTCATGGTGCGCAAGGTCCTGGATCAAGAGGTGAAGGAGAAGCTCAAGGATCCCACCGAGAAAGAGGTCCGGGAATATTTCACGCGGGTCAAGAATTTCGTCGTGAGCGGCGCCACCGAGCCCCCCAAGGGGCTGTCCGATGACGAGGAAGGGGCCTTCATGCAGATGGCCCAGACCGTCAAAGGCATGAGCTCGGAACGCGTGCGGCTCTCGCGGATTCTGGTCCGCTTCTCTCCGGGCGCCACCGACAAGGAGAAAAAGCGAGCCCTGTCCACCGCCAAGGATTTGAAAAGGCGCCTGGCCGAGGGCAAGGAGACTTTCGCGGAGCTGGCCCGGGCCGAGTCCGAGGACGCCCAAACCGCCGCCCGGGGCGGAGACATGGGCGGATTCCTGATCCGCGGCATGGCGCCTCCGGAGTTCGAGAAGGCGGCGTTCAGCCTTCCCGTGGGCGAGGTCAGCGAGCCCATCGAGACCGAGGTGGGCTATTTCCTGATCCGCGTCCAGGAGAAGCGCGCCGCCGAATCCCCCGATTTTGATTCGTTTCGGGAGGATATGGGGCAGTTCCTCAAGGAGTTCGGCTACCATCAGGACATGGTGAAGTACCTCGACGGCCTCAAGGCCAAGTCCGTGATCGAACGGACCCTTTCGGCCCAGTAGTGGCCCCGCCGGTCCTCGCCTTCACCTCGGGGGACCCGGCGGGCGTCGGGCCCGAGACCGTGCTGGCGGCCGTTTCGGACCGGCGCCTGCGGCGGCGTTGCCGGGTCGTCCTGGTGGGAGAAGTCTCGGTCTGGAAGCGGGCGGGCTGGCGTCCCGGTTTGGCGCCCCTGCGCGACACGCGCCTGGGCCTGCGGCCTCCCCCCCTGGGCCGGGAGACTTCCGCGGGAGGCGTTCTTTCCTTCGCCTCGGCCTCGGAGGCCCTGCGGCTGGTGGCGACGGGCCTGGCCGACGGCTTGATGACCGCGCCGATCTCCAAGACCGGCTGGAAGGCGGCCGGCGTCGGCTTTCCGGACCACACCGAATGGCTGAGGGCCAGGACCGGCCGGGAAGCGGAAATGGTTCTGGCCTCGCCCTCCCAAGGGCTCTGGTGCGTGACCGCCACCCGCCACCTGCCCTTGAAGGCGGCCTTGGCCGCGCTGACGCCCCGAAAAGTGGAGGGGGCGGCCCGGGCCTTGGCCGGGGCTTTGGCTCTGCGGGGAAAAACGCGGCCGCTCCTGGGGCTTTGCGCCGTCAATCCCCACGCCGGGGAGGGGGGACTTTTAGGGAGCGAGGAGCGGGAAATCCTGGCGCCCGCCGCCGCGTGCCTGCGCCGGGAGGGCTTGCGGCTGGAGGGACCGCTGCCCGCCGACTCCGCCTGGCGCCTGCACCGGGAGGGCGCCCTGGACGGCCTGGTCTGCCTCTACCATGACCAGGCCTTGATCGGGCTCAAGGCCGCCGCGGGCCTGGAAGTCGTCAATTGGACCGTGGGCCTGCCCTTTCCCCGGACCTCCCCCGGCCACGGCACGGCCTTCGACGCGGCCGGCCGCCGCCGCGCCGACTCCGGCCCGACTTTGGCCGCAGCCCACCTAGCCGCCGATCTTCTCGGTGCCGGTGGTTGACTTGCTTGCCTTACTTGCCTTGTTTCAGCCCGCGGCCGCCGTCTCCGGCGCCAAGGCCGGATTGCCGTGCCCCTTCCAATCCGAGACCCGAATCGTGACCGCCACCCCGTCCTCCCCGAGATCCTTCTCGTCGACCCTCCGGAAGCAGCGCGCCAGGATGTGGCGCATCCGCGCGTTGAGCCCCGCCATTTCGGCCTGAAAGCCGGTGAGTCCCCGCTCCTTGGCGATCCAGGTCAGATAGTCCACCAGGAAGGTGCCGATTCCCAGACCCTGGTAGTCGTCGTGCACGGTGAAGGCGGCCTCCGCCAAGCGTTTGCCGGGCCCCAGGATGTAGCGGCCGACCGCGATCATGCGCTCTCGGCCGTCCTCCTTGGAAAAGGCGGCGATGGCCAGGGAGCTTTGGTAATCGATGGCCACCAACTGCTGGAACTGCCGTTCGCTCAGCCGCTTGAGATAGCCCCCGTAGCGCCGGTAAGTGGTCTCCGGGGACTGGGTGTAGAATAGTTCCTTGAGCCGCCGTTCGTCGGAGGGCTTAAGCGGGCGGAATTTCACGGCCTTCCCGCGAAAGTGCCGCTCGCACTCCCATTCGACGTGGTAGGGCTCGGCCGAGGAGGGAACGATGCGGGTTTCGTCAAGGTAGCCCATGGTCTTGGCCGCCGCGGTGAGCTCCTCCCGGAAGTCCGGATGGGCGAGCTGGATCAGCGCCACGGCCCGCTCCCGGATCGTCTTGGCCTTGAGGCTGGCGATGCCGTATTCAGTGACGACGAAGTCGACATCGGCCCGGGT
>CAYHPY010000106.1:0-12323 GCA_964358485.1 uncultured Elusimicrobia bacterium
GGACGACGCCGCCGATCTTCCCGGGCAGGGCGGGCATGAGCATCGGGGCCGGGCCGAAACGGGCGCCGTCAAAGGCGGCGCCGACTCCGGAAACCGCGTTGATTCCCGAGATGGGGACGCGCGCCGAGGTCTGGGCGGCGGTGGGAGCGGAGGCAAACATCACGGCGAGTAACATGTTCTTCATATGGTCGGTCTCCTGTTTATGTGCCGGCGGGGGACAGCCCGAGCCGGATGATTTCTTCGAAGAGCTCGCGCTCCCTGGGGTTATTCTCGCCGCCCCAAGTGACCTGGGGCCGCTCCCGTGACCGGCGCGGTCTTAATCTCGAGCCTCAATTTATTCATGCCGGATTCTCCTGAGCCGATTGCCTGATCATGCCCGCGGCGATCTCATTGCGCTGAATCTGGTTGGTGCCCTCGTAGATCTGCATGATTTTCGCGTCGCGCATGAACTTCTCGATCGGGAAGTCGCGCATGTAGCCTATGCCGCCGCACATCTGGACGCAGTCGACGGCGATCTTCATGGCCGCGTCCGAGCAGATGACTTTGGACATCGCCGATTCCATGCTCCAGCGCTCCACGCCAAGGGTCTTCATCTCGTCGTAAACGATGGCATTGCCCTTGATGGCCTTGGCGATGGCCGGGTTCAAACCCCTGTCCATCGCCCGCGCCGTCGCGTACAGCAGGGCGCGTCCGGATTCGATTGCGATCGCGCAGTCGGCCATCATGTGCTGGATCGCCTGAAAGCTGGAAATGGCCCGGCCGAATTGCCGGCGCGCGCGGATGTAGGATAGCGTTTCATTGAGGACGCCGGTCGCCAGTCCCACGGCCTGGGCGGCGATCGCCGGCCGGGTGAAGTCGAAGGACGCCTGCGCCACGAACAGGCCGAAGCCTTCTTTGTAGAGCAGATTCGCTTTGGGGACCCGGCAATCCTGAAAAACGAGCTCAAGGGTGGGAGAGGCGCGGATACCCATCTTCTTTTCCTTCTTTCCGAAAGAGAAGCCCTTGGCGCCCTTCTCGACGACGAAGGCGGAGATTCCGCGCGCGCCGCGCGCCAAATTGGTCGAAGCGAAGACGACATAAAGATCGGCGGCCTCGCCCCCGGAGCAGAAGTTCTTGATCCCGTTGAGCACATAAGCGTCTCCGTCGAGCTTGGCCGCGCAGCGCAGCGCCGTGGCGTCGGAACCGGCGCTGGGCTCGGTGATCGAGAAGGCCCCCAGCCGGTCGCCGGAGGCCAGATCGGGAAGCCAGCGCGTTCTCTGCTCGGGCGTTCCAAAAAGAAGAATCGGAATCGCGCAGGGCGCGGAGGAGGTCACCGCCAGCGAAATCCCCGGGCAGGCTTGGGAGAGATGTTCCGACAGCAGGACCGCTTCCAAAGTGTTGCCGCCGGTCCCGCCGTAGGCCTCGGGAAGATACACGCCAAGAAGCCCCGCGCGCTTAACTTCCTCATAGATCGGCCAGGGGAACTCCTCGGTCGTGTCGTAGTGGTCGCGCACCGGCTTTATTTTTTCCCGGCCGATGCGGTCGGTCAGGGCCACGATCTCCTGTTGCTCGTCCGTCAGATTGTAGTCCATGCCTAGAATCCTTGGTCGGCCAGGGATCGGGCCATGGCGTCGAGGATACCAGCCATGTCTCCCGGGGTTTGCGAGTTGGACGGACCGGCATGGCCGGGGGGAGGCTTGTACCAGCACCGGGGCCGCAAGCCGACGGTGAAGCCCTGCCCGGCCGTGCAGGCCCCGGCCATGGGAGCTCCGTCTGTCTGTTCCTCATCCGCGGACTTGGAGCAGAGAGCGCCCGCGTAATAGGAATCGAGTCTGCACTGGGTATCGGGATGCAGATCGTTGGTCTTGGCGACGACGGCGGGGTCGGGCGTGGAAAAAGACGGAGGCGTCGCCTGGCCGCGCAGGTCCTTGAAAAGGAACGCGATCGACATCCCGGCCATGGCTCCGGCCTCGCACAGCTTGCGGTCGGGCTCCGATGGGTGGGCGGCCCGGCAAGCCTTCACGGCTGCGTGGTCGAGCTTGCTGGTGTCCTCGTCGCCGGTGAAAACGCGGCGCAGGCACTTCAGGGTGGCGAAGTAGTCGGAGCCGCCTTCGTTGGTGGGCCATACGACGTCGGTTTTGGGGTAGCCGCCGATGTGATGGCCGATCTCGTGGCAGGCGACCAAGGCGAAACCTTCGGCGGTGACCGCCTTGTGCCGGGCCAGGCCGCCGTACATGTTGATGACCCAGGTGTTGTTGAATTGCATGGCGCCGGCGTTTACGGTGTCGTCGGCCCATTTGCGGTTGACGCGCAGCTTCTTGCCTTTGGCGGCGAAGATCGGAGCGTAGAGGCTTTCGACCCGCGTCAGCACCGCGTTGAAGCTGACCTCCTCGATTCCGAGCGCGTTGACGTCCCCGACGGGGATGCGCAGGTTGTTGGGAGGCAGGAAGCCGCCGCAGACCTGCCGGACATCGGCCCGTCCGGCCAATGTCTCGATGGCGCCCCCGAATTCGCGAGCCGCGGCGGTTTCCGGGTCGGACGAGGCGATCAGCGTAAGCGCCAACGCGCGGACGAAGACGGCGGCACGGAAACCCGGCATTTTCATGATAAATTCCTCCGGAAGAAGTCGAGCAGGCGCGCGTCGTATTCCGGCCCGGCGGCCTGGCGGCACAGGGTGTGGTTGGCTTCGGGCACCATCCATAGTTGTTTGGGTTCCCGGGCGGCGCTGAAGATCAGCCTCACATCGTCCGGAGGCATAAGGCTGTCGAACTCCCCGCCGATGACCAGCAGCGGCCGCGGGGTGATCAGCGCGGCGGACGCGACCGGGTTGAAAAGCTCGATCTCGGAGGCATTGACCCGGGCGCGCACGATCCGGATGGTCAGCGCCACGAGCGGAAAATACGGCACCTTCAGGTTGTTCCAGAACCAGCGCGCGATGACGGTGCGATAATCGCTGAACGGGCTCTCCACGACCGCGCAGCGCAGTTCCGGATGCTTGGCCATCGAGACGACGGTGACGGTCGCGCCCATCGACAAGCCGAAAACACCGACGGTATCCATTAATTCGGGCTTGGCGTGACGCAGCCAGGCCATCGCGGCGTCGAAATCGATCGTTTCGAGGCCGCCGCTTGTCGTGATCTCGCCTTCGCTTTCGCCGTGCGAGCGGAAGTCGAAATAGACCAGGTTGAAGCCGCCGGTCTTATTGAGGAAGTAGGTCTGCTTGAGGAGCAGGCCCTTGTTGTCGCTCATGCCGTGGCACATCAGGATCGTGCGTTTGTCGCCGCCGGGTGAAGGTAAAAACCAGCCTCGGAGCGTGAGCCCATCTCGAGTGTGGAAGGAGATTTTCTCGTAGGGCATCCCGTAATGCTCGGGAAAATGCGTCATCGGCGACATGGGCGGACTGAGAAGGTAGCCGGCGGCCCGCCAGCAAGCTCCGTACGCGGCGGCGGCAAGGATGGCCGTCGCCGCGA
Organism: uncultured Elusimicrobia bacterium; assembly: GCA_964358485.1. Lineage (GTDB taxonomy): Bacteria > Elusimicrobiota > Elusimicrobia > UBA1565 > UBA9628 > CAYHPY01. Next base: position 3,450 of record CAYHPY010000106.1, read on the forward strand.
TCCACATCATGGCCCTCTACCGCCGCCCGGCGTCATCGACGGCGTCCCAGAGATTGTCGACGACCACGGCCGCCGCCAAAGAGGCGATCATGAAAAGCCCAATCGGCAGCAGGATCGTCATTGTGACCGTCAGCAGGCGGTTGTCGCGCCCGTGCTCTCCGGCCAGGGCTTGCCCCCACCAACGGCCGGCCCCCGCCAGGGCCACCGGGGGCAAGGCGTTGACGAGGTGGCCGGGCGTCCGGGCATGGCGGATCAAGGAGGCCTTGCTCACCACGTTCTGGGAATCGTCCTCCCGCATGCCCTGCCAATAATGGATATGGCCGGAGACCGGCGGGGCCGAAGCCGCGCCGGCTTGCGCCAGATCGAACCTTCGCCCGGCCTCAAGCGAGGCCGCCTCGGGGGAATCGTCGGCTTGAACATTTCCGGGAAAGAATTGGATCAGGCTGAGCGCGAAAGCGGCCGCGACCGTCAATTGTATTTTCATGGGTTAATGATACCCTCGCGCGCGGCCGAACGGATGGGCCGGGAGGGCCGGGGCGGCGGAGGTAATGGCTCCAAATCGGCCGCCCCCTTCGGGGCCCCGAAATAGCAACCAATGCGGTTGCTAGGGGCTCGGGGCATGAGGTAATATTCCGGCATGGCCGAAGATTTTTCCCGGCGTCTGGCGCTGGCCCGGCGCGAGGCGGGATTTAAGACCGCCTATCAGTTCTACCACGCCAACGGGGGCCGCCGGCATTTCCCGTTCACCTACGTGCATTACCTGCGTCTGGAAAATCGCGGGCGCCTGCCCCGGCCGGAGTGGATGCCGGGCATCGTCAAAGCCCTGCGCCTGGGGCCGGGGGAGGCGGGCGCGCTCAAGCTCTTCGAGGCTTTTCTCCGGGATCTTTTGGGAGAGGAAGGCTTTGAAACCGTGGCCGCGCCCCTGCTGGGCCGCCACGGCGCTTCGGCCGCCCCCGGAACGGATGGCTTGCGCTGGATGAAGTCCGAGAACGCGGTCCACATGACCCCGGCGCAATTTGAGGCCGTTTCAGCCGATCCCGCCTCTTACTGGTGTTCCGAGGTGATCTTGAGCGACGAGGAGCCTTGGAGCGAGGAAGCCTTGTGCCGTCGCCTGGGCCTGGAGCCCAAGGCCGCGCGCAAGGGGCTTGAGCGCCTAAAGGCCGCGGGCCTGGTGCTCCCCGTCAGCGGCCGGCGCTGGAAGAGCCGTCATCCCGGGAAGTTCTTTACCTTCCCCGGGCGCTTGGAGGGCATGGGCCCGGCCTTCAAGCGGGTGCGGGGCTACTGGGAGGAGATGCACCGGAAGGTGGGCCGGGAGGAAAGCGGGCGCGTGGAACTGGTGCGGGCGGAATCCTCCTTCATCAAGCGCTACGCGCACTCCCTCAACGAAACCGTGGACGAGGCGAACCTGGGAGCCGTGCGCGCCAAGGGCGAGGACACCGCCCTCTACCTGGTCGAGGCTCGCATCCGCCGCGTCCTTCTTCTCTAAACGACGCCGAGCGGCGCCGGGTTAACGGATCTTCCGGAGAAACCGCTCCTTCACATTGGCCTCGATGAAGGTGCCCAAGCCCTTTCCGGCCTGCGCGAGGGACTTCATCTTGGCGATGTTTTCGGGGGACGCGGTTTGGTTGGTGTAGCGGTACACCGAGGAGTCCGTAAAGCGGATCATCATGGAGTCCTTCTCGATCTCATACGCCGCGACCGTGGACTTGCCGCCGAGGTTTTTATAGCGCTTGAACAATTTGGGCCGTTTGGGTCTATTCATGGGTCAATTATGCGAAAAAACGGGCCTTTCGCCAAGGGATTTCCCGCGGCCTAAGGCCTGAGCCAGGCGAAGAAGGCGATCTCCAGGGCGAAGAGGACCGCCAAAAGGCCAGCGCCCTTGAGGGCCGAGGTCCGGGGGTCGGCGTCCTCGGGGAAGAGCCACCAGCCGAACCATCGGATGCAGAGCGGCACGGCGATAAAGCTGGTGAGGGCCACGCTGAGGGCGTTGGCCAGGAAGGTGTCGGCCGAGTCGCCCCAGGCCAAGCCGGAGAGGGCGGGGTGGAGGAAGCGTTTTTCGAGCATCACGATCGGAAACAGACCCAGCAGGACAAGGAGGGCGATTTTCCAGTTCGGCGCGGCCTGGCCTCCCTTCGGATTGACCGGCACCCAGCCGGGGAAGGATGCGGCCAGGCGCAGGAATTCGGAATCTTCGACGAAGACCATGGATTCCTTCAGGAGCGCGGCGCGTTCCGGGGAATTCATCCAGGCCTCCAGCTCCCCGGTGGTGTCGTAGCGCAGGAGGGTGGTCCAGAGCCGGCTCCCGGCCGAGGCGGGGGGCTGGAGGTAGGTTCCGCGGTAGCCGGAAAATTGCGCCTGGACGGCCTGAATCCGGGCGGCCCATTCTCGGTAGGCCTCGTCCATGCCCGGCCTGATCCGGGTGAAGATGACCTCGGTGACATTGGCCCCCGGGTTTTCCCCGAAACCTTCGGAGGGGACCGTTTCCGCGAAACCGCCCTCCTCCAGAAACGGCCGGGCGCCCCCGGCCGCCTCCGCGTGTCCGGGGAATGCGCGCCACTCCTCCAGGTCCTTCCGGGCCCGGAAATTCAAGATGAGCGTCCATTCCCGGCTCTCCGGTTGCGCGGGGGGAATGATGTCGCTGCTGATGAAACCCCGGAAGGTCCCGACGAGGCGGCCGTATTCCGACTGCCAGGCGAAGAACGCCTGGTCCCGGCCGGGGAGCACCCGCGCCGTCAGGATGAGAACGGCCGGCGCGCCCATCAGCCGTGGGTGGGCATGGTGAACTGCGCGCCCTTGCGGATGCCCGCCGGCCAGCGCGAGGTCACGGTCTTGGTCTTGGTGTAAAAACGCACCCCGTCCATGCCGTGCTGGTTGGCGTCTCCGAAGGCGGAGTTCTTCCAGCCGCCGAAGGAATAGAAGGCCAGGGGGACCGGGATGGGGACGTTGACGCCGACCATGCCGGCCTGCACGCGGGAGGCGAACTCCCGGGCGGCGTCGCCGTCGCGGGTGAAGATGGAGACGCCGTTGCCGAACTCGTGCTCGGTGGGCAGGCGCAGGGCGTCCTCGAAGTCCTTGGCGCGGACGACGCAGAGGACGGGGCCGAAGATTTCTTCTTTGTAGATTTTCATGGACGGGGCGACTTTGTCGAAGAGACAGCCGCCCATAAAGAAGCCCTTCTCCAGGCCCTTGGCCTCGAGCGTGCGGCCGTCGACGACCAGCTCGGCCCCTTCCTGGATTCCCGAGGCCACGTACTCCAGGACCTTGGCGCGGTGTTGCGCGGTGACCAGCGGCCCCATGTCGGAGTCCTGGTCGGTGGGCAGGCCGACCTTGAGGTCCTTGAGGCGGTCCTTCAGGAGCGAAATGAGGTGGTCGGCCGTATGCTCACCCACGGGCACGGCCACCGCCACCGCCATGCACCGCTCCCCCGCCGAGCCGTAGGCCGCGCCCATGAGGGCGTCGGCGGCTTGGTCCAGGTCGGCGTCGGGCATGATGATCATGTGGTTCTTGGCGCCGCCCATGGACTGCACGCGCTTGCCGCGGGCGGAGGCCGTGGCGTAGACGTATTTCGCGATGGGGGTCGAGCCCACGAAGCTCACGGCCCGGATTCGAGGGTCGGTTAAAAGGGCGTCCACCGCCTCCTTGTCGCCCAGCAACACGTTGAGGATTCCCGGGGGCCCGCCGGCCTCCAGAAAAAGCTCGGCCATGCGCAGGGGGCAGGAGGGGTCTTTCTCGGAGGGTTTTAGGATGAAGGCGTTGCCGGCCGCCAAGGCCGGGGCCGCCATCCAGAGCGGGACCATGGCGGGAAAGTTGAATGGGGTGATGCCCGTCACCACGCCCAGCGGTTGGCGCATGGAGTACATGTCCACGCCGGTCGAGACCCCGGGGGAAAATTCGCCCTTGAGCAGGTGCGGGATGCCGCAGGCGAACTCCACCACCTCGATGCCCCGGATCAGGGAGCCTTTGGCGTCGGCCAGGACCTTGCCGTGCTCCGCGGAGATCAGCCCGGCGATCTCGTCGGCGTGTTCCTCCAAAAGGGCCTTGAACTTGAACATGACCCGGGCGCGGGCCAGGGGGGAGGCGGCGGCCCAGGTGGGGAAGGCGGCGGCGGCATCGGCGATGGCGGCTTCGACCTCTCCTTTGGATGCCAAGGGCGCGCGCGCCCAGGCTTGGCCCGTGGAGGGATTGAAGACTTCCCCGAAACGGCCGCTATTGCCCGGAACTTGTTTTCCGCCGATGAAGTGTCGAAGGTCTTGCGCCATGGTGGCCTCCCCTCAGCTATCGCACCATATTGTACCTCCAACGGAATGGTAAAATGCAGGCCGTCCGAAAAAATTAATGAAAAAACTCCTCCTTCTGGCATGGCCCATCGTCATCTCCCGCTCCGCGCAGGCGGTGATCGGCCTGGCCGACGGGCTGATGACCGCCCATCTGGGAGAAGCCTCCCTGGCGGCCGTCTCGGCGGGGTCCTTGAACGCGTTCGCGGCGCTGATCCTGCCGATGGGCATCGTTTTCATCGTGTCCAGTTTCAGCTCCCAATTGGCCGGACGGGGCGAGGGCGCCGGGGCCCGCCGCTACGGCTGGTACGGGCTCATCGTGGCGGGGCTGGCTCAACTGGCGATGCTTTCCTTCATTCTTCTTCTGCCGCGCTTCTTGGGCTTTTTTGCCTACTCCCCGGAGGTCGAGTCCCTCATGCTCACCTATCTCTCCATCCGCCTGCTTTCGACCGGCTTCGCGGTGGGGGTGGAGGCGCTCGGCAATTATTACGGCGGCCTGGGAAACACCGGGATCGGCATGCGGGCCAACCTCGCGGCCATGTTTCTGAACATTTTTTTCAATTGGCTTTTGATCGATGGACACTGGGGGTTTCCCGCCATGGGCGCGGCGGGGGCGGCGTGGGGCAGCGTACTGGCCACGGCCGGGGCGTTCGGGTATCTCTTGGCGAGCTTCATCCTGGAAGGCCGGAGCGCCGAAGCAACCCCGCTTCGCCGGGAGGAATTTTTCCGAATGCTGCGTTACGGGGTGCCGGCGGGTTTCAATTGGGCGTTCGAATTCTACGCCATCATCGCCTTCATCAACATCGTGGTCGCGAGCCTCGGCACCAGCTCCCTGGCCGCGCTCATGGCGGTTTTTCAGATCAACGCGGTGGCTTTCATGCCCGCCTTCGCCCTGGCCAGCGCCGGGGCGATTCTGGTGGGCCAGAGCATCGGAGAGGGGCGCAAGGACGAGGTGGCGCCGATCGTGGCCACCACCTTCAAGGCCTCCGCGGGCTGGACGGGCCTGGCGGCCCTGGCTTACCTGGCCATCCCCCGGATTCTGCTGGCTCCGTTCGTCTCGCCCGACAGCGACGGGACCTTCCTTCAGGTCGGCGCGGCCATGCTGATGATGTCTGCCCTCTGGCAGGCCTTCGACTCGGCCGGGATGACCTTCACCGAGGCCCTGCGCGCGGCCGGAGACACCTCCTTCCCCATGTGGACCCGCGGATTTTTGGCCTGGGGTTTTTTTCTCCCGGGCAGCTGGATCGCCGTCAAATCGCTGGGCGGGACGGAAATCGCCGCCATGGCGTTTCTCCTGGGCTATCTCGGCTTGTTGGCCGTGGTCCTGCTTTGGCGTTTCCGCGGCGGGGCCTGGCGGAGCATCGAGCTGGTCGAACCCGTCCCGGCCGAGTAGTCAGCCCCTCGCGGTTCCCACCAAGGTCACTTCCTCCCGGTCGTGGAACAGGTGCCGGGCCCGCAGGAGCCCGCAGAGGGGCGCCAATTCCTTGGCCCGGCGCAGGAGCGGGAGCGGGTCCAGGCGGCCGAACTTCAGGTTGACGACGAAGCGCCGGCAGGCGGCGCGTTCGAGCCAAGTTCCCAATAGTCCCAGCACCCGGTCCGGGTCCTCCAGCATGTCGCAGAAAAGCCAATCGGCCGGGGCGGGGGAAAACTTGAAGGCGTCCTCGGGCCGATGGACGATCAAGGGATGATCCAAGGCCCCGCCCTTGAGCGGGCCGTTGTCGACCGCGGTCACGGAGGCTCCCCGCTTGGCCGCCGAGTAGCTCCAACCCCCGGGGGCCGCGCCCAGGTCCACCACGGTCTCCCCCGCCATGGGCGCCGAGCCCAGGACGGCGTAAGCTTCCTCGGCTTTCAGATAGGACCGGCTGGGGGCGCGGGGATCGTCGGCCATCCGGCGCTGGCCTCCGAAGAGTCCTTCCCGGGAGGCGTAGAGCCGGTCGAGCCCCGTCAGGGTGGCGAACAGGCCGCGGGCCGGGCCCGGCCCGGGACGGCCGAGGGCGGCGAGCTTGGCCACCCGGGACATGCGTTTTTTTAACAGCTCCAAGAACAAATCCAAGACGGTCTTGGCCCGATGCGCGGTTCCTTCGGCGCCGCCGCCCTCGATGACCAGGGGCCAGGGACCGTCATAGTTCTCGTCCTTGCTGGTTTGGAGGAAATAGTCGACCAGCGCCTGGGCCAAGGCCCGCCCGGAGGCGCCGGTCTTCTCCACGGCGCCGGGTAAAGTATAGTGGGCAAAGCAAAGATCCGGGGAGGAACGCTCCCCGGTTTGAATCCACCCGGGGCCTTTGGCCGAAGGGAGGGCGTTCATTTCCTTGGCCAGGAAAGTCTCGAAGCCCGGCTGGCAGACATGAAGCATCGGTCGGTTTACTTCCGGGCTTCCAGCGCTTCCCACCGGGCGTAGAGCGCCGCGATCTTTTCCAGGGCCGCGTCCAAGGCCTGATGGCGCTTGTGCAGTTCCCCGGCGTCGGCCGCCACGGACGGGTCCTCCAACGCGGCGCGGGCTTTTTCGGACTCGCGCTCGGCCATGGCGATGGCGGCCTCCATCCCCTTGAGTTCCTTGGCCTCTTTGGGCGACAGCGGGGAAGGGGGCGGCGGGGGGGCGGCCGGCTCCGGGCGGAAGGCTTCCCGGGGGCGGGCGTCCTCCCATTGGGCCAGATCCGCGTAGTAACGGGCGTGCCCTCGGCCGTCGAGGGACAGGATCTCCTTGCTCAGGCGGTCCAGGAGGTAGCGGTCGTGGGTGACCAGGACCAGGGCGCCCGCGAATTCGGCCAGGCTGTTTTCCAGGACCTCCAAGGATGGAAGGTCGAGGTCGTTGGTGGGCTCGTCCAGAAGCAGGACATCGGCCGGCTCGAGCATGAGCTTGGCGATGAGCACCCGGGCCCGCTCGCCGCCGGACAGGCGGGAGAGGGGCAGTTCCATCTGCTCGCCCCGGAAGAGAAAGCGGGAGGCCCAGCCGTAGACATGGACGCGGGACCCCTTGTATTCCACGTGCTCCCCGGCGGACACCAGGGCGCGCTTGAGGGTCATGCCGAGATCCAGTTGCTCCCGCCGCTGGTCGAAGGTGACGACCTTGAGTCCGTCGGCGCGCTTGATCTGCCCATGGTCGGGCGCCAGCTCTCCGGCGATGAGCTTGAGCAAGGTGCTTTTGCCGCTGCCGTTCTCGCCCAAGAGGCCCAGCTTGTCGCCGGGACGCAGGCGCAGGTCCAAGGGGCCGAAGAGTTTTTTGCCCCCCAGGCTCTTCTCGACTTCCTTGAACTCCACCAGCTTTCGGGTCTCCCGGCCGCTGGCGGAAAAATCGATGTCGGCGGCGCGCGTCTGGGAATTGCGGTATTTGAGCTCGGCCAATTCCCCGATCAGGTCCCCGGCGCGGTCGATGCGGGCCTGCTGTTTGGTGGTGCGCGCCTTGGGGCCTTTGCGCAGCCATTCGATCTCGCCCCGGACGATGTTTCGGATCTTGTCCTCGCGCGCGGCCTGTTGCTCGAAGAGTTCCTCGCGCTTTTCCAGGAAGCGGCTGTAATTGCCCGGACTGCTGAAATGCCCCTGCGGATAGCGCTTGTCGAGCTCGATGACGCGGTTGCTGATCCGCTCCAGGAAGCGCCGGTCGTGGGTGACGACAAGGTACGAGAATCGGACCTCCGAGAGGAATTCCTCCAACCACAGCACACCCTCCAGGTCCAAGTGGTTGGTGGGCTCGTCCAGAAGCAGAAGCTCGGGTTCCCGCGCGGCCAAGGCCGCGATGGCCAGGCGCTTGCGCCAGCCCCCGGAGAGCCCTGACACCGGGGCCTCCGGCCCCGGGCCCCCCAGCCGCGAAATCGCCTCGTCCACTCGAATGTCGGATTCCCATGATTCCAGGCCCTGGCCTGCCAGGGCCTGGACAATTTCTTCCCGTAAGGTTTTTGTTCCGTTCCCGAATTCTTCTTCTTGAGGCAGATATCCGACCGTCAGCCCCCTCCGAACCGAAAGAATTCCGGAATCAACCCTTTCCAGCCCGGCCAGAATCTTCAGCAGGGTTGATTTTCCCGTCCCGTTGGGCCCGATCAGGCCGGTCTTCTCCCCGCGGGAAAGGCCGAAGGTCAGATTCTCAAAGAGCGGCCGGGGCCCGAAGGACTTCGACAGGTTCTGGCCGCTGATGAAGATGGACACCGGGGGGAAGGCTTACTTGGGACGCCGCGCTTTGAAGCCGGAGCCGAAACGCTTGGGTTTGGAGCCCCAATCCTTGCCGCCCTTGGGGCCGGCCGGCCCCCACTTCTTTTTTCGGGGAGGGCCGAACTTCTTTTCGGCGGGGCCGTCGCCCTTCTTGGCCCAGGGCTTCTTGAAGCCGTCCGCGGCGTCGTCTTTCTTGACCCAAGGCTTCTTGAAGCCGCCCGCGGCGTCGTCCCTCTTGACCCAGGGCTTCTTGAATTCGCCGGAGGCCGGGGCGCGCTTCTCCCAGTTGGGGTTGCGCTCCCAGGGCTTCTTGCGCAGAAAGGAACCATCCTTCGGGGCCCGGTCGGCGAAAGCGGTGTCGGCGCGCCGCGGGCCGGGGGATCCGGCCGATTGGCGCCGGTCCTTGCCGGAGCGGCGCTCGACGAAGCCGGGTGGGGCGGAGGGGGGCGCCCAGGGG
>CAYHPY010000107.1:0-12259 GCA_964358485.1 uncultured Elusimicrobia bacterium
CCTTCGGGGTCGTTTGTTGTTTAGGTTTTCCCCCCGGCCGCGTTGGGGGGTTTAAAAACCCCGGCGCCGACACTCCGGTCGGCGCCGATGCCGTTGTTCCCGCCGGGTGCTTCCTCTATACGCCCATAACAGCAACGGGCTATCCTCCTTTTGCAGATTTCGAGGAGGCACCCATGGATCCGGCACGATGCCTGTATTGCGGGAGATGGTTCAAGCCAAGACAGGGGAAGGGTGGACGCCAGAAAACGTGCGGCCAGCCGGCGTGTCGGGCGAAACATAAGCAGGCGCTAAACCGGCAGTGGTTGGCGGACAATCCCGAGGACCGGCGCGTGCGAGATTGGAAAGTTCAGGAGCGGCGGCGTGAAGAAGGTTATTGGAAGGACTGGAAGCGCAGTCGAGAGTCCTCGGAACGCAACAGATCTCAGACGAGCGCGCGCATGCGCGCGTTGCGGGCGCGGCGCAAGGAGGCCGCGGAAGTATTGGCCGATCCGGGTGGGTATTTGGACGGGCTGCGGCGTCCCGCGGAGGAGATGTTTGCAACACGGGAACTGGCGGAAGGGGTTTCTCGACGGGGAGAAGGCCGGCGGTCGACGCTGTTTGCAACACAGGAACTGGCCAGGGGTCTGGCCGTCGGGATGTGGAAGTACCTGCGGGCTGGGGAGCGGTTTGCAACACAGGAGGGCGCTGACAGGCAGGCCGGCGGAACGGTATAAAGGGCGACCATGAATGCTGTGGATTTGGCCCTGGATTCTCTGGACATGCGCTACGCGCGGCTGCGAAGGCGGCACCCGCAAGCGGAAAAGCGGTTGATCCTGTCGATGGAGGAAATCGGGCAACAAAGCCCCGTGATCGTGGTGGCGGGCGCCGAGCCTGGGCGCTATGTGCTCATCGATGGGCGAAAGCGGGTCCGGGCGTTGCGGCGCCTGAAAGCGGACGTGGTCAAGGCGGTGATCTGGGAGCTGGCCGGGCCGCAGGCGCTGGTGGCGGCCTATCAACTGCAGGACGGCACGGGCTGGAACGCGCTGGAGGAAGGCTGGCTTGTCTGGGAGCTGGTGCGCGGTGCGGGGCTGAGCACATCAGAAGCCGGCCGGCGCCTTGAGCGCAGCAAGGCGTGGGTGAGCGGGAGGCTGGGTTTGGTGGAGAGCCTGCCTGAGGCGGTACAGGAAGGTGTTCGGTCCGGGAAGATCGGAGCCTGCACAGCGACCCGGCACCTGCTGCCGTTTGCGCGCGCAAACGTTGGTGAGTGCGAAAGCTTGGCGATGAAAGTAATCGAGAACGGATTTCGCAGCCGGGAAGTCGAGGCGTTATGCCGTTATTACACCTCGGCCGGGAGGGAAGGCCGGCGGCGGATGCTGGAGGACCCGAAACGGTTCTTGCAGGCCTTGGAAGCGGCAAAGCACAAGGAAAGCGTAAGCATGAGCGAGGGCGAGGCGCGCTGCCTGAAGAACCTGGAGTTGATCGGGAGCGTCTCGCTGGGCTTGGCCCGCAGCCTGCCGACGGCGATCGCCAGCGACACGGCGACGGCGGCGCGTGAGAGGTTGCAGCCGGCGTGGGAGAAAACGCGGCGGCGGTGGACGGAACTGGCAAAGACGGCTTCGCTGGTTTTTGAGCCGGCCGGGGATGCGAAAACGGCGGCCACGGGGACGGCGCATGCTTGATCGTGAGATACGGACGGCGATTTTGACCTTGGCGGCCAAGGGCCGCAAGATCCGCGAAATCGCGCGAGCCGTGGGCGTCAGCCGCAATAGCGTCAAGGCGGTGCTCGAGCAGGGAGAGGCGCAGCCGAAGGGGCAGGAGCGCGGCAGCCAGCTTGACGCGCATCTCGACGAAATCCGGGCCTTGCATGCGCTCTGCCGGGACAAGGATGGCCGGGTGAACATGGTTCGGGTCTGGGAAAAGCTGAGCGACCAATTGAAGGAGGAAGGCAAGAAGCTTGAGGCGTCGTATCAGACGCTGACGTGGTTCTGCCGGCATCACGGAATCGGCGTCGAGGAGAAAGTTCCGGCAAGGCGGATCGTAACGGATCCCGGCGAAGAATCGCAGCATGACACCTCGCCCCACACCATGGAGCTAAGCGGCAAGAAGGTTTCGCGGCAGTGCGCGAACCTGGTGCTTGGGTACTCGCGGATGCTCTACGTTCAGTACTACCCGCGCTTCGACCGCTTCCAGATGAAGATTTTTCTGACGGAGGCCTTTCAATATTTCGAAGGCGTCTGCCGGCGCTGCGTGATCGACAATACGAGCGTGGCTCTTGCCTGCGGGTCGGGCAAGAACGCGCAGATGGCCGCCGAGATAGAGGCTTTTGAGGAGCGTTTCGGCTTTCATTTTCTGGCCCATGCGCTCATGCACAGCGACCGGAAGGGAAAGGTGGAGAGGCCACACCATTTCGTCGAGCGAAATTTTCTGGTGGGGAGGTCCTTTGTCGATGACGCGGACTTGAACCGCCAGCTTTTCGAATGGGTTGAGAAGGCCAATCGGCGGCGGCTGCGCGAGTTCAAGGCGAGCCCGATAGAGCTGTTCGCGGCTGAAAAGCCAAAGCTTCGGGCCCTGCCGCTGTTCATCCCGGAGGTCTATCGGCTGTGGCCGCGGACCGTGGACCCCTATGGCTGCGTGACTTTGCACGGTTACAAATACCCGGCGCCGGCGTCCCATATCGGCAAGCACCTCCTCGTGCGCGAAACCAAGGATCGCGTGATCCTGCAAGAAGGCCATGAAGAGTTGGCCAAGCATCCCAAGAAAATCGAGGGCAGCCCGCAGGCGCCGATCCAGCATCCGGCGGCGCCCCGGCGGCAGAAGTCGGCGCAGTTGGCCGAGGAAGGCAAGCTCAAGGCGCTGGGCGAAGCAATGACGGCTTACTTGGCGGCGCTCAAGGCCGCCCGCGGCCACCGCTACTTCTGGAGCGTTCGCAAACTGTGGCGGCTCTTGTGCCAGCACCGCGACGCCGATCTTCTGGCCGCGGTGATCCGGGCTCACCAGCACAGCATGTTCGACGTCAACCGGATCGAAGCGATTCTGCTTCAAAACGTCGCGCAAACCGATTTTCAGCTGCCGCTGGGTTTTGAGGCCGGTGATTGCGAGGCAAGCCCCGAGTATCGGCGGGGAGCCGTGACCCCGGAGCCTGATCTGAGCGACTACATCCCAGACCGCGAGGAAGAAAACAAAAATGACGACTGACATCCACAAGCTGCTCGAAGAACTCAAGCTGCGCGACGCGCGGGCGGTCATAGACGAGACGCTCAGGCTCGCCCAGAAAAATAAGCCGAGCTACAGCACCTTTTTGCTGGACCTGCTGCGCCGCGAGCACGAGGGCCAGCGCAATCGCGCCACCGCCAGCCGCATCAGGCGTTCCGGCCTGCGCGAGTTTTGGGCCCTGGAGACTTTTCCTTTCCACATCCAGAAGTGCGTCAACAAAAGGGCGATCTACGAACTGGCGGAGCTTGATTTCATCGCCCGCGGCGAGTCGCTCGTTTTCGTCGGCCAGCCGGGGGTTGGAAAGAGCGGACTGGCTTCGGGGATCGTGCTCAAGGCCCTCTACGCGGGCCACCGCTGCTTGGCCATATCGGCGCAGAACCTGTTCGCGGCGATGAAAGAGAGCCATTACGACCGGACCACACGGCACTTCTTCCAACGCCTGTCGCGCCTGGACGCCCTGCTTATCGACGAGCTTGGCTATCTGAACACGCCAGAGCCGCAGCAGATCAACGACTTCTTTCGCCTCATGGATGATCGCTGCAATCGCAAGAGCACGATCATCACGACGAACCTAGGCTTCGAGGAGTGGGGCAAGTTCATCAGCAACGGCCCGCTGGCGGCCGCCCTCATCAGCCGGCTGCTTCAGAAATGCAAGACGATCGACTTCCCGAAGGACGCCGTCAACCTACGAAACCCGAAGCTCGGGCTGCCAAGCACCGCTCCCAAGCCCGGCATCCTGGACGCGGCCTAAACGCCGCCGGCCATCGCAAATCCTGCCGCAACGACTGGCTCACTTTTCATTAGCGAAGGTGGGTCAGTTTTCGTTAGCGCCCGGGCCCAAGTATCATCTCGCCAAGCGAGGGACTCGATTTCGGGCATTGAGGCAGAAACCTCGTTCACAATTGACCTGTAGTCAGGCTTTCCTAGAAGACCGGTGGTTTGGCGCATGCGTTCCCAGACTCGTTCGCGGAACTTTGTGTCTGTATTGGCGAGCCTTATGTCCTCCGGAGATGGCTTAGAAGTGATTCGATTGCGTCGCGTTAGGGACGGGCGAACCTGCACTCTATTAATGAAGAGATTGTGACCTTCTCGGGCAACCTCGTAAGGAGGAGCGAGAACCTGCCCATACGCCATGACGCACCCGGTCTGAATCCCTGCCGATGGTCGCGAAGGGGCGATGGTGACTCTTCGCCAGCTCTCGTCATCCTTCCGAGGATCTGGCATTGGTGCTGCCGAAGCAAGGGCTCCCATCAGAAAATGACACCCGGCAAATAGAAGCCCGAGCGAGCGACGAAGGGAATTCGTGAAGGCCCAATCAATCGCCCCTCCACCGACTTCCGGGAGCAAAAATCGGAGTCTTCTTGGGCCGGGACAACTAAACCCTGGGGTCTGTGCGCCTTCAAAGTTAACCACCTTTTCTAAAGCTCCCGATTGGGGGCTCATTTTTCCGCCCCGTTGAGCTGCTCCGCTCAAACGGATATGCCTTGCGCCTTTCGAGGGACTTGCGTTCCGCGGGGAGCTGGCTTCCAGCGCGCTGCGTGTTGCCCTCATCCTTCGTCCGCAACTTGGCGGTGCCCCAATCTCATTCATGCGCCTGAACTTTCTCATTTTCCACGCTCCGCAAATTTTCGCTTACCCGTTCCTCCCCTTCACCCGAGCATCCCTTTCCCGCTCCATCTGAATCCAGTCCGCGACCATGGCGACGTTGTTGCGAAGTTCGAAGAGATTGGCGTTCAGCCACTTGATCTGCTGGAGAAGTTCGCGCTGAAACGGATCGTGAATGCCCTGCTCCAGGGGTTCGAATCTGGACGGGTCCGGCATCTTCCCCACCCTATGTTCCATACAATAAGTGTGGAAGATGAGTGTGAAATGAACGTGAAATGGAGGGCCTAGGGGGATCTAGGCCCTGGTGGTTTCTCGACGAGGAATGCTGTTAAATAAAGAGGACGAAAAAAGGGCCTGGGCCTTGACAAGGTCCCGCAGAAGCGAGGGGCCTAGCTCTGTGAAACAGGGGACTTGGTGCGGAGCCGATAGCCTTCACCGCGGAAAACTTCGATACGCGCACCCCAGGGCCCAAGGGCCTGTCGGAGGTTGCTGATGTGCCTCCGCACGGTCTCGGGAGAGGACTGGCCCGGGTTCTCGGTAAGAATGTCTCCTAGGTATGCCTGGGAGTGGGTCATGTCCGGCCGCTCCATCAGCATTTTCAAGACAATGTATTCCTTCTTTCGAAGCTGGACGGGATTCCCATTTAGCACCACCTGCTTCTTGCGCGGGTCCAGATTTAGGCCGTCCAGCACATACCCACCGCGCTCTTCAAGGGCCTGTTGCCTTCTGCGGAGCAGCGCGTGCAATCTCGAAATAAACTCCTCGTTGCCAAAGTCCTTTCTCAGATAGTCGTCAGCCCCGGTCTTTAGTCCCTTGACGGTATCTTGTGGAGACAAATGTCCCGTCACCATCATTACAAGGATCGAGCGCATGGCGCCATCCGATTTTATGCGCTTAAGAACTTCGAGGCCATCGATATCAGGCAGGTTCCAATCAAGGACCACAATGTCTACAGGAGGATTTGGATGCTTCTCCAAAACAAGTAGGGCCTGGCGGGCGGTCGGGGAAATAACGACGGCAAATTCTGCCTTGTGCTGCTGTCCAAGCAAATACTGATATCGCTCTTGAGCAGACTCGTCGTCTTCGACTACTAAAACTCGGGCTATGGCCATGCAATTTTGATGTGACTTGCCATTATACTCTTGGGCAATCAACGCCGTCAACGCCTCGGGCGGGAACACCTGCAATCTTCGGCATCCTGTCTTTACTAAAAAATAAGTGCCTGGCGTCTTTAATTGATTGGAAATTGTAAAGAAAGGATTCCCAAGGTAAATAGCACAGAGAATCGGGGGCTAGGGATAACGAACACACAAGATGAAACTATCGGCGCGTTCTTCTCAGGGATCTGAGGCTGGGAATGGCGTCCTGGATTCTCCTGAGTTTCCGCTTTGCATTTTCAACCAGTTTCCGAGGATCTGCGGCTGCATACTGATTCCGATTCTTGCTTTTAAGAAATGTTCGGCTGACCAGCCCTTTCTTTATCAGGAATCCCAGGTTGTCCTTTGCGGCTGACTCCGGGGGAAGGTCCCGAGAGAGTGTTAAACTGATTGCCTGAAGTGCGACAGACCGTGGGATTCGAATCGGCCGGACCAGCCGTCGGCATTTTGCGAGCCCGCCCGAGTTGACTCTCGGACGTTGCTTCAAGATTGGCGCCGGGAACTTCCCAAGTCCATGCGCGGCAGGGGAAACATCGTGAACTCCGCAAAACCCCGCGACCCTGGGGGATGGCCTGGTCCCCGATCAAGTCCCCCGGGCCGATGTCAGCGGTACGGAGGCTCGTAGGAAAATTCCACCTTCCGGTCGCCCCGGTCGAGGGCCACGCCCCAGAAGGCTCCGTAGGCGGGGAAAATCCGGCGCTCCGCGCCGTCCACCCGGCAGGTCCAGAAGCGGTTGAAGCTGTTGGAGACGACCAGGACCCCCGGGCCGTCCAGCTCGACGGACAACTCCAGGCGGTCGCTTTCGATGGCGCTCAGGTCCGCCCGCCCCTTTCGAAAGCCGGGCGCCGGGTTTTCTTTCCAGAAGGCCTCCTCCACGAAGACCGTCTTTTTCAGGTCCTCCAGGGCGGCGCCGGACATGGCTTTCCAAAGGGCGGCTTGGTCCGGCCAGGTTTTGACCGTCGGAACCAGAAAGGCGCGGGGCAGGGCGGCGGCGTTCTCGTAAAGGTAGAAGTAGGTCTTCCCCGTGAAGTTTTCCTTGATCCTCAGCCAGGCCCGCTCGTTTCTGGAGTGGGCGCGCCAGGGTTTTTGAGGAGTGAGGAGCTTGAAATTCGGGTCCTCCAGGGGATGCCGGGAGATGACGTACTTGGCGTTGGCCAAGGACAGGAGCGGAAGGCGGTAGTGATCGGCGAAGCGGACCCCCTGGGGCCAATCGTCCACCGAATGCAGGAAGAGGTAGAGCTGGCTGCCCCAGCGGCCGAAGTAGTCCTCAAGATAGGGCTCGCGCTGGATGACCGGCCCGATCACCTCGCGCCAAAAATTGAAGTAGCGTCCCGAGTACATGCCGACGTAGCCGTCCACGCTCTCCAGGCCGTAGGCCAAGGCGTAGCCGGGCACCAGGCCGTGGGTGAAGGTCGCCACGCGAAAGGGGGGGTCGACGGCGCGGCGCCGGGCCAGGTCCTCGAGGACGGGGCTTTGGAAGTTCGCGGCGTAGCCCCCCTGAAAGAAGTACTCCCAGAGGGTTTTGGATTTCGAATGCGCCGAGCGCGCGAACATCGCCGCCATGGCCAGCGCGAAGACCCAGCGGCGGTTTCCGGCCAGCTCCAGCCCGGCGGCGCCCGCCAGGGCGCCGGCCAGCGGAAGGATGAGGTAGAACCGGTGCAGATGAAGCCCCGCCAGGGGCCCGGTGCTCAGGCCCGCGCAGGTTTTGAGCCATTCCCCGAGGCCCGCGGCCAAAACGGTGAGGGCGAACATCGCCAGCGCCCCCGAGAAGCGTCCCGGCCGAAAGCGGCTCTGCGCCAACCCCAGCGCTGCGACGCAGACCCCGACGGCGCCCACGCTCCAGCCCCAGTTGAGTCCCTGCAGGAGGGCCCGGCCCAGGGCCGGGGCGGTGCATTCCCAGACGGGGCCCCAGCCGGCGCGGTGGGAGAAAGGGGCGTTGGCCCACATGGCCCACAATTGCCGGAGGTGCGGCGCGGCCGCGGCCGCCACGAAGACCGCCCCCAGGGCCAAGGCCCGCCCGTTGAGTTTTTTTCGGACCAACCCGAGCCATGCCAGCGTCCAAAGAAAGCAAAACGGCATGGTGACCACGGCGGAGGCGAAGAGGGAAAAGAACAGCCCCAACCCGAGGGCCCCCGCCAACCCCGTCCGCCAATCCCGGTCCAGGAGCCGGTCGAAGGCCCAAAGGACGAAGGGGAAAACCGAGTTTCCGATCCCTCCCGTGAAGGGCACGGAGGCCCCGGCGAAGGCCGCCAGGACGGCGGCGCGCGGGGATGTTTTAAGGAAATCGACGGCTAGCCGCGCCGTGAAGTAACTGCTCATGAAATAGTGGAGAAAAAGGAAAATCTGGAAGGCCGCCCAGCCCGGCAGGAGCATGAGGAGCAGGACCGGGGCTTGGAAGGTCATGAGGCCGTTGGCCAGCCGGTCGACCCCGCAGGCGATCCCCGGGAGCCAGTAGTGGGCGCCCGGGAGGGCCGCGCCCGAGGCCACGGCCGTTAATTGGGGGAAGGGTCCGTCGGCGAATTCCGCCAGCGGGATGTAGGAAAAGGGGCCCAGCAGGAAGCTCTCCAGGCCGAGCCAGGCGGTGACCAGCAGGGAGGCCTTGAGGGGGCTGTCCCAAAGGCCGGCGGACCGCGGCACTAGTGGACTTCTCTTTTCCCCGATTTGGTGATGATCGGAACCGTCCGCATCCAGAGCTGTCGGCTCCAGGACTGCTGGTTGCGCCGGTACCAATCGATGGTCTCGTCAAGGCCGGAGGCCCAGTTCGTCAGGGGTCTCCATCCGATGGCCTTGCGGATCTTGCCGCCCGCGCCCGTGTGCCGGAAGACCTGGCCGGGCCGGTCGCCGATGTAGGTGATGAGGGATTCGCTTTTGCCCATTTTTTTGATGATGGCCTGCGCGATGGAAAGCATGGTCCGGTGGGTTCCGGAGGCCACGTTGAAGGTTTGCCCCTTCACTTTGGAGATTGGGGCGTGGAGCACGGCGTCGACCGCGGAGCAGAAGTCCTTGACGTAGACGTAGTCCCGGGCGGCGCTGCCGTCGCCATGGAGCCGGATGGGCTCGCTGAGGATGCAGCTGGTGATGAACCGGGGGATGGCCTTTTCCAGATGCTGGTAGGGGCCGTAGTTGTTGAAGGGCCGAAGGATGACGGTCGGCACCTCGTAGGTCGTCCAATAGGAATGGACCAGCCGGTCGGCGCCGGCCTTGGCGGCCGCGTAGGGGCTCAGGGGAATGATCGGATGGTCCTCGTCCATCTTGGGGGCCAGCGCGGTTCCGTAGACCTCGGAACTGGAAATGTGGATGAAGCGCTCGACCCGGTCCCGGTACTTGAGGACCGCGTTGGCCACCGTCTGGGTGCCGATCACGTCCGTCTCGAAGAACAGCAGGTTGTCGTAGATGGACCGGGTGACGTGGGTCTCGGCGGCGACGTGCACGACGGCGTCCGACTGCTCCACCAGGGTGTCGACCAGCTCGGCGTTGCGGACGTCGCCGTACCAGAAGGCCAGGCGGTCGCCGTTAGCCTTGTTGATGTCGACCGGGAGGTTCTCCACGCTTCCGGCGTAGGTGAGGGCGTCCAGGACGATGATCTTGTAATCGGGGTATTTTTGGTAGAGGTGGCGCACGAGGTTGCTGCCCATGAAGCCGGCGCCGCCGGTGACCAGGATGGTTTTTTTGGTTTTCATTTGGGTTCTCCCGTCTTGCGTCCGGTTAAAATGTCGAGCGCCTCCGGCCCGCAGTTGAACAAGAGGTCGACGATGGACAATTGCGGAATGAATTCGCCATACAGTTGCTTGTAAACGGGATGCTTGTAATCCTGGAACTCCAGCTTGATGCCCTGCGCCTCGAAATCCGCGGTCTGGATGTAATCGCGGCCCGCGGCCCCTTCGTAAAAGGTGTCCGCCCCGAGATTCTTGCAAATGGCGATCAGCCGTTCAACTCGCTGGCCGGGCACGCCCAATTCCGAGGAACGGACGATCCGCTTGCCCCCGAGGCCCAGTCGGCGCGCGAGTTCGACGATCAGCGCCATGTCCAGGTCCGCCAAAAGCTCCCAGGGGCGGGAGAAGATTTCTTCGAAGACGCCGATGTAGTCCCGAAAGAACGGGGCCTGGGAATAGTTTTGCCGGATGGAAAGCAGGTGCTTGCGGCGCCAATCCGTGTCGTTGTTGATCTTCACGGCGTTGATGGGCGGCCGGTTCGAAAAGTCGGCCGAGACCGGCACGGTGAGCCACTGCGGGCCGTTGGCGGTCTTGATTCTGTTGCGGTTTCGCCAGCCGTTCTTGTCGTACTGGACGTCGTCATAAACGACGAAGACGTCGCTTCGGTCGAGCTGCTGGAAGAATCCCAGCCAGGGGAGGTAGCCGGGCTGCAGAATCCCGATGACCTTAGCCAAAGTACCGCTCCCACCAGAGCTGGAACATCATGAGGTTCCAGACCTTGCCCGACTCGCCGGAATTGCCCCCGGCGAAGGACGCGGTCAGCGCCGAAACCTCCTCCCGCTTGAAAAACCCGTGGCGCGCGAGGCGTTCGGGGGTGAGGACCTCGGCCGGCCAGTCCTTCAGCGACCCCCCGAGCCAGTCGAAAATGGGCAGAACGAAGCCTTCCTTGGGCCGGTCGGCCACGCCCTCGGGGAGCAGGGGCCGGACGGTGTCCTTGAGCACGGCCTTGACCAACCCGTCCCGGATTTTGAGGCCGGCGGGCAGCCCCGCCGCGTATTCGACGAGCCGGTAATCCAGGAAGGGTGAGCGGACCTCCACCGAGTGGGCCATCGACAGGAAATCCACGAAGGCCAGAACCTGATCCGGGAACTGGGTCCGGTATTCCATCTCCAAAACCCGATTGAGGGGGTCGCGGGCCCGCACGGCCCGGAAGGCCTCCCGGACCAAATCCAGGGAGTCGTCGCGGCCGATGCCCGAGAGCAGGGCCGGGCTCAACAGGCGCCGTTTTTCCTCGTCGCCGAAAAGATGGAGGCGGAAGCGCCACTCCGCCTCGCCGCCCCCCGAGCTTTCGAACAGCCGTTCCAGGAAGCCCAAATCGCAGGGCTGGAGCGCGGCGGCCTCCTCACCCGTCAGGCGGCCGGCCTTCGCTTTTTCCCGCAAGGCCCCGTAGCGGCTGATGGGCCCGGCGGTCCGGTGGGAGAGGTAGCTGCCGAACAATTCGTCGGCCCCGTCGCCCGACAAGGCCACTTTGACGTGCTTGGAGATGAGCTTGGTCAGGAAAAAGGTGGAGATCGTCCCGGAGAAGGGCTGGTCGAAGGCGGAAAGGATCTCGGAGGCGTCCTCCCGGAGCTCCCGGGCGGACATGATGTATTCCCGGTGCTCGGTCCCCAGGGCCTTGGCCACTCTCCGCGCGTGGAAGAGGTCGGATTCCTTGTGCTTGAACCCGTCCTCGTAGCCGAGGGAAAAGGTTTTGACCGGCCCCCCCGCGGCTTGGACCATCAGGGCGACGACGGCGCTGGAATCGACCCCGCCGCTCAGGTAGGCCCCGAAAGGGACGTCGCTGCGCATGCGGATGCGGGCGGCGTCGGTCAGCAGGCGGAGGATGTTCTCCCGGGCCTCGACCGGGTCGGCGTCGCCCTCGGCGACGAAGGCCGGGGACCACCAGGTCCGCAGGTTCGTCTTGCCGTCTTGGAAGGAAAGAAATTGCCCGGGCTCCAGGGAGCGGATGCCTTGGAAGGCGGTCCGGGGCGAGGGGACGTTCTTGAAGCTGAAGTAATGATACGCCGCCGCGCGGTCCAGCTCTTTCGGACAGTCGGGATGGGCCAGGAGGGCCTTGAGCTCCGAGCCGAAAAGCAGTGGTCCGGGGCCGGGCCGATAAAAAAGCGGCTTGACCCCCATGCGGTCCCGCACCAGGACCAGCCGGCGGCGGGGCTTGTCCCAGAGCGCGATGGCGAACATCCCGTTGAGCTTGTGGGGGAAATCGTCCCCGTATTCCTCGTAGAGATGGACGATCGTCTCGGTGTCGGAGTGGTCGGTGTAGAAGCGGTGTCCCTTGGCCTCGAGGTCCGCCCGGAGCTCCGGGGCGTTGTAGATTTCCCCGTTCATGACGACCCAAAGGGTGGAATCCTCGTTGTGGATGGGCTGTTTGCCGGTGGCGGGGTCGATGATGCTCAAGCGGCGCATTCCGAGGTTGATCAGGCCGTCGGAGTAAAAACCGTCCTCATCGGGGCCCCGGTGGGTGATGGCCCCGGACATTTTTTGGAGGGCGTCGCCCCGGGCGGGCCCGGTGAAGCCGCAGATGCCGCACATCAGGCTGGCCCGGAGCTCTCAGCCATGGGCCGCCAGGACCCGGCGGACGGCGCCGATGACGGT
>CAYHPY010000108.1:0-11886 GCA_964358485.1 uncultured Elusimicrobia bacterium
GCGCAGATCGAAGGCCCTGCCCGCCAAGGCCTTTGAAAAGTCCGGGAACTTGGACGCCGTTCGGGAAGCATTTTCTCATCCGTAAATGAGCCTGATGGCCGTTGCAGGTTTGGCGTTGCTTTTGGATCCGTTTGCCTCCGTTTTTGTTGTCTTTCATTGCACACGGGAAATGCCGTTCACTTAGGGAGTCGCCGTTGGCCGCCGTGGCCGTTTTCAAGCTTGCGGCCTGCCGTTCGGCCGCAAGCCACGGGCACGAAGCCCGTAAAAGATGCCGTGGACAAGTCTCGGGATTGACAACGGGGGTTTCCCCTGTTAAACTAAAACCAGGGATTGGTTTGATTTTTCGTATTAATTTCCCCTTGGCCCGGATTCAAGGGGATGGAGGTCTATGGGGCGTTTCGCCTATACGGTGCAGGATTCCAAGGGAGAGACCATCAGCGGCTCCCTGGAAGCCAACGACGAGAACGACGCGATCAGCTCCCTCCAGGGAAAGGGCTACTTCATCCTTTCCATCTCCTCGGATAAAAGCGTCAAGGCCCAGGCGGCCAAAGCCGGCGAGGGGGGCGGGCCGGTCGCCGAGAGCGACCTTTGCTTTCTGGCCGAGCAGCTGGCCACCTTGCTCAACGGAGGCGTCCCGTTGGTGCGCGCCCTTTCCCTGCTCGGGGAGAACTCCTCCTCCAAGGGCATCCAATATTCGGTCGGGCAGGTCACCAAGGACGTGGCCAGCGGCACGGCCCTCTACAAGGCCCTGGAAAAGCATCCCAAGGTTTTCGACACCCTCTGGATCTCCCTGGTCCAGGCCGGCGAGATGGGCGGACAACTGCCCAAGGCCCTCAAGCAGATTTCCTCCTACCTCACGGCCCAGTCCGCCCTCAAGGGCAAGGTCGTCACGGCGATGGCCTACCCCCTGATTCTTTTCACGGTGGCCATGGGCGTGCTGATCTTCTTCATCGTCAAGATCGTCCCGGTCTTCGCGGACATCTTCAAGGGCTTCGGCGTGAAGCTGCCCCCGCTGACGGCGTTCATCATCTTTCTCTCCGACGCCCTGGTTCATCACCTGGCCGTCGTCATCTTCGGCATCGCGGCCGTCTATTTCCTCTGGGGCGCCTACACCAGCACCGAAGCCGGAAAGGTGACGCGCATGCAGATGATCTTAGGAATGCCCTTCTTCGGCCCCTTCATCACGAACATCCTGGTCGAGCGCCTTCTGACCACCCTGTCGGCCCTGATCGAAAGCGGGGTGAGCATCCTCAACGCCATCAGCGTCCTGGAGGGGGTTTTCGCGGATAACGTGCTGTTTCGGAAATTGCTCCAAAACGTCAAGGCGGACGTCTCCAGCGGAAAATCCATCTCCAGCTCGTTCAAGAAGACGGGCATGCTTCCACCCCTGGTGACCGAAATGATGTACATGGGAGAGGAATCCGGCAAGCTCCCCGACATGCTCGTCACCTTGGGCGGCTTTTACCGGGAGCAGATCGACCAATTCACCCGGCGGTTCACCTCCGTCATCGAGCCCATCATGGTCGTCGGGATCGGCGCGGTGGTCGCCACCATCGTGCTGGCGGTCTTCATGCCGATCTTCAAGCTCTCCACCATGGGAGGCAAGTAGATGCCGCGCCAAAACGGCCGGGCGGGATTTACCTTGATCGAGCTGATCGTGGTGGTCCTGATCATCGGCATCCTGAGCGCCATCGCCATCCCCCAATATCTCAGGACCGTGGAGGTGACCAAGGCCGACGACGCCGTCACCATCGCCAAGATGGTGGGCCGCACCAACCAGATGTACGCCTTGGACAATTTCGGCAATTACCTGGCGGGAACCATCACCACCAGCTGCAACGGGGCGACGTGCTCGGCGGCCACCCTCGCCTGCCGCTTGGTCGCCTGCAAATACTTGGCCGCCCAGGATTGGACGGCCAAGCCCTACGACATCGTCGCCGTCAACGGCGGCGTCGCCGGCACCGCCTGCGGCTCCCTTTTGACCGGCCTGGCCAGCGCCAATTGGGTGGCCTGCGCCAAGCGCAAAACGGGGGCGTTGACCCCTTACTCCTCCTGGGGCTATGCCGTGGACACCAATGGAAAAGTCTATGAACAGGGCGGCGCTCCCGCCGTCACCGGATTCTGAGCGGGTCCGAGCCGATCCCCGGGCGGGCTACACCCTCCTCGAGGTGGTGGTGTCCATGCTCATCACGGCGATTGTGGCCAGCTCGATCTTCAGCATGGCCCTGTCCACCAAGAAAAGCGGGACCAGGGGCCTGAGAAAGCTCCTGGCGGGCCAGGCCGCGCGGCAGGTTTCGGAAACC
Source organism: uncultured Elusimicrobia bacterium (assembly GCA_964358485.1). Taxonomy (GTDB): domain Bacteria; phylum Elusimicrobiota; class Elusimicrobia; order UBA1565; family UBA9628; genus CAYHPY01. The sequence goes on from CAYHPY010000108.1 coordinate 2,304, forward strand.
TTGAAGAACTACGTGAGCGGGGACATCGCGACCTACGCATCCCCCATCATCGCGGGCCCCAGCCAGGGCGCGGCCGACGCGTGGACCATGACCAATGGAGCGGTCAGGGACGACTGCGGCACGGGCAGCCCCCCGCAGACCTGCTACGCCCTGGCGGTCGGCTCCCACACGTTGGACAATTATCTTCCGGCCTGGTTCGAGGGGCCTCCGTTCAACGCCCGGGTCAAATATTTCGTCGCTGACATGGACCCCTCGGCAACCTTCGTCCCGCGGGTGAGCGTCACCGTCGATTGGACGGAGCTCGAATGACCCTTCCCGCCGCGGCGCGCCGGGGCGCGGGCTACACCTTGGTCGAGCTCTTGGTGGCCGTTTCGCTTTCGGCCATCGTCATGTCCGGGATCATCAGCGTGGCCTCGTCGGTCATCCGCTACCAGGTCGAGGGCGGGACCCGGGGGGACGTGGCCGGTTGGACCCTCATGAACCTGCACCGCATGAATCAGGAGTTGGAGTCGGCCACCTATATCACCACCCATACCGCGGGAAACGCCCTGATCGGCTGTCATAATTTTTCCACCATCCTGACCGACGGGGGAACGGGGAAATATTTAAACAGCGATCCGATCAGATGGTTTCACTATTGCGCCGCGACCGTCTCTGGAATCCAGTCCCTTTACCGTTACGAGGACCTGACCGCCGCCTCCTGCCCCGACACCGCCAAGGCCAACGCGATCACCTGCGGCAGTCCCCCTTCCTCCCCCCTGACCTACGCGCTGGTCGCCCGGCGGTTTTATCATCATGACGAGGGCAACGACCTCCCGCAGTTCTTCACCCAAACCAACGATGGAATCGAGATGCACTACACCATCGGGGAATCGACGCCGGTGGCCACCGGCGTGACCGCGACGACCCCCTACAACCCCGTTCCCGTGTATCTGCGGGTCGACACCGTGGTGGGCAGCGCCCGGACCTATAACAACTATCTCGATGACAACCCCTGAGCGCGGCTCGGTTCTGGCCCATGTGCTCATCATGAGCGCCATCATGTCCATCGTGGCGGCGGGAATGGTGTCCATGGTGATGATGCAATACCGGGCCACGGCCACGGTCGAGCAGCAGACCCACGCCAAGAAACTCGACGAGATCGCATTCGCCCGCCTGGTCTCGGGGTGGAACAGCGGCGCCAACCCGGGGACGCCCTGCGTGGACCTCCTCGCCGACAACTCCGGCCTGGCCTACGACTGCAATCCGGAGAACGCCTGCCCCTGCGTCTGCACCCCCAACGATGCCAACATGCCCACGATCAACGTGAACCTGAACGCCGGCGTTTGCCAAGTCTTCATCAACTCCGCGGACATCTACTCCAGCTACTAGTGAGTCTTCCCCGCCGCCTCATCACCACGGCCGACGATTTCGGCGTCAGCCTCGAGGTCAACCGCGGGGTCGAAACCGCCCACCGGGAGGGAATCCTGAGATTCGCCAGCCTCATGGCCAAGGGCCCGGCCTTCGAAGACGCGGTCCGGATCGCGCGCGCCAACCCCGGCCTCGGGGTGGGCCTGCACCTGGAGCTTTGCCCGGACAAGCCCGAGCTCTGGGGCCTCAAATTCTACTTTCAGCGAAGCCTGCGGGCCTTCATCGAAGGCCAGATCCGCGCCCAACTCGACCGCGTCCTGGAGCTGGGCCTGCGCCCCACCCACGTGGACGGGCATTTCAACATCCATGTCCATCCGGTGGTCTTCCCGATCCTGGCCCGGGCCGCCCGCGCGGCCGGGATCGCCCGTATCCGCCTGCCGGGGGGGGAAGTGGAGGCCGGGGTCTCCTACGCCTGGTCCCAGGGGCGTTGGGCCGACGCCGCGGCCTCCTTGGGGCTCGGGGGGGTTTTCGGCGCCCTGCGGCGGCAATTGACCCGACAAGCGGAGGGGCTCCGGGTCCCCGAGCGGACCTTCGGCCTGCTGAGATCCGGGATGATGGGCACGGACTACCTGCTCTGGCTGATCGACCGGCTCCCCCCGGGGACCACGGAGGTCTATTTCCATCCTTCCGCCGATCCCGCCTCGGCCGTGACCGATCGCCCGACCCCCACCCACCGGACCGTGACGGAACTGCGGACCTTGATGAGCCCCCGGGTGAAGGAGGCGCTGGCGCGCGCCGGGGTCCTCCTGGTCAAGCCCGAGGAATCAGGAGACTAAACCGCGCCCCGCCGCCCGGGCCGTCGCTTTCGGCCTCGATGGTCCCGCCGTGTTTCTGGATGATCCGCAGGGCCGCCGTCAGCCCCAGTCCCGTGCCCTCGGCTTTGGTGGTGAAAAACGGCTTGAACAGGGAGCTCCGCTGTTCCGCGGAGAAGCCTTTTCCCTGGTCCCGGATCTCGACGACATAACCGGCCCGGGGATCGTTCTCATGCCACCAGGACCCGGAGCGGGAAGCCCGGAGGACGACCTCGACCCGGCCCTTGGGTTTGGAGGCCTCGATGGCGTTGAGAAGGATCGCGGAAAAGGCCTCGTGCAGGAGGCTCTCGTCGGCGGTGACTTTCGCGGGAGCTTGAAGGCCCGAGGCGTGGAGGCGAACCCCGGCCTTGCGGGCCAAGGTTCCCGCCGACTCGACGGCCGCCCGCAAGGGCCTTCGCAGGTCGCAGGGGCCGAGATCCATTTCCTCGATGCGGCCCAAGTCCAGGAGGTTTTTGAGAATTTCCTTGCAATGGCCGGCCTCGCGCTGGATCTGATCGAGTTCCCTGTGAAGGTCGGGGGTTTTGGGATGGCGGTGGGCCAGGACCTCGGCGTTGACCATGATCGAGGTCAGGGGGCCCTTGATCCGATGGGCCACCTCCCCCGAGAGCTGAGCCAACCCCGCCAGGCGTTCGGCCGAGATCAGCCGCTCGCTGTAGAGGCGCTCGGCGTCCGACTGGGCCTGCTGGGAATCCCGGGAAAGAATCGCCAGCAAGGCCGAGATGATCCAAAGGAAATTGAAGCGCAGCCAGAACGCGGAATCAGACGGGAGCCCGCGCTCCGGGCTCCACGCCCCGGCCAAAAAAAGGAGGGAAGTGACCCCGGCCACCGCCAGGCTTTTGCGCAGGTCCCGGGTCAGCGCGGCCCCGAAGATGATGAGCAGGTAAATCAGGCTGAGATCCTGATTGGGCCTGGCCCAAAACAGGGCCAAGGTGGCCACCAAGGCGTCGCCCATAAAGAGGCCCACGGTGAAGGTCCAGCGCGTGAGGGCCTTCGCGGGGAGAAAATGGATCATCGCCAGGGAGCATCCCAGGATGCCGGTCAGCGCGGCCAATTTCCAGCCCCACGCCCCGCCTTGGCGGTGCTCGATGAGGTAAAGCAGGAGCAGGACCGCGGTGAGCAGGCCCTGGAAGGCGAAATAGGTTCCCCGGCGTCCGGGGGCGGAACGCTCAGCCATCCGGGGCGAACCGGTAGCCGATCTTGGGGAGGGTTTCGATGAGCCTGGCGCCGGCCCCCAGCTTGCGCCGGAGATTCTTGATGTGGGTGTCCAGGCTCCGGGTGGATACCTCGGTCCCGTAAGTGGATGTGTTTTCGATCAGCCAGCGCCGGGTCAGAGGCCGCCCGGGGCGGCTGGCCAAAAGGAGGAGGATCTCGAATTCCTTCGGCTGGAGTTTGAGCTCCGTGCCGCGATAGGCCGCCCGGCGGGTCTGGGGATCGAGCACCAGACCGGCTCCGCCCACGGGGCCGTCGCCGGCCGCCTCCGGCAGGGTCCGCCGCAGGACCGCCGAGATGCGGGCCAGGAGTTCCATGGCGCCGAAGGGTTTGACCACGTAATCGTCGGCCCCGAGATTGAGGCCCAGGACTTTGTCGCCCTCGGAGCCCAGGCCGGTCAGAAAGACCACGGGGATGGGCCGCGTGGCCGGATGTTCCTTCAAGACCTTGATCAATTGGCGCCCGTCGCCTCCGGGCATCCGGATGTCGAGCAGAATCAAATCCGGCCGGTCCTCCAGGGCGGCGGCCAGGGCCCTGGAGGGGTCTCGAACCGAGCGGGTCGTATAGGAGCCCCCCATCGAAAGGGTTTTCTCGATGGCGTCGATGATCCGCTCCTCATCTTCGATGATTAGAATCCTGGGCATATCCAGGTGATTCTAGCCAATTCACATTTTGAACACAACGAAAACAGGCATAATACACCCGATTCCGTTAAACTTTAGTAAAGGTGTGGCTGGAGGGAGGAATTTGAAAATGGCGAAAAAGCTTTCCGCGCGCTTGGGCTCCGAACGGGGCTTCACCCTTATCGAGCTTCTGGTCGTCGTGCTGATCATCGGCATTCTGTCGGCGATCGCCGTTCCCCAGTACTTTAAGGTCGTGGAAAAGGGGAAATCCGCCGAGGCCTTCCAATGGCTGAGCGGCCTGAAAGGCGCGCAGGAGCGCTATTTGGCCAAGAACGGCAACTACGCCACCGACACCGCGGCCACCACCCTGGACGTGAACCTCGGGGGCCTGAGCAAATACACGGGCAGCGCCATCACGGCGACCACGACTCCTTCCTGGACCATCACCTTGACCCGCAAGGCGCCGGTTCCCGCCGTCTACGGGAGCTATGTCATCACCTACGTGGCGCCCCCGGGCACCTACACCTGTAGCAACACCGACTGCTCGGCGGATCTTCTGCCGCAGTAAGTTTTTAGGGGGTGACCTAGGCGACGGCCCCGCTCAGGGGCCGTTCGTCTTTTTTAGGGGGCTCGGCGGAGGAAAGGCCGCGTTGTTGGAAGGTGTAAAGCATGAGGCCCCCGGCCGCCCAGACCAGTTCCCGCAGGTGCCGCACGGCCCCGAAGGCAAATCCCGCCCCGGCCCCGAGGCCCAGGCCCGCGAAGATGGCGGTTTTTCCGGCCTCCTGGGTGCCGATCTTAGCCGGAACCATGAAGGTCATGCCGTCGATCATCGTGGAGAGGACCTCCACTCCCGTCGCCAGGAGCAACCCGAGCGGCACCCCGAGGAAATGGCAGACCAGCAGGACCTCCACGATGCCCCAGGCGTAGCCCAGGATGAAGAAGGCGATGGAAAGCGCGAATCGCCCGGGATGATCCCGGAAAAAGTCCGCGATCTGCCCTTGGATCGCGAGGAGGCTCCAAGGGCCGGCGGCGGCCTTTTGCCCGGCCGATTTTCGCGAGAAATACCAGCCGAAGGCGCAGACTCCGGCGCAGGCCAGGATCAGGGCGCCCGTCAGAAGCGGAATCCATTTTCGGGCGCTTTCCACCATGGTCAGTCCATGTTGAAGCAGAAGCGCCAGTCCGAGGAGGATGAATCCCACTTGGGCGAGGGCTTGGGTGAATTTGGCCACGACGACGCTCGCGATTTTGGCTTCCTCGGAAACTTCGCCGCCCAGCATTCCCGGGCGGACGACCTCCCCGGCGATGGTCCCGCTGGGGGTCAGGTAGTTCACCCCGTCCCCCGCGATCCGGGCCACGTAGATTTTTCCCAAAGACACCCGATCGGCGTCCTTGGCGGAGAAGGCGAACTTCCAGCCCCAGGCGTTGAAGACATGGTCGACTCCGTGCCCGGGGATGATGAGCAGCCAACCCCAGCCGATCCGGCGCAGGAGCTCCCAGACCCGGGCCGGCTCCAGTTTCCACAGCAAGAGACCTAAAGTGGCCACCCCGGCCGCCAGAATCAGGCCCCGAAAAAGCCGGGATTTCACGCCGCGGGAACCTCGAGGGAGGGGCGGATGGGGGTCAATTTTCCGTTGGCCTGGATCGAATAGACCACGCCTCTCCAAAGAACGCGGTTGGAGCCAAATCCCAGGATCCAGGAGGCGAAAGCGACCCAGTCGCTGACCGGCAGAAGCGCCAGCGACAACAATTCGGCGCGCCCTCCGACCTGCCGCGCCACCAGGGCCACGGCCGCGGCCCGGACCGCCCACACCGCGGCGAAGGCCCATAGGATGAGGCGGCTCGGAGCCCAAAGGGCCGCCAAAGTCAGCAGGCTGAGGGAATGCAGGAGGAATAGGCCGAAGTAACCGGCTGGTTGGCAGAGGCGGATGACCCGGGATTCCCGGATCTGGTGGCGCAGGTGCGCCCCGAAGTCCCGGCTGCCCGGCAGGGTCTCCACGACCGCCTCGGAAAATTCGACGAGAAAGCCTTCCTTGCGGACCGCCTCGCCGAGGTTGTAATCATCGGCGATGTGGTCGGCCAAATTGGCGAAGCCTCCGGTCCGGTCGAAGACGTCCTTGCGAACCAGGACCGCCGCCCCCATGGTAAAGCGCATGCCGAAGGCCCCGGCCGTCAGGGCCTGGGGAAGATATTGGGCATTGATGGCCAAAGCCTCTAGAGTCGCGATCAGGCCGCCCGTGGCGGGCGTGCGGTAGAAGGCCGAGGCCAAACCGACCCGGGGATCGTCGAAAGCCCGGGCCGTCCGGGCCAGGAAATCCGGGGCCACCCGGACGTCGGAGTCGGAGATGAGGATCAGGCCGTGCTTGACCAGGGGGTAGGCGTTGGCCAGGTTGTTGATCTTGGGGTTGCAGCCGATCCTGCGGCCGGAGACGACCACGGAGACGTCCCGGGACGGCCGCTCGGCCCGGAGTCTTTCGGCCACCGGCAAGGCTGGGTCCTGCTCGCTGTCGAGGCAGAAGATCACCTGGGTCAGGGGATATTCCTGATCCAGGAAGCTCGTCAAGTTCCCGTAGAGGTCCGAATCCTTCCCCTTGAGGGGTTTAAGAATGGTGACCGGAGGGAGAGCGCGCGCCGCTTTCCCGCGCGGCGGGCGGCGGCGGCCGAACAGAACCCAGGCCGCCCCGACGGCGACCGTAAAAAAGGCCGATGAGAAGGCCCCCGAGAACAGGGCCGTCCAGGCGAGGGCTTGGACCATCAACGGCCGACGAGTTCCTCGTCCGCCTTGGGCGCCAAACTGCCGAGTTTGCTCGCGGAGGCGGTTTGGTCGGACTCCCGGCCCCGGAGGTAGTTGATGAACTCCTTGCCCTCGCGCAGGCGGCGGCGGCGCTCGACGGGGTCCTTGGCCATGCTTTTGAGCATGCGCAGGATCGGCGAGGGTCGGGCGTAGAACTTCGTGTAGAACCGCTTGACGGCGGCCGCGATCTCCTCAGAGGTCAGGCCCGGAAAAGAGAGGGTGCAGGACTGGGTCCCGTCGTTGCGGACCATGGCCTTGGGGTCGTACCACTTGTTGGTCATGGCTTGGCGGTACAATTCGGTCCCGGGGTACGGGGCCGCCAGGGAGACCTGCATGGTCTCGACGTCCAAATCGCAGGCAAAGCGAATGGACTCCTCGATGGTCTCCTTGGTCTCGCCGGGCAGGCCGAGAATGAAGGTGCCGTGGATCACGATGCCCAATTTGCGGCAGTTCTTGGTGAATTCGCGGGCGATGTCCAGGCGGATGCCCTTTTTGATGTTGTTGAGAATCTGCTGATTTCCGGACTCGTAGCCGACCAGCAGAAGGCGAAGGCCGTTCTCCTTAAAAATCTTCAGATAATCGTAGGGAACGTTGGCCCGCGAGTTGCAGGACCAGGTCACCCCGAGCTTGCCCAGCCCGCGGGCGATCTCCGCGGCGCGGGGGAGATCGGCGGTGAAGGTGTCGTCGTCGAAAAAGAATTCCTTGACCTGGGGGAAGAGCTCCTTGGCCCGGGCCATTTCCGCCACGACGCTGGCCGCGCTCCGGGTGCGGTAGACATGCCCGCCGACGGTCTGGGGCCAGAGGCAGAAGGTGCAGCGCGCGGGGCATCCCCGGCCGGTGTAGAGAGAAACGTAGGGATGCTTGAGGTAGCCGATGTAGTAGTTCTCGATCTTGAGGTCCCGCTTGTAGACGTCCACGACGCTGGGCAGGGAGTCCATGGCCCCGATCAACGCCCGGTCCTGGTTGTGGCGGACCTGGTCGCCGTCGCGCCAACTGATGCCGTGGACCGCCTCGTAGGGTCGGCCCTGGGCGATCTCCAAAAGGGTGTAATCGAACTCTTCCCGGGCCACGAAGTCCAAAACCGGGGCCGCGGCCAAGCTCTCCTCGGGCAGGACCGCGACATGGGCCCCGACGAACCCGATCTTCATGTCGGGGTAGAGATTTTTGAGGTGTTGGGCCACCTTGACGTCGTTGTCGAAGGAGGGGGTGGAGGTGTGGAAGATGCAGAGCTCGAAGCCCTTGGCCATCTGGGAGACTTGGTCCAGATTCAGGTCGTCGGCGGGGGCGTCGATGAGCTTGGAGTTGGGAATCATCGCGGCCGGCTGGGCCAGCCAGGTCGGAAACCAAAAGGAGCGGACTTCCCGCCGGGCCTGGTAGCGGGCCCCGGCGCCTCCGTCGAAGCCGGAGTAGGAAGGGGGGTTGAGGAAAAGAGTCCGCATGGTCGACATTGATTCTCCTTGCTTTTTAAGGGCGATTTTGCGACTACTTGACCTATTTTATCAAATATCCGCCTGGCGAACAACCGGTATTTCGTTTATACTTGTTCCCGATGCGGTTATTTTGGACCTTGGCCGCGCTGATTTGGGCTTGCGGCACGGCCGGGGCGACCCAATGGCGGGAAACCGTCTCCCCTCATTTCGTGATCGCCCATGAGTCCCCTTGGACCCCTCCGGGGTTCGTCATCGCCCTCGAAAAACTCCACAACCGACTGCGCATGGACCTTTCGATGTTCTCCCCCTGGATGGCCAAGGAACGCCTTCGGCTCTATCTTTACAAGGAACGGGCGACCTACCTCAAGGGGGAATTCGAGCCCCCGTCCTGGTCCAACGGGATCGCCATGTACGACAAAAAGGCGGTCGCCGTCCATGACCAGCCGGAGGCCGCCAAGCTCCTCCAGATCATCGCCCACGAGACCACCCATCTTCTTTTCGAGGGTTTCTGGAAGGAGGCCGGCAAACAGCCCCCCTCCTGGCTCAACGAGGGCCTGGCCATGATGGAGGAGTCCGAATCGGTCGGAAAGCCCGAGAAATCCGATTGGTACCAGGCCATGGCCTACCAGCCCCGCAAATCCCTCCTCCCCCTGGAGAAGTTCTTCGCCATCAATCCGACCACCGACATCAAGGACGACCAGGAGAAAGTCACGGCCTGGTACGTCCAGGCCTACTCCCTCGTCTACTTTCTCTACCGCCGCCACTCGCGCCTGCAATTCAAGACTTTTTGCGGGCATCTGCGGGACGGCCGGCCGCTGAAGGAAAGCCTCTGGCTGAGCTACCGCTTCGCGACTTTGGCCAAGCTCGAAAGCGCCTGGCGGGAATGGCTGGACTCCCCCGAACATAAGAAGCGCGTCGAGGCCCTGGCCCAGACGGGCGCCCGCGCCAAGGTGGTCCCCAGCGCCATTCCGATCATGGACGGGTTCCGGTCGTTGAGGGAGTAACCCGGCGGCCCCTAAAGATACTTGCCGGTATGCGACGCCGGATTCTTTGCGATTTCCTCCGGCCGTCCGGCCGCCACCAGATTGCCGCCCCCATCGCCGCCTTCGGGCCCCAGATCCACGATCCAGTCGGCGGTGCGGATGACGTCCAGGTTGTGCTCGATGACGAGCACGGTGTTGCCGCCGGAGACCAGGCGGTGGAGCACTTCCAAAAGCTTGGCCACGTCGGCGAAATGCAGGCCGGTCGTGGGCTCGTCCAGAATGTAAAGGGTCCGCCCGGTGGAGCGGCGGCAGAGCTCGCCGGCCA
>CAYHPY010000109.1:0-11857 GCA_964358485.1 uncultured Elusimicrobia bacterium
TCGCGCGCCCGCGTGGGTCTGACCGCGCTCACCCAGGCCGAGTATTTCCGCGACAAGGAAGGCCAGGACGTGCTGCTGTTCGTCGACAACGTGTTCCGCTACGTGCTCGCCAACGCCGAGGTGTCGGCGCTCTTGGGCCGCATGCCCTCGGCCGTCGGCTACCAGCCGACGTTGACGACCGAAGTCGGCATGCTCCAGGAACGCATCACTTCCACCAAGAGGGGCTCGATCACCTCGATCCAGGCCGTCTACGTTCCCGCCGACGACTTGACCGACCCCGGCGTGGCCACGACCTTTACCCATCTGGACGCGACCACCGTGCTTTCCCGGCAAATCGCCGAGCTGGGCATCTACCCGGCCGTGGACCCCCTGGACTCGACCTCCCGGATCCTGGACCCGCACATCGTGGGCGAGGAGCACTACGCCGTGGCCCGCGCGGTGCAGAAGATCCTTCAGCGCTACCGCGACCTGCAGGACATCATCGCCATCCTCGGAATCGACGAGCTCTCCGATGATGACAAGATGGCCGTCTCCCGCGCCCGCAAGATCCAGAAGTTCCTGTCCCAGCCCTTCTTCGTGGCCCAGCAATTCACCGGGACTCCGGGGAAATACGTTCCTCTTAAGGACACCATCCAGGCCTTCAAGGGCTTGGTCGAGGGAAAATACGATCATCTGCCCGAGCAGGCCTTTTACATGGTGGGCGGAATCGAAGAGGCGGTCGCCAAGGCCGAATCGATGAAATGAGCAAGACGCTGGAGCTGGAACTCATCACGCCGGAGAAGTCGGTCATGAAGACCGCCGCGACCTTCGTCGTGCTTCCCGCCGTCGGCGGGGAGATGGGGGTTCTTCCGGGCCATGCGCCGTTTTTGGTCCAGCTTCAGCCGGGCCAGGTCCGGGTGACGGCCCAAGGCGGCGAAGTGTCCCTTTTGGCCGTGTCCGGGGGCTTCGCCGAAATCCAGGGCGGCCGGGTCTCCCTGTTCGCCGAGACCGCGGAGATGGCCGAGTCCATCGACTCCGAGCGCGCGCGCCAGGCCCTGGAAAAAGCCAAGGCCGAAGCCACGCGCAAGGACATGGATCCCATGACCCTGATGCAGGCCGAGGCGGCCGTCCGGCGCGCCCAGGTCCGTCTCAAGGTTTCCATGATCCGCCGCGGCGGCAGGGCCCCGGGCCCGACCTCCGGAGGCGGGCACTAAGATGATTTTCGGCCGCTCCCTCTGGGACGTCGATCGCGGCCGCCGCACCCTGCGGACCCTCACCCTAAGGGTCCGCCGTTTCCACCGCCCGCCCTAAATCCTCCTCGATCGGACGACCGTTCCGACGCCCGCCGGTCCGCGCCCTTTCGGGGGCGCCGCGCCGGTTTCCCCGCAACCGTGGATCGAGGAGGCCTTTATGCCCGTCATCGCGAACAATCAAGATCTTTTGGAGTCGTGGAGAACCCGGACCGCCAAATCCGGGGAACTGCACCGCCGGGCCCGTAAAACCCTTCCCCTGGGCGTCGGTTCGAATTTCCGGGCCATGGACCCCCACCCTATTTTCGTCCGCGAGGCCCGCGGGTCGAAGCTTTGGGACGTGGATGGCAACGAATATGTGGACTTCGCCATGGGTTTCGGGGCGATGTTCGTCGGCCACTCCCATCCGGCGGTCGTCCGGGCCGTGGCCGAGCAGGCCGGACGCGGGACCTTGATGGCGATGGCGCACCCCTTGGAGTGCGAACTCTCCGAGGAGGTCTGCCGGCGTTTTCAATTGGAGCGCGTGCGCTTCACCAATTCCGGAACCGAGTCCACCATGCACGCCCTGCGCCTGGCCCGGGCCTTCACCGGCCGGCCCAAGATCATCAAGTTCGAGGGCTCCTTCCACGGCTGTCACGACGCGGTGCTCTCCAGCGTCAAGCCCTCCGCCTCCGAGCTCGGGGAGTTGGACCTTCCAGGCCGGGCTCCGGCCTCGCGGGGCATTCCCGAGGAATCGCTCGTCCATACCCTGACCGCGCGCTTCAACGACCTGGCGTCGGTCGAGCGGCATTTCCAGCGTTATCCGGGGGAGATCGCGGCGGTCATCGCCGAGCCGGTGATGCTCAACGTCACCATCTGCCCGCCCAAGCCGGGATTTTTCGAGGCCATCCAAAAAATCTGCCGGTGGGAGGGGTCGTTGCTCATTTTGGACGAGGTAAAAACCGGGGCGCGCCTGGCGCCCGGAAGCGTCGGACGCTCCTGGGGCTTGTCTCCCGATCTGGTCTGCCTGGCCAAGGCCATCGGCGGCGGCCTGCCGTTGGGCGCTTTCGGCGGCCGGGCCGACATCATGAATCTCCTGGAGACCGGACGCGTGGCCCATACCGGGACCTACAACACCAATCCCCTGTGCTTGGCGGCGTCCTTGGCCGCGCTGCGGGAGGTTTTGACTCCCGAGGTTTACTCCCGCACCGAGCGCCTGAGCCGCCGCTTGGCCGACGGTTACCGCGACATCCTGCGCCGCCGGGGCCTGGCTTGGCCCGTCACCCAGATGGGCCCGGTGGGTTCCCTGCACTTCACCGCCCAGCCTCCGACCCACTACCGCGACTGGCTGGCCACCGACGAAGCCGCCTGGGAGCGCTACTGGTACGGCATGACCCTGAGGGGCGTAATCCCCCAGCCCCATGGCTCGGAGGAGCAATGGACCATCTCGGCCCAGCACACCGACGAAGACATCGACCGCCATCTCGAAGCCTTCCACGCCGTCTCCGAGACATTGTAAAAACGGGGACACCCACCATTTTTACCAAACCACTCTCTTCGCGGGGTCTTTGGTAAAAATGGTGGGTGTCCCTATTTAATTTTTTTAAAGGCTTCCAGGAGCATGCCGGAGCTCCAACTGAAGGGGGCTTCGGAACTGTAAAGCCAGGAGCGGACGGGGAGGCCCGACTCGGGGCGGTAGACCTCGGAGACCTCTCCGGCGGCGGCGATTTTGCGGCTGAGGGTTTCCACGAGGGCGTCGCGGCGGGTGTAGTGGCCGGGGCGGTCCAGCGCCAATAGCGCCAGGGCGGCGGTCCAGAGCCAGACGAAGTCGTCGTGGTAGCCCGGGATGCCCGCCACTCGGACCAACCAGCCCTTTTCGGAGGGAAGGTAGCGTTCCCCGGCCTTGGGCCCCCAGGGCGTCCAAAGGTCCAGACGCTCCATGGCCGATAGAATTCTTTCCGACTCTTCATCGGAAGAAAATCCCCAGACGATGGCGGCCAAATTCCCGTCTGTCGAGAAAAGGGGGCGTTCGAGGGTGTCCCGGTAATGACCTTCCTTTTCGAGCCAAAACGCGGCCTCCAGGCGGTCCTTGTGGGCCTCGGCCCGGCCTTTCCATCGCGCCGCCGCGGCTTCGTCTCCGATCATGCCGGCCAGTTCGTGCAGGGCGCGGTAGGCCTGCCATCTGAGCAATTCCGTGAAGAAAACCGCGCCGCGCCGGGCGGAGACCGAGTCCTTCCAATCCGAAAAGGGGGCCTGATCAATCAATTCGCCGCGCTCCAGGCTCGTGTACCACCACATCCCGCGCTCCAGACGCGGAAAAACGGCCCGAACCCACGCCTCGTCGGGGGCCGCCCGCGCCAGGCGCGCCGCCGTCCAGGCCACCAGGCTTTGGGAGTCCGCGGTGAGAATCCCGCCGTGCTCGGAGGCGTAGTTGGGCTTGAGCGGCACCCGCAATTCAAAACTTTTCCCGAATGAGCCGGCCGCGACCCGGACCATGAAATTCATGGAGTCCAAAAGCCGCGGAAAGTAGCCGTCCTCCCGCTGGAAGGAGAGGATTTGGTCCAAGGTTTCCCGGACCACATCGGCGCGCCCCGCCGCGATAAGCCCTCCGGAGGCGAAGCAGAAATCCCGGGTCCAGACCGAACGGAACTGCCGGGCCCCCGCCGACAACACGGTGGGCCCGTCCGGGGACAAACGGCGGATATTGGCCCCGAGGGACTTACCCGCGATCCGCGCCGCGGCCTCCAGGGCTGTTTGGTCCATGCGAGAATTTATAATATCTTCCCCAAGAGGGGGAAACTCATGCAACACTCCGAAGCTTTTTTGAATTTAGTCAACGCGGCCAAGAAGGCCATTAAGGAAACCACCGTCAAGGCGGTCAAGGGCCGCCTGGAACGCAAGGAGAAATTCCATCTCGTCGACGTCCGCGAGGACCGGGAATGGGCCCAGGGCCACATCCCGGGCGCCATCCACCTCGGGCGCGGGGTCATCGAGCGGGACATCGAGAAGACCATCCCCGACAAGAACGCCGAAATCGTCCTCTATTGCGGCGGGGGATTCCGCTCCGCGCTGGCGGGGGAAAACCTAAAGAAGATGGGCTACGCCAACCCGGTGTCCATGGACGGAGGCTGGCGGGAGTGGGTGGAGGCGGGTGGGGAGGTTGAAAAATGAACCGCCATCTTTTTAGGCGGTTCATTTTTCCTGCATTTGTTCCGTTCTTTTATTCCGTTGCCGCTCATGCCGTTTCCGTAGAACCCTCCCTCCCCTCCCAAACCCCCGCCTATATCATCACCCCCTCATCGGATTACTGGCTAAAAAAATACGACCTTTCTCCGGTTAAAGAGACCTGGAGCCTGGAGGTGCGGGTCAAGGACTTCCCGAGGGACCTTCCCCGGGTGGAAGAGGCCTTCGCCAAGGGCGGCGCCGCGACCACCCAGGCCCGGGAACTTTTCATCGGCAGCGCGGCGGACCGTTCCCAGCAGTTGAGCTACCGCCTCTCCCGGGCCGGCATGAAAAAAGTCCGGGACGCCCTAAAAAAATTCTCGACCGGCCCCAAGCCCATCATCCGCCGCCCCTTCGAGCCGGTGCCGCTGGCCGAGGTCAAGGCCAAGATCGACAAGCTCGACGCCTTGAAGCGCGGGCGGGCCGCCGACCTGGCGGCGTTGGCCCCCATGGACGCCGTCGTCGATGAGCTCCTGGCCCACTTGGTCCTGGTCAGGACCATCCAGGAGAGAACCGACTCCGAAGTCCAGGTCAATCTCACCGTGCGGGAAGTCCGTTGAAAATCCCCGCCGCGGCGTTTGCCGCCGCGCTGGGTTTGGCGCTGGTCGGCTGCGACGAGGGGCCCGCCAAGCGCCCGGTCTTCAAGGATCTGCGCGCGGTTCCGCGCTCCTTCGCCCAGGAGATCGTCGCCCGCCGAAAGATCGACGGCCTCACGATCCGCGTCTACAACACCGGCACGGTTTCCGCTCCCGGGCGGGCGGTCTCGGAGCTCAAAAGCGTCACCTCCAAAACTATCCTCGACGTTCCGGTCTTTCTCATCAAGCATCCGGCCAAAGGCTACCTGCTGTTTGACACCGGCCTGCCGCCGGAAGTCGAGACCGAGCCGGAAAAAAGGCTCGGGCGGGTGGCCTACTTTTTCGTTCCGTTTAAAATGGGAGCGGGGCAAAACGCGCTCGCGCAGCTCAAGGCCGACAAGATCCCCCTCGACAAGGTCCGGTGGGTGGCGCTCTCGCACCTGCACATCGACCACGCGGGCATGCCCGAGGCGTTCCCGCAGGCCCAAATCCTCATCGACCGCCGCGAGTGGGACGGCGCCGTGGAGGAGAAAGGCTCCTTCTCCAAGGCCACGGATTTCGACACGGCCGTCTGGAAAGACCGGCCCAACCTTAAGCTGGTGGACCTCTCCTCGGCCGCGCCCTACGGCGCCTTCGACCGGGCCGAGGACCTTTTCGGCGACGGGACGGTCTATCTCGTGGACCTGGCGGGCCACACCCCCGGCAACATGGGGCTCTGGGTCAATTTGGATTCCGGCCCCGTCCTGCTGACCGGGGACGCCTCCTGGATCCTGGACAACCACCAGGACCTGGCCCTGCCGCTCAAGGCCCACATCGCCGATATTAAGGAATACTGGCGGCGGCTGTTCATGATCAAGGCCCTGCAGGAGGCCGTGCCGCGGCTGGTGGTCTTCCCCGGCCATGACCTGGCGCCCCTGCGCTTGCAGCCGCGGCCGGACGTGACGCTGGCGCCGTATCCGCGCTGAGGCGCTACCGGCAGCCGGCGACGCAGCAGCCGACCAGGCCGGTTTCAGAGTTCGGCGGGCCGCAAGTGGGTTCCGGTTTTCGTTCGTACCGTTCCTTGTATGGGTTATTCGGAGAGTCCTGACGGGAGCTTCTGTCGGAGCTTGATTCAGGAACACAAGGCTGCTAGAAGTTGGGCCAAGCTCTTGGCGAACAGATTCAGCGCGCCGGCGATCCGCTTGGCCGCTCCCGGATTTTCTTTATGATAGGCCCGCCCCCAGGTGGATATCTCGACCGTGGTGACCCGCTGGTTCTTCCAAAGGAGGTGTTCGATATTCTTTAGGACCCATTTTTGACATTTGGAGAGAGAACCGGGACCGCCGGATTCCCAAGAAATATGGCTCCCCAGATAAATTGGGTCGACATTCGTCGCGACCACTCCCGAGCTTTGGGCTTGGGCATCGAGCTCGTCCGGATCAGAGCATGCCCATTGAGCCAGCGACTTGAGGTATTTCCACTCCGCGTCGCGTCTTCTTAAGATGCCGCCCCAATGGTCTTCGATGCGTTTTTTTTCATCCTCCCGTTGGGCTTTTCGTTTCGGCTCGTCCCGTTCCCAGAGACGCCTCTCTTCGACTTGCCGTTCTTGGACCTCTTGCTTTGTCTCATCCCGGGCCTGGGTGAGCCCCGCCCCGCGCAGGTTTTCAAGGATTCGACCGGCCGTTTCGTTGGTGGCCCGCCTCCGTTTTTCGGCCGACATGTCGGCCCAGCGGCGCGTGGCGTTTTCCCAGTCTTTGGTCAATTGGGAGGGCGCCGAGGGGGGAAGTAGTTTTAAAAAGAAAAGTTCGGAGGATGAGCGAAAAGCCGCGGCTTCGCTGGAATCAGGACCGTGATTCTTGAGGATGGAGGCGAGGGCCATAAGTCCGTTTTTAACACGACCCTCGATTTCATCGATTTCGGCGGGAGATAACCGTGGATCCCGATCCAGCACGGACCGCCGTTTTTCCAGTAAAGCGTGAAGGCCTTCTAGATCTAGAATTTGGTTTAGCCAATCGTCCGGTTCAAGGTTAAAAACCCTGGTCAGCAAGGGTAGGGTTGCCTGCCGGATTTGGATTTCCTCGGAAATTTTATCCGCGGGCGGGCTTCCGGCCGCCGAGGCCAGTTCGAGATGCCCGCACTCGTGGTGCATGCAGAGCGCGGAGAAGCCGGGATACTTGAATCCCGACTCGCGTAGGACCACGATGCTGCCTTTGTAATGGAGGAAGGAGGGCGCCTCCAACATTTCCGCCGGGGTCCGGAGCCTTCCCCCAGTAACGCGCGATTTGAGGAAATAGCGTCTCGTCCATGTCACCGAGTTCCTCTCGGACTCCGAAATATTTAGAAGTGGTCCGGACATCGGCCGGGGCTGAATATGGTAATGGTGCGCCGTTAAGTCTAGGTATTTCTGATAAAGCAGGTGGGTCAAATTGACCGCTCGGGCCTCCTCCAAAAGCAGGCGCGAATACTCCTCTCGGTTGCCGGTTGGCGCGCTCCCCAGGGCATCCGGTGATAAGGGAAATTGGGGGCGGCCATTGTCATTTCTGGGCGTTCGACTCACGGCCTCGATCGGCTGCATTCGCGCCCAAATCCGGCGCAGGGCGTCCATGGCCCGTCCCGCTTCTCCAAGGGCCGCCTCAAGTTCAATTGTCTGATCCGCGCTGGGTTTAATGGGTTGAGCGGCGGTGGGGCAAGCAAGGAGGATTCCTAGAGGGAGGAAATTTATCAAAGAACCTCGAAAGCTGTCGGCGCTGATTCGTATCGGGGGAGACCGCCACCCCCCCTCGGTCCATATACGGCCTTTATGAAATAGCGCCCTCGGGGGAGGTGCCTGTAGATGTCCAGGGCACGGAATCCGATAGGTCCTTCCGCCCCATCGTGAAACGTCGGCGTTGGGATGATTGATTTTCCGGGCTCTATCCAAAGGGGAAGACGGCCGCCGGCGCACGCATGGCCAGTCGAATCATTGGTCCAGCGCTGATTGGGGGAATGAAACGAAATAGTGAAATAGGGGGGACGGTGAACGGCGGAGGAATCGAATACGACGAAGGCAGTTTGCGCCTCGTTCGCTCCGAGGACCGATTGGTCGCACCAAAATGGATCATCTATTCGAAATGGTTTTCGCCCGATGTTTCGCAACTTGAGGCGGTACCAGAGCCTGTCACCGGCCCCGATGGATTGACCGGCCAATTCCAATTTAAGCTCGATTGCTGGCGGCGGGACCATGGGGCGGAGGCAGCCGCAGGCTGCCCCAAAAAGGAGGGTCGTCAGCCAGACTCTTTTCATGGCCTTTCCAGGTCCTCGTAGGCGCCGCGAAGGTCCTCGGCGAAAATAACCGCGTCCTCCATATCGACTTGAAGTTCCGCCAGTTCATCGATGGTTTCCTGCGGCACAAGATCGGCTTCCAGGCGGTCGTCATCGAACCCGCTGGGGCCGGAGCTCGGGCCGGAAATCGGAACGGCGCGCAGCCGGCGCGCGAACTTGAGGGCCGCTTTATGGGCCAGGACAACGGCTTCGGCTTGGCGGGCAAGCCTTTCTCTCGACAGGTAGAGGATTCCTTTTTCCTGATAAGTCCGGTAAAGTACGATCGGATCAAGCCCAAGAGAGGTGCTGTCCAGGCGCCGTTCCTCTTCCTCGATTTGGGCGAGCAAGGCCGCGAGCCGCCAGCGGCAGCGGTAGAGAGGGATCGCGAGAGTGCGCTTGTTGAGTCTACCGTCCGGGTAGATTCTCTTTAAAGGAAAGAATTGATCATCCTCCAAGGCCGGTCCGACGGCCTTCGTCGCCGGTTTGCCGTACAGGGACATCCCCATGATCGTCAGGGGCGGGCGGGACTCGATCCATGCGTTATACTCGGCCTGGAGATCCCGGATGTCGGGTGAGCCCGTGTACGCGTCATCCTGATCCAGGACCGGAACTACCCAAAAGATCGTCCGTCCCAAGGAGTCGGAGTAGCAAATCCCTTCGGGACAGGGGGATCGCTTGAGTTCCGGGGCCGGCGGGGTCGCGGGTTGGCCGTGGACGCTCGGGCTGGACAGCAGTGCCGCGAAAAGGTGGGCGATCAAAAGGTAAGGCATTTCCCCATTAGTGTACGTTTTGCCTGTTAATAAAACACTGCGGGCGGCTAAAATTTCAGTAAATTCATCGACCGCCGCATCCCCCCGCCGGAAGAGATTTTTATATATCGAACGACAGTCGATCGGGGGAGACAAGGTCCCACCCCGGTGCGGCTACCGGCGGTTGGTGGCTCGATGGCCGACGACGCCCGTTTCCATGTTCGGCGGCCCGCCACCTAAGATCAAGATATAGCAAATTGCATATTGCAATAAAAAATATACCCTGTTATACTATCGGCATGAGGGAAAATCGCGGCCTGAGGCCCCAGGATATCATGGTCCTGCTCAAATTGCTGGCTTCCCGGGGCAAGGAATGGCGGCAGGTGGACCTGGCGCGGGAACTGGGTTTGTCCCAGTATGAAATCAGCGCGTCTTTGGCGCGCGCGGAGTATTCGGGTTTTTTGGATACTTCAAAGAAGAGGATCAATAAATCGGCCTTGGAGGAATTCCTGCTTCACGGCCTCAAGTACGTCTACCCCGCCAGGCCCGGGGCGATGTGCCGGGGCGTCCCCACGGCTCATTCGGCGCCTCCCCTCTCCGATCAAATCGCGGCAAGTCCGAACGATCACTATGTCTGGCCCCATGATGAGGGGGAAGTCCGCGGCCAGGGCATCCCTCCCCTCTATTCGTCCGCGCCGGAAGCCGCTCGGCGTGATCCCGAACTCCATCAACTCTTGGCGCTGGTCGACGCCTTGAGGCTGGGGCGGGCGAGGGAGCGACAGATCGCGGCCGATGAACTCAGTCGCCGTTTGTATGAGTCCTAGACAGTCCGGCAACCTCGAGATACTTGGAATCGTCGCCAAGGCCCTCGGGGGGCTGAGGCAGCGGGTGGTCTTCGTGGGCGGGGCGACCATCGAGCTGTATTTGGCGCCGACCGCGCCCGCGGGACGCCCCACCGACGACGTCGATTGCGTGGTGGAGGTGGCAAGCCGGGCCAAGTTTTACGATTTGGAGGAGGAGCTCCGCGGGCTCGGATTCAGGCACCCGATGTCCGCGGGCGCGCCGATCTGCCGCTGGGAATACTCTGGAATCCCGGTTGATGTCATGCCGAGCGGGGGCGAGGTCCTTGGCTTCAAAAACCGCTGGTACGCCGGCGGAATGCGCGATGCCAGGACGGCTGAGTTGCCGGACGGAAGCCAAATCGAGATTTTCTCACCGCCATGCTTATTGGCGTCGAAAATCGAAGCCTTTCGGGATCGCGGCCGCGGAGATTATTTCGGAAGTCCTGATTTGGAGGATGTCGTCACCGTTCTGGACGGCTGTCCTTCGCTCAGGGAGGAACTGGGAAAATGTTCGAAGGAGGTCAGCGCTTTCCTCGCCGGGAGCTTCCGTGAATTCCTGAGCGACGAACGGTTCGTGGACAGCCTCCAAGGCCACATCGAGATCCTCCAGCCGCGCGGCGGAAGGGCGGCGAAGGTTCTGGAGCTGATGAGAGAATTTGCCGCTGCTTAGTGCTCCAGCCCTCCCGGATTTTCCGCAGCTCCCGGTCGGGGGCGAAAAATAATTTTTCGCCGCTCCCGCATTGATTCCATCTATTATCATATTTTATCTTCTATATCATCGGATTCGATCGTAGTTCGGAAAAGATTTTTTGTAAATAATGCTTGACATTGAATAGGCCGTGTGGTAGAATGTTCCCGCAGTGGGGCGAATATAATCGCCCGACGGAAATGTAGCGAGTCAATTTGCCTGCGGAAGTATCAGGCCGACAGGCGAGTGGGTTCGCTTTCGCTCTTTGAAAATTGGTTTTTGCAAGCGAATGGGCGCCCTGTTCTTCGGGACGTTTCCGAAGAGAGGGTTATAAGGATTAAGTCGGTGTGTTTCGCCGGATGGAAAGCATCCTGTTCGGTGGAAACAAGGAATTAAGACATCAGAGTCAACTCCAACAACGAAGATGCGGTTCGGAAGTACCCTTTAAAACCTTAGGGGGGAAAACGCGCCAAGTTTTTAATGGAGAGTTTGATCCTGGCTCAGAATTAACGCTGGCAGAGTGCATAACACATGCAAGTCGAGCGGAACACTTGTTGTAGCAATACAGTGAGTGTTTAGCGGCAGACGAGTGAGTAACGCGTAAGAAACCTGCCCCCGAGAGGCGAAAAACGGTCCGAAAGGATCGCTAATGCGCCGTATTATCCAGAGATGGCATCGTTTTTGGATGAAAGGCCCGCAAGGGCCGCTCAGGGAGGGTCTTGCGCCCCATCAGCTAGTTGGCGGTGTAACGGACCACCAAGGCTATGACGGGTACCCGGCCTGAAAGGGCGGACGGGCACGAAGGCACTGAGACACGGGCCTTACTCCTACGGGAGGCAGCAGTGGGGAATTTTGGACAATGGGCGAAAGCCTGATCCAGCAACTCTGCGTGAGGGACGAAGCCTTTCGGGGCGTAAACCTCTTTTATCAGGGAAGAATACCCGCAAGGGTTTGACGGTACCTGGTGAATAAGCCACGGCTAACTACGTGCCAGCAGCCGCGGTAAGACGTAGGTGGCGAGCGTTATTCGGAATTACTAGGCGTAAAGCGAGTGTAGGCGGGTGCCTAAGTCCGTCGTGAAATCTCCCGGCTCAACTGGGAGGGGTCGATGGATACTGGGTGTCTGGAGTGGGGTAGGGGGCATTGGAATTCCCGGTGTAGCGGTGAAATGCGTAGATATCGGGAGGAACGCCTATGGCGAAAGCAGATGCCTGGGCCCTTACTGACGCTAAGACTCGAAAGCTAGGGGAGTAAACAGGATTAGATACCCTGGTAATCCTAGCTGTAAACGATG
>CAYHPY010000110.1:0-11788 GCA_964358485.1 uncultured Elusimicrobia bacterium
GGGAGTAACCCACGATATCACGCAGGGTGCCGGCTCGTCTATTTAATCTAGGCCGCGACCGGAACGCCTTTGCGTTTCTTGATTTCAGCGGTCACCAGCGGAAGGAACTCCAGCAGGTCGCCCACCACGGAGACCGAGGCTACCTTCATCATCGGGCAGTCCGGGTCCGTGTTGATGGCGACGATGTTGGGGGAGGCGGACATGCCGGCCAGATGCTGGATCTGCCCGGAGATGCCGCAGGCGATGTAGAGCTTGGGGCGCACGGCCTTGCCGGTCAGGCCCACCTGATGGCGGTAGGCGATCCAGCCCGAGTCGACCACGGCCCGGCTGGCCCCGACGGCGGCCTTGATGGAGTGCGCCAGATCCCGGATGGCCTTGAAGCCCTCGGCGCTGCCGATGCCCCGGCCCCCGGAGACCACGCGTTCGGCGGTCGCCAGGTCGATTTCGTTGGACTCCTCGGCCTGGAATGAGGAGAACTCGATCCGCGATGGGGCGGGTTGGACCGCCGCCTTGACGATTTCTCCGGCGCGGCCGGGCTGGCGCTCGGCCTGGGGCCAGGCCAACCCCTGGATGGTGGCCACGGCGACGGGGGATTTGATTTCCACCTCCGCCAACAAGTTTCCGGAGTAATAGGTGCGGCGGGCCTTGAGGGTCCCGGCGCCCGCGGAGAGAAACTCCGAGACGTCGGCGGCCACGCCCGCCTTGAGGTGGACCGAGAGCCGCGCCGAGATCGACCGCCCCGCCACCGTGGAGGCGAAGAGGATCTTGGAAGGCTTCTCGGCGCCCGCCAGGGCCGCGAGGGCCGCGGTGAAGGAGTCGTCGAGCAGGTTCTCGAAGGAGGGGTGCTCCAGCACGAAAACCTTGTCGGCTCCGCGCTCCACGAGTTCCTGGGCCAGGGCCGAGGCTCCGGCACCGATCACGGCGGCCCAGAAGGGTTCGCCCGACTTTCCGGCCAGATCGTGGCCGGCGCTCATCAGCTCGTAAGTGGAGCTGTTCAACTTTCCTTTTTGGGGCAGGACGACGGCCAGTATTCCGGGCATTAGATTAGTTTCCTCTCGATGAGAATGTCGACCAGCTTGCCCGCCTTCTCGGCGGGCGTGGCTCCCTCGACGCGCAGCCCTTCCGGCCGCGGGGGAGGGGGGGCGGAGCGAAGAACCTCGGAGGCCGCTCCGGCCGCGCCGGCCTCATTGGCGGCCAGCCCGAGCTCCGCGATGCCCCACTTCGCGACCGCCGCCTTCTTGGCGGCCATTTTCCCCTTCAGCGAGGCCAAGCGGGGCTCGTTGATTTCCTTGACGGTTCCCAGGGCCGCGGGGAGAGTCACCTTGAGAACGTCCACGCCGTCCTCCATGGAGCGCCAGACCACGGCGGTCTTGTCATCGATGGACTCGATCTTCTTGATCGAAAGCACGCTCGGCCAATCCAGCCAGGCGGCGGTTTGCGCGCCCACCACGCCGGAGTTGCCGTCGTTGGTGTTCTTGCCGAAGAGCACGACCTGCACGGGCTTCTCGGCCGAGAGCTTGCGCACGGCGGCGGCCAGCGCGCGGGAGGTGGCGAAGGAATCTCCGCCCTCCAGTTCGGGGCCGGTGACCAGGACCCCGGCGTCGATGCCGCGGGAGATGGCGTCGCGCAGGACCGCATCGGAGGAATCCGGGCCCACGGTGACGGCGGTCGCGGTGGAGCCGGGGACGCGCTCCTTCAAGCGCACCGCCTCCTCCACGGCGAACTCGTCATAAGGGCTCATGGCGAAGGTCGCGCCTTCGCGCTTGACCTTGCCGGTCGCCGGGTCCACGGACACCGGCGAGCTGGGGGTGTTTTTGACGCAGACGACTATGTTGAGTGGCATGTGGCTCCGATGAAGTTCAGTCCGTCAGATTTTACGCCGCGAAAAACTGGTGGTTGGGACAGGATTCGAACCTGTGTAGGGCGTAGCCCGACGGTTTTACAGACCGTTGCTTTTGACCGCTCAGCCACCCAACCGAACGCAATTTCCAGTATCGGTTGGGTGACGAGGAGCCCTCCGGGCTGGACCTCGCCACCCTTTCCGCTGCCGATACCGAAGGAGACGATTTTATCTTTTTCCGTTGTGGTCGGCAACAAGCGGCGTTCCCCGTTCTTTCCTGGTGAATTATTCCCATGAAGACATTCGCGCATTTCGGCGGTGAGATGCTTGCAACGGAACTGCCCGGCGCGTCGGTGCGTGGAGGGGAATCGTGCCCCGTGACGGGAATCATTCCTCCTGTTATAATAAAAGATCATTAATTAACCATTATTGTTAAAAAATTAAATAAAAGATAATATGTTATCCAATATAAATATACTTGGTCCCGCGCAATCCAGCCAGGCCCTAGCCGCGCGTCTTCGCGCCCTTCGGCTCATGAAGGGTTGGACCCGCGAAACCCTGGCGCAGCGGTCCGGGGTTTCATCGGCATCTCTCAAGCGCTTTGAGAATTCCGGGAAGGCTTCCTTGGACTTGGTCCTCAAAACCGCCCATGCCCTGTCGCGGCTCGGTGAGTTCGACGAATTATTTCAACCTCCGCCGGCGCGAAGCCTGGCGGAATTAGAGAAACGCGCCGAACAGCCCAACCGCCGGCGGGGTCGGACCTGATGAAAAAGCTCCAGGTTCGCTTTATGCGCGGGCCGTCGGATTGGCTCCCCGTCGGAACCTTGGCCGAAGACCGCGGCCGAGGCTACTTCGAGTACGAGCCGGGCTTTTTGGCTACCGGTCTGAACCTCTCCCCCCTGCGCCTCCCCTTCCAGGAGGGGCTCTTCGAACATAAGGACCACGCCTTCGGCCCCCTGCCCGGGCTCTTCGACGACTCCCTCCCGGACGGTTGGGGCCTTCTCTTGATGGACCGCCATTTTCGATCGCGGGGTTTAAATCCCGCCGAGATCGGCCCGCTTGAGCGCCTGGCCTGGTTGGGCGACCGGACGATGGGCGCCCTGACTTATCACCCGCCCGCCGGGCGCCCGGAGGGGGGCTTGGGCGCTTTCGAACTTCAGATCCTCGCCCGCCATTCCCAGGCGCTGCTGGCCGGCGACGCCGCCGAGGTCCTGCCCCAACTCCTTCGGGCGGGGGGGGCCCCGGGAGGCGCCCGGCCCAAGGTCCTGGTCGGCGTGCGGGGAAACGACCTCGTTTCGGGAGAGGGGGACCTGCCGGAAGGATTCGAACCGTGGATCGTCAAGTTCCCGGCCAAGAAGGATCTGGTGGACGCCGGCCCCATCGAGCGCGCCTACGCCCTCATGGCCTGCGCCGCCGGAATCGACATGCCTGCGACCCGGCTCTTCCAGACCTCCGATGGCGGGCGCTTCTTCGCCGTCAAGCGTTTCGACCGCGACGGCAACCGGAGGTTCCACGTCCATACCTTCGGCAATCTCATCCATTCGAATTTCCGGATCCCCTCGGCCGACTACGCCGACCTGCTCAAGGCGGCGTCTTTCTTGACGCGCGACCAGCGGGAGGTCCTCAAGGCCTTCCGGCGCATGGCGTTCAACGTTCTGGCGCACAACCGCGACGACCACGTGAAAAACTTCGCCTTCATCATGGACGGCGCCAAGGGGGAATGGAAGCTTTCTCCCGCCTATGACCTGACCTACTCGGCCGGCCCCGGAGGGGAGCACTCCATGACCTTGGCCGGAGAGGGCAAGAACCCCGGGGCGGAGCATTTCCGGCGCCTGGCCGCTCAGGCGGGCGTGGCCCGGGCGGAGGCCGCGCGCGTCATCGGGGAAGTGCGGGCGGCGGTGGGGCGCTGGGAAGAATTCGCCGAGCAAGCCGGGGTCACGAAGGCGGGCGCCGGCGAGGTCTCGTCGTCTTTCATTCTTTGCTAGGCTATCGTTGCGATGAAAACCTTCGCCCTGTTCGGCGATCCTGTTTCCCAGTCCCTTTCCCCGGTCTTTCAAAACGCGGCCTTCAAAGCCGCCGGGGTGGAGGCGGAATACATCGCCGAAAGGGTCCCCGCAGCGGAACTGCCAGCGGCGGTGAAACGAGTCCGCAGCGGGGAACTGGCCGGGGCCAACGTGACCATTCCCCATAAACTGGCCGTCCTGGCGCTGGCCGACTTCGTGACCCCCGAGGCCCGCTTGATCGGCGCGGCCAATTGGCTGGGCCTCAACAAGCGGGGCAAGCTCGTGGCCGACAACACCGACGCTCGGGGGTTGCTTCGGGCCGTCGAGGAGGCCAAGATCAAGCCGGCCGGAGGCAAGGCCATCGTCGTCGGGGCGGGGGGCGCCGCCCGGGCGGCCGTGGTGGCCCTATTGCGGATGGAGGTCGGGAGCGTCCGGGTCGGGGCCCGGAGGTCCGCCGAGGCGCGCCGGTTGGTGGGTGAGTTGCGCGCGGGGTTTCCGGAGGGAAATCCGGGGGGCGACGAGCGTTTCGAGCGGCTCGCGGCCCTCGAGCTTTCGTCCCTGGGAGACAGCTCCATCTTCTGCGATTTGCTGGTCTCGGCGGTGCCCCCGGCGGCGTGGCCGGAGGTGGAGTCCGTATTCGACGAGACCGGCGCCCCGTGGCTTTTGGACCTGGCCTACGCCAAGGGGGGAACTCCCGCCGAAAAGTGGGCGCGCGCCCGGGGCATGCAGGCCCTGGGGGGACTTCCGATGCTCCTGCACCAGGGGGCGCTCTCTTTCGAGCGCTGGCTGGGGATCGACTTTCCCATGGACGCCGCCCGCCGGGCCCTCAACGCCGCCCTGGGTTGAAAACCGGAGGACTGCCCAAGTCCCCGGTCCTGCCGTCTCGAAAACGCGCCAAGTTCTTTGGTCAAAATTTTCATCCCTGGTGTCAGGCATGTAGGTCTCGGTCCGGACCGAATTCCCATCTTGCCGTTTCCCGTCAAATTTTTCCAGGCCCGCCCCCCAAACCGCCCTGGACGATCAAGAGGCGCCTTCGTATAATGCTCCCATGCCCATCAACCACTACGTGACGCTCGGACGCAGCGGCCTGCGGGTCAGCCCATTTTGCCTGGGGGCCATGACCTTCGGGACGGACTGGGGCTTCGGCGCCTCGGCCAAGGACTCGGAGGCCATCCTCTCCCGCTATTTCGACCTGGGCGGCAACTTCATCGACACCGCCAACGTCTACACCAAGGGTCATTCAGAGAAGATCATCGGGGACTGGATCAAAAAGAAACCCATTCGCCGCGACCGCCTGGTTCTGGCCACGAAATTTTTCGGGACGCTCTACCCGGGAGACCCCAACGCCGGGGGGGCCTCGCGCAAATCCATGATCGCCGCCTGCGAGAATTCCCTCCGCCGCCTGCGGACCGATTACATCGACCTGTACTGGATGCACGCCCACGACCGCAACACGCCCATCGAGGAGACGATGCGGGGCTTGGACGACCTGATCCGGGCCGGGAAGGTGCGTTACGCCGGTTTCTCCGACACCCCGGCCTGGAAGACGGCCCAAGCCCAGCTCATCGCCCAATTCCGGGGGTGGAGCCCGCTCATCGCCCTGCAGATCGAGTATTCCCTGCTGGAACGCACGGTGGAGGGGGAACTCATTCCGATGGCCTTGGAATTGGGCCTGGGGGTGACGCCGTGGTCTCCCTTGAAGTACGGGATTCTCAGCGGCAAGTACACGCGGGCCAACCGGGGCAAGATCAAGGCCGCGCGGGGAGCGTGGTTGGAGTCGGCGCTCAATGAGCGGGCCTACGAAGTGGTGGATGTCCTCTCCGAGGTGGCCAAGGAGGCCAAGACCTCCCCGGCGCGCGCCGCCCTGGCGTGGGTCCAAGCCCAGCCCGGGGTGGCTTCCACCATTCTTGGGGTCCGGACCATGGAGCAATTGGACGACAACCTTGCGGCCCTGGAACTGCGCCTGAGCCCCAAGCAGTTCGAGCGCCTGGCCGCGGCCACCAAGCCGGAGCTGAATTTTCCGGCCGCTTTCCTCGAAGGCTCGGGAAGCTTCGCCAACGGGGGGACCGTGGTCAACGGCGTGGACAACCCGGCCTCCGGCATCGCCCCCAAGTCCGAAAGCGAAGTCTACTGACCGACTTCCTCCAGGACCTCGAATTTTTCGGGGGCCAGGAAATGACGGCAGGCCCGCCTCCAGACGATGGCGTCGGGGACCGCGCGCTTTTGGCGCGTGCACCAGAAGACGACCCGGCCGCTGTCCAGGGCCTTGAGTTCCAAGCGCCGACAGTGATAGCACGCCTGGTTCGGCCGATGTTGGGTTCTTATCATAACGGCCTCCCGCTACCGTTGGAAGCCGCAACGGACCGGCCTCGGCTGGCTTAAGCGTTGCGAGGCCCTCCTATTAGAGGGGGGGAATTCCATGCCGGAGCTGACGGCCGGCGAGGTCGATCGTCTCATCGCGGACTTGGACCGGCTCCTGGGTCCGGGGCCGCGGGGCCCCGCCGTCGCGTCCGCGGACTCCGTTCTCGGGCCGGGGGAGAACCCCTTGCCGCCGGAGGACCTCCCGGCGGCTTCTCCCCCGGCCCCCTTGCCGGTTTCGGCGCCGACGCTTCCCCGGGAGCCTTCCCCTGAAACGGCCCCCCGGACCGGGAAATTCCGGGTGGTCGTGGCCGACGACAGCAAGGACTACCGCCGTCTTTTGAAGTCCGTCCTCGACGGCAACGGCTACGAGGTCAAGGAGGCCAAGGACGGGGCGGAAGGGTTGAAGCTGATCAACAGCTGGAAACCCGACCTGGTGCTCCTGGACTTCGAGATGCCCGAGATGAACGGCTATGAGGTGATCCAGGCCCTGCGGGGGCGTGAAGAGACCCGGAAATTGCCGGTGGTGATGCTCACGGGCGCGCCCCACCGCGCCCAACTCAAGGAAATGGGGCTCGACATCTCGGCTTTTCTCGAGAAACCGCTCCCGAACGCCGCGCTTCTGGAGGCCGTCTCCAAGGCCCTGGGCGGCGCCCCGACGCCCGCCGAAAATCACGGGGGACCGGAGGAGACCGCGCCCGAAAAGGCCGAGCCGGTTCCCGAGATGGAAGCCGCCGAATTTGACGAAGGGGAAAACGACCTTCAGATCGAGGAGCAGAAAAAGGAGAAGGACGAGGAAATGGCGGAGGCCGGGCTCGACGTCCTGGCCAACGATTCACCGTTGGTCAATCGGATCAACCGCATCATGGTCCGGGCGGTGGACCAGGGCGCCAGCGACATCCACATCGATCCCCGCCCCAAGCACATCGTGGTCCGCACCCGGCTCAACGGCATCCTGAGCGACATGTGCCGCCTCCCGCTGGCCCTGGCTCCCCAGGTGGCGGCCCGGGTCAAGATCATGGCCAATTTGATCATCACCGAGAGGCGCCGGCCCCAGGACGGGCAGATTCGGGCGGCGGTGCACGGCAAAAAAGTGGAGTTCCGGGTCAGCACCCTGCCCTCCATCAATGGGGAGAAGATCGTCATGCGGATTTTGGGCGGGGCCAAGCTCAAGTCCAATCCGGACCAGCTCGGCCTGGCGGGCCGGGATCTGGACGCGGTGCGCAAAGCCCTGGAGTCGCCCCACTGGCTGATCCTGGTGACGGGGCCCACGGGGAGCGGCAAGACCACGACTCTTTACACGATGATCGCCTCCCTCAACACCCCCGACGTCAACATCATGACCGCGGAAGACCCCGTGGAGTACGAGATCGGGGAGATCACCCAGGTGCAGATCCGGCCCCAGATCGGGCTGACCTTCGAATCGGTCCTGCGGTCCTTCCTGCGCCAGGACCCGGACATCATGCTGGTCGGGGAAATCCGGGATTTGGAGACCGCCCAAATCGCGGTCAAGGCCGCGATCACCGGCCACCTGGTTTTTTCCACTTTGCACACCAACAGCGCGCCCGCCACCATCGTCCGCCTGACCCACATGGGCTTGGCGCCGTATTTGGTCGCCGACAGCGTCAAGCTCATCGTGGCCCAACGGCTGGTGCGGGTGCCCTGCGCGGCCTGCGTGGTCAAGGCTCCGCTCAAGCCCGAGATCCGCCGCCTGCTCAGCGACGAGGAGGCGGCCCTGCTTCCCGCGGAGGTCGCGGGCCCCGGGTCCTGCGCCAAGTGCCACAACACCGGCTACGGGGGGCGCAAGCCGCTTTTTGAAGTCATGGAAATCCGAACCCCGGAAATGCGCCAACTGATTTTGACGACCCAGAGCGCCGATTCGCTCGGCCAACAGTCCGCGAAGGAAGGCATGACGGGCCTGCGGCGCGCCGCCTTGCTGGCGCTCTCGCGGGGGGAAACGACGGTCGAGGAGGCGCTCGGGATCATCCTGGCGGAATGAACATGAACATTCAGGCGCCGGCGGAGTCGAGGGTCAAGGAGCTGGTCTGCCGGGGGAAGAAATTCCTCGGACTCTACGATATAGAGGGCTACGAGGAGGCGGTCCCCTTGTTCCGGGAGGCCATCGAGGCCGACCCGTCCTGCGCCGAGGCGCACGGGGCCCTGGCGGAGACCTATTCTTTTTGGGGCTTTCGCCGGGAGATCAGCGGCCTGGAAGGCGAGAGCCTTTACGAAATGGCCCATGAGTACGCCTCCATGGCGTTGAAGCTGGCGCCCCAATCGGCCGGGGCCCACCGGGCCATGTCCGTGGCTTTGCGGCGCGGGCGCAAGGCCGACCCGGAGCTCCGCCTTAAGGAAGCCCAAGCGGCCGTCGATTTGGGGCCCGCGGACCCGGCCAATTGGGCGGAGCTCTGGAGGGCCCGGGGCTACGAGCCCGGGGATCGGGCCCTGAGCCGGGCGTTGGAGCTCGATCCCCTCCAATGCGGCCTGCAGATCGATCTGGGGGCGGTCTACTGCGAGCGGGGCGATTACGGCAAGGCGGTGGAAGCCCTGAGCACGGCAGTCAAGGCCAATCGGGGAAACATCGTCGCGTGGTACGACTTGGCGATGTGCCTGGACCGGATGGGGGACTCCGAGCGGGCCCGGGAGCTCATGGGTCGGCTCCAGGCCCTTCATCCCCGCGATCCTTTGGTGACGTCCGGGGTGGAATTGCTGGGGGCGGGCAAATGAGCGTGCAAAGCGCGGGGAAAGCGAGCGTCGTCGAGAGCTGCCGGAGGTTTCTCAAGGACCTCGGGCAGGCGATCAAGCTCGTGTCCCTGTACAAGGCGACGCACCCGGTTCCCACCTCCGCCATCCAACGGGTCCGGCAGGACCTCCACGATCTTTTCGCCGAATCGGGTTGGAGCGAGGTCAGCTTCAGCGCTCCCGGGGGGCGTTGGCTGGCCAACGAGACCGTCATCGCCGATTCGGCCCAGGCCTTTGAGCTGTTGGCCATCGCCTTCCGCATCCACGCCCTGCAGAGCGTGACCTTCAAACCTGAGGTCCGCCTCTATGAGCTGCAGTCTTTTTGTGAATTGGGGGCCACTCCTCCCAACCAGGCCTATGAAAGCGACGCGGGGGATTTTCTGAAGGAGCGGGGGGTGCGCCAGGTCCAGGTCAACGTGGAGGAGTTCGTGCGGGCCCGGCGCGTGAAAGCCCCCGCCTCCCCGCTGATCCAAAGCCCCCTGGCCCGGTCCCCCGGGCGGCCCGCGGCGGGCCCGGGCCCCGCCGCCGCCACGGGAATCGGGCCGCCCCAGGGCCAGGGTTTCGGCTCCTTCATCAAATCCCTGGTCGATAAGGCGATCAGCGATCCCGGGGAGCGGGCCCAACTTTACACGGAGGCCGTGCGGCTGGTGGAGTCGGCCTTGTCGCGCCATGTCGCGGAGGCCACCAGCGGCCTGATGCGGGACAAGCAGGTGGTCCTCAACGAGCGGATTCGCGCCGAAAACGTCATGTCGCGCGTGGCGGAGGGCAAGGTGATCGTCGATCAGGAGGGGCGGGTGCTGATGATGGACCCCGCCGCCGAGGAGATCGCCGGGCGTCCCCTCTCCGAGGTGGCGGGAAAGCCGATCCTGGAAAGCCTCGGCACCGGGGAGAAAGTGGTGGCGCTCTCCAAGGATCTGGTCATTCCGGAAAACGGGCCGGTCTCCGACGAGGTCCGAACCTCCGGCCCCCAGGGCGTGCGGGACGCCCTCCGGCAGTCCATGGCCCTGGTCCAGGACGAACGGGGGCGCCTGGTGGGGACATATGGGGAACTGCCCGCGGCCGCGAAATTCCGGGAAGCCTTGCGCATGCAGGAGGAATTCGTCGCCAACGTCACCCACGATCTCAAGGCCCCCTTGACCTCGATCTGCTCGGCCCTGGAGCTTTTGACCGAAAGATTGGGCCGGGGCCTGGGGGAGGAGGAGGCGGGATTTCTGGAGATTTGCCGCCGCAATAGCGAGACCTTGAAGGACATGATCGGGGAAATTCTGGATTTCTCCAAGCTTCGTTCGGGCAAGCTTGGGGTCAAACCGAAACCCGTCTCCCTGATATCGGTCATCCGGGAGTCCATCGAGAGCCTTCGGCCGTGGGCGCAAAGCCGGAAGCTGGCGCTCATGATGGAGGACGCTCAAACCGCGTCGGCCCTGCCCTCGGTGTCGGCCGACGCCCCGAGGGCGGTGCAGGTCCTCAATAACCTCATCTCCAACGCCATCAAATGCACGCCGGAATGCGGTTCCATCGTTTTGCGGGCCGAGGCCGGAACCGGAGAGAACGCCGGGATGGCCGTCGTTTCCGTGGCCGACACGGGCTGCGGGATCCCGGAGCCCGATCAAAAGCGGCTTTTTGAGAAATTCGCCCAGGTCTCCAGCGACGGCCGCCGGCGGGAAGGCACCGGACTGGGCTTGGCCATCGTCCGGGAATTGGTCGCCGGCCACGGCGGCAAGGTTTGGTTGAAAAGCGAGGTGGGCAAGGGTTCGACGTTTTATTTCACCCTTCCCTTCGCCGACAAGTCCGAGAAGCGGGAGGCATAAAATGGAAATGAAAGCAGACGTCGTGAGGGAGGCCCCGGAGCTCCCGCCTCCGCCCAAAACCGCCCTGGTTCCCTTCGACTTCTCGGAATGCTCCTGGGCGGGTTTGGAGGCCGCGCGCATCCTGGCCCGACGCCGGGGTTTGCGGTTGGAATTGGTCCACGTCGACGAGGGACCGCCGGCTTGGCTCTCCCAAAACGAGGGTTCGACCGCCGAGGTCGAGGCGGTGGGGGGCTACTACGCCGGGTTGGAAGGCAAGCTCAAGGCCGCGGCCGCGGCCACGCCCGGGGCGGGCTGCCGGGTTTTGGACGGCAATCCCGCCGAGGTGCTCCGGCGGCTGGCGGGAGGCGGCGCGGCCGACCTGATCGTGATCGGCAGCCATGGTTACGCCGGCGTCAAGCGCTTCGTCCTGGGGTCGGTGGCCGAGGCATTGGTCCACGCGGCGCAGATTCCGGTTTTGACCGTCCACCGCGCCCCTGAGGCCGTTTGGCCGGCCCGAATCCTCGTGCCGATGAAGTTCACCGAATACGCCGATCGCGCCCTTCTGCACGCCGTGGAGTGGGCGGACGCGCTCGGGGCCAAGCTGAGCGTGGTCCACGTCTTGGAAGGGGAGGGAGCGGAACGGGAGGAGAATTCGGCCCTCGACGGCCACCTGGAAGCCATGCTGGGGCCGGAGCGTTTCCGGGCCATGGGGAGAATCGTCATGGCGGGCGATCCCCCGGAGGCCATCCTCAAAACGGCCGAGAACGGGCGGTTCGACCTGATCGTGCTCGCCTCCCACCTGCGTCCGTTCTGGAAGGACGCGGTTCTGGGGACCACCGCCGAACGGGTAATTCGGCATTCCAAGATTCCGGTCCTGGCGATCCCGTCCCGCTCCAAGTCCATCCTCGAGTAGGACCCGCCGGGAGCGCGCGGGGCGGCCGGGCGTTTGTGGCCGTCAACTGCAGCGGGATTCCCGAGACACTGCTGGAATCGGAGCTGTTCGGGCACGTGCGGGGGAGCTTCACGGGGGCGTATCGCGACAAGTCGGGGCTGGTGCG
>CAYHPY010000111.1:0-11774 GCA_964358485.1 uncultured Elusimicrobia bacterium
GGGGGAGGCGCTGCGGGCGTGGGGGTCTCCCCGGGTGGGTAACGTTCTCCCGGTGGAGGAGCGCCCTCGCCGGGGGGGGGCGCGCTTTCGCCCGCGGGCGGCGCGCCCTCCACCGGAGCGGCGGCCTCGGTTGGGGATCCGCTGGAAGAAGACGCCTGATACTGGGCCAAGGCGAGCTCCGCCGGGTCCGGGGTGAAAGTTTGGAATTCCACGGAGTAATCCCCCTTTTTGCCCACCGAGATCAGGATCCGCCGGGCGGGTTCGGTTCTCACGTTGTCGAATCGGTAGGCCCATTTGAATCGTTGGTCCGCGGCGGGTTCTTCCGCTTTCAATATAAAATCCAAGGTCATCATGTTTTCCGAGGTCGTGAAATCCAGCAAGGTCTTTTCCGCCAAGGCTTTCGCCTGGAGCTCCGAAAAATCATCGGGCTCCCGATGGGACCACCACCAGGCCCCCAGGCCGCCGAGACCCAGCAGCGACAGGAGGATGGCGGTCTTCCCCATGGGGGCTCAGCCCGCCCTCGCCTGCGCCACCAACCGGTTGCAAAACAGCCCCGCGAAAATCAAGGTGGCGCCTTCGGCCGACACCGCGGCCCAGGCTCGGGCGCCGTCCACGCCCCGCAGGTAGGCGACCAAAAGCAGGAGGCCCGCCAGGAGCACTCCGTGGGAGATGACGGCGTCCCTGCCCTCGTAAGTTCCGACCGCGATCATGGTCAACAGGAACAGCATCCAGATCGGGGGCCAATGGGGCAGGAGCAGCCAGATCAACCAGACATTGAGGGTGTGATTGAAGACGACGCGGAGGTTGCGGATCTCCAGGAATTTCTCCGGCGATTTGGCGGCCCATTTGATCGAATAGGCGTTGAAGGCCGCTGTTACTCCGGCCAGGGCCAGGGCCATTGCCGATTGGTTTGTCCCCAGGTCGCCGAAAAAAACCCCGGCCAAGACCAAGGCCGTCGCGAACGGGGTCATGAAGCGGTTGACCAACCGCATGGTTTCCATGCGCAGGCGGTGATTGGCGTCCATTCCCCTTAATTATGGAAGGCGGATCGGTCAGCGTCAAGGGGGGGTAATATTATAGACTTCAAACGGCGGTTTATTCCCCGCAAATCGGAGGAAATCATGAGATTGATGGCGCTTTGGGCGGTCCTATTCGCGGTTTTGGCGGTTCCCGCCATGGCCGACAACGACAATCAGGGAGCTCCTCCCGCGGAAACTCCCTCGGGGACCCACCCCGCGGTTCCCGGAGAGAGCCCCGCGGTCCCCGGAAAACCCGACCAAAAACACCACAAAGCCGGCAAGCACGCCGAAAAGCGCGGCAAGCGGATGGAAAAACAGGGCGAGCGGCGCGAGAAGCACGGCGAGCGCCTGGAGAATCAGGGCGAAAAGATCCAGGACCACGCCGAAAAGCTGGAGCATCGTTCCGACAAGCTCGGCGCCGCCGGTCATGAGAAGGCGGCCGAGAAGGTGGAGAACCGCGCCGAGCATCTGGAGAAGGCCGGGGAGCGGCGGGAGAAGCACGGCGAGCGGCTGGAAAAGCAAGGCGAGCGCCGCCAGACGCGCGGGGAGCACAAGCAGAATCGGGGCGAGCGCCGTCAAAAACGGGCCGGGAAGCACTAAGCCGATTTAGAGGCCTTGCGGCGTCCCGGCCCCCGCCCAGCCGGACAGGGCGCGTCCCGCCAGGGAGAAGGCGAGCAGGACCCCCGAGGCCGCGACGATGACCGGGCCCAGGGGCAGGTCGTACCGGTAGGAAACATAGAACCCGCCGAAGGCGCTTAAGCCGCCGATCGCGGAGGCGGCCAGGGAGAATGAGAGCATCCCGCGGGCCCACGGGAGCGCCGTCATCGGCGGGACGAGGAGGAGCCCGAAGATGACCAAAGGGCCGACCGTCATGACTCCCAGGGAAATCGTCACCCCGATCATCAGAAACAGCAGGGTGTCCCAGAGCAGGACGCTGCGCCCCAAGGTCACCGCCATGTCCCGGTCGAAGGAGACCAGCAGGAACTCCCTTTGGAAGAGGAGCAGGCAGGCGGTCACGATGAGCAGGACGTTGATCATGGCGTGGAAGTCCGTTTCGGAGATGGTCACGATCTCGCCTTTGAGCAGGCCCATGAGTTCGGTCTCGCCGGCGGGGTTCCAATGGACGAAGAGGATGGCGCCGGCGGCCGCCAGGCCGTAGAGGACGCCGATGCGCCCCTCGGCGGCCCCTCCGGGGCGCCGCTCGAGGGCGGCCAAGGCGAGGATGGCGGGCACGGTGAACAGGATCGAGGCCGCGATGGCCATGTGGCGCTCGTGCCCGGGATCGTGCGCCAAGAACGCGAGGCCGAAGCCCTGGAGCATGAAGGCGAAGGCGATCCCGGCCGCCGAGACCTGGGGCAGGGCCACGCCCCAGAAGACCAGGCGGCGCAGGAGGAAGTAGACCCCCACCAGCGGGCATACGAACCCCACCGCCACGCTGCCGTAGAGGGCGTGGTGGAGGATGAAGTCCGGCGCGAGGATGGCGTGGAGTTCGTTCACAACTCGCTCCGGAAGACCTTGGTCATGGGGCCTCGGGCCAGCAGTTCGGCCGCGGGCGCGAAGACCGCCTTGCCGGCGTCCACCCAGGTGATATGCGTAAATAAATCCTTTTCCACCTGGATTCGGTGGCTGACCATCAGGACCGTCAGCGCGGCCGACGCCTTGAGGCCTTGGAGCAACTCCAGCAAACCCTGCTGGGTGGCGATGTCGATGCCCGCCATGGGCTCGTCGAGGGCCAGGAGTTCGGGCTCCGCCGCCAGGGCGCGGGCGATGAGCACGCGCTGGCGCTGGCCGCCGGAGAGGTCGGAATACCGCCGGGAGCCCAGCTCGAGGGCCCCGCAGGTTTTTAGGCACTCCCGGATATGGCGGGAGCGGTCCGTCTTGCGAAAGACCCTGAAAAGGTCCACCTGCCGGTAGGTTCCCATCGCGGCGACCTCGTAGGCGCTCAGGGGATAGATCGGATCCAGCCGCTCCTTTTGGGGGACATAGCCCAGGCGCAGGGTCCGCCGCGGGGAGGCGGGAAAGACCACCGCCCCCTCGATCGGCGCCAAAAGGCCCAGGACGGTCCTGAGGATGGTCGTCTTGCCGGAACCGTTGGGCCCGAAGATCCCGACGAAGGAGCCGCGCTCGACGGCGAAATCCACCCCGGTCAGGACCGGGCGGCCCTGATAGCCCAGGTCCGCGGCGGAAAATCGGATCAGCGGCGCGCGGTCGTTCATGGGGGCGGGTCTATTTTACCAAGTTCCAGCCGAACCCCCTACTTGCCGGCCGCTTCCAGCAGGGCGGCGACGTTGCGCTCGGCCAGGTCCGCGACGCTCCGGGTGCCGGGAAGGGCCCCCGCCATCGTCCCGATCACGGCGACCTTGGCGCCGGTTCTTTCGGCCAGCCACTCGCAGGTCTTGGGTTCGTACTGCTGCTCCCGCACGATGAGCTTGACCTCTTTTTCCTTCATTTCGGCCACCAGTTTCTCCAGGTGGCGGGGAGAGGGGGCGATACCGGGCTTGGTCTCCACGGTTGCGACGAACTCGATTCCCGTGAAGCGGCCAAGGTAGACCGTGTCCTGGTGGTAGGAGACGGCTTTGAGCCCTTTGAGAGCCGCGGCTTTCTTTCGCAGTTCCGCCAGCGCCGCCGAGTGCTTCCGCAGGTAATCCTCGAGTCCGGCCTTATAGCGTTCCGAGTTGGCCGGATCGATTCGAGAAAGCCCCGCCGCGGCGTTGCGCGCCATGAGCCCGCCGTTCTCGGGGTCCAGGTTGTAGTGAGGGTTGCCTTGAGGATGTTTTTCGCCTTCGGCGCGGCTGAGGGTGTCGGGCTTCTCGAGCACGGCCACGCCTGCCGAGATGTCCACGCAGCCCTCCCCGAGGCAAGTCGTCGTCCAATCCGCCCGGAGCCGGGGGTTGGCGGACGCGGCCAGCAGGCCCGGGAGAAAGGAGTGCTCGATCCCGAGCCCAAGGTAGACCAACGCGTCGGCCTTGTTGAGCTTGGCCACGAAGCTGGGCTTCATGACGACCTGGTGGATGTCCTCCGTCCCCCGGGCCAACACGTCGACCGAGGCCAAGTCCCCGGCGACCGTCCGGACGATGTCTCCCAGCTCCGGGAGGGTGGTTACGACTCGAATTTTGGCGGCCTCAACCTTGGAGGCCGCCGCCATGGATCCCGTGAGCAACAAGGCCGCCAAGAAAACTTTCTTTTTTAGTTCCGTTCCCTCAATTTTTCTTTTCATTGGTTATTCCTTTTTACCGATCCCGGAACCCATGGACGTGGTGGCCGAGGAACCCCGTCCACTGCAGCGCGACGACGTTGCTCCCCATTCTTCCGGGCGTATTGTTCGTGGTCCGGGCCCCGGAGAGGCGCAGGCGCTGGTACTCGGTCATGTAAAAACTAAGAAAGCCCGTCATGGTTTTGGTCACCGACCGCGAACGGTCGAGGTCCTCGGAGATGTCCAGCATCGCGCCCGGCCGCCAGCGCCGGCCGAGCTTGACTTGGATGTAGGAATAGCCCCCCCAGGCCCGGACGCGGCCGGTCGGGAGATTGGTGGTCGCGTTGAAGCGCCGTTCGTTGTTCATGAGGACCTCGGTCCCCCAGGTGACCTCCTTATAAAGGCCGCCTCCCGCGGGCTGCCAGCGGTAGGTTAGGTCGATTCCGGAAAGGGTGCGCCAGGTGTTCTTGACGGTCTGGATGCCCGCCGAGTCGTTGGGGGTGTCGATGGTCCCATCGGCGTTGAAGTCGGTCCCGGCCACCGAGGTGTCGGTGACGTAGCGCTTCGGGGTCCACGCGACGCTCCCGCCCAGCTCGAGGCTGTGGTCGCCGAGTTCGGCGTAGGTGTTGAGCCTTCCAAGATAGGTCATCGCGTCGAGGGATCGAAGGAAATCGTTGGTGGTCCGCTCGTTTTCCGCTCCGATCTGATTGAAGACCCCGGCCGTGGCGTTGAGGTAGAACGGGGTGGGGGCCAGCCAGGAAATCTCCACTCCCTGGGCCTGGCTCTCCCCGTTCATGTAGGCGTCCAGCGTCCGGGGGCGATCGATCACCGGCAGCGAGTCGTCGTGGAAGTGGGACAGGCGTCCGAAGTCGGCGAAGAGCCGGCCGCCCGTCACCGTCAGGTTCCAGGGCAGGGAGGTGGTTTGGAGGGCCATTTCCTCGACCTCGACCCCGCCCTCATTGCCGTTGATGACGGCCCAGCCCTTGAGGTAGGGATCGACGGGGGACTCGATGTTGAGTTCCGCGGCGCGAAATTGGAATCGCGCCTTGTCGGAGGAATCGTTGCGGAACACCGTGTCCAGGGCCAGGCCCATGGCGGGATTGAAGGCCGACAGGGAGGGCTTGGCGGGCGCGGCCTCGAGCTTGGCGAGGCGTTCCTGCAGGGATTGGAGGAGGGACTTGGTTTCGTCGGGCGGAGCTTGGGCGTATGAAGAAACGGAAAAGAGGAACGGGAAAAGAAGAATAAATAAAAAATTCATGAAAAATCTCCTGTAAGATGGAAACGAATTGATTTGGGTCCGCCCCGGCAAGGGCGGAGAGGGACTCAGGACGCCGGGGCGTAAGTGGGCGGGGCGCGGGCTTGGGTCGGGAGGCGGTAAGGGCGCGACGGCGGGACGGCAAGGGCCCTGAGAGCCGGACTCGAGACGTTCTTGGGCGCGGAAACGGCGGGGGGGTGGGTGGCCGCGACGGCTTGCCCGCTGGAACAGGCCAGGCAGGGCGTGTTGTCCTCGGCGTGGTGGGCGGCCGGATGCAGGGAAAGCGAGGTCAGCAGGATGACGCTCAGCAGGCAGCCGAACAACCGGTTCATGAGGTTAGATTAACAGATGAGCCGCGCCCGGTCAAGACCGGGTCGGGGTGGAGGGGCCGTGGTCGTGGCCGTCGTCGGGGGAGTGGTTGTGGTCGCCCTCCCCATAGCCCAGCTTGAGCACCAGCTCCCGCAGCTTCTTTTCATCGCCGCCGGTCTCGGCCACGTCGGCCAGGTGGTTCATGTAGGCCAGGACCCGCCCGCGCATGGCCGAGGGAAGGATTTCCTGCTCGGCCATGAGCTTGGTCCTCAGGAAGGCCAGGCGCTCGCCGTAGGGATCGATCACGGAAAGCCATTGATACTGGGTTTTGAACGCGGCCACTTCCCCGTCGATCACGGCCTTGGGGCTGAGCTTGCCGCGCTGGTGGTCCCGGGTGTGGCCGGCCTCGTGCGCCACGGTGGCGTAGGCGAAGGCGTCGCCGGCTTCGGCGGCGACCGCCTTGAGAAAAGTGTTGAGCTTGATGACGCCCAGGGCCATTTTGGTGGAGAAATACTCGTAGACTCCCATCTGGGAGGCGCCCATCTCCCCGGAGCGGTCAAAATCCATTTTCCGGGCCGAGTTCATGGTCCGGGCGTAGCCCTGGGCCTCCAGAAGCTCGGGCGCGGGCACGGTCTTGTTGTAATAGGTCAGGCGCTTGTCGGCGGTTTCAACGAGGCGGGCCACCGAGGTCTCGGTCTGCTCGGGGGCGGGCTCGAAGTCCCAGCCCCGGAACTTCTTCTCCACCTTGATCACGGTGCCGGGGATTTTTCCGAAGAAATCGTGAGCCAGGGCCGCCACGTCCTCGTCGCCGTACATGGGGGTGGCGACCGCGTCCCGGAGCTCGTCGGCCTTGACCCCGACTTCCTGGGTCTGGCCGGCGTCGTCGCGGATGCCCACGGAGGTCTTGATCTCGCCGGCGCAAACGGGGCCCGCGGCGAGGCTTAGAACCAGGAGTCCGGCCAAACCCTTCATGCCTTAATTATAGACGGGAGCGGGCGGGGAAACATGGGACCGAGGGCCCAGGAGGGGGTGGGCCTAAAGGCCTATGAGTTAGGATTTTCAAGGTCGCGAAATTGCTAGGATTGCGTCCATGAAGTGCCCCGCCTGCCCATCCTCCGAATTGCGCCCCTTGAAGCTTCGGGCGGACCTTGAGGCGGAGGTCTGCGGGGCCTGCAACGGGGCCTGGCTGGACCGCTCCGAGATCTACCAGTTCGTCAAAAATACCGCCCGGTTGCAGGAGGAATTAGCCGCGGCCTATGGAACGGCCAAGCCCTCCTCCCGGCCTTGCCCGCGCTGCGGCCGGGGCTTGGCCGAGGTGAGAGTGGCCTCCGCCGAAGTTTCCTTCGAGGCCTGTCCCGGCTGCGAGGGCAACTGGTTCGACGCGGAGGAGATCGCCTGCCTGCGTTCGGCGGTGGACCACCCGCGCCCCCTGGCGGCGGCGCCCGCTTCGCGGCCGGCCGAAAAGGCGGCTCCGAAAGAATCCCCTTCCCAGCCCAAGGACGCTTTCAGGGCGAAGGAGTCCCTAGGGCCGTCTCCCGCGACCTTCAGCGTCACCAACCCGCCCGAGACCGGGACCTTCATCGCGCTCCTGCTCGGGGGCTGCGGGGTGTTGGCCTTCGCGGCCGGGTGGGCGCTCTACTTTTTCTCCCCGGGATCGGTCCGGGCCCAGGACCTTTGGATCGCGGGCGGGATTTTCGCCGGGGTGACGGTCGTCGCCTATCTGGGCCTTTCGTTTAAAAAATAAGAAGCCAGGTCAGGCCGAGGCTGGCGGCCAGGAGCGCGATCCCGGTCCAATCCGAGGCCCTCAATCCCCGGGCGGAGGCCTCGTAAACGGTCGGAAGAGACTTGGCCTCCTCGCGCACTCTTTGCAAGGCCGATTTTACCAGGTCGTCATGGACCACCCCGGCTTGGGAGAGGCTCAGGGTAAAGGAATCGTCCGCGATCCTCCCCTCGGCGGGAAGGTCCGGGATCTGCAGCTCGGCGGCAAGCGCGCCGAGCTTGTAGAGCTTGACCCGCCCCTCCCGGGCGCCTTCCTCCCAAGGGACCAGGACGCAGGCCGGCAGATTCTTCCAAAGGAACCGGCGGATGGTCCGGCCGTTGTCCGCCGGCAGGTGCGAGACCCTGATTTTCTCGATCATCAAGTTGGCGTCGGCGGGCCCCCACCCCTCCCGGGCCTTGGATAGGATGGACGCGGCGCGGCGGCCGGCGGTAAGTCCGGCCCAGCGCACCCTCGCGACGGTGCTCCAGTCGGGCGGGGAGTTGAGCTCTCGGAGGGAGGCCTCCGGATCGTTGATGATGAGTCTCGGCGCCTCCGGGCCCCGGCCCGCGTAGACCGCGATTTGGGCGGGCCCGGTCCTCAGGGCCCCCAGAAGTCCCATGGCGAAATGTCGGGCGCGCTCCCCTGTTTCGCCCTCGGCGGAAAAGATGGCCTCGTAGGGCTCCGCCAGCTCTTCCCGAGTGAAGGGGGCGCCGTCGAAGCGCATTTCGATTCCCCCCGGGATTTCAAGCAACTGAAGGTCCTTGGCGCCGGAAGCGACCGCGCATCGGATCCAGGGGAGCAGGAAGGCGTCGGGATCCACAAGCTGGAATTGCTGGAGTTTCTGGAGGGCCCGGGTGCGGTCCACCTTGAAGGAGCCGGTCGCCAGAAGTTTGGGGCCGTCGAGCTTCTCATCAAGGTCCGGCCGCGGCGGGAGCTGGGGCAGGGGGGCGTGGTGGTCCAGGTCGGGGAGGGGCCCCGCCGCGGGGGCGGGCGTCAGGAATTTCAGGAGATCGTCCCAAAGAGGCTTGGCGATCGGAAACAAAGCTCCCGCCTCGGCCAGGGCCAGGGCCAGGTAGGCGCCCAAGACCTTGTCCGGGTGCAGGGTGCTGGCTGAGACGCAGTGTGCGCCGAGGAAGGGAGCGAGCAGGACTCCCCCGAAGAGGGCGTAGCGCGCGGCTCCGGTCGGGGGCGATTCGAGGGACATTCCCAAGGCGGAGGCTCCGACGGTCAAATAGAGGAAGCCCAGTATCCCGAACAGCAAGGAATCCCCGCCGCTGACCGGGCGGGAAAACGCCCAAACCACGAACGCCGCCCCGGCCCCCGCCAGGGCCAAGCCATAGAGGATGGTCGGCTTGTCGAGCGGCTGTTTCGACGGGGGCATGCCGCCGTCGCCGTCAGTTCTTCTGCGGGTCTTTGCGCTGAACCACGGCCATCGCCGTGGCGATGAGACCCGCGACGTCGGCCATGTTGGCCGGCAGGATCAAGGTGTTGGAGGCCTTGGCCAGGGAGCCGAACTGCTGGATGTACTGCTCGGCCACCCGGAGCTGGACGGCTTCCATGCCGCTCTTGCTCTCCATGGCGCTGGCGACCTTCTTGATGCCTTCGGCTGTGGCGGTGGCGACCGCCAGGATGGCGGCGGCTTGGCCCTCGGCCTCGTTGATGGACTGCTGTTTGCGGGCTTCCGACTGCTTGATGACCTGCTGCTTGTGGCCTTCCGCGGAGTTGATGGCGGCGTCGCGCTCGCCTTCCGAGGTCAAAATGACGGCGCGCTTTTCCCGCTCGGCGCGCATCTGCTTTTCCATGGCCGCGATGACGTCCTGGGGCGGGGTGATGTTCTTGATCTCGTAGCGCAGGACCTTGATGCCCCAGGGCTCGGAGGCTTTGTCGAGCTCGGCCACGAGCGCGATGTTGACGTGGGTGCGCTCCTCGAAGGTCTTGTCCAGGTCGATCTTTCCGATCTCGCTGCGCAGGGCCGTCTGGGCGAGCTGGGTGATGGCGAACACCGGGTCCTGCACGCCGTAGGTGGCGCGTTCGGGGTTGATCACCTTCATGTAGATGATCCCGTCCACATGCACCGTGACGTTGTCCCGGGTGATGCAGACCTGCTCGGGGATGTCGTAGGCCTGTTCCTTGAGGGAAACCCGCTGGCGGATGCTGTCCATGAAGGGGATCAGGATGTGAAAGCCCG
Organism: uncultured Elusimicrobia bacterium; assembly: GCA_964358485.1. GTDB lineage: Bacteria > Elusimicrobiota > Elusimicrobia > UBA1565 > UBA9628 > CAYHPY01. The sequence continues at coordinate 9,724 of CAYHPY010000111.1, forward strand.
CCTCCAGAGTGCCGGTGTAGCGCCCCAGGCGCTCCACCACGCAGGCGGTCTGCTGGGGAACCAGGATGGCGGTTTTAGAGATGACGATCATCACGAATACGGCGAAAATCAAAAAGACCATCAGGATTCCCATGGCGTGTCTCCTATTGTTGTTCGGGTTCGACGATGAGGGTCAGGCCCTCGACGGTTTTGATCTTGCAGCGCTGTCCCTTCTTGAGGGCGGCTCCGCCCGCGTGGCGGACCGACCAGGTGGTGCCGCGGTGTTCGGCTTTTCCGGTCGCGCCGGGGGCCAGGTCCTCGGTCAGGATCGCCGTGCCGCCCGCCAGGTCGCCCATCTTGTCGGCCAGGGCCGGGTTGGGCTGGAAGCGCTGGACCAGGCGTTTGCGGAAAAGGAGAAGCGAGATGATCGAAAGGGCGGAAAAAAGCGCCCACTGGACCCAAGGGGGGCCGGCGGCTCCCGCGGCCGACAAACCCCCGATGATCAGGGCGGCGGCGGCGAAAAAGATCATGAAAAAGCCGCCCGGGGTGAAAAGCTCCCCGGCCAGCAAGCCCATTCCCACCAGCAGCCAAACCCACCAAGTCATGCGCCCATCCTACAATAAATTAACCGATCGGTGCCGGTGGTTGACTTGCTGAACTTGCTTGACTTGTTGACCCGGCGCCGACGAGGGGATTTCATCCGGAAGTCAACTAAGTCAAGCAAGTCAACCACCGGCACCAAGGGTTTTGGGGCGGCGGCGGTAGTATTCCTGGAGGGGCTTGACCGTGAGGCTGGCTTCGCGCATGACGGCGATGGCGTGGACGGCGGCCATGCCGCTGTGGATGTTGGTGATGCAGGGGATGTTGAGCTCCAGGGCCGTGCGGCGGATGGCGAAGCCGTCGGCCTTGGCGCGTTTGCCCGAGGGGGTGTTGATGATCAGGCTCAGGGTCTTCTGCTTGAGCAGGTCGGTGACGTCCGGCTTTCCCTCGCCGATCTTGGCCACGCGGTCGGCTTCCAGGCCGTGGCGCGCCAGGAAATCGTGGGTGCTGCGGGTGGCCACCAAGGTAAATCCCATCTGCTTGAGGGCGCGCGCCATCTGGAGGATTTCCGGCTTGTCCTCGTCCCGGACGCTGATGAAAACCGAGCCTGAGTTGGGCAGGATCATCCCGGCGGCCAGCTGGCTCTTGGCGAAGGAGCGGGGAAAATCCGCGTCGATGCCCATGACTTCCCCGGTGGATTTCATCTCCGGGCCGAGTTTCGGGTCCACGCCGGGGAATTTTATGAACGGAAACACGGCTTCCTTGGTGGCGGTGTAGGGCGGGTCCACGGGCGAGGCCGCCAGCGCCTTGGAAGACATCATCGAGCGCAGGCTCTTGCCCATCATGACCGAGGTCGCCATGCGGGCGACGGGCACTCCGGTGGCCTTGCTCACGAAGGGCACGGTCCGGGACGCCCGGGGGTTGGCTTCCAGGACGAAGACGACCCCGTCCTTGACCGCGAATTGGATGTTGACCAGGCCCTTGACCTTGAGGGCCACGGCCATGCGGCGGGTGTGGGCCTTGAGGCGCTCCAGGACCGCCGCCGACAGGGAGTGGGGGGGGAGGGTGCAGGCCGAATCCCCGGAATGGATTCCGGCTTCCTCGATGTGCTCCATGATCCCGGTGATGAAGACGTCCTTGCCGTCGCAGATGGCGTCCACGTCCACTTCGGTGGCGTCGGCCAGGAATCGGTCGATGAGCAGGGAGGGGTGGGCCTTGGATTTGACCGCCCGCTCGACATACGCCTTCAGGGTTTCCTCGTCGTAGACGATTTCCATGGCGCGTCCGCCCAGAACGTAGCTCGGGCGGACCATGACCGGGTAGCCGATCTTGCGCGCGATCCGGGCGGCCTCCGCCACGCTGGAGGCGATCCCGTTGGGGGGGACCGGGATCTGCAGGCGCTTGAGCAGGGCCCCGAAGACTTTCCGGTCCTCGGCGGCGTTGATGGAGGCGGGCTGGGTCCCGAGGATCTTGATCCCGGCCTTGGCCAAGGGGAGGGTGAGGTTCAGGGGGGTCTGGCCGCCGAATTGGAC
>CAYHPY010000112.1:0-11576 GCA_964358485.1 uncultured Elusimicrobia bacterium
TTTCCCGGGCTGGGCGTGGGGCTCCGGCGGCGGCTGGGGCGGCGGGGGGGGGGGCGGGGGCGCCGGCGGTTGGGGGGGGGGCTGCCCCGCGGGCGCGGCTTCGGCCGGCGGGGGCGGCGCCGCCTCCTTGCCGGGCGCCGCCTTCTTCTTTTCCCCCTTTTCCCCCTCTTTCTTACCGGAAGGCGGAGAACTTTTCACAAAAAAGACGACCCGCCGGTTCTTGGAGCGGTTCTCGGGAGTGTCGTTCTTGACGATGGGCCGGAATTCCCCGTAGCCGATGGCCCCCATGTGGTCGGGAGGAAATTGATGCTTGTCGATGAGCAGGCGGACGACGGAGGTGGCCCGGGCGGTGGAAAGTTCCCAATTGGAATCGAAATAATCGTTGGAAATCCGCTGGTTGTCGCTGTGGCCCTCCACGATGATGTCGTGATCCTTGGTGAGTTTTTTCAACACCGGGGCGAGCTTGGCCATCGTCGCCTCCATCCCCGGCGTGGTGTCGGCCGAACCGGAGCGGAAAAAGGCCACCTCCCCCTGCTCCATCAGGCTGATCTTGAGCCCCTCCTTGTCGACCTTGACCTCAGCCTTTATATCTCCCTTTTCAACCATCTGGTCCGCTTCCTTGGCCGCGCCCTGAACGTCTTTGTTGAGAGAGGCGCTCAGGGCGTACAGGATGACGAAAAAGCAAACCAACTCGGTCATGAGATCGGCGTAGGCCGTCACCCAAGGCGGGGCGGGATGGCCGACCTGGCAGACCTTGGGATCGGTTTCGTCGATGAAACCCCGGGGGGCTCTTAGGGGCATGAAAGCCTCAGGCCGCGGTTCCCTTGACCCCGAGCCGCTTGGAAGGCTCGAGGTAGGCCTTCAGGTTGGCCTCCACGACGCTCGGGGTGGCTCCGGTCTGAAGCAGGTGAACTCCGCGGATGATGATCTCCTTGACCAGAAGCTCCTCCTCGGAGCGGCGCCGGAGCTTGCCGCCCATGGGCAGAAAGACCAGGTAGCCCGAGCACAGGCCGAAAAAGGCGGCCGCCAGGGCCAGGGCCATGCGCCGGGGCACGGCGGAAACATCGTCGATGCTGGAAAGCATCATGATCATGCCAAGCACGGTGCCGATGATCCCGAAGGCCGGGGCGTAGGTGCCCATCGCCGAGAAGATCTCCTGGCCGACTTTGTGCCGCTCCCGGATGAAGCCGATCTCGGTCTCCAACATATTCCGGATGAACTCATGATCGGCGCCGTCGACGACCAATTGGATTCCCCGTCGAAGAAAATCGTTCTGGATGTTCTTGACATCCCCTTGCAGGGCCAGGAAACCCTCCTTTTTCGCCTTTTGGGAAAACGCCACGAAAGTCCCCACGATGTCGGTGGTGTCCTCGTTTCCCGAAAGCATGACTTTCTTGAGGATCTTCCCCAAGCCGACGACCTGGCTCAAGGGGTAATTAACAAGCGTGGCGCAGAAGGTTCCCCCCATCACGATGAGGAAAGCCTCCATGTTCATGAAGGGCTTGAAGCCGGCGACGCCCTCGGAATGATAGATCGTGACGATCGTCATGGAAAAGAACACGATGATCCCCATTACGGTCGCTATATCCATCCAATGTTCTCCTTGGCCGGGAATCGCCGAAAATCCCCGCCGACGCGATAGTGTAGCGGAATGCCGGATAAAATCAAGTCTGCTTCCTCTCGAAGCCCTGGATCGGATTGACGACCTTGGCCTCCGCCAGAAGCTTCTTGCGGTATTCCATGACCAGGCGGGTGATGTCGGCGACGGATTCGCGAACCACGAAACGGTTGCCCGTGGCCAGGGAAATCACCGTTTCCTTGTCCCCCTCCAGGAACTCGATGAGCTCCGCGTTGATGGTGAAGGGGTGGCCGTTGAGCCGGTGAACTTCGATCATTTCAGGCCGTCCGAGCCGCCCTGGAATTTCAAGCGGACTTCGAGCTCCGCGACCTTTTTCTCCAGACGGTCCTTCTCGTCCATATAGGTCAGGGCCATCTGCGCGTCCTTGGCCAGCTGGCCGCGGAGCGCGAAGAAGGAATCCTGGAGGTTCTTGATCTCGGCGGCCTGCGCCATGGCCAGGCGGTCCACCCCGGATTTCTCCTGGGTCAACTCGGCTCGAAGCTTTTCGTCCTTGGCTCGGCGCTCCCGCAGTTGGGCGAGTTCCGCCTCCATGAGGGCCTTGGCCTCCGCGGAAGCGGACTTCAGGGCACCCACTTCCTCCTGGGCCTGCTTGAGGGACGCGTCCAACCGGGCCCGCTCTTCCTTGAGGCTCCTGAAGGCCTCCTCCTGCCGGGAGAGGGTCGCGGCGGCCTCCTCGGCCTCGCGGCGCCGGGCGGCCTGGGACTCCTCCATCCGGGCATTGGCCTCGGCCACGGCCTTTTCCCTTTCCAGGCGGGAAATCTCCAGGGCGCTGCGGACCTTCTCCTGGGAGTGGGCTTCCCGTTCGGAGGCCTCCCGCTCCAATTTCAGGCGGAGGGCGGCGAACTCGGTTTCGGAGGCCCGGCGGGCGGCCTCGCCGGCCTCGTGCTTGATCTCTTTCTCCCGTTCGGCCCATTTGCGCTGGACCACCATGAACTCCGCCTTGAAGCGTTCCTGGGTCCGCTCCCACTCGGCTTGGGCCCGGGACAGCTGGGCGGCCTGGGTGCGGGCGGCGGCGGCTTGGCGCTCTAAAGCCCCGCACACCCCGCGCAGGCGCTGAACCTCGGACACGGCCTGTCCGGCCGTTTCCTTGTGGCGATGAAGCTCGGACTCCAACTCCGACTTCACCCGCTTGAGCTCAGATTCGTGCTCGCCCTGCAGGCGCCCGCTCAAGGAGCCGAAATCCCGTTGGAGGCGCTCGTAATCCGACATGAGCCGGTCCTCGCGGTCCTTATTCGAAAGGCGCAGGGACTGCAGGTCCCGGTCGAGGCGCTCCTGGAGAATCGAGTGTTCCCTCCGGGCGATGGACAGGTCCGCCCGAAGCTGGATGGCCTCCTTCTCGCGCTCTTGGGCCGTCTGGACCTTCACGAGGTTGTCGCTGCGCTCGGCGGTCAGCTCCGAGACCCTCCCTTCCAGGCTCCGCTTCTCGCCGACCACGCGCTGAAGTTCCCCGTCCACGCCCCGGAGCTTCTCGGCCAAGGTCCGCAGGGTCCGAAGCTCCTCGTCCTTGGACATGGAAAGCTTCTGCCACTGGGCCTTTTCCTCGAGCCACCGCCGCTCCAGCTCCTGCAGACGAACGGCGAAATGGGACTCGATCTGCTTGTCCTCGGTTTCCCGAGACGCCATCTGGCTCTTGAGCGTCGCCACCCAGGTCTCGCGTTCCTGGACCAGGCGGGATTCGGCCTCGGCGATTTTTGCCTCCAGCTTCAGCCGGGATTCCTCCTGTTCGGATTCGCGGCGATCGCGGCGGAGCTTGTCCTGAAGCTCCTTAAGGGAGACCTCCACCCGCGCCGAGGTCGACGCCTCCTCCTCCCGCTTGAGATTGGCCAGCAAAACTTTTTCGCGCTCCTCCATGAGGCGCTTTTCCAGCTCGCCGAGCTTGCGCTCGTATTCCTCCTTCACGGCGGACGGATCCTGAATCTTGTCGACCGCCCGGGGAGGCGCCGGGGGAACGGGGGCCGGCATGGTGGACGCCGTCGGGGGAACGGGGGGGCTGCCCCCCAGCGGCAGTCCGGGTTTGCCCATCATGGGAGGCTTGGGCGGCATGGGCGGCCCTCCGGCCCCGGGCCTGGGCGGCAAAGCGGGACGGGGCGGCCCTCCGGCCGCAAGGGGCGGGAACGGCGCCCCGCCGGGCTTGGGAAGCTGCGGAGGCAACGGAGGCCTGGAGCCTTCGTCCTTGCGCGGGGGCAAGGGCGGCGGGTTCCTCGGGTCCGGTTTATCATCAGCCATCTTATCCCCCTACCTGCGCTTTAAAGCTCTCGACCCACTCGCGAATCTGGGGATCGGGATTGATCTCCAGCAGTTTCTCGTAGTGCGCCAAGGCCTCGGCCGTTCTTCCCAACTGATACAGCGCGCTTCCCAGATACTGATGGGCCTGCCAGAGGCCCGGATCCTGGGACAAGGCGTATTCCAAATATTGAACGCATTCGGCCATCTGCCCGCCGTCGTGGGCCGCCACCCCCGCGTCCAGGTACGCCTGCGCTTGAGCGGGATCGGCGGCGGGAGCGGCCGCCGCCGGAGGACTAGACTCGCCCTCGGCTCCACGGCCCCCGCCGGAGAACTGCCGGCGCCGGGACTGGGACGAGGAAACCTCCTCCTGCATGGTGTCCATATCGATGCCCTCCTCGGGCTTTTGGCGGACGGTCACCTTGCCTTCCTTCTCCATGAGCTTGACCTGATCCATGATCTTAGCCCGTTCCTCGTCGATCTGCTGGGGCGTCAGACCCTTGGTGTATTCCATGGACTCCTTAAGAAGGGAGGCGGCGCCGGTGGACATGTTGGAAAAGAACTTGTTGACGATGTCCGGGGAGGCGTTCTGCAGGGCGCGGGCCATGTTCTCGGTTTTGAGCTCCCGCACGATGATCTGCATCTCCCGGTCCGGGAAATTAACGACGTCCTCAAAGACCAGGATGAACTTGCGGACCTTTTCATATATGGAAGGCTTTTCGGTCTTCAGGTAATTGAGAATGTTGTTGCGGGTGAAGCTGTCGGCCTCGTCCAACATCCCGGTCAGGCGCTCCATCCCCCCGACCACGAAATCGACGGACTCCTTCACCTCGGCGTCGATGGCCGTCACCTGCTCGCGGGTGATCTGCCGAACCGTCAGGGCCTCGATGGCCACCTTGGCCTGGAGGTTGACCGGAAGGGCGGTCAAGACCTGGCGGGCGTAATCGGAGCGCAGGTAGCTGACGACCACCGCGATCACCCAGGGCTCCTCGCGCCGGAGCATGAACATGTAGACGAGGCGCTTGATGTTCTCCTCGTTGATGTAGGCGAACGGTTCGAATTTCTTCATGGATTCATCCTCGTCCGGCGGCGGCTCCGGAGCCTTGCGCTGCATGGTGATGTCCAGGGACCCTTCCCCGCCCAGGGGGTTCTCCTCCTCCCCTTTTTTATCCTCCGGGGGCTCGATGGTGGATTCGACGTTTATCTCCGCCGCCGGCTTCTCCTTGATCGCCTCCACGTATTGCCGGAAAAAACGGGCCAGGGGGCCGAACAGAAACAGCAGCAGCAAAAAAAGCAGGGAGGCGAACAGCAGGGGGATGTAGACCTCGGGATTGCGAAGGTCCTCGCTCCAATGCTTGGGGGGCGTCCGGATGAACGGGGTCGGGCGGAAGAACACGTCGTCGCCCTTGAGCTGATACTGGCTCATGGCCTCCACGATCCGGGCCCGCATGTTTTTGACCGACTCGGAGGATTTCAGGACTTCCTGGCTGTGCTGGACGGTCACCGTCATCTTCTTGAAAACCCGGACGACCGAATAGCGCTCTTCCTGAAGGCCCATGCTTTGCTGGGACTGCTGGGCCCGGACCGACTCAGGTTTTTCCGGCGCGGACGCGCCGCTTCCGGCGATGGTCTTGGGCTTGGGAATGCCGGGCAGGACGAACATGGTCTGCGCGCCGGCGGAGCGCTCCCCCCCCAGCTTCTCCTTGTACCGCTCGGCCAAGCCCATGCCCTGCTTGACCTTTTCCTCGCGCTCGATCTTGACGTCCATTTCCACGTCCACGAACACCATGGCCTGGTCCTTGCCCAGGATGGGATCCAGGATGTCCTTGCGGATTTTCTCCTCGGAATCGCGCTTGATCCGGTCCTGGTCCTGGAGGAGGCTGGTGTCCGGCACGCTGATGGCCGCGCCCGTCGGGCGCGGCAGGGCCAACAAAAGCGCGAGGAGCGCCGAAGCGCCGGGTCCCCGCCGGTTCACCGCCTTGAGAGGAGGCATCTTAATAGGTTCGATCCGCATCCAAGTTTAGGTGGAAAGTGTTATGGAAATATTACCGGCCGGGGAGGGGGCCGGCCCCGAGGGGGCCGGGAGCCTACTTGACCCTCTGGAGGAATTCCTTGACCGCCGAGTTGTTGGGATCAAGCTCGATCACCCGCCGCCAAACCGCCTGCGCCTTGTCCTTCTGCTCCATCATGTAGAACGCGCTGCCCATGATCTCCAGGGCGGTCACGTTGTTGGGCTCCAGGTCCAAGACGTCCTGGGACCGGCGCACCGCCTGGTCGTACTTGCCGTCGTAAACCGACTGCCGGGCGTCGAAGATCTTCTGGTCCACCCAGGTGAACTGCTCGGGCCCCTCGACGCGGCGGGTGATCTCGGGCACGCCGGCCTCCTTTTCGACCAGGTTCAGCAGGTTCAAGACCTTCTCGTCCTTGACGTTCTTGTTGAAGGCGTAGCGCAGGGAATTGACCGCGCCGCGCAGGTCCCGGCCTTCGACGTAGTCGATCACGCCCTTGCGCAGGCTGGTCTGGATCTCCTCGCCGCCGGTGGCCTGGGGCACGAAGGAGGTCACGGTCATCAGGCGGGCCAGCATGGCCTGGATCTGCTTGTCCCCGGGAGCCGCGTCCAGGGCCTGGTTGAGCCGTTGGGCGGCCAGGGGGAAGTTCCCCTCGTTGAAGGCATCCATGCCCCCGCGGCGCAGGTCCCGGATCTGGGCGCTGGCCCGGTCGTCCTTGGATTGGCCGAAGCGGAAGGTCAAGGAAAAGCGGGTGCTGGCGGCGGCCCCCAGGTCGTGGATGCCCTGCGCGACGTCGAGATTGAAGCTCTTGAACTTGATGCCGAACCCGAAATCCGTCTCCTGGACGTCCGGGATGCCCATGAGCCCGAATCGGAAGGCGAACCACCGGGAGACCCAGTACTCTCCGCCGAACCGGGCCTCCATGTTGCCGGTCATCGGCTTGTTGCCGTCCAGGGCCAAAGTCAGGCGGTCCTTGAAGAACCGGAACGAGTTGCCGACCATGAAGACGACCGGCAGCCGGTCGTCGGTCTCGCCGGTCCGCATGGAGAACACGTTCTGCAGGCCGAGGCCCACCCGGTAGTACGGGCCCACGGCCTTCATGATCCCGACGTCCATGGAGCGGGAGCTGTCGGACTTTCCGGCCAGGGCCCGGGTCACCTGCTTGATCGTCAGCCCGAAGCCGAGAGTTTCCGTCACGCTCTTGCCCCAGGAGAAGGCCATGGACTGCTGCTTGTCGTCGAACGACCCTCCGGAGGTGATTGTCTTGGGCTCGTTGTTGGCGTCGTAGATGACGTCGACCTTCTCGAAGCCCGAGGCCCCGAACTGGGTCATGCTGATGGCGAAGGTGGAGCCCTTTTTGGTCGGATGCGCGTAGGTGAAGTAGGTGTACTTGGCCGTGGAGGGCAAGGTGGCCTGCATCACGGTGACCTCCTTGCGCTGAAGCAAGGACAGGCCGGAGGGATTCCAGTAGGCGGCGGAGGCGTCGTCGGAAACCCCGTAGTAGGCCCCGCCCATCGCCAGGGCGCGGCCGCCGACTCCGTAGTACATGAAGGCCCCGGGCTGCCCGCCGCTGCCGGCGGATTCGGCGTTGGGGGCCAGGCCGAGGAAAAAGAAAGCCGCCGCGACGGTGAAAGCCGCCGCAGGCGACGCAACGATCCTCGGGGTCGAACCCCGGGCAATGTCTCGGGCCATTTTTTATTCGGTAGCCTGACCCTCCCCCGCGGGGAGTCTGGGCTTTGCGCCCCCGCCTTGCGGCGGGTTTGCCGTTATCGCCCGTCCGTGAGGTTTACCGCGCCGCGGCCTCGGACGCGCCCCCGCGCATCCAATATACGGCGCACCACCCGAACAGGATACTACCTCAGGAGTATAGCCGGATTCCTGGACTTGTCAAGGCCTAGATTTTCCCCCATTTTTGCCTGCAGTAGCGGACTACTTTTAAATTCGGAAAATGCCACTCGAAGAGCCAGCAAGCGTCCAAAATTTCCCCGAACTCGCGCCCTAACTGATTACGTATTGACCAGGAGAGGAGGTTGCTGCGTTGGCATTATATGGATCAAACTTGATCCAGTCGATGGTTACATCGCAGGTCTTTTCTTTCTTACGGTAGAAACGAATCAAAATCTCTGGAGATTGCGCCAACGAGTTTGATCGAACACGGATTACGAACGCCGGGGGATTTGTTCCTGTAAGGGGCGCTCCGATGCTTTGGTCTCTAGAAATGCGCCACTTCGCAGCCTCAAAAGCTTCCTCCGCAAATGGGTAAACTGAAACCGCATTATCGACGGCGCGCGAGACCTGATCCGTTTGAGAAACTGTCAACAGCGAAGGAGGCAGGGCGGTTTACCACTCGCCAGCGAGGGCGATCTTAATGTGTTCCGGGCTGATTTCCCCAAGATTCTCGACAAAAATAGTCCGGAGGGGGATTTCTTCCCCATTCTTGGCGATCTTCCATATTTCCCCGTGAGTCTTTTCGCTCATGGCGTACGTTTCCTGATCGCACACTTTCTTGATAACGGTGTCGATAATTTGCAATTCCTCGCCCTGGAAAAGGCTCTTATCCGCAGCCCCAACCGAATCAAGGCACTTTACCCATTTCCCATCTACATGCTTCTTTCCCGGAAGGACCTTTCCCTCTGAACGCAGAGCCTTGATGGCAACGGTGTTGTGCTTTGCTACTGGTCCGTGTTGCTTGCGAATATAGGTTTCGCCAGTAATAGAAGCTCCCTTGCGCGCCAAATAAGCATGGGCATCAGAGTACCATAGAACCTTGTTGAGCTTAATACCATCAACCGGCAATTTATCCTTGTCGGCTTTTTCACAAATATAGTGAATCGCAGCCGTCAACTTCTTGAAATTTAAGGCCATGTTTTGGTCCCTGACCGACTACAATCATCGCTACGAATTACTGTCTGCCGCCTCGGCAAGTCAGAAGACAGTTTGAGCCATCAATGGACGGGCGATTCTACTTCAGCACTCTTCGCCTTGTCAAGGCGTGATTATAACATATCAGAGAACATGTTAAAATCTAACAAGAGCCACTTGACATTCAGACCTGCCTACACACGCACAGCCCCATGCTGTAGCCCCCAACCTCGATACTAGTGTAGCCCCAGGCCCCTTACCCGTCAAGACCCGCATCATCAAAACTTAAGAGATTTGATTAAACCGGCAACTCCTCCCCACCTGAGTTTTATCATACCCCAGTTACGCAACGTGATTGCCAGCATCTCCAAACATCATTCGACAATTATTTTGCCAGCTGGCAAATTATGCATAAAATTGCAGCCTAAAATATTTTACCGCCATCGATGATTTGGCCCCCAAGAGTTGACCACCCCACATTAATGCACCCCACTCCCAGCTTACTGAAAACCACCCGTGACTTTGGTCACAGCCGGAAACATTTTTTCGGGGCCCGGATTTTCCCGCCAAGCCCTTGAAATCCGCTTCCCCCCGTGTTACACTTAGAAGGACCCATGGCCACGGAAGAAGAAGAAGAGGCCCGCAAGCGCAAGACCATGATGCTGCTCATCGCGGGCGGCTTGGGACTGCTCCTGCCTTTGGCCGGCCTGGCCTACCTCAAGATGAAAGACCCCACCGCCGGAAAAGATCCCGGCGCCGACGCGATGAACGTCTTCCAACGGCGCGTGGGCTCCGGCGAGGGGCCGACGATGCCGACGACCGCCTCGGCCACTCCGGAAGTCCGCAACGAAGCCATCTCGGTGGCCCAGGACGGCGCGGGGGCCGTTTCCCCGGGAGGCAGTTCCCTCGGTTTCATCAAGGGCGCCGACGACTACAAAGCCCAGGAGCAGGCCAACCCGCAGGCGAACGCCGGCGTGGCGGGAGCCGCCACGACTCCCCCCCCGCCGGAACCGGCGCCAGCCCAGGAACCGGCCGCCGAAACCACTCTCCAGCCGCCGGCTCAGAAGGCGGCGGCCAAGACCGCCGCCGGAAACAAGGCCTGGACTCCCCCCAAACTCGGCTCGGGCGGTTCCAAGCTCAAGCCCGCGCAATGGGCCAGCCAGTCCGGCTCGAACGCCAAGGGCGGGGCGGCCGGACAAGCCGGAGGAGCCCCCCCGGGAATGCCTCCGGGCATGGACATGAACGCGATGATGGGCGCCGCGGGGGCGGGTGGCGGCATGCCGGGAATGCCCCCGGGCGGGATGCCGGACATGAGCAAGATGATGGGAGCCGGGGGCGCCGGCGGGGCCGGGATGCCCGACATGAGCAAAATGATGGGCCCAGGCGGCATGCCCGACATGAGCAAGATGATGCAGGGCGCGGCCCCGCCTCCGCCTGAGACGAAGAAGTAGCCTAGGCGGCGACTTTCTTCAGGGCGCGCGCCACCGTCGGGCCGATCTCGCTCAAGTTCTCCACCATTTGGATTCCGGCTTCCTTCATGGCTTTGACCTTGGAGGCGTGCGTCCCGGCGCCCCCCTCGATGATGGCCCCGGCGTGGCCCATCCGTCGTCCGGGAGGGGCGGTGCGCCCCGCGATGAAGCCGAACACCGGCTTGTTCATCTTCTCCCGGAAGTAGCGCGCGGCGTCTTCCTCGGCCGAGCCGCCGATCTCGCCGATCATGACCACGGCCTCGGTTTGCGGGTCGGCCTGGAAGGCCGTCAGGATGTCCGTGAAATTGCTCCCCGCGATGGGGTCTCCGCCGATGCCGACCACGGTGGACTGGCCCAGGCCTTCCCGGGTGAGCTGATGGACCGCCTCGTAGGTCAAGGTCCCGGAGCGGGAAACGACCCCGATTTTGCCGGGCTTGTGGATGTAGCCGGGCATGATGCCGGCCTTGCACTGGCCGGGCGTGATGACGCCGGGGCAATTGGGCCCGATCAGGCGCTTGGGGCGGCGGCCCTTCATCACGCGGGCCATGTCCAGCACGGGAATGCCCTCGGTGATGCAGATCACGGTGTCGATCCCGGCGGCCGCGGCCTCCAGGATCGCGTCGGCGGCTCCCGGGGCGGGCACGAAGATCAAAGAGGCGTCCGCCCCGGTTTCCCGGACGGCGGCCTCGACCGTATCGAAGACCGGCCGGTCGAGGTGGGTGGTCCCCCCCCGGCCCGGGGTCACTCCGGCCACGATCTTGGAGCCGTATTCGATGCACTGCTTGGCGTGGAAGCTCCCGGCCGAGCCGGTGAGGCCCTGCACCACGAGGCGCGAGTCCCGATTGAGAAGAATGCTCATGACTTGACGCTCCCGGCGGTCGACCCGGAAGGGGAGCCGCCGCGGCCGCCATTTGGTTTTGCGTTGGCGGCCGGGGCGGCGGTCGAAGCCTTGGCGGCTTGAACGGCTTTCTGGGCCGCTTCCCAAAGTCCCGCGGCCTGGATCACGCTGACGCCGGAGCCCGACAAGAGCTCGCGCCCCTTCTCCACGTTGGTTCCTTCCAGCCGGACGACCAGGGGAATCTTGAGCTTGACCTTCTTGAGGGCGCCGAGGATGCCGGCGGCGATCATGTCGCACCGCACGATTCCCCCGAAGATGTTGACCAGGATGGCGCGCACGCGCTTGTCCTTGAGCAGAATCTGGAAGGCCTTGGTGACGCGGGCCTCGTCGGCCCCGCCGCCCACGTCCAGGAAGTTGGCGGGGCTTCCCCCGGCCAGCTTGATGGTGTCCATGGTGCCCATGGCCAGGCCCGCCCCGTTGACCATGCAGCCGATGTCGCCGTCCAGGCCGATGTAGGAGATGCCGGCCTCCTTGGC
>CAYHPY010000113.1:0-11361 GCA_964358485.1 uncultured Elusimicrobia bacterium
ATAGAGTACGTGGCTTCGAACCACGGGATCCAGGTTCGATTCCTGGCGGGCCCAACCCTTGTTTTCATGTAACATTTCCGTAAATCGGCTCTATTACTATAGCAGGGATGATCGGGTTGTCCCTTTTCCTGGCCTGGGCCCCTCTCCTTGCGTCTTTGCCCGTATCGGCCGAGACCGCCGAGGAAACAACTCCTAGGCCCGCCCCGCCCCCGCCGGACTTCAGCGGCCTGGGCGCCAAAGCCCTGGCTTATCTGGCCGCCAACGCCAAAAACAAGGACCCGCAAATCCGATTGGAAATCGCCGCGGCGTGGGGGGAGATCGGCAACCCCGCCGCCCTGGCCGTGCTGCGCCGTTCGCTCAAGGACCCCAGCCCCGCCGTCCGGGTGGAAGCGGCCTACAGCATGCACCGGCTGGTGGACTCCAAAGGTTTGAAATTGCTCGAGGAACTTGTGGTGCGGTCGACCACCCCCGCCAAGGGCTCAAAAACGGAGGCCGCTCCCAAGCCCCCGACCCCCGAGGAAGAGCTCCGGGCGATCGGACGCGATAAGGTCCGCACGGCCGCCATCGCCCGCCTGGCCGAGGTCGGCGGAGTCAAAACGGTGGGCCTTTTCGAGACCGCGCTCAACGACCCCTCCGGTCCGGTCCGGGACGCCACGGCCATCGCCCTCGTCAAGCTAGGCTTCGAGGAATTCGCCGATGGCTTCATCGAGGCCCTCAAGAGCCCGGATGACAAGGTCCGAGCGGCGGCGGCCAAGGCCCTTTGGCAAACGGGCACGGCCTTGGGGTCGGCCGAGCTCGAGGACGCCAGCCGGGACGATTTCCCGGCGGTCAGGGCCGAGGCGATGCGCGCGCTGGGCAACGTCCCCGATTCCCGAATGGCCGACCTTTTGGCCCGGGGCCTGCGCGATGAAAATCTGACCGTGCGTTCCATGGCGATCCAATCGTTGGCCCGCATTCCGGGCTCCCAGGCCTCGCGGGCCTTGAAAGCCTTCCTGGAGACCAAGCCACACCAGGGGTTGGCGATGGAAGCCGCGGCCAGCCTCGCCCGTCGGGGGGAAACCAACGACCTCGGCCCGTTGGAAAAGGTTTTCGACCAGGGGGACTCGGACCTCCAACTTCGGGCGGTGGACGCCCTGAAATCCGTGCGCGGCGACCCGGCGACGATCCTTCTGCAGAAAGCCTTTTCCGGCGATTTCGAACCCAGGGTCCGGCTCAAAGCCGCGGCCTACCTGGTGACCAGGCTCCAGAAGCCCGGGGCGGGGCAATGAAAAAAATCATCCCGCTGGCCCTCGCCCTGGCGGTCGGCGGGGGGCTGTTTTTGCGCGCAAACCGCTCCGAGGCGATCCGTCCCGGGAAGCTGAGCGCCAACGACGCCCGGCGCTTCGGGCTCAACGTCCTTGAGCGGCGGCAGAGGCGCCCCCCTTCGATGCGCGCCGCCGCCGCTTTTGAGCGGTTCCGCTCCGGAAACGATCCGCGTTGGAGAATTCGTTACGATCCCCGCACCGGCGCCCCGGCGGCGCTGGTCGGCGGCCAGGCTCCGGCCCGGCGCGCCGCCCCGGCGGCGGCGGCGGCCGCTTTCCTTGACCAGTCGCGGGAACTGCTCCAGGTCGATCCGTCGAACCTGGTCCTCGAAAAGGAAATCCGGGGACAGGGTCTATCGCACGTGCTTTACCGTCAGACTTACCGGGGCCTTCCGGTGGAATTCTCCCGGGTCAAGGTCCACCTTTCCGACGACGGGCGGGTCATCGGGGCCAACTCCGGCTTCGATCCGGACTTGGCCTTGGACATCAATCCCAGCCTGTCCCCGGCCCAAGCCTTCGAGGCCGTCCGGGCGGAACTCGGACCCATCGGCCCCCGCCCCGGGGAACTGGTGGTTTTTCCCAGCGAACTGACAGGGCGCGCCCATTTGGCGTGGCGCTTCATCGCCCGCCACGGCTTCAAGCATTGGCGCTATTACATCGACGCCCACACCGGACAGGTCCTCCTCCGTTATGATGACGCGCGCAGCCAGGCCCCCTGCCTGACCTCGGGGACCGTCCAGGCCATGATCTCGGAAATCGACCCGTCCTCCACCACGCGCACAGCCAAGCTCTTGAGGCACCAATACGTTTCGGTGGCCGGCGGGCAGGAGATCGCCACCACCGACGCCGCGGGCTTTTTCTGCAGCGGCGTCATCGGGAAGATTTCCGCCTCGCTCCAGGGGCCGTTCGTCAACGTCTCGAATTGGCGGGGACCCAGCGCTCACTACGACAACGGCAACGGGACCTGGCAGACGGTCGCCACCCCCGTGTCCTCCCCGCATCCCTATGCGAACAACACGACCCTGACCACGACCATCAATATCTCGGCGGCGGCCCCCAACGCGGTCAAGGTCATGCCCGTCTTCTCGAATTTCAAGGTCGGGACCTGGAGCATCATCGACGGCGCCGGGGATTTCACGGACGACGATTGGGTCGCCATTATCGACTCCTCGGGAAACGTCGCGGGAACCTTCCTGGGGGACCGGGGCTCCTTCGGGGGCTCCGCGGTCAACGGCAAGATCATGAAGATCCGCCTGAAATCCAACGCCGAGGGGGCCAACGAGGGCTTCGACATCGCGGTCTCCAGCTACCTGGTCCTGAGCGCCCCCACCGAATGGAACGTCGCCGGCTCGAGCGTGTTCTGGAGCACCGCCCACGCGCACGGAAGCCTGGGCGGGGAGATGAACCTCTTCTATCACATCAACGCGATGCACGACTACTTCATGGGCGGCGTCAACCGCTCCAGCTCCTCGTTCATCAACAGTCCCGTCAACGTCGTCGCCAACGTCGGCCCCCACCACGTCGGGGCGTTCTATCTGCCCAGCGAGGACACCATCTATTTCGGAGACATCAACGGCAACGCCCCCTCCGACGCCCTGTCCGAGGACGCGACCGTCCCCCGGCACGAGTACGTCCATTTCCTGACCGAACGAATATTCCCGATCCAAAACGTGGGCCAGGCCGGGGCGATCTCGGAGGCCAATGCCGACTATTTCGCCGCCAGCTCGCTCAACCACAGCGCCATCGGCCAATTCTTCACCCGCTCCATAGATCCTTTCGCCCCGCCCCTGCGCGAGCTCGACTGCCCCACCAAAACCTCCTGCCGGGCTCTGTCGGCCTCCACCTGGTCCGGGGAAATCCACGACGACAGCATCTACCTGGGGCAGGCGCTCTGGAACATGCGCAAGAAAATAATTTCGGACCTGATCCCCGGCAGTTTGTCCCAGGCCCGCGCCTGCGCCGACGGCCTGGTTTTCGAGACCCTGCTCTTCTTCCCGGAAAGCTTCACGGAATATTTCGAGGCCATCTCCCGGGTCGACGCGGAGGGCAGGGTGGCCGCCTGCCCGGGGCCCAATTCCGCCCAGGCCCTGATCGCCGCGGCCTTCGCCACCAACGGACTTCCGTCCCATAAAGGAGACGGCTGGGAACGCAACGACGGCTTCATGAGCGCCGTGGACATCAGCACCCTGGGTCCGGTGAGCGCCACGCTCTTCCCCGGAGGGGACATCGACTTCTACACATTCTCCGCGGGTCCCGGAAACATCCGCCTCTCCCTGCTCCTGCCCCCCTCCGGATCGGAATTCAAGGCCTACGGCCTGGATCTTTATAACCGGCACCATCAACTCATCGCCCAGGCGATACCCGTTCTGGACGCTTTCAACACCATTGAGGGCTTCGCCTGCGAGAATTTCGACTGCAACACCACCCAGTCGACGGTCACGCTGGATTACAGCACCACCTCGGCCAATCAATATTTCATCAAGGTTCGCGGAGGGCCGACCCTGGGGGGTTCGGAATCGGCGGTCAATTCGGCCGTTCATTACGTCCTCAACGCCGAGCTCCCCCGGATTTCGGCCATTCCGGCGGGAGTCTTTTCGGCGACCGTGGACAACGAATTGATCACCTTCGCAGTCGGCGTGACGAGCTTCTCCCGGACCCAGCCATATTTCTTCTCCTATGCCCAATTGAGGGACCACTCCCAGGGCGTGCTCCCCTTGACCCGGACCGACGGAGGGGCCTCCTCCTTCTTGACCTTCGTCTCCTCGCACAACGCCGGCGGGGTCGTCTCCGGCTCGGCCCGGATCGCCGCGGGATTTGCCAAGCGCTTTCCGGCCGTCGGCACGGTTCTTCTGGAGGTCTTCGCGTACAACCCTTACACCGTGGCGGGCAGCACGATTTCCCTGGGCCTCTCCCCGCCCCTGAATCTCGCGACGACCCTCGCCGAACTCACCGCCTACAATAACGTCTTCAACCCCCGCGACGGGGGCAAGACCACCATCAAATACGAAGTGCCCCGCAACGCCGAGATTTCGGTCAAGCTCTACACCCTGCAGGGGAAGTTCGTCAGAACCCTTTACGAGGGGCCGGCCCCGGCCGGGCGGGGGAGCCTGGACTGGAACGGCCGCAACGCCCTCGGGAGCCTGGTCTCCAGCGGCGTGTACGTTATCCATATGGAAGGGCTGGGGTTGTCGAAACGGCAGAAGGTGGTCGTGGTGAAATGATTTGAACGAAAGAAAAAGAAAAACGATATCGGCAACGGCTCTGTTCGCGTGCCTGCTGTCCTGCGGACAGCAGGCCGACGCGAAAGAAGCAGAACCAGCCGTGACCGGGGCCCCGGCGCTTCAGATTCCGATGGGGGCCCGCGCGCTCGGGATGGGCGCGGCCTTCACGGCCGTCGCCTCGGACGCCTCCGCTCTTTTTTACAACCCCGCGGGCCTGAGCCGGATCAACGCCCATGAAATGAGCGCCGCTTTTTTCTCCGGCCAGGCCGACAACGACCAGCAGTACCTGGCCTATGGCGGGCCTCTTCCCTGGGCGGGTATTTCCGGAAACGGCTACGCCAGCGCGGGGGGGAGCTTCTTGAACTCGCGCAATGGGGTCATCGAAATCAACGAAATCCGGGCCGACGGCTCGCTGGCGCGGTCCGATAAAATCAGCGCGGGGTACGACGTCATCGCCACGGGCGGCTATTCGGAAAGGGTGGGATCGCATCCCCTGGAGCTTCCGATCAAGACCGTCGAGTTGAACCATTTCGTCGGGGTTTCGGGGAAGGTCATCTACTCGACTTTGGTGGAAAAATACAAGGCCACGGCCCTGGCCGGGGACGCCGGCTACATGCTGAGCGTTCCGGATTTGGGCGTCCATGTCGGCATGGCGGCCATGAATTTAGGCTCTCGCCTGGCCTACCAGAATGAAGGGGACCCGCTGCCCATGACTTTCCGGCTCGGCGGCGCGATCGACCGCCGTCCCGCGCCGCGCCACTCCTTCACGATCGCGGCGGACGCGGAATTCCTCTATTACGAACGGGAGTGGCACGCCAACCTGGGGGTGGAATACGTCTGGAACAAAGACTACGCCTTGCGGGTCGGGCATCAATTCAAGCGGGACACCATGGGGCTCACCGCCGGCTTCGGAATCCGGATCAAGCGCAGGATCCTGATGGATTACGCTTGGGCCCTGGGCTCGTCGCTCAGCGATCTCCACCGGCTGACGGCGACCTACCGGTTCGGAGGGGTCACGGAGGCCACGCGCGGCAGCTCCCGCCGCCCCTACATCGACACGGCTCCGGAGCGCGAGGCCCTGGAGGAACGGCAGCCTCGCCAGCAAAGGGACCTGGAGGAGCCGATCATCCAGGAACCCCGGCGCCGCCCGCGTCCCACGCCCCGCGACGAACGCCCGGCGGGCGTGCAGGGCTGGATTTACTAGTTCCTTTCCCGCCCTTCCTCGCTCTTCTCGGCCCGCTTGCGCAGGCTGCTGTTGAGGATCTTCTTGCGGATGCGCAGGTTCTTAGGCGTGATTTCGACGAGCTCGGAGGAGTCGATGAACGCCAGCGACTGCTCCAGGGTCAGGATGGTGGGCGGCGAAAGCGTGATGGCCTCGTCGGAGGCCTTCGAGCGCATGTTGCTCATGGCCTTGGCCTTGGTGGGATTGACCGGCATGTCGTTTTCCCGGGAATTCATCCCCACGATCATCCCCTCGTAAACGTCCACGCCGGGCCCGATGAGGAAGGTGGAGCGTTCCTGAAGATTGGAGAGGGCGTAGCCCGTGCTCTGTCCCTGCTCCATGGAGACGAGCACCCCGTACTGGCGAGGGGCCGGGTCGGCGCCCTTGGGGGCGTAGCCGTCGAAGCTGTGGTGCATGAGCCCGCCGCCGCGCGTCATCGTGAGAAGTTCGGACTTGAATCCCAAGAGGCCCCGAGAGGGAACGAGATACTCGATACGCACCCGCGTCGAGCCTTCCGGGGCCATGTCCACCATCCGGCCCCCGCGGCGCCCGAGAGCCTCGATGACCGCCCCCTGGGAGGCGATGGGCAGGTCGACGAGCAGCCGCTCGACGGGCTCCTGCTGCTGACCCTCCACGTTCCGATAGATGACCTCCGGACGGGAGACCGCCAACTCATAACCTTCCCGGCGCATATTCTCGATGAGCACCGAAAGGTGGAGCTCCCCCCGGCCGGAGACTTTGAAGTGCCCTTCCCCGGGGAGATTTTCGATTTTCAGGCCGACGTTGGTCTGCTGTTCCTTGAGCAGGCGTTCCCGCAGGTGCCGGCTGGTCACGAAGCGCCCTTCCTTGCCGGCGAAGGGGCTGTCGTTGACCTGGAATTCCATGGTCAAGGTCGGCTGGTCGATGTCCATGGGAGGCAGAGCCTCGGGAAGGTCCGCCGAGGAAATGGTCTCTCCGACCCGGACGTCCTCGACGCCGCCCAGAAGGACGATGTCTCCCGCCTCGGCCCGGTCGAAGTCCTTGCGGGACAGGCCGGAAAACTTCTGGAGCATGGTGACCTTGTGCTTGCTTTGGGAGCCGTCGGCGCGGATGCGGGTCAGGGGTTGGGCCTTGGCCGCCGACCCTCGTTGGATTTTACCGATCGCGATGGTTCCCAGGTAGGAATTGGCGTCGAGCATGGTGACCATGAGCTGCAGGCCGCCCTCCCCCAGGGCTTTGGGGCCCGGCACGGCCTTGAGAATTGTCTCGAATAAAGGCGTCATGTCGGTCCCCGGCTGTTTCTGCGACTCGCTCACCCAGCCGGCTTTTCCCGCGGCATACAGGATGGGAAAATCGATCTGATCGTCATCGGCCCCGAGCTCGATGAAGAGGTCGAGCAGCTTGTCCAAGGTTTCCGCCGGACGAATATGCGGGCGGTCCATTTTATTGATGACCACGATGGGTTTGAGATGCAGGCCCAGGGCCTTGCGCAGGACGAAGCGGGTTTGCGGCATGGGTCCCTCGACGGCGTCCACCAGCAGCAGGCAGCCGTCGACCATCGTCAGGATGCGCTCGACCTCCGAGCCGAAATCGGCGTGGCCGGGGGTGTCGACGATGTTGATGGTCCTCTCGCCGTAGGGCACCGAGGTGCACTTGGCCAGGATGGTGATGCCCCGCTCGCGCTCCTGGGCGTTGGAGTCCAGAACCTGCTCCTGGGCGGCGTCGACTTTGACGATGAAGCGGCCGGTGCTCTTGAGCATGGCGTCGACCAGGGTGGTCTTGCCGTGGTCGACGTGGGCGATGATGGCAACGTTCCGGAGATCGTCGCGGCGGGTTTCGGGCAAAACGGTTTAGCGGCCGCCCGCGGCCTTCACGTAGTCTTTGAATACTTTCAGGGTGGCTGATTTCACAGCTGAATATGGTAGCAAAATTGAAGTGCCCGCGTCTCCCCTTAAAACCACATAGGTCATGTTCATGTCGGTCACGATCCCCTCATCGCTCCCGACCCGAATGCGATCGCCGATTCGGAAAGGCTGGCTGAGGAGAATCCTCACCGCCTGGATCAGGTTGCCCATCGTTTCGCCGGCGGCAAATCCCAAAGCCACGGAAGTGACGCCGAGGCTGGCCAGAAGGGCGGGCCAAGTCACGCCGAACATCCGAAGCGCGGCCGTGCCCCCGACCGCCCACGCGGCCGATTTGGCGGCCAGACGCAACACCATGGTGGTTTGAGGGGACCAGCCTTGGCTGTCGGCGACCCGGGTCACCAGGCGGGACAGGAACTGTCCGGCCTCCCTCGACACCCATACCGCGGCCGCGCCTTTCAAATAGGGCACGGCGACCGCCAGCAGCGGCCAAACCCCGCCGATCCAGCCCAGCAGAGGGATGGCCCCGACGGCCAAGGCGGTGAAAAGGGCCGAGCGGCCGAGGCCGTCCTTCAACTGCCGACCGGCGGCGGTTTTGAGCTTGCCCCATTCGATGGAGGGCAGCCCCAGGACGAAGGACGGGGCGCGCCCGTTGAATTCACGGAACAAGGTGATCGGCTTGGCGGCCAGGGACCCGTAGGTCATCAGAGAGTGGCTCGGTCCCTCGGCGGCGGGGGAGGCGTCCTTGTCCGGAGCGGGGACGGCGGCTTGCGCGCCGGGCTCGACGGCGGGGCGCAGGACCACGTAGTTGAAGGTCATGTCCTCGACCGTATAAACCGAGTCTCCCACCTTGATCGTCTCACCCAGGGAGAACGGGCGGCTGACCAGAAAGCGGACCGCCTCGATGAAATTGGTGACGAAATCCTTGACCGCGAAAGTGATCGCCAGGCCGCCGACGCCGGCGGTGGTCAACATCGCCTGCGTGGAAGCCCCGGCCACCGCCATGCCGGTGGTCACCCCTCCGGTCCAGACCGCGATTTGGGCCGCCATCCGCACGACCACGGTGGTGTTGGGCTCCCAGCCCAGGGCGTTTCCGATTTTCGTGACCGCCCAGTTGACCAGCTTGTTGACCGCCAACGCCCCGGCGAATGCGGCGCCCGCCAGGACCATGGGCTTATAGGCCCCCGCGATCGGCAGACGAGCGGCGAAATACGCGCCCGCCGCCAAAGCCGCCGACCAGAAAGTCCCTTTGGTCAATGGCCCGGTTTTAACCGCCGCGCGGGACGCGGCGGGAACGTCGGCCTGGGCGGGAGCGGATTGCTTGGCCGCCGACGCCTTCAGACCCGAGGACCCCGGAGCCAGGGGCTCGGCCGGAACCTCGTCGCCGCCCGCAATTCCCGCCTTGGGGGAGCCCGACCAGAATCGGTCCCAGCGCTGGGGGGCGGCTTCCGGGGCCTCGGAAGCGGAAGCTCCTTCGGCCTCCACACCGCCGAGTTCGGCGGCCTGCTCCAGCCGGAGGGAGGGCGCCATGGAAGCCTCCACCGCGCCTAACCGTTTCGCCGGGGCCGCGCCCAGGATGGGAGCCGGGCCCGCGCCGCCGATCGATGAGGGAGACGGGGCGAAATTGGGATCCAGGATCGGGCTCGGATTGAAGGATAAAGCGGAGCCGGCGGAAATCGGCCTGAAACCGGGCCTGGCGAGGGAGGCTCCGGCGCCGAACCCTCCCGCGATCGCGCGGGGTCCGCGGACCGGAGCCCCCCTCATCTGTTGTCCCGCGGCCGGCACGGGAAATCCCCCGGGGGCGGCGGCCAACAAAACGGCGGTCAAGGCGGCGGTCTTTTTTAGCATGGCTCCATTCTACGACCACACCGGTTTTTTCGCATCCGCCGAAAGGCCCATTTTTCGGGGGATATTGGGCCCAGGCGGCCTGGGTCCGTTCCCCGCGGCCGCCTAATTGTTATAATGTCGCCGCTTGAAAAACGACTCCGCCGTCTTTCGCCGTCATCGCGAGGCCCTGGCTCGCCGGCTCTCGGATGGGCTCATCGTCCTTTCGGGAGCCGTTCCGGTCCCTCGAAATTTCGACGTCGAGTACCCCTTCCGCCAAGGATCGCACTTCCTTTACCTCTCGGGAGTCCAGGATGCCGGCTGCCATCTGATGATCGATCCCCGTCGGGGGGAGGAAATCCTGTTCATCCCCCGGATCGACAACAACCACCGGGTCTGGCTCGGGCATGTTCCGGACGCGGCCGAATCCAAGCGCCTCTACGGATTCGACCGGGTCCTTTACGCCGACGAGGCGCCCGCGGCCCTGCGCCGCGCCCGGAAAGGCTACAAGCGCCTGTACGCCGATTCCGCGGCGACCTCCAGATTCCGCTCGGAACTCTCCGGCTTAGCGCCCCGGCGGGCCCGCCTCCAAGATTGCCTCGAGGATTTGAGGGCCGTCAAATCCCCCGGGGAGTTGGCGCTGATGAAGCGCGCCGGAGAGGTCTCCAGCCGCGCGCACCGAGAGGTCATGAAAAAGACCCGGCCCGGCATGAGGGAATACGAGGTTCAGGCCGTTTTCGAAGCCGCTTGCCTGCGCGAGGGACTTCGGCTTCTGGCCTATCCCTCCATCGTCGCCGCCGGGCCAAACGCCGCCGTGCTCCACTACCACCGAAACGACGCCCTCCTCGGCAAGGACGACCTGCTTTTGCTCGACGCCGGGGGGGAAGAACGCGGCTACGCCGCCGACATCACCCGGACCTTTCCCGCCTCGGGCAAATTCAACCGCCGCCAACGGGACGTCTACCAGATCGTTCTGGAAACCCAGAAGGCCTGCATCGAGCGGGCCCGCCCCGGGATCATTTCCGCGGAACTGCACGTATTTTCGATGGAGAAAATCGCCGAGGGGCTCAAATCGATCGGCCTTCTGAAGGGGGACTCCTCCGGGCTGGTGGAATCGGGGGCGGTCCGGATGTTCTATCCCCACGGTCTGACCCACATGCTCGGGCTCGACGTCCACGACGTCACGGGAGGCCTGCGCCGGGTCATCCCCAATCCCATGAAGGTTCACGTGCGCTTCGTCGCCCGCCTGGAGCCGGGATTCGTGATCACGATGGAGCCGGGCATCTATTTCATCCCGGCGCTGATCAACGATCCCGCCAACCGCCGACGCTTCCGCAACTCGGTGAATTTCTCGAGGGTCGAGAAATTCCTGGATTTCGGCGGGGTCCGCATCGAAGACGACATCGTCATCCGCCCGCAGGGGACGCCGGAAAATCTCACCTCGGCCCCGAAGGAAATCGCGGACGTCGAAGAAGCCTGCGGCCGCTGACTCCCCGCCCTACTTGGGAACCATCACAAAATCCCGGCTGACCGGGCCGGAGGCTTTCCCGATCCACGGCCGGTTTCGGGGGACGGAATTGACCAGGGCCAATCGGCCGTCTTCGGCCACTTCCTTGAAGGGCGGATGGATGTCGTCGAGGTATTTAGGCTTGTAGTCCGGGTGTTCCACCTGGAGGGTATAACCTCCCTGCGGCAATCCGTCCAGGGCGATCTGGAAGCGCCCCTCATCTCCGGTCAGGGTCTCGCCCTTTTTAGCCCCCGACTCGTCCAGGAAGGTGAGCTTGGCGTCATAGACCGGGGCGAGGTTGACGAGGTTGTAGACCTTTCCTTTGAAAGTCCAACGCTCGACGGCCTTGGGCGCGGCCGGGGCCGGCGGGGCCGGAGGAGCCTTGACCGGCGCAGCCGGAGGCGGGGGCGGCGGTTCCGGTTTTTGGGCGACCGGGGGGGGCGGG
>CAYHPY010000114.1:0-11332 GCA_964358485.1 uncultured Elusimicrobia bacterium
CCGTGGGTGGCCTCGAAAACGGCCACGCCGTCGCCGATGTTGGCCCCCGGAGCGATGCCCAGGCCGCCGACCTGCGCGGCCGCGGCGTCGGAGAGGTAGTCGCCGTTCAAGTTCGGCGTGCAGAGGACGGAGTATTCGTCGGGGCGCAGCAGCAGCTGCTGGAAGGTCTGGTCGGCGATCCGGTCTTTGATGAGGACCTTGCCGGCGGGCATCTTGCCGTCGAACTTGTCCCAAAGGTCGGCCTCGGAGACGGTCTGCGCGCCGAACTCGTCGCGCGCCACCTCGTAGCCCCAATCCCGGAAGGCGCCTTCGGTGAACTTCTGGATGTTCCCCTTGTGCACGAAGGTGACCGAGGGCTTCTTGTGGTCGACGGCGTACTTGATGGCCATGCGGACCAGCCGCTTGGTGCCGGTGATGGAGATGGGCTTGATGCCGATGCCGCAGTCGGGGAAGGGGATCTTCTTGCCCATGTCCTTGGTGAGGAAGTCATAGACCTTCTTCTGCTCCGGAGTCCCGTATTCGAATTCGATCCCGGAGTAGACGTCCTCGGTGTTTTCGCGGAAAATCACGATGTTAAGCTTCTCGGGGGCCTTCACCGGGCAGGGGACGCCGGTAAACCACCGGACCGGGCGCACGCAGGCGTAGAGGTCGAGCTTTTGGCGGATGCCCACGTTGATGGAGCGAAAGCGCGGCGTGACCCACTCCGAGGAGCACTTCACGCATTTCTCCGGGCGGGCGTCGCCCTGTCCATTTTGTTCGGCCGCGCAGACCAGGCAGACGAACTTGAAACCGCCGACCGGGGTGGTCAGGGGGCCCTTGATCGAAACGCGGAATTCCTTGAAGGCGTCCAGGGTTTCCTGGGGGAGGGCGGTGTCCTTGTCGTAGTTCTGGAGGGCCGAGAGGCCGGCGTGGACTTCCATCCAGGCGATGGTCTTCTTGCCGCCGTAGGCTTTGGCGACGGCCGCGTCCAGGACGACCTTGGTGGCCTTCCAGATGTCGGGGCCGGTCCCGTCGCCGGCGAAGAAGGGGATGATGGGGTTGTTGGGAACCTGAACCTTGCCGTCTTTCCAGCCGATTTTCTCCCCGTTGGCGGGAACCTTTACCTTAGAGTAACCCATTGTCTCATCCTCCACCTCGAAAATTTTAGGGATGCTAGCAATTTTGACCGACTCTGGCTAGTCCCGGGTTTGGCGCAAACGAGAGGGCTAAGCCGCTTCCGGCTCGGCGGAAAAGGCGGGAGCCCGCTTGTCGAATCTCGCGCCGTCCCACCGGTCCAACAGGATGGAGATCATCATGTCCGAAAGGACATTGACCACCGAGCGGGCCCGGGCCAGGACCCAGTCCACCGTCAATAACAGCGGGAGAATCTCCAAGGGAAGCCCGACCGTCGTCAGGACCAAGGAGAGGGAGATGAAGCCCGCTTCGGGAACGCCGGCGATGCCCATGGCGGCCAGCAGGCAGGACCCGGCGGCGAACATCTGCTGGGCCAGGGTCAGTTCGATCCCGTGGGCCTGGGCCACGAAGAGGACCGCCATGGCCTCGTAAAGAATGATGCCGTCGTTGTTGAGGTTTGTGCCGACGCAGGCTCCCAGGGCCGAGGCGCCCTTGGAGACCCCGAGCTTGTCGAGGGCCTTGAGGGTGATGGGGAGGGTGGCGAGGCTCGAATTGGCTCCGGCGGCGTAGATGACGGGTTCCCGGGCGGCCTCGAAAAAACGCCGAAGGTCCATTCGTGCGTAGCCCGTCAGCCAGAGGGTATAGGTGATCAGCGGGTGCAGGGTCAGCCCCAACAAGCCCACGCCCACATAGGCCGCCAAGCCGCGGAAGGGGGCAAAGCCTTGTTCCCCCACGGCCTTGGCCACCACGGCGAAGACGGCCACCGGCACGAGCCGGATGATCCATCCCAGGATGGTCTCCATCGCTTTTTGCAGGATTTCGAAATCCCGCTCCAGGCCGTGGGTGTCGGTCCCGCTCTCCTTGAGCTTTCTTAGGGCCAGGCTCAGCAGCAGGGCCATCCCCACCAGGGGGATCACGGAATTCTCGGCGAAGGGAGAGACGAGGCTGGTCGGCACGAAACCGGAAAGGACGGCCATCGGGCCGATTTTTTGTTTGACCACGGGGGCGGGCGCGGTCGCCGAGGTCCAGGAGACGCTGGAGAAATTCCCGGCCATGTGGCGCCCCGGTTTCAGGGCGTTGGAAAGGGCCAGGCCGAAGCCCAGGGCGATGGAGGCATTCACGCTCGCCAGGACGACCATCCGCAGGCCGCTTTTGGCGGAGACCTTGGCCTGGAGCACCGCGTTGATCACGGCCAGCATCAACAAGGGCGTGGCCGCCACCTTGATGGCCTGGATGACCAATTTTCCCACGTCTCCCAGAACGCCGACGGGCTTGCCGATGATCAGCCCCGCCGCGGTTCCCGCGGCCAGCGCGATGAGGATTTGCCCGGTCAAGGGAATGCGGCCTTTCATCGGCGGGTTTCCTCGTAGAGCTTTTCCTGCGCCTTGACCATGAGGTCGATATCGAAGTCGGGGCCGACCGAGGCGGCGGCGCGCTGGCCCAGGCGCTTGCGCAGGGCAGGGTCGGCGAGCAGGGTGAGAATTCTTCGGGACATGAGGTTGAGGTCGCCCACGGGGACCACGAACCCGTTCTCCCCGTCCTTGAGGATGTCGGTGACCCCGTCGGTGGCGTAGCAGACGCAGGGCAGGCCGCTTTTCATGGCTTCCACCAGCGCGCGGGGCAGCCCCTCCCAGAGGGAGGTCAAAACGAAGATGTTCGAGGCGGCCAGGAGCTCCGGGGTGTCACGCCGCCAGCCCGGCATGGCCAGCCGCCCGTGCAGGCCCGCGGCCACCATTTGGCATTCCATCCGGGGGCGCAGGGGGCCGTCGCCGATGAAGAGAAACCGGGCGTCGGGATTCTCGGCCGCGACCATGCGCGCCAGCGAGACGAAATCCCCGGGATTTTTCTGGGGCTTGAGGTTTCCGATCGACGTGATCAGCGGCTTGTGCATGCCCAGACCGAGCGAGGCTTTCAACCGCCCCGCGTCCTCCAGAGTCGCCGGGTAATCGGAAAATTTGATCCCGGAACGGATCAGGAGGTAGCGGGACGGATCTCCCAGCCGGTGCTTGAGGGCGTAGACCCGGTTGGACTCGGAGACGAAGACGATCCGGTGGGCCGCCCGGCAGGCCAGGCGTTCGAGAAAAAGGTAGACCCCCTTGCGAAGGGCCGATTGATAGTCGTTGAATCCGAAGCCGTGGTAGGTGTGGATGACCAACGGCACGCCGGCCAACCAGGCGGCCAGGCGCCCCAGGATGCCGGCCTTCGAGCTGTGGGTGTGGACCACCGCGGGCCTTTCCGTGAGGAAAAGGTTCCAGAGCTGGAGCAGGCAGAGCAGGTCCTGGCCGGGGCTGATCTCCCACTTCAGGGAGGATAGAAAGCGGAGCTTGAGCCCCGGATTGTTGCGCGCCTCCGGCTCCAGAGTTCCCCCCTCCCCCACGGCCACCATGCAGTCGAAGCGCGCGGGATCCAGGCCCGAAGCGGTGTAGAGCGTGTTGCCCTGGGCCCCTCCGAGGTCCAGCCGGGTGATGACGTGGATGACCTTGATTCTCGCCTTGGCGGTGGTCATTTGCGGCGGCGGGGATTGAGGGGCCGAGTGGAGCGGCGGGGGCTTCGGGCTTCGGTCGCTTTGGGTTGGGGCACGATGGTGTCGATGGAAAGATTCGGGAAGTAATGGGTCAGGATCTGCCGCCAGCCCCGGCCGAGGCTGGCCTGTCCCACCGCTCCCGCGCTGCACATCCCGGCCCCGGAACCCGTTCCCGCGCCCCAAAGGACGAAATGGGACGGGCTCCCCGGACGCCCCGCGTCAAAAAGAGGCTGAATCGTGAAAAGGGTCGATCTCAACGAGCCCGGTGAGAGGAGGTCTCGGATGGCGTCGTCCCCCTCGACCGCGAGCTTGTCGTCGATCCCGGCGGCCTCCAGGGCTAGAATGCGCCCTGAGGGCGAGCGGCGAAGCGCGGAGAGCCCCCGCAGGCGGCCGATCGGCTTGGTCCGCTCGGCTCTTTTCATGATCTCCTTGGCGTTGAGCACGCGCACCCAGCGCGCCTCGGAAGGGGTCGAAAGGCTTCCGGCCTCGCAATAGCGTTCCGCGGGAGGATAGGCGTGGACGAAGCGTTCGAGCGCCCCGGGGCTGGCGGAAAGGGCGATGTCGCTCGGGCCGTCGGGGACTCCCACCAAAATTTGTCCGGTCTCATCGGCGGGCTCCGGGTCCGTGCGCCCTCCGCAATGGGCGTGTTGGGCGACGCGGGCGGGGCGTCCCCGCCATTTCAGGATCCAGCCCTCCGTGGCCGCGACCGCGCGGGTCGCGTCGCGAAGCTCGGAGTTGAGTCCCACGTAAAGCTGGCAGCGCTTGGAATCGCAGAAGTCGGAGCGTTCCATGTTGGGCTGGGCGTTGGCTTTCATCCAGAGCGCGCGCGTCCGGGAGAGCACCGCTTGGGCCTGAAAGGCCTGGGGCGGAGCCCCGTCCGGCAGAGCCGCCGCGACGGCCCCGTAAAGATAATCCTCGAGCGGAGTCTCGTTGACCAGGCGCACTCCGTATGGGGTCGGAATGACTTCAAGAATCCCCCGGACCTCCCGGTCGCCGGAATCGAATCCGAAACCTTCCCGGAATTCGGCGCTTTTAATCAGGACCGAGCCCGAGCGCGAGGTCGGGATGATTCGAAACGGCTGCTTGGTGGTGAATTGGATGTTGCGGACGGTGTCGCGGACCTCCACGATGTTGGTCTCGGGCCGGAACTGGACTTCCCATTGCTCCAGCCCGCGGACGTCCTCCTTGACGTTTTGCCCCGCGGTGGCGATGTGGAACTGGGAGTTGGCCATGAAATAAAAGCGCAGGGCGGTGGCGGGCGTGGCGTCGGCCAGCGTGAACAGCGCCACCCGGACCGTAAGCGTGGACGGCGAGGGAGGGATGCCTCCGCCGGAGGCCGGCAGCAAGGGCCGGCTCAGGCGTCGGACCGGCTCCAGGGCGCGGGGGTCGCCCGTCAGGAATTTGGTGACCTTGCGCATCGAGGCGAGGCTTTCCGAATCGGCCGGATCGAAGGACAGCGCCGCCTGAAAGGCCCGCCAGGCCATCCGGTTCTCCCCGATTTTTTCGTAAAGCTTTCCGAGCTCCTTGAGGGACTCCATCTGCCAGGGGTCCTGCGACACGCTCTGCCGGAAATAGGCCAGGGCCGCCTGCTTGTCGCCGACTCCGAGGGCCGTCAGGCCGGTTTGGTAGGCGGCCTGGGGGATGAGGTAGGGTCCCTGGACCAAAGCCTCCCGCAAGGGCGGCAGGGCGGTTTTGGGGCGAGAATCCCGAAGGGAGGTCATCCCGAGTCCGAGGTTGGCTTCGGCTTGGTTGGCGGTGGTGGTGGAACGCTCCAGGGCCTTGGCGAAGGAATCCCGGGCTTCCCGGCCGCGGTCGAGCGCGAGGTAGGCCCAGCCCCGCTGGTTCCAGAGAAAACTGTCGTCCTCGTTTTGCAGGGACGCCTTGACCCAGGCCGGCAGGGCGGCGTCGGCCGCCCCCTTGTCGCGCAGGACCACGGCCAGGTCCGCGTCGGGTTCGGCTCCGGCCGACCCCAGGGCGGCGAGGGCGCGGTAGCCGGCCTCCGCGTCGGTATAACGGCCTTGCAGGAACGCCTCGTAGGCGCTGCGGGCCGATTCGGACGCCGAACCCGGGGAAAGGGGGTCGATCGGCCGGGCCGGATCGGCGGCGCGGGCCGTCCCCAGCCCCAGCAGAAGCGCGGCGGTCCAGAGCCTCACGGGGCGCCGCCCGGGGGCGTTGCAAGTTTGGCCACGATCCGGCTGCTGATGAGAAACGGGAAGCCCTGGAATTTCTGCGCGCCGGTCTCGAGTTCCGTCGTCACGTACCAGGCCTCGATCTTGTCCTCGGGCTTGATGATGGAGTTGTGGAGCATGCGGGCGGTGTCCGTGAGGTTGAGGGTTTCCTTTTGGAATCGGGTCGCCAGGGAAAGCAGGGAGCGCGCGCGGATGAGGAGGTGGGGCGAATAGGCGGTTTCCCGTTCCAGCCAGTCCAAGAGTCCCGGGATCGAGCTCGATTCCTGAAGGAAGCTCCGAATGGCCCGCCGGGCCGTTTGCAGGTCATCGGCGAAGAGCCCGTCCCTCATCTTTTGGTTGTTGCGGATGGCATTGGAGACGCGCTGGGCCCGGAAGAGAAGGTCCTCCAGGCGCGTCTGGAGCAGGCCGACGCGATCCACGAATTCCTGGAACCGTTCCTCGGCGATCTTAAAGAGCTGGCCCAATTCCATGGATGGCCTTTATGTACCACTTTTTGGCCCCCAAGGAAAGGCCGCGACCGCCCCTCAGGGATTGAGCAGATCGTCGAGAATCTCGGCGTCCTCGGCGGGGGCCTCGGCGGGAGTCTTTTTCGCGGCGGCTTTGGGGGCCCGCGCGGGGGCAGCGGGCTCCGAGTCGGCCGGTTCGAGCTTGGGCACCCCGGGAAGAAGCAGATCGTCCAGGGAGGGTTCCTTTTCAGGAGCCTTGGCTTTGGCGCGGGATTTTCGCTGTTTTGGGGCCGGCGCCGGAGGCTCACCCGCCTTCGGGGACTCGGCTTGCGGAGCGGGTTCGACGGCGGGGGGTTCCTCTCCCCCCGTCAATTCGCCGAAAAGTTCCGCGCCCTCGGCCTCGACGGTCTTGGGCTTGACGGCCACTTTTTTCTTGGGGGCCGCGGGTTTGGGCAGGGCGAGCAGTTCGACGGCCGCCGCGTTTTTCCCCTTGAGGGTCTTGGCCCCCAGGTCCACCTCGAACTCGATCGGCCGGGGATTGGGATTTTTTTCCGATTTCGAGGGATAGAAATTGACTTGATAGAGGCCGTCCCGAATCTTCTCCGCCATCCAGGGCGAGAGGCCTCCTTGCTGGGGCATCGGCCCTTCCAGCGCGGAAGATACGGTCCCGCCCGCGCCCGCCGGCCATTGGCGCAGGAAATCGATCGCTCCGGCCTTGACCTGCTCCTCGAGCTGTTCCGGGGTGGGCCCCGCGGGCTCCGGCGGGGGCGGCGGCGGAAGGGGAGTCTGGTCCATGGGCACCGGAGGAACTTTCTCTTCCGGGGCTTTGGCCGGTTTTCCCAAAAAAACGTAAGCGCCTCCGACGAGCAAGGCGGCGGCCGCAACCACGGCCAGGATCAGCTTTCCTTTTCCCTTGGGCGGCTGGGCAGGAGATTGGGTCGTGGCGCCGGGCGCGGACGCGGGAGACGGCGGCGGGGGCGCCGAGGGGGAGAGGGCCGGCGACGGGGGCGGCGGCAGAACCGGGGTCGCGCTCATGGCGGGCAAAACGTTTTCCAGGGAGGCTGTGATGGGAGGCAGGCCTCCAATCTCCGGCGGCTTGGCGACGGGCGGGGGCGGCGCCCCCATCCCCAATCCCCCCATGCCCGGGCCGCCGGGCAGTCCCGGGGATTTCGGGGGTTCGGCGGCGGGCTTGGAAAGGGGCGACGGACCGCGCTTTTCCAGCTCCTTGACCTCGTCCTTGAGCTTTTCGAGACTATGGACTTCTTCCTTAAGCTTGCCGAGGTCGCGGACTTCGTCGCGGAGCTTCTCGAAGCCCCGAAGCTCTTCCTTAAGCTTGTCGATCTCCTGCACCCCGATTTTGAGCGATTCAATGGAGCCGCTGAGCTCATGGAGGGACTTGCCCTGGGTTTCGACGGTGGATTCCACGCCCTTCTCGGCCGCGACGGCCTTCTCCAAATTTTCGTTGAGACCGGCCTGCACGGAGGCGATTTTGGCTTCGAGGGCTTCCAGTTGCGATTTGAGCTCGCGGGAAACGGCCGTCTTGGATTCCAGGTCCACGTGCATCCCGGAGATCTCGGTGTCCTTGAGCCGCAATTCGCTTTGGAGCAGGGTGACGGTGTGCTCCAGCATCGAAACTTTTTCCTGAATGCTGCCGAGGGCGGCCAAGTCCCGCAGGGTGGGCTCCGGCGGCAGGGAGCCGAAAGGGCTTCCCCCCGCCCGGCCCTTTCCCGCGACGCTGAGCTGGGAGGATTTAATGAGGGTCAAAGACAGCTCGGGCAGCAGGCCCGCCCGCTGCCAGTCCCCCATGCTGGTGCCCTTGCGCCCCTCGGGACAAACCAAAGATTCCGCCGAGAAGGACGGAAGCTGGGAAAGCTCGTCGGGGTCGTAGGGCCCGTTAACCTGGTTGTTCTGGAATAGCCAGTATCTCAAGGTGTCGCTCTTGGTGCCTCCGCGAAAGTATAACAGGGGGGGTGGGAAAATCAATGACGGATTTGTTACAATACTCCTCCGCCAAGCGCAAGCTTGGCGGAACTTTGCTTTCGTTTTGTTCTTTATATAACGGCATTTGACGACGGAAATACGGCAAAAAACAATCGACTGCGCTCGAAGGCTTGGCCTTCGAGCGCTCCAGGACCGATAGCTCAACTGGCGGAGCAGGCGCCTCTTAAGCGCAAGGATGTGGGTTCGACCCCCACTCGGTCCACTCCTTTTTCCGGGCTTTGCGCGGATCGGGCAGGTGGCGGAATCGGCAGACGCGCACGGCTTAGGACCGTGTGCCGCAAGGCTTGGGGGTTCAAGTCCCCCCCTGCCCAACTCCCCGCCAAGGATGTTCCTAGGCGGGCATTAATTTCGTTTTCTCTTTTATAGTTTTGTTCCCGTTATTCCGTTCCCGAAATTTTTTAAATTCGTTAAAAACAATTCCGGACACAGAGATAAAATGAAAACCACCGCCGCCCCCGCCCAAAAACCCCAATTCAAGAAACTTAAGGAAGAGGGCTGCTCCGTGACCTTCTCCGTGGAGGTCCCCGCCTCCGCGGTGGAAGCCGAGACCCACACCCACCTCCTGCGCATCCAGCAACGGGCGCAGATCCCCGGTTTTAGGCAAGGCAAGGCCCCCATCGACCTCATCCGCAAGAAGTTCGAAGGCCACGCCAAGGAAGAGGTCCTGGACGCGGTGCTTCAGCGGGTGGTGCCGGAGGGCATGCGCGAGCTCGGCATCGAGCCCGTGGCCTCGCCCTCGGTCAGCGAGCTTTCCATGGACCCCGGCCAGCCCCTGCGCTTCAAGGTCCTCGCCGAGATCGCCCCCAAGGTGACCCCGAAGGATTACCTGAAGCTGCCGGTCAAGGCCAAGAGCTTTTCCCCCACCGAGGCCGACTTGTCCAAGCGCATGGACGACCTGCGCGACGGCAACGCCCGGCTGGAGGCCGCGTCCGAAGACTCGGTGGGCGCCGCCCATTACGCAGTGATCGATTTCGTCGGCGAGGGCCAGTTGAAGGGGGAGGGCGAACTGGTGGACATGTCCTCCGACCAGACCATCGAGGGTCTGACGGCCGGTTTGGCGGGCATGGCCCGGGGCCAATCCAAGGAGATTCCGGTCAAGATCGACGGCAAGCCGGTCACTCTGAAGGTGACCGTTCGCGAGATCAAGAAAAAAGTGGTTCCCCCGCTCGACGAAGAGTTCGCCAAGGACATGGGCTTTCCGAGCGTGGAGGAGTTCAAGGCCAAGCTCAAGGAGATCATGGAAAAGGAAGGCCAGGCCCAGTCCGACCGGGAAACGACCCGCCAGCTACACGACGGCCTGCTCAAGGCCAATAAGTTCGCGGTCCCCCAATCCGTGGTCGACTCCCAGCTCGAGCATTCCATGGAGCGCCTGCGCCGCCAGGCCCTGGGCGACCGCCCGTGGCCCGCGGATGAGCGGGAGGCCGTCCGCCAGAAGCTGCGCCCCGAGGTGGAGAACGAGCTGAGGGTCTCCTACATTCTGGCGGCGATCGCCGAAAAGGAAGGAGTCGCGGTCAAGGACGAGGATCTCAAGGCCGAGCTGGAGCGCAACCTCAACGGCGCGCGAAGCGACGAGGAGCGCGAGCAGATCCGCCGCTTTTTCGAGGGCCGGCGGGAATCCATCTCCGCGATGATCCGGGAGCGCAAAGCCTTGGCCTTGGTCCGGGAGAAGGCGTCCGTCAAGGACGCTTGAAGACCGGCGGCCAATTAGCTATATAGAACGACATGATCATCCCTCAGATTCTCGAAAAATGGTCGCAGGGCTCGGCGGTCGGCTACGACATCTTCTCCCGCCTTCTTAAGGAAAGGATCGTCTTCGCCGGAGGCTCCGAGGGGGCCGTGACGACCGATTCGGCCAACCTGATCATCTCCCAGCTCCTCTACCTGGACGCCGAGGACAATGAGAAAGACATCCACCTCTACATCAATTCCCCCGGCGGCATGGTGTCGGCGGGGCTGGCGGTCTACGACACGATGCAGTACATCAAGGCTCCCATCTCCACCATGTGCATGGGCATGGCCATGTCCTTCGGAGCGGTCCTGCTGGCGGCCGGGGCCCCCGGACGGCGCTACATCCTCCCCAGCGCCCGGGTCATGATCCACCAACCGCTCATCCGGGGCGGACTCTCCGGGCAGGCCACCGACATCGCCATCGAGGCCAAGGAAATGCAGAACATGAAGGACAAGCTCGGGCGGATCATGGCCATCCACACCGGACAGACGGAGGCCAAGCTTCGCGCCGACATGGAGCGCAACCACTACTTGTCGGCCGAAGAGGCG
Organism: uncultured Elusimicrobia bacterium; assembly: GCA_964358485.1. Taxonomy (GTDB): domain Bacteria; phylum Elusimicrobiota; class Elusimicrobia; order UBA1565; family UBA9628; genus CAYHPY01. Next base: position 10,551 of record CAYHPY010000114.1, read on the forward strand.
AAAGCCTACGGCATCGTCGACGTGGTCCTGCCGGCCTCCAAATAATGCCTCCCCGCGCGGAAATTCCCGGCCCCGCCCGTTTGCCGCTTCTGGCGGTCCGCGACGTCGTGGTTTTTCCCCACATGGTCCTTCCCCTTTCCGTGGGGCGGGCAAAATCGGTCAAGGCCCTGGAGGCCGCCATGCGCCAGGAAAAGCTCCTGTGCGTGGTGGCCCAGAAGCAGAGCCAGCTCGAGGACCCTCAGCCCGGGGATTTGTTCACCACCGGGGTCCTGGCCGAGGTCATGCAGTTTTTAAAGATGCCCGACGGGACCCTCAAGGTCTTCCTCCAGGGCCTGTCCCGCCTGCGGACCAAGACCGTGGAGTTTTCCTCCGACAAGGGCTATTGGGAGGCCAATCTCGAGTACGTCGAAAAGCCCGTCCCGGCCGATCCCGAGCTCAAGGCGCTCATGCGCCACGCCGTGGAGGTCTGCGAGGAGCATTCCAAGCTGGCCCGCCGCGGCAACGGCGAAGCCTTGGCGGGCCTCTCCCAGATCGAGGATCCTTCAAGATTGGCCGACGTGATCGCGGCCAACGCGATCGTCAAAACCCACGAGCGCCAGGAACTGCTGGAAACGCTCCCCGTCCGGGAACGCCTGGACAAGCTCATTTCCCTGTTGCGCGGCGAGATCGAGATCCTCAACATCGAGAGAAAAATCCACACCCGCGTTCGCTCCCAGATCGAAAAGAGCCAGAAGGAATACTACCTGACGGAGCAGATGAAGGCCATCCAGAAGGAGCTCCGC
>CAYHPY010000115.1:0-11303 GCA_964358485.1 uncultured Elusimicrobia bacterium
TCTCGAAGTGTTTCTGCCACTACCCTTCTAATGTGTTGAGATATCCCGGAAAACGGACCAGAGATGAAGAATGTTTGCATGGGAAAGACTCCCAGCTTGGACGGAATTGTAAATGGATCCCGGCCCAGTGGCAACTCGGCTAATTGGCTACGACCGCAAAGTGCAAGGTGCCAGAGATGCCGTTGTGGAGAACCACTTGCGACAGTTCGCACTTCTCCGGGAAGTACGAATAGTTTAACAGCATCCTCGGGTTTCTGCCAGACCCAGATCTTTAAATCTTGATTAAAGCTCCTTGCCTGTCGGCCCTGCCCTTGTTTCCTCGTCGATAAACAGAAAAGTTCATATATCCCGGAGAAGTCGGAAAGGGGTACGGAGGCTTCATGTTTAATGACGCGAAGAGAGAAAAAATGGGTAATTGCGCCGGCTAGATTCCTGCGTCAAGAGGAACTCCAGCGTCTTCGGAAATGCGCCAAAAGTAGGGCCACCGAAGAAAAGCAGAAGTCGTGTCGGGTTGTAGAGTGTGTTGTCTTGGAGGTTGCCTTGGGATCAGGTCTTCGGGTTGCGGAAATAGCGGGTCTGGATTGCGGGGACCTCTCCCTGGGCCTATCTTCCGGCACTATTCTCGTTCGGCAGGGAAAGGGGGGGAAGCGGCGGACGGTGATTATATCGGGCCGTCTGTGTAGGGTGCTAGAGAACTTTTTGAGATGGAAGGGGGCCAGGGGAGAGATAGTTTCCAGCGGTTCGCCACTGATTGCTTCACCTCAAACGGCCGCCCAGATTAGTACGAGGGCTCTTCAGAAGATGTTCGGGCGTCTCCTTGTCGCGTCTGGGATCGGGCACCATCGGTTCCATGACCTCAGGCACACCTATGGTAGTTATCTTCTTCGGGCGTCAGGAAACGACCTGGTCTTCGTGCGGAACCAGATGGGCCATTCGGACCTCACGACCACGGCAGTGTACTTGCATGCGTTAAACGCAGAGAAGGCCGTCAACGCTCTTTATCGGTAATCGTCATTTCCTCATCAGCACCAATTTGGTTTCGGAAGCACTCATCGAAAGAAAGTAAGGAGGTGATTCGCATGGATGGTCCAAAGGAGAACCCAGGAAACGGACACGGGGGCAGCAAGCCTCCGCCGAGGAAGTAGGAAACGGACTGGTCAACATCAGTCCCTAATGGTGACCTAGGGCGGAGATAATACGAGTTTGCCGGGGCTCTCGAAAAAACCCTGGGGCAGTTGCGACGATCCGGGATGCGGGGAAGACCCGGATTAACCGCCGACAGGCCGAGTTCGCCGACTCTCGGAAGAAAAAAGTCGGCCACAATTTCTCTGCTCACTGACGGGGTTTCGATTGGATCAATATGAATCGAGGAAGGGATCGTGCCCCTCTCGTGGTCTGCCTATCCACGGCTACCTTGACCATAGTCTTATGGGCAGGTCAATTTCCCTTATTTGACTACCTAAATAATAGATGGCTTGACTTGATGTTCCAGGTCAGGGGAATGGAACACGGAGATCCCCGTATCTCAGTCGTCGCCATTGACGACTTAACTCTCAAAAGGCTCCCGGGATTCCAGGCTGCGGCTTTGGCTAAATTTCTAGTTCATTACGGAGCCCTGGTTGTTGGTTACGATGTCCTGTACTTGCATCCTCCCGCGTCTCGCCAAATGGAAAAGGACCTGATTGATGCCACGAAAGTCCTTGGGTCCCGATTCGTCCATGCGACAATGGCTGACCCGGACAATCCAAGCGAATTCTTTTTTGAGCGCCCGTTTGCCGGTCTTGCAAAGGTGACAAAATCATTAGGAGCAGCCAACCAGCCCTTTGTAGATTCTGACGGAATGTTCAGGCGTACCTGCAATGTTATAGGCACCAAAAAGGGAAGCTCGAAAGGATGGCCCACCGACCCGAACCCCATGCCCTTGCTTGCCGTGAAGGTTGTCTCAGAGTTCGAAAATTGGCCAATAAAGAACTATCTCAAACAAGGGAATGTTTTCATAATCAATTTCAGGGGATCGCGCGGCCCGGAAGGCCAGGAAACCTTCGGAATCCGCAGAATTAGCGCCTGGCGCGTCATTGAGGGCAAGCTAAGGGAAGACGAGGAAAAGGCGATCCGGAACGGGGCAGTCCTTGTCGGTTACACTGCCCAGGGCGCCGGAGACTTTTTCCCAACGCCCTTTAGCCCGCGAACTCCAGGAGTCGCGATTCAAGCAGAAATCGTTGACACCATTCTCAATCGTCGAGAAATCAGAAGAATCAACCCTCTGGTGACATTGGCCCTGATCATGATGTTGACTTTCGCGGTGATTCTGGTTATCGGCCTCGGGCCAATCCAGGCAGTCTCCGCGGCGTCGTTTTTGGCCATAGCTTGGTGCTTGGCCGCCTATTTGCTCTTCCTTAATCACACTCTGATCGACTTTTCTCAGCCACTACTCCCGTTCCTGGGCAGCTTCGGGGGGCTGTACATTCGCAAGACAAGGCATGAGGCTCAAACCAGAAAATTCCTCAAGAAGACCTTCGGGCAGTTTGTCGCGCCGGAAGTAGTCGCAGATTTGCTTCGCAAGAAAGGGGAAGTCGAACTGGGCGGAGAGCAAAAGGAAATGACTGTCATGTTCCTTGACATTGCCAACTTTACATCTATCTCAGAGCACCTGGATCCGAAATCTTTGATTGTGCTACTAAATCGCTATCTGTCCAGATTCAGTCAGGCGATTCATCAGCAAAAGGGGGTTGTAGACAAATATATCGGCGACTGCGTCATGGCCTTTTGGAACGCTCCTTTGGAGCAGGAGGATCATCATGCCCGGGGTTGTTTGGCAGCCCTGGACTGTCTTGAGGCGCTAAGGCAACTAAACGCTGAGCTTGATCCAAAAATCGGGGGAAAAATCGCCGTAAGAATAGGAATAAATTCAGGGCCAATAGTTGTCGGATTGACGGGCTCAAATGAAAAGCTCCAATACACCGTCCTAGGCGATGAAGTCAATGTTGCCAGTCGTCTGGAAGGTGTCAATAAATTCTTTGGGACATGCATTCTAATCGGGGAGGAGTGCTACGCAGGCGCGCGAAAGGCAGTTGAAGGACGAGAGCTCGGTTGTGTACGGGTAGTCGGCAAGGTGGCCGCCGTCCGAGTCTATGAAGTTCTTGCTAAAAAGGGAGAACTTTCGGCTCAGTGGAAGAGCGTGCTTCCGATTTATGAGGCGGCGATCGCGCAGTTAAAGTGCGGGGATTTTGATGGGGCCACGGTCGACTTTGAAAAAGTCTTAGACACTTTCCCAGAAGATAGGCCTACGCTACTCCTTTTGGAACAAATCGCCAATCGCAAAGGGGATTGCGTATTCGAGATGGGATCGAAATGAGGGCAGATTGTTATTTGGCAAAGCGGTCGCGGATGCGGGCCACGAGGGAGTTGTACCGGGAAAGTTTTTGAAGCGGCTTTGTCTCGATGGCCACGGCCGCAGTCGATGGTGAGGTGGGCTTCTCAGGAGTGAAGGTGTTCTTCGCCCACTGAGAGAATCGTGTCCATAGGTTCGGGGTCAATTCAGTTGTGACGGGAGATTGAGGGGGTTCTGTTGTTATTGGAGGAATTCGAATAGGTTGCGTTATGGGTACAGATTGCGTCTCAGGAGTCGTCGTGTCGATCTTCTGCCCCGTTATCTGTTCCAGTTGACCGATCGCGGAATCGGCCGAGCCGACTGCTGCGAAAAGTATTAACAAGGCCGACGCGATGCTGACAAGCGAAAATATTTTCCCCCTTTCCATCCCAATAAATGGGCTTGGAGGGTTTTAAATCTTGCGGCCGCCCCGTGAGACTCAGGCCAAAGGTAAAATATATATAGTCGGATAGCCATAAGGTCTGATGAAATCCTTTACCGCTTTTCTCCACAAAGAAGAGGATATGTACATTGCTGAATGTCCAGAGGTTGGGACGGCCAGCCAAGGCCAAACCATCGAGGACGCGATTGCCAATCTCAGAGAGGCGACCGAGCTTTATCTTGAAGAATTCCCGCTAAAAGAACCCTCTCAATCATTATTCACTGTTTTTGAGGTGGCAGCACATGGCAAGCCTAAGAAAGTTGTCGGGTCAGCAAGTCGCTAAGATTCTATGCAACAGGTTCCGATTCTCAGTAAGCGGGAGAACTGGCAGTCATGTGAGGCTCAGCAAAATGGGCCCAAGCGGAAAGGTCGGCTGCGTAGTGCCCATGCATCCCGAACTTAAGCTACCCACTCTCAAAAGCATTCTGAAGCAGGCCCGGGTCGAAGTCGAAGAGTTTGTGAAGCACCTGTAGATTGGCTGTTGCCAGCCGGCGCCTGGCGGCGCGCGTTGCAGGACGAAGCTTTATAAACCCGAGCGCCCTCTTCTTTTCATGGAAGACGTGAGAAAAATTCTTGAAGAAAATGGGCTGAGTCGGAACGAGGTCAAAGTCTACTTGGCGTGTGTCAACCTTGGCCCTTCAATGACAGCTGAGATCAGAAAGAAGACAGCGCTGCCGGAGTCAACCGCAAAGGACAACCTGGGATTCCTGATGAAGAAAGGACTGGTCAACCGAACATTTCTTAAAAACAAGAATCGAAATCAGTATTCAGCCGAAGATCCGCAAAGGCTGGCTGACCAGCTAAAGCAACAGCTCGCAAGAACCCAGAGTATCCTCCCGGGGCTCAGGGCTCTAAAGGGTTCTGGCCGTAAACATATTAAGAATTCACGCCCCGTGCTTGTATAAAGGGAAGCACTCGCTTGAGGGGTTTCAAGTGGAGCTCACTCGAAATTTATTCTAATTCAATTCTCTCCGCCACTGGGCTGAAGCCGACGCAATGGGCCTTTGGGCCCAAACCAATCTGGGCCTTTCGGGCAGTTTCCCCTTGACAATCTTCGATGCCGGGGGTACAATCGCCGGGAAGTCTTTTCTGCGACTACCTTTGCCGAGGGGGTGGGCGTTGGCATTGCCGAGATCATGCGATAAGTATCGCCATTCGACCTGGCGTCACGGAGACTTTTCTCCGCTCGCCGGGAATCTGAAAGCGACCGTCACCTTCCAGCCGTGGTAAAGCCCTGGAAGGTTCCCTGGTTTCGCCATTATATTTGGCTAGCCGCCGCATTCGCGGCCCAGATTATCCTCCCTCTTTCCGCCGTCGGGGAAACAGGGTATGTCTCCGGCACGATCACCAACCAATCAGGCTTTCCGGCGGGCTCCAGCCTGACGGTCTTTGCCTCGACGGACATCTACGCCGACAGCTTCCTTCCTTTTTCAATCCTGGCCGACAGCGGGACGACGCAGGTCTTCTTGATCGAGCTTCCCGCTCCGGGGAACTATTCCATCGGCGCTTTCGCGGCCGATGACCCGAATCTGCTCTCGCCCTCTATTCCGGTAGGGACATTCAATCATTGGTCGGAAATCTCCGTTCAAGCGAGCTCCACCGCTTCAAATGTCGATTTTTCGATCACCCCCGACGCTTTCCCGCCCTCCTCGTCCTTCACTTCCATCACCGAGGGCTCGACCATCACGGCGCTTACTCTTATCACCGGAACGGCCTCGGACAATTTCGGGGTGGCGGGCTCCCTGCAAATGGCGGCGGAGGATTTGACGGCGGATCTCTGGTGGGACGCGGCCGCGCATGTCTGGGTCTCGACGACTTCGCCGCTCCTCTCGGACGCTGGGGCTCAATTTTCCGGCAATCCCGAAAACCCTTCTTGGACCGCGGATTTCGGGGGCTTGGCCTCGAATTTGACGGTGGGCCATGCCTATAGGCTCACCTCCCAGGTTCGGGATTTATCGGGCAACGCCCAAGCCGAGCCGGGGAGCGTCCTGTTTTACTTCTCGGCGATCCAACAGGGGACGGCAACCATCAGCGGGACGATCACCTATGACGCGGGTTTTTCCACGGGCCAGGCGGTGACGGTGCTGATATCGACGAACTTCCTGACTTCCGAGCCGAGTCCTCAAGTATTCATGTCCAATCCAGGAACTACCCTCGATTTTTCCGTGACCGTGGCAGCACCCTCGACCTATTACGTGGCCGCCTTCATCGGGGACGATCCCGGGCAGGCAAACCCCCAGGCCCCGGTCGGTGCTTATGGAAACTTCGCGGCCATCTTTGTCTCAAGCGGGGAGGCGCGGTCGGGAACGGATTTCTCCCTGGCTCCCGATGGGCAGGCCCCCGTTTTGGCGTTCACGGCACCCGCCCCGGGTGCCACGCTGTCCGCGCTGGACTTCATCCGGGGCACGGCCTCGGATAATTTCGGGGCGGACGGGGATATGCGCCTCGCCGCGCAGGATTTGACCAACGGCCTTTGGTGGGACCCCCGAAATCAGCTGTGGATATCGACGACCAGCACGCCGCTCTACGACGACGCGGTGGCGCAAGCTGCGGGAACCCCGGCGGCGTTCTCCTGGGAAGCACGGGTGAGCACGGGGAGCCCGGATAGCGTATTTGGCGGCCTGGGCGGCTATTTGGCGACGGATCATCAGTACCGGATTTATGCCCTGACGGCGGATTTCGTGGGAAACGTCTCGTCGGAAACGGCGGTTGACTTCCTGTATAACGGCCCCTCGGGCGACGTCCTGGCCCCGGCGCCTTCCTCTATCTCGGGCCAGGCCCTGGGGACTTCATCCATCGCATGGACCTGGGGTCTGGTCCAGGACGTGACGAGCTACGCGGTCTTTGACTCGATGGCCGGCCCGGAAATCGGCGTGGTCTCGACCAATTCCTTCATACAACTCGATTTTTCCACCAACACCGTGAGCCTGCTTTGCGTGGCCTCGATCAACCCCTTCGGCACGGGCCCTAGGCGCTGCCCGGCCGCCGTCGCCACCCTAGCCGCGGTCCCGGGCCGGCCCGAGGCCCTGGAGACTGGCGTTGACCGCGTCACCTGGGCCTGGGCTGCCAACGGCAACCCCGAGGTCCACACAAGCTATTCCCTGACAATCTCCACCGACGGCTTTAACCTTAATTTCTCCACGCCGATCCTGACCCAGTCCACGACGGTCCAGACCTCCGGCCTTGAGGCCGGCACGCTGTACTCCGCCCGGGTCCAGGCCCTCAACCGAGATGGTATCCCGACGGAGTTCTCCGGGGCGGGTTCGACCCGGACTTTGCCCGGCCCGCCCGCGGCCCCGGTCAACCTCGGGGCTCGCTTTGACCGGCTTGACAGGGCCGTTAGCCTGAGCTGGGAGCCGGCCCCCGCGGGGTTTGAGGCCGCGAGCTTCGGCGTCTACCGGGCGCTCGCTGACGCCGCCACGGCGTTCTTTAGGCTCGGGACGGCTTCCACGACATCCTTCCAAGATATGCCCGAGGCCTCCGCCCTTTACTTCTACCGGGTAAGCGGTATCAACGCCGCCGGGCTGGAGGGAGTTCCCTCCGTCTCGACCGGCGTGATCGCGGACCTTTTCCCCCCGGCCACGATCCAGGATCTAAGAATCGCGGAGCGCAGGCTCAACCTCCGGGAGATCGACCTCGCCTGGACCGCTCCCGAGGACGACCTGACCGGGGTTTCCCGCTATATTCTATTCTCCACGACCGGCACTTCCGGGTCGTTTGCCGGAGTCGATGTCGCTACGGCCGAAATTCCCTCTTTGGTGAGCCCCGGTGGGAACGTGGGCTTCATGGTCGAAGTGGCCACCACGGTGACCACCCATTTCGCGCTGCGCTCGGTGGATGGCGTGGGCAATGAATCGCCGCTCTCCAACGCCGCCTTCATCGATCCCGTGCCGCCGACGATCGCCGCCCTGGACCTAGCTCCCGGGAGCGTGCTCTCCCGGCCGAGGACCGTCGCCGTGGAGGCATTCGATAACGGCCCCGCGGCTCCCCAGGTTACCTTCCTAGTAGATGGGACCACGCAGGCCCTCATCCTTGAACTTCCGTATTCCTTCCTCTGGGACACGCGCAATTTCCCGGACGGCGACCACGTCTTGAGCGTCCTGGCCAGAGACGGCTCCGGAAACGAGAGCCGCTTAGACCGCGCCGTCATTTTAAGCTATGCCCCGCCCCCGGCGCCGGCCATCGCCTCTCCCGGCGGCGGTTTCATCACCTTGGTCGCCACCATCAACGTGAGCGGGTTCGCCGAGAACGGGACCACGGTCCAGGCGCTGGTCAACGGCCTGGACTTGGCGACCGCCGCGGTGGTCGGCGGATTCTGGCAATTGTCGCCCGCGACTTTGCCCTCCGAGGGTGAACTGGTTCTGACCGCTATCGCCTTCGAGACCCGGGGATTTTCCTCCCAGTCCGCCCCCGTGGCCGGGGTTTTCAGCACCTCCGCCCCCGACCCGCCCGGAAACGTCTCGGCCTCGGTCCGCCTGGGGGGGCAGGCGCGGCTTAGTTGGGCGGCGCCGACGAATAAAAAACCGGCATTCTACCGGGTTTACCGATCCACGGACGAAATGAATTTGGCGGCCGGCATGACGGCGCCGGCCGCAGACAGGATCGCCGACAACGTGACGGCGCTATCTTTTACCGAAACCCCGGTCCTGGACGGATTATACTTCTATTGAATCACATCCCTGGACGGCGCCTTGAACGAGAGCCCGCTCTCGCAGACGGTATACGCCCTGACCGACCGAGTGGCCCCTTCGGCGGCGGTCCGCTTCACGACGGCCCAGCCAGTCGGGCTGGGGATCTACCGGCCGGAGTTTGTCTTGAACGAAGTCCTGGCGACTCCGCCGATATTCACTTTCACACCCTCCGGTGGCCAACCCAGGGCCTTGAACCTGGATGGGGTGACGGCGACCTTGTGGCGGGCGACGGTCACTATCACCGAGGCCACGCCCTCCGGCACGGCGAACTTCGCCTTCCAAGGGACCGACCTGGCGGGCAACGTGGGAACATCCTTGAGTTCCCGGACCTTGACCGTCGACGTGGTCGGTCCGCGGGGGACGGCGGCGCTCTCGAAGGCGTCGCCGGTCGGCCCCGGCCAGTTGGAGGTCTCCCTGGAGCTTGACGAGCCCTCGGTCGCCGTTCCGTATCTGGCCTTTACCCCCCAGGGGGGCTCCCCCGTGACGGTGACCTTGTTCGTGGGCGGGGCCTTCGACAATCGTTACTGGTCGGGAATGGTGTTCATCACTTCCACCACCGGCGACGGCAACGCGACCTTGAGCTACGCATCCTACGACGCCTTGGGCAATGTAGGGGAGCTGTTGGGCGGAACGACCTCCTTCGTCATCGACACCGCGCCCCCAGGTGAGCCCTTGCTGGTCCGCGCCAACCCGGCCCCGGAGGGGAAGGTGGTGGTGAGCTGGAGCGCGCCTTTGGGGGAGCGGCCGGCGTATTACCGGATATACCGGGACGAAGTGCTTCTTTCGACGACCATCGTTCCTGCCCCTGACGGGTCGGGGGTTTTCGAAGATTATCCCGGCGAGGGCCCGCACCGTCATGAGGTCAGCTCCATGGACCTGGCGGGCAACGAGTCGGCTTTGACCGACCCGGTCTCGGTCGCGGACGCCACGCCGCCGCTGGTTCCGGGGAACTTGGCCGGAAGCATCAACGCCTTCGGCCAAGTTCAACTCACTTGGGACGCCGACCCTTCAACGGATACGGCGGGCTATCGGCTTTACCGTGCGACTTTCACGGTCCTGGATAAGAACAATTTGACCAATGTCCTTCGCCGGACGGCGGTTCCGCCCTTCGTCGAGTCGCCCGCCGCCGACGGGAATTATCACTACTCGGTGACGGGCTTGGACGCGGTGGGCAACGAGTCCGCCCTTTCCCCCGAGGTGGTGGTCCTCTATGATAAGGCCGCGCCGGTCATTACGATCACGGGCGTCCTACCGGACGGATTCCATAAAACAAGCGTTGCTCCGTCCTTCACGGTATTCGACGCGAACTTGGACAGCGGCTCGGTGCGAGCCGCCCTTGGTTCGGTTCCATTTATTTCGGGCTCGATGGTCAGCGCCGAGGGAACTCACACGCTGACCGTTACGGCCTCGGATACGGAGGGCCATTCATCGACCCAGACGGTGAGCTTCACGATTGACAAGACGCCGCCGTTGATCAACTTTGCCGGGGTCCAGAACGGCGTTGTATTGTTTAGTTCCGTTGCCATTATTGTTTCAGTTTCGGACCTGAACCCCGGGACCTCTTCCTTCCTCCTGACCAACCAAACCTTGGGCGCAACCTCCCCCTACAACGGCGAGCCCATCACCCGCGACGGGCAATACCTCCTGGAGATTTCCGCGACCGACAAGGCGGGCAACGCCTCGACGGCGGCGCTGTCCTTCCGGCTGGACTTGGCGCCGGTCGCGCCGGTTAATCTGGCGGTCCGCATCGAGGGCACGGCCCGGCTGTCCTGGACCAAACCTGAGCCGGACGTCATCGCCTATAGGGTCTACCGGGATGGGGCCAGGATCAGCTCCAGCTTGCTTCTAGAAACAAAGTTTGAAGACTCCGGGTTTACGTCCGGGGGGCATGTCTACGAGGTCTCGGCGGTGGATGGGCGGGGGGTTGAAAGCTCAAAGACCAGGGCCGCGATAGCGGACCTGACCTTGAACCTAGCCCCCGTTACTTTAACCAGAGGCTTTTTCGACGCGCTGCGGCCCCAGATCAAGAACAATTCTTTGAATTCTTTGACCGTCGGCCCGGCCTTGGTCGAGGTGGTGACGGGGGCGGGGGTGGTTTCCTCGGCGACGGCCCCGGCTGTTCCCGCCGCGGCGGGGCAAACGGCGAACCTGGAAGGTGTCGTCGCCGTCCCGATGGACCTTCCCGCCGTCTTGACGGTGCGGGGGGCTGTCAGTATCCCGACTGACCCCGGCGCTACGGTTACCTTGGCCGGAAGCTTTGCCGTGACGGTCAAGGACCCGCAGGCCCCGATCCTGGAGGTCTTCCCGGACGCCTTGGTCCCCGGCACCGAGAGCCCGGTTCAGGTTCGGCTCTACAACCGGGGGACGGCCTCCATGGATATCGTGACGGCGGAGGTGGCCAACTCGACCTTCGCGGCGGTGGAGGACTTGAAGGTCCTCCTTAGAACCGCCGAGGGGACCTTGTTCGGCTCGGGCGGGCTCAAACAGACGGCCGGGGCCTCCGCGGCCCTGATTGGGGGGCGGCAGGTGTTCTTCGTGAGCGTCCCTCCCGGAGGGAGCTTCCTGTTCGACGGGGTGCGGGTTTTGGTGCCCAACACGGTCCTCACGGAGCTTTCCGTCGAGGCGGTGGTGAGCACGGCCGTCTACAATCTGCCCTTCGTGGGCCTAAAGGGGACGCGGGGGTTTTCCGGCGCGGTCGCCCAGGCGGTGGTGCGGGAGGTGCCCTACCGGGCCACGGCGGTGCCGGCCCGGGCCTTCTACGCCCAGGGCTCCAAGGTTACGCTCCCGGGCCTGGCCTCCC
>CAYHPY010000116.1:0-11148 GCA_964358485.1 uncultured Elusimicrobia bacterium
AAAAAATGGGCGCCCGGGGCCGCGAGGCCGCCCGGGCCTACGGAGCCGACGCCCTCGCGCGCAATACGGGAGAGCTTTACCGGGCCTTGCTGGCCCAAGGAGAGAAGACATGAAAACCCTCATCACCGGCGGGGCCGGATTCATCGGCTCACACCTCAGCGAATACCTTCTTTCCAAAGGGGACCGGGTGACCATTATCGATGACCTGTCCACCGGCTCGATCGAAAACATAGCGCACCTCAAGACCGACAAAAAATTCACCTACCGGATCGACACCGTCATGAACCGCCCGCTCTTAGCCGAGCTCATCGATGACTGCGACCGGATCTTCCATTTGGCCGCCGCGGTCGGCGTTCGCCTGATCGTCGAAAGTCCGGTGCGGACCATCGAGACCAACATCCGGGCCACGGAATTGGTCCTTGAACTGGCGAACAAGAAAAACCGGAAGGTGCTCGTCGCTTCGACCTCCGAGGTCTACGGAAAATCCACCGACGTTCCGTTCCGGGAAGACGGAGATCTGGTCATCGGCGCGACGACCAAAGGGCGGTGGAGCTATGCCTGCTCCAAGGCCGTCGACGAATTTTACGCCCTAGCCTATTGGAAAGAGAAGAAATGCCCGGTGCTGATCGCCCGCCTGTTCAACACCGTCGGCCCCCGCCAGACCGGCCGCTATGGGATGGTCATGCCCACTTTCGTGCGGCAGGCACTGGCCGGGCAACCGATAACCGTTTACGGGGACGGCCGCCAACGGCGCTGCTTTACCCATGTCAAGGACTGCGTCTGGGCCCTGGCGCATCTGATGAAGGAACCCAAGGCCGTCGGGCAAGTCTACAATGTCGGCTCCCGGCAGGAGGTTTCCATTGGGGAACACGCCCGCATGGTCCGGCGCAGAACCGGCTCCAAGTCCCCGATCAAACTCATCCCCTACGGCCAAGCCTACGAGGAGGGCTTCGAGGATATGCCCCGCCGGGTGCCCGACCTTAAAAAAATCGGCCGCCTCATCGGCTACAAGCCCACCCGGAGCCTGGAAAACATCATCGACGACGTCATCCGAAACTCCCAGAGCGACGGGACGGAGGCGAACTCATAAATCCCGCCCTGCTCGCGGCCGGCGTGTCCTTGGCCGCGACCGTCGCCCTCGTCCCCCTGGCGGGGCGGTTGGCCGTCGCCCTCGGGGTCGTCGCCCAGCCCCGGTCGGACCGGTGGAGCGGCCGCCCCACCCCTCTTCTTGGGGGATTGGCCGGCTTCGCCGGCTATGCCCTGCCCCTGCCTTTTTTCCTCCCGGCTGGGGCCTCGGTTTGGTGGGTGGTCCTTGCGGGCTTCCTTCTTCTGGCCCTGGGGGCGTGGGACGATAAACACCGCCTGCCGCCCCAAACCAAACTCATCGGCCAGATCGTCGCGGCCTGCCTGCTGGTCGCAGGCAACCACGGGTTCCGACTCTGGCCGTTGGACGTCCTAGCCTCCTTGGTCTCGATCTTTTGGGTCGTCGCGGTCATTAACGCGGTCAACCTCATGGACAACATGGACGGCCTGGCTCCGGGGGTCAGCCTTATCGCCGTGGCCTATCTCACCTATATCCTTACGGCGGCCGGACGACCGAGCCAGGCGATTCTCGCCGCGTCTCTCGGCGGAGCCCTGCTCGGTTTTCTCTTCTACAACTTCCCGCCGGCCCGTATTTTCCTGGGAGATTCAGGTTCGCTATCCGTCGGAGTGACTTTGGCCGCATTGACTTTATCTTCCTCCCTGATCGCCGAGCAGAAGCTTGGAGCCTTTTCAGCCCTCCTGGGACCCGCCTTGGTCATGGCCATCCCCCTGCTGGACGTCACATTGGTCTCAGTAACGAGGATTCTTTCCGGGCGCCCCATAACCCAGGGGGGGAAAGACCATTCCTCCCACCGCCTCGTCAAAATGGGGCTTTCGGAAACCAAGGCGGTTCTCCTTCTCTACGCGCTCTCCGCGGCCTCGGGCGGCGGCGCGATTTTCGTCTCCACCCACTGGAACTTCGATTTCAGCGTAGTCCTGGTCCCGTTGCTCTGGGTGGGGCTCGGAATTTTCTTCGTCTATCTAGCCCGTTTTCACATGGTGGAGAAACCAGCCGCAAATCCCACGGCTCCGGAAGGCGGTCGGGTCTCCTTGATTCTGGGCATGGCCTTCAAACGGAGAATCCTGGAAGTCCTGATGGATGTGGGCCTGGTCTTCGCGTGTTTTTGGCTGGCCTACCTCCTTCGTTTTGATTTCGACCTCCTGCCCGAATACCGGGACCAGATCATCGCCTTGCTGCCGTTCGTCATCGGGTCGGCGTTGGTGTGCTTTCAGTTTTCCGGGCTCTACGGGGGTTTCTGGGAACATCAGGGCATGCGGGATGTCGGAAGCTTCGTCCGGGCCGCCGCTTTATCGGCGGGGAGCGCTCTGCTTTTCGCGGTCCTGGTCTACCGTTTCGAACGCTTTCCCCGCTCGATATTCCTGATTTACGGGGTCTTTTTGCTTCTCGGCATCGCCGCGACCCGGGCTTCCTTCCGCCTTTTGGAAATTTCCCTATCCCCGGGCGCCACCCATCGCCTCCCGGTTCTCATCTATGGAATCGGGGACCTCGGCCTGACCGCTTTCCATGAATTGAGCGGCCGCCAAGGCCTGTTTCGCCCCGTCGGATTCCTGCATGACGACCCCGAAAAAAAAGGCTTGAAGATCAACGGCCTCCCGATTTTGGGCCCGTTGAAGGATCTCCCGGAAATTTCCCGAACCACCCAATTCGCGAAGGTCATCGTGGCCTGCCCCCTCAAGGACGACGCCTCCGAATTTCTGCGGTCCTTCGCCCGCGAGCATGACCGGGAAATCATCCTGTTCCAGATTTCCTACCGCACCCTGGCCTGATTTCTTTACACCAATCAATAAATATGTAATAGAATCCTGCTACTTTTGATGCGCATGGCCAACAAGGCGCTTTCCCTCGCGGCGGTCGCATGCCTGCTGCTGACCGCCGTCGACTCCCGGGCCGCCGGGCCGACCCTGCAGGTCGTCAGTTTCACCGGCGAACTCAAAATACTGACCGGAAATTCCATCATCGTCTTGAAACCCGGCTCCCCGGGCTTTTCTTTGCCACCGGGCTCCGATGTGACCATTCTAGGAGGGGAGGCCCTCCTGATGTCGGGCGGCGCCATTATCAAGGCCGAGCAGGATGACCGGTTCATTTTCCTCACGGGAGACGGACGGCCTTTGCTTTCGGTTCAAGCCGGCCTGATTGAAATCACGGAGGAGGGCCGGACGAAATCCTACGGCCCGGGACAGCTGGCGGCCCTGGGCCGTGCCGCTCCGGCCGTGGCGCCCCAGCCTCCGGCCCCCGATGTTTCACCCGTCGCGGAGGTTCCGCCCCCCGCCCCAACCCCCGTCGGCCCCTCCATCGCATTCCCCGAACCCCCGCCGGAACCGTCTTCTTCCAGGCTAAAAGTGCAGATCGAGCTTCACCCTTCCGGCTCACTCCGACAAACTTACGATTCCAACATCTATCTCGTGCCCCCCGACAAGCCCAACGGCGAGATCGTGGGCGGAGGGGTTCGGAGTGCTTGGATTACGACCGCCAACCTGGGCTTGAAGGTCAAAGCCCCGCTCAGTCGGCGCCACCTTTTGGAAGCCGATTACGCAGCTTCCCTGATCAAATATTCCAAACAGGCGGGCGCCAACGATTCCGCCAATCAGAGTGTCTTGGGGGCCTATAATTTCGAGGGCCGGTCTTTTTCCGCCCGCGCCTTCGACTCCTACATTAACACCGAGGACCCCGCCTTCAGCGAACTGTTGGCCCGGGAACGGCGCTGGCAAAACACGGCGGGGGCGTCGGCCCTGCTCAGGTCCGGCCGAAGCCTCATATACGGCCTCGACGGCCAGCACACCGTTCATAAATACCTCAGCCGCACCCTGGGGGGCTTCCTCAACCGCTACGAGCAGACCTTCGGGGGAAGCGTTGGGGTCGAACTCCAGCCGAAAACCAAGGTCTTCGCGGCTTACCATCGCAACATCATCCACTACTCGGCCAGCCGGGCGGCCAATTCCAAGGGCCACGCGCTGGAACTCGGCATCGACGGGGATATTACACCCCTGCTCCATGGAAAGATCTCCGGGGGATTTCACTACCGGAAATACGACAATCCCTCCGGCTCGGTGACCCAGGAACTGCTGACCTGGCAAACCGCCATCGACCTAAAATATCAGGTCGCCCGGCGAACGATGCTGTCTTTGACCGCGGCCCGAAGCGTCAATGAAGCCACTTTCGGTACAAACCGGTTCTCGGTGGGCAACGCCGTCAATTTCGGGGTCCGGCACTCCTTGCGCAAAGTGGCTGTGGGCGCCGACGCGGGGGTCTCCATCGACCGCTACCCCGAATCCTCCACGGCGGGAGGCCTATCGGCCAACCGCCGCGACGACACCTATTCCTGGGGCCTCAACGCCTCATACAAAATCCGGGAATGGCTATCGTCGGGGGTCTTCTTCAACCGCATGCAGAGGCACTCGATCTTCTCCCGCCAGTTCAACTACGAGGTCAACCGAACCTCGCTGGAGTTCAAGGTCACCTTCTAAACAGCGTCCAAGGCCAGCACCCGGTGATACGCCAGGCCCGGGAAAGGAATGTCCCAGGCCCCCGCGGGCCGAAAGCACTCCGCGCATAAGGCCAGGATCTCGTCGGCGCCCAGCTCGTTGCGGTGCCACTCTTCCAGCATTTGGTCGGACATCGGGTATTCCCCGGCGACCCAGCCCTTGAGCCCCAAGGCGACGACCACGCGCTTGGTGGCGTTGATGAGGGCCTCATTGGGCAAGGTGAGCACGATCCGCGCCCCGGGACGGGCCACCCGGCGGATCTCGGCGATGACGGCCGCGGGCTCGATGACGTGCTCCAGGACCTCCGAGCAGACCACCCGGTCAAAGGAAGCCGCGGGAAAGGGGAGAACCTCGGCCGGGGCCAGTTGGAACTCAAAGCCCGTCCGTCCGGCGACCCGCGCGCGGGCCTGTTTCAGCAGGGTCTCGGAGAGGTCCACCCCGACCACGCGACGGCCGGAGAGCCTCTCCAGGAGGTTTCCGGGGCCGCAGCCCAGGTCCAGGACGTCATGGGAAGGGCCGCAGGCCAGGGCTTTGCGGGTCCGTTCCAGGCGCAAGCCCTCGATCCAGCGGATGAGGGGCCCGGAGCGGGTGATGAAGGCGTCGGGATCGTAGCGCCGAGCCATGTCCTCGTTCCATTGGGCGTGGCGCTCCAGGGCCTCGCGGGAGGGAGTGGGACGGTCGGTCACCGGAAAATTCTAGCATTAAGCCCGGGAAGGGCTTCAGCGCCGGCCGACCTTGGAGAGGCGGGACTCGGGAAGCTCCAGGATTTCCGAGGAGCGTTCCCGCCCCAGCCACACCCGCCCGCCCCGGCGGGCGAAAGCCGAGAGGGGCCCGGTGCCGTTATCCAGGAAGTCCGCGCCCAGGACTTCGATGGGGCTCAAGGTGGAATCCCGCAGGTGCCGGATGACGACCCGGCGATCGGAATCCGCGGTCCAGATGCCCTCGGGCGCCGAGTGGATGGCCGCCACCCGGAAATCGGCCGGGTAGGTGTTTAAGACCGTCAAATCCTCATCCGGGGCGTGCTGGAAAATCCGGCCGGGGGAATCGGCCGACCAAAGGTAGGTTCCGTCCCAATACAGGGCCCCCGGGTTCTCTCCGGGGCTGGGCCAAATCTTTTCAGGGGTAAGCCCCACGCCCACCCGCCAAAGCTGGATCTCCCGCTTCCAGGAATCCGTCAGATAGAGGGCCTCCCCGGCCACGGCCATGCCCGTGATGTGCGCCCCCGCAAGGGCGTAGCGCTTCTTGACCTTCAGGACCCCGTCCTCCAGCCTTAGACGGTAAATGGCCTCCTGCTTCCAATCGGCCGCCCAGAGTTCGTTCCCGGACCAGACCAAAGCGCTGGGGTTGGAAAAAGGCACGGAATGGCGGACGAGCTTGGGTTTGGACAATAGGAAGAAAGCCCCGGTCCAGGACAGCAGGGCGGCCAGCGCCAAGGCCGCGATCCTCGGCCCCCGGGAGCGCGCGGGCGCGGGCGGGGCCGCGGGAAGGGCCGCGGGCAAGGACGCGGGGGGGGCCGCGGGCAACGCCGGGGGGGGAACGGGGAGGGGAGACGGACGCTCTTGTTCAGTCTTGAGTTGGGACCGCTCCTCGGCCAGTTCCCGGCGTTGGCGGGCGCGCTCCTCGTCGAGTTCCTTGTAAAGCTTGGCGCGGTCCGCGTCGAACTGGGCTGAGATCTTGCGCTTTTCCTCCTCCAAAACGGCGTTGAGCTCCGCCCGGGCCGGACCCAGGCGCAATTCCAGCTCGCGCGCGGCCTTGAGGGCGGCCTCGGCCTCGCGCCGCATGTGTTCGGCGGCCTCGGTCGCCTCGGAGGTCCGGGCCAGGAGGTGCTCCCGTTCCTGATCCAGGCCACGGCGCTGTTGTTCCAAGCGGATCATGACCTCGGCCTCATGGGCCTTGGCCTTTTGAGCCTCGTCGGCCAGCCGCAAGGCCTCCGCCTGGTGCCGGCGCGTCTCCTCGGCGCGGTCGCGCAGGGAGGCCTCATAGCGCTCCTGGGCCTGGCGAAGCTCGGCCTCCTTGCCGGCCAAGGTCGGCTCCACGGAGTCCAGGCGCTCCTTGAACAACCGCGCCTGCGTCGACCAAGATTCCAACTGCAATTTGCTTTCCTCGAGGGCGGTCAGCGCGTGGCGGTGCGCCTGGGCCGTCACCTTCAAAGTTTCCTCGAGCTCCGCGGCCCGGGCCTTGGCCGCCGCGGTCTCCGCGGCGGCGGCGGGGGCGGCTTCCCGGTGCAGGGTGATTTCCTTGCGCAGGTCCTCGAGGCGGACCGCGTCGCGTTCCCGGGCGCGCCGCTCCTCCTCCACCGACCGCGTCAGGAGGGCCACCCGGCTTTTCATTTCCTCGAGGAGGCCCTCCAGCCGGACGCGGTCGATCGCCGCCGAGGGTGAGGGGGATCCCTGGGCGGGGAGGGGCGCGGCCGGGGCGGCGGAAGGCGCCGCCGGGGCGCGCGCGTCCCGGGCCAGGCGCAGAACCTCCTCCACTTCCTTCTTGAAATCTCTCATCAATGCGGACCGAAAATTCTCTTGAATTTCTCGAGGACTCCCTCGGCGCCGGGACCTCCGGCGGCCAGGGCGGCCTTGATGGCCGCGGCGTGCTCTCCCAGGCTATGAAGCTCGGCCACTTCCTTGCGTAGGGATTCGAGCAGGCGCGCGCGTTCCTCATGAAGCTTGGCCCGGGCTTGCTCGAAATTATTTTCCTCGGGATTGGGGCCGGGCGACAATCGTTTGGCGGCCAGGGCGGCGGCCAAATCGGCCTGCGCCTGGGCCTCGATGCGGGAGCGTTCCTCCTCGGCTTTTCGGTGCGCGGCCCATTGGGCCTCGCGCCGCGAGGCCTCTTCTTCCGCGGCCCCGGAGAGGCGGCGCTTTTCGTCGGCCAGGCGGAGTTCGAGTTCCCGTTCCAACCGAAGCGTGTCGGTTTCCCACTTCTCCTGCAAGCTCCGGGCTTGGGCTTGCGCCTCGGCTCGAAGGCGGGAAATTTCCCGCTCCCGCTCGACCTCCGCCACGGCCTGAAGGCGCAAAAGCTCCATGCGCCGCTCCTCGGCGGCGGCCTCCGTCGCGGCCGCCCGGGCCTGGGCTTGGCGGGTGGCCTCCAGGGCCCCGGTCATTTCTGCCTTCACGCGGGCCAAATCCGCGCCCATGGCCTCCCGTGCCTGCTCCTCGCGGTCCAGCGCGCGAGAGAGTTCCAGCTTGAGCCGGTCGACTTCCGCCTTGGCCTCGGCCTCGGCCCGCGTTATCCGGGCCGCGGCGTCCTCCTTGACCTTGCGCCGCTCGGCCTCCAACTCCTCCCGGGCCTCCTCTTCCTTATGCTTGAGGCCGGAGACGACCCCGGTAAATCGGGTCGTCAGCTCCTTCTTGCGGGATTCCAGGTCGGCCAAAAGGGTTTCTTCCTTCTTGCGCAGAGCCTCCGCGGCCGCGAATTTCTCCCGGGAAAACCGCTCCCATGCCGTCTCCAACTCAGCGCGGTCCGCTTCCTGTTTGGCCTGGCGCGCGGCTTCGGCCGCGCCCTCCTCCCGCGCCACACGGGCCAGTTCGCCCTTGAGTCCCTCGAGCGCCGCTTCCTCGGCGCCCCTGGCGGAGAGTACCGCCTCCTCGGTCTGCCGCCGCAGGCGCGCGGCCTCCTCCCTCAAGAGGAGGGTTTCCCGCTCCAGGTCCTGCCGCGCGGTTTCCTCCTGCCTCCGGACCCGGGCTTGGTCCTCCAAAGCCGCCTCCGCCGCCTTCGCGGCCTGGGCGATGGCGGCGCGGGAGCCCTCATGGAGACGGCTGCTGTCGTCCAGAAAGCCGGCCATTTGCTCCCGCACGCGCAGGAGGCAGTCGGCCTCGAATTGCTTGACCTCCGCCAGGACCTTGGCCTCCCGGGCGCAGGCCGCCTCGGCCCGGACGCCGGCCTCCCGGAGCTCGACCTGAAGGCGGGCTTGCTCGGCCAGCAAGGTCTCGATCTTGGCCTGGAACTCCGATCTCCCGCGCTCTTCGCCGACGGCCTGGCGGACGCTTTCGGAGCGTTCCAGTTCCAGCTTCTCGGTCAAGGCCCGATTTTCCTCCTCCTTGGCCTGGAGAAAAACCCGGACTTGCTTGAGCTCGGCCTGAAGGCGCGCTTGCTCGGTCTGGAGCGCCTCGATCTTGGCCTGGAACTCCGATCTCCCGCGCTCTTCGCCGACGGCTTGGCGGACCCGTTCGGAGCGTTCCACCTCCAGCTTTTCGGTCAAAGCCCGATTTTCCTCCTCCTTGGCCTCGACCAAAATCCGCGCTTCCCGGAGTTCCCGGCGGACGCCTTCGAGCTCCCCCGCTTTTTGAGCGGAGTCCTGGGCCGCGCGAACCCCCAGGTCCTCCTGGGCCCGGAGCGAGGCTTCCAACTCCGAGATCCGGCCCCTCAGTTTCGACGCCTCCCCGGCCGCTTCCTGGCCCCGGGCTTCCCAATCCGCCAAGCGCTCGGAATCGGCGGCGCGCAGGGCCTCGTGGCGGCTGGCTAGGCTTTGAATTTCGGATTCCTTCATGTCCAAGGACAGCCGGAGGTCCTCGAGTTTCTGGGAGAGAGCGTGCGCGTGCGCCATGGCGGCCTGGGTCCGGGAGCGCTCCTCTTCGACCGCGACCACGGCCTCCTGGCGCGCCCGCTCGGACTCCTTGAGCCGGACGGCGATCGCCAGAACCCGCGCGGAGGATCCTTCCTCCCGCCCGCGGGCCAGTTGGGCCGCCTCTTGGAGCTTGCGGACTTCGATGTTGAGCTTGACCACCATGTCCTTGAGGCGGTCGCGGGCCCGTAGTTCGGCGTCCAATTCCTGGGCCTTGCCCTCCAGCTTTTTGCGCAGTTCGAGGGCCAAGGCCTCCATGCGGGTGAGGCGGTCCCGGGCGGATTTCAGATCGACATGAACCCCGGCGGGGGGGATGATCGAATCGACCAAACCGGACGCCCCTTCCTTGGAGGAAGGGGTCTTGCGGAGGTCGTCGAGCGCGGATTGGACGTCGCGCTCGAAATCGTCGCGCCAGAGGCGGTCTTGCGGTTCCATGCCGGGTGTGTTCCCGCCGAAAGTGTAGCCCCGGAATGTTAAATATTTGATTCGGCGGGAACAAAAGGGCCCCCTCGCTCGTATATAAGGGTAGGACCTTTGAACCGGGAAGCTCCTGGGACCAAAGACCCTTATCCTGAAATTGCGGAGGGACCCATACTGTGGCGATGGCTTCCAGAAAACGCGGACGATTCGGGCCGTCGGTTCTTTTGGCGCTCCTGGCGGGGGCGCTATGGCTGGCGCCGCCTCTTCCCGAGCGGGAGCTCCGCCGCGCGGCCGGGGACCTGAGCGGGGCGGAGCCTTCGGCGGATTTTCCCGCTTGGGGGGCTGGGCCCCAATGGGAAGAATCCCTGAGGGATGCCTTGGCTTCGGGCAGGGCTCTTTCCGGGGGCGGAAGTCACTTGGGGTCTGGAAATTTAAAGGCGCCCTTGCCGCCCCCGGAGGAAATGCCGGAATTTACCACCTCGTGGGAGGGATACCGGCTGAGGGAGGACGGGAAATTGGAAGCGGCGCCGGACTCTCCCGAGGCCGGGGTTTGGACGGTTCTCGTCCCTGGAAGGGAATCGGGGCGAAAGGAAACTGAAAAAAAATGGAAGGGAAGTACCTCCTCCCGGGAACCGGGAGGGAGAAATGAACCTCGGGAGAGTCAAAACGACGGCCGAGGCCGAGAACGGAAAGTTTTGAACGGAATAAAAAGTTCCGTTGAGGATGCCGTAAAGAGAAAACAAATCAGGGAAAAGAATTTGGGGGCCTGGACGCTTCGAAAGGCAAAAAAAAGTCTCGGGAACGGAACTAAAAAAATAGCATCAGCAATCGTCCGGAATCGGCCTCGGCCCAGGGGAGCGGGCCGATTCCGTCCGATTTTGCTGAGCAAGCTCCTCGGCCTCGGCGCCATCCGGCCCCCGCCCGACGACCTCGTGCCCCCGGATTTTCAGCCGCCTGAAAAAATCCCCGCGAACGGACCCGCCGGGGAACGGATTTCCGGGGAAAGACCAAGGGCCTCGGAGCTGGAACGGGTTCTTCCCCCCGCCGTTACAGGGCGCTGCGCGAAAAAACCACATTGGCATTCCGAACCCGGGGCCGCCCTGCGCCATGAGGGGACGATTTGGGGGCATTGGGCTCGCCAGCGCTGGTCGTGGCTGCTCAAGCATGAGCGCCGGTGGTGGTTGGAGGTCCCGGCCGAGGCCCGGGAGGGGGAGGAGGTTCCTCCCCTGGTCCACCACGGGGAGCATTGGTGGTGGAAGGCGGGCGGGCGGTGGTTTCTCCTGCATCAAGGCGAGCCCTGGGCCTATCGCAGCTTCGAGGCCCTGCGCTCCGAGGGCCTCATTCACCCGCGAACGGGAACCCAGATGATTTACAGCGCCGACGCCAAGCGCGTGGCCGTGGTGACTCCCGGAGAGGGCGCGGTCCTTTTCGACGCCGAAAACGGAACGGAAATCGCGCGTTGGACCCAAGGACAGATGCCCAAACCCCGGCGGCCGGCCGCGCCCAAGGCGCTCAACTTCGAGGCGGCAAAATGATATTCTTGCGGGCATGCTAGCGTCGGCGTTGTTGCTGATTTTGGCCCT
>CAYHPY010000117.1:0-11052 GCA_964358485.1 uncultured Elusimicrobia bacterium
GCGCCCGGCAAGGAGGCGGCGCCGCCCCCGCCGGCCGAAGCCGCGCCCGCGGGGGAGGCCCCCGCCGCTCCGGCGGCGGAGCCGGCCGCGCCCACGGAGGCGCCTGCGGCGGCGGAAGCCCCCGCCGAGGCCGGGAAAACGGAATAGCCAAAATGGTATCCTTGGGCATGCCCTTTTCTCGACGGTGGCTGGCTCTCCTTTTGCTGGCGGGTTTTTCCGCTTGCGGCGGCGCCAAGGTCGGCCGGGGACAGAAGAAAGTGGTCGCTGAGGATTTCGCCGAGGGGCGCGTGGTGGACGTTTCCATCACCGAAAAGCTTACCGGGGCGCGCGAGATGCTTTTTATGTCCATGCCCCAGAAGACCATGTTCCTGGAGGGCTACATCCAGGGGGTCATCACCGACTACGCCGACAACCCCATCCAGGGCGTGGTGGTCCGGGCGGTGGCGGCGGGCGAGGCCCAGCGCGAGGAGACCGGAGAGCGCCGGGGCGGGTTTGCGGGGAGCTCGTTCGACCCCGGGGTCAGCGACACCAACGGCTTTTATCGCATCCGGTTCAGCCTGCCTCTCATCAACAATGTCGTGGACGTCCGGGGACGGATTCTTTTCAGCCCGGGCTGGGAACAGGAACGCGACAACCTGGGCAAGGCCTACGAGCCCCAATCCAAGCAGAGCCAGTTCCGGGTCTATTACGAGCGCAAGCGGGGCCGCCTGATCTTCGCGGAGGGCATCCGCAAGAACATCGTGGCGCCCGTGACCAGCGCCGGCGGCGGCCGGGCGGCCGCCGCCCCCGCCGCCAAGCTTCCCGGGACCTCGGCCGCCGCGGCCGCGCCCGCCGCCGCCGGAGCGGAAGGCGGGGCGGGCGAGGAGGATCTGTTCAAGGGGTTTGGGTTTGGGACCCCATAAGCGGCCCTTTAGGGCCGCAGTCAATTTTTAAACGGATTTAAAAAAGAGAAAAAATTTTGGGAACGGAACAAAAAGAAGTTGGGACACAAGGGGAGCCTTCGGCTCCCCTTGTGTATCTAGACCACTCCGCCACCACGCCCGTCCGTCCGGAAGTGGTCGACGCCATGCTGCCTTTTTTGCGGGAGTCCTTCGGCAATCCCAACAGCGCCTATTCCTTGGGCCAGAAGGCCCGGCGTGCGGTGGAGCAGGCCCGCGGGGAAGTGGCCGCCTTGGTGGGCGCGGCCGATCCGGCTGAGATCGTCTTCACCTCCGGGGGCTCGGAGGCCGACGTGCTGGCCATCGCGGGCTGAGCCTGGGGCGCGTTCGACCAGTCCAAGGGAGTCCGCCGGCGCCTGGTCTCCAGCCGCGTGGAGCACGACGCCGTGCGCGGAATTCTGGGACAGCTCAACAAGCGGGGATTCTCCACGGCCCTGGCCGGGGTGGACGCCTCCTGCCGGGTCTGCGTCGCGGAGGCCGCAGCCCTGATCACTCCGGAGACGGCCTTGGTTTCGATCATGCACGCCAACAACGAGGTCGGGACCGTCCAGCCCGTCGCCGAGTTGGCCGCCGCCGCCCGGGAGAAGGGCGCCCTTTTTCACACCGACGCGGTTCAATCGGCGGGAAAGCTGGAAATCGACGTCCAAAAGCTTGGGGTGGATCTTCTGGCGCTCTCCGGACACAAGCTCAACGCCCCGAAGGGCGTGGGCGCCCTGTTCGTCCGCAAGGGGGTGCGCCTGGCTCCCGTCATCACCGGTCATCAGGAAAAGAACCGGAGGGGCGGGACCGAGAACGTGGCGGGCATCGTCGGCCTGGGAACGGCCTGCGCCTTGGCCCGCAAGGAGCTTTCCGCTCACGCCGTCCAGCTCGAGGCTCTACGCCAAAAGCTGACGGTCGAGGTTCTCAAGATTCCAGGCTCCCGCCTCAACGGCGCTGACTCCGGACGCCTGGCGTCATGCGCCCATTTTAGTTTCGAAGGCATCGACGGCCACTCTCTAGTCGTGGCCTTGGACCTTGAGGCAATCTGCGTCTCCAGCGGGCCCGCCTGTTCCACCGGGATCGCGGAGCCCTCCCATGTTTTGACCGCGATGGGTCTGGACGCCTCCATCGCCGCCGGGTCCATTCGGGTCTCCCTGGGCTGGTCGAGCTCCGGCGCGGATATCGACCGCCTGCTGGCCGCCCTTCCCGGGGCCGTGGAGCGTCTGCGCCGGGTGCCCGCCAAGGCCGGGGGCAAGGCATGAGCGGCAAGCGCGCGGTCGCCGCCATGAGCGGCGGGGTGGACAGCTCCGTGGCCGCGGCCATGCTCGTCGAGGAGGGCTGGGAGACCGTCGGAGTCACCTTGAAGCTCCTGCCGAGGGGGGAAACCGGCTTCGGCTGCTGCGGCTCGCCCGCCGACATCGAGGACGCCCGGCGGGTTTGCGACCAGTTGGGAATTCCCCATTACTCCGTGGATTTGGCCTCTCTGTTCGAGGACAAGGTCATCTCCCCCTTTGTCCGGTCGTATCTGGAGGGCCGCACCCCGAACCCCTGCGCCGAGTGCAACCGTAGCCTGAAATTCGGCTATCTTCCGGCTTTGGCGGAGGCCTGGGGGGCGCAAGCGGTGGCCACGGGGCATTACGCGCGGGTGGAGGATGGGAAATTGCTCCGCTCCAAGGATGAGGAGAAGGATCAGACCTATTTTCTCTATGGATTGTCGGCCCGGGAGATCTCCCGGGCTTTGTTCCCGGTCGGCAATTTGAAAAAAGAACAAGTCCGGGAAAAAGCCCGGAAACTGGGGTTGAAGACGGCGGATAAGAAGGAGAGTCAGGAGCTGTGCTTTATACCGAATAAGGACTACAAAGGGTTTTTGGCGCAACGGCAAGAGGGAAAAGATCTAACGAATCGAAATGGCCCGATCAAAGATATAAAGGGAAATGAACTAGGCCGCCATAACGGCCTGGCGGCCTATACAGTAGGCCAAAGAAAGGGCTTGGGACTTCCGGGGGGCTCCGCCCCCCAGTATGTGATCCGCCTCGAAACGGACTCCAACACCGTTGTAGTCGGCGGCGAGGAAGAGGCCGTAAGCGTGGGTTTGAGCGCCGAGGCGGCCAGTTGGACGGGGGGGGTTCCCTCCGCGCCTTTCCGGGCCGAGGTTCGGGTCCGCCATCGCCACCCTCCGGCGCCCGCTATGGTCGAGCCCGCGGGCCCGCGGGCCTTCCGGGTCCGGTTTGACGAGCCCCAACGCGCCGTCGCTCCGGGGCAGTCCGCCGTCCTGTATCGGGGGGAAGAGGTTCTCGGCGGCGGGACCATCGTCCGTCAGGAGGAATCATGAGGCGCTCAAAGATTTCCGTGATTTTGGCGGCCGTTTTGGCTCCTTGGGCCGCGACGGGCTGCGGCGTGTTCATCAAGGACAACATCACCCGGGACGTGGAGCGCCATGTCCAGGAGGTGGACCTGCGGGCCGTGGAAAGCCGGACTTTGACCCACCTGTCCACGCTGGAGCAGTCCGTTTCCGATTTTTACCGCGCCGAGAAGCGCGTCCCGGAGAAGCTGGAGGAATTGATCCCGAAATACCTTTCCGAGATTCCGCAGGTGGAGCTGGGGGTCAAGGGCCACTCCACCAACAACGACGTCCGGCTCTACCCCGCCGAAGTCATCCAAGATGGGGCCATCGACGGCGTCCGTATTCGCGACACGGGCCGCTGGGGCTACGCCGTCAAGGGCAACCGGGTGATCATCTTCGTGGACTGCGTCCACCGCACCAGCAAGGGCAATCCCTGGTATCAGGAGCGGGGCGTTTACTAGGGGGGCGGCAGCCCCGCTGTGCCGGCCTTCTCCGGGGCTACCAGGACGGCCGGCCTAGCCGGGGCGGCAGCCCCGCTGTGCCGGCCATCTTCCGGGGCTACCAGGACGGCCGGCCTAGCCCCCCCATCCGCTTGCGGCCGTCTTAGAATCCTGCCCACTCGGGAACCTTTTACCCTGCTCGCTCGTATTATATATAGGGGGAAAAGATCATGGTGAGCGATGAGCTTGCGCTGGAAAAAATCCGAAAGAAATTGGAGGAGCCGGATATCCTGCAAGAAGCCGGGAAAGCGGTTGCCGCCGGCGGTCCTTGGGCAAATTGGACCCTGGATCGGCAGATTTGGTATTTGCGGGTCGCCGCGGGCATGACTCAGGGGGAATTGTCCCGGCGCTCCGGAATCAGCCCGGCCCGAATTTCACGGCTGGAGGCGGGGGCGGACATGAGGCTCAGCACCCTTCGGACCTTATGGGCCGCGGTTGGGCGTCAACCCTTGATTCTGCCGGAGCCCGTGGGGCGGGAAAAGCAGGGGCGTCCGCATCGAAAGCAAAGGGGCAAGCGGGCGGCTCGGGAGGGAGGGGGGTTCTGTCGTACAGGCTAAAATCACCTCCGGATCGAATGCGATTTTATCGTCGGCGACATATCGGGCTGCCTCGGCCCCGGGGGCAGTCGCATCCCCCCCGGGGGGAATTCTCCTCCGCCCCGGGGCCCGGGGCCGAAGTAAGGGTTGCCCCCGCGTCGCGATATTTGAAATGATGGGGGCGATGAAACGACGCCTGAATCTCCTGGTTTTGGCCGGCGGCCGCTCCGCGGAGCGCGACGTGTCCTGCATTTCGGCGGCCTTCGTCCTGCGCAGCGCCGATCCCAAGCGCTACCGCCTCTCGGCGGTCCACATCGACGCGCGGGGCCGCTGGACCTTGCTCGACAAACCGATGGATTTCGCCCGCCATCCCAAACCCTGGAAATTCCCGTTCCGGGGGCGGCCGGTCTCCCTGGATTTGGGCTCCGGCTCCTGGCTGAAGGCGGGGGGGCGCGGGGTGGCGGTGGACGCGGTCTTTCCGGCCCTGCACGGCCCCATGGGTGAAGACGGCACCATACAAGGCCTGCTGGAGCTGGCCGGGGCGGCCTATGTGGGCTGCGACGTGATGGGCTCGGCGGTGGCTATGAACAAGCAAGTCTCGAAGAGACTTGCCCTCGAGGCCGGTCTTCCCGTTCTTCCGTTCCGGGTGCTAAATTCCGTTAAAGAAACCAGTTCCGTTTCCGGACTTCGTTACCCGCTCTTCGTCAAACCGTGCCGTTTGGGTTCTTCCGTGGGAGTCTATAAGGTCAAACGCCCGGCCGATCTGCCGGCGGCGGTCCGCCGGGCGTTTAAATATGACACCACCGTCATCGTCGAGCAAGGCATCCCGGCGAGGGAGCTGGAATGCGCCCTGCTGGGAGACGAGCAGCGGGTCGAGGCGTCCATCGTGGGCGAGATCAAGCCCAACGCGGAGTTTTACGACTACCACGCGAAATACCTGGACCCCAACGGCGCCGAACTCTTTGTTCCCGCTCCTATCCCGGCCGCGACGGCGGCCCGCCTGCGGGAGCTGGCCAAGAAGGCCTTCCGCGTCCTGGGGCTTTACGGCCTGGCGCGACTGGATTTCATGATGGACCGCGGTTGCGGAAAGCTCTACTTCAACGAAGCCAACACCTTGCCGGGATTCACCCCCGGGAGCCTTTATCCGAAGCTCTGGGCCCAGAGCGGCCTTCCCGTGCCCCGGCTGATCGACCGTCTCGTGTCCTTGGCGTTGGCCCGTCAAAAGGCGCGCGCGGGCTTGCGGATCAACCCGCTCTGAGCCGCGGATGAGTTCCGCCCGGTTTTACCTGGAGCTTCCCGCCTTTAAGGATTTCAGGGAAGTCGTCAGCGACCGGCATTTCCGCCCCTTGCCGGAGGATTGGCTCGTCATCGTCGCCGACATCCAGGGCTCGACCAAGGCCATCGAGGAGGGCCGCTACAAGGACGTCAATACCTTGGGAGCCGCGGCCATCGTCGCGGCCCAGAACGCCATGGGAAAGGAGGACTTTCCGTTCGTCTTCGGCGGGGACGGCGCGACCCTCCTGGTCCCACCGGAGGCCTTCCCGGCGGTCGCCGCCGGCTTGGACGGGGTCCGGTCCCTGGCGCGGAAAAAATTCGGCATGACCTTGCGCGTCGGGGCCGTCCGGGCCTCCGAGCTCCACGTCGCCGGGCATCTGGTTGAGGTCGGCAAACTGGAGCTCTTCGCGGGGAAATCGATGGCTTCTTTCCGGGGCGGCGGGCTGGCCAAGGCCGATTCATTGGTCAAGGGCGACCCGGCGCGCTACGCGGTCCCCGAGGGGGCCGAGCCCAAGGCGGATTTGAACGGCCTCTCCTGCCGGTGGAAGCCCATCCCCTCCACGAACGGCCGCATGTTGTCGCTCCTGGTCTGGCCCAAGGGGGCCCTATAGCCAGGCTATAAACGACCGCCGATTTCTGGCGCGTAAGCCGTTTGAATCAACGCAGCTTGTACTTGGAAACCTCTTCAGAAGTCGCCTCGGTCACGCGCGGCTTCCACTTTATTTTTGCTTTTTTCCCTGGAAAGTCGATAGTGTCCAGAATGTACGTCTTGCGTTCTTCCGCCCGGAATTCGACTTCCTGGCAAGTGTCCGATTGCACACGCACGCCATCTTTGCTCTTTGCGTAAGCCACCGAAAGTTTGTGTCTCCCTGGTACCAATGGTATTATGAGCGAGTTGTCCCATCCAGATCCCTCAAAACCTTCGCTGAAAAGGGGCCCGCAAACTTCCGATACATGACCATCCCGGTCGCGATCGTCAACTAGGAACAACCATGCCCCAGATTCCCCAGGAAGGAATAGTCGGGCTTCATCGCCCGTGGGCACAGCATCATCAGCCAATCGATATTGCGTGGGCGCACATGCGCTGATTAAAAAACTCATAGACAGCATCAGCGTCAATGGGTGATACAACAAGAATGGCGTCCTTTGCTTCATGCGATCTCCATAGAACCCGTCACTTCTCGTCTATAGCTTCGAAATCTATCAATTGGCATACCAGCAGTGGTCACCTGCTTATTTTGGGTGTACTCCTAAATCCGCCCTCGAAGTCAATCAGTATCCTCTGGTTCTCGGCGGTACTGAGCATGGGGCTGAAGATCGCATTGGCCCTGAGGAACTTGACAATCTCCTTATCCTGGCCGGCCTCTTTGGCCTTTTTGAGGCTGAGCGTGAGATTGGCGGCTGACTTCGGCAGGTCGCCCATCCTGTAGCGTAGCCGTGCCGCGTATAACGGCATGATAGGGTTCACGGGGGCGGCGCGGATAGCCAGCCTATAGGCGTCGAGGGCCTTGTCATAGGTACCGAGCGCCTCGTATGACATTGCGAGTGAATGGTAGAGTCGGTAAGGCTTGGCGACCTTGGAGAGTTTGGGGTCGAGAGAAAGGGCCTTCAAGTAGGCGGCAACGGTCTTCTGCGCGTCTTCCTTGTTGGCGGTGTCAGGGTCACCGCTCTTGAAGCCGCGTTGGTAGTAGGCCCATCCAAGGAGGAAGAAGGAGGCGCTGTCCCCCTTCTCGGAGGTGGCCGTTTCGATATTGCGGATCGCGGCGTCGTAGTCGCCGTCTTCGGTGTTGTCCAAGGCAACCGTGGCCGTCGGGTTCGCCGTTTTGTGCCTCGCCCTCACCTCAACTCCGCTGGCCTGAACCTCCTCGGCGACGCTGCCGGCGCGCTCGGCTGGGGAATCGCCAATCTTTGAAATGGCTGTCTGAGCTTCTTTTCGCACCGATTCTTCAGGATCCTGGAGCAGTCGCTGCAATGGGTCCTTCGCCTGCTGTGACCCCAGTTTGCCCAAGGACTTGGCGGCTGCGGCACGGACTTTGGGGGTGGGGTCGTCCAGTGCCTCGATCAGTGCGGATACGGAGATGGGCAGGTCAAACTTCCCCAACTCCTTGGCCGCCATCGTCCGCGCCCCGGCCATGCCCCAGCCCATGCTCTTGAGCATGTTGATCCAACCATTTGCCGTTCCTTCATCGGCCTCAGCGTTTTTCTTGAGACCCGCGCCGTATTTCTGGAGACGCGCATTGGCCTTATCAACGGATTCTTCCTTTAAGCCTCCGCAAAGAGTCGGGCGGTTCCAAATGTCACTAAGGTCCTCGAGCGTTATTTCCCGGACATCGGGTTTCCAGTTTTCCTCGGTGAATTCGGCATTAATCGTATAAATCTTGCCTGCCTCGGCCTCAAAACCCACGCGCAACGGCACCGACGATCTATTGGTCGTAATTTCGTAATGAGTGTCACCTTGTCGTGCTAGGCCAAAAAGAACCTTTCTGCCGCCTTTGGGCTCCGACGACTTCCTCAGGTAACCGATCGTGAGCTCGTGCGACCCGGGCGACAAATCGAGTGCGAATTCCCATCCTCCTCTTGAAAGAAACCCTGCGTTGTAATCGTTCTGGTTCCATTTCCCAATGTCTTCCTCCGTAACGGTGCGTCCCCTATCGTCTTTTCCATCTAGAGCATAAAGTCTCACCGCAGTCATTTTCGGGCAGACCAGGCTCGCCATCCCACGCTTTGGTTTGGGGGACCCGAAGAATCCTGCGGACGAGGCCCAATGCGGAATGAAAATCTGGCACAGAATCACCGCCGTCAAGCGCAAACCCCTGCACCTGCCGCGCCCTGGGTCGCATTGGCGTCCGGATTCGGATGGTGCGCGCGGTTCCTTACATCTCCCCCATGTCTGAACTGCGCCCCCTTGTGCGCGGTGATAGCTTGTCGTCCCGTCGCTCATGCTTGGATGTCGTAATCTGCCAGGCCCGATTGTTTCGTGGCATATTCCGGAATTCTTAGTCCGCGCCACTCCTCTTGCTCTGGTCCCTCGACGGGCAAGTTCAGGCTCAATGGTTCTTAACCCTTCTTGTTGATCTTGAGGACGACCTCGTCCACCCCGATCGCCTCGACCGACGCCGCCCAGTTCTGGTCCAGGTCCGCGAACTCCCCGCGGCCCAACTCGCCTTTGTAGATCACGGAGCCTTCCGGGTCGAAGCGCCGTTGGCTGGGGGGGATCATGCGGATTTCCATGTGGACCTTGCCCTCCCCGGCGGGCTCGGCCAAAAACAAGATGTTGGGGGTGGTGAAAAAAGCCCACAACAAGCGACGCCCGCCCAAAGCCACGCTGGTCTGGAAGGCCTGGGGGTTCTCAAGCGGGTCGATGGGCAAGGCTTCCGGGTTGCGCGCTGCCGTCCAGCGGATCTCGGTCTTGTAGCGCTCCTTGAGCTTGGAGCGGACTTTGAAGTAGGGGGAGAACAAGGTGGAAAAGGGCGCCTTGTTGTCCTGGATGCGAAGCAGGGGAGACAACAGCATCTCAAACGGCGCCACCACCTCGCGCCCCTCGGCCGCCTTGGGGTCCTCCTGGGAATCCGGAGTCACTTCGTCGATGACTTGGCTGAGCTCGGGCTTGAGGCGAATGGCCTCGTCGCGCAGGGCCTCGAGCTTGGCGGCGGGCTCTCCCTTGCGCCGCAGGGTTTGGAAGAGGGCCGTGTAGGCCTCGGCGTAGCTGGGGTCGATTTCCTTGGCTTTTTCGAAGGAGGCCACGGCCTCGTCGGTCCTGCCTTTTTCCAGCTTCATGAGCCCGAGTTGGAGGTGGGCTTCGGCGTAGGCCGGGTTGATCTGGAGGGCTCTGGCCATGGACTGCTGGGCTTCCGGCTCCCGCTTGGCCCGGTGCAGGAGGAGGGCGTAATTCAGATGGATGTGGGCGTTGCGCTTCTTGTTCCTGCCGGCCCGTTTCTTGAAGAACTTGAGGGCCTCCGGATCCGCCGCCCCGATGTAGCGCCGCAGGTAATGCCAGGAATCCGGGAACTCGGGGTCCAGATCCACCGAGGTTTTGAAGGCGGCCACGGCTCCCGGGATCTCCCCGGAACGGACCAGGCACACCCCCCGCGCGTAATGCAGGAGGGGGTTCTGGGGGTTTTGCGCCAGGGCCTCATCCAAGGGCTTGACGGCGGCCTCGCACCGGCCGCTTTTGAGCGCCTCCCAGGTCTTGTCGACGGCGGTCGGCAGGCCCGTGGGCTGGGCGGACGCCGCGATCGCGGCGACGGCGAGGATCAAGAGCGTTTTCATGGAATTCCTCCGGACAAAAATCATTTTTTCTTTTTAAACAGCCCTTTGAGAAGGTCTCCGGCTTTGATGATTTGCTGGGGGGCCCGCAGGATTTTCCCCGCGGGTTGCGTCAGGAGCTTGTCCAGCCGCAGGCGGGGCTTGGGCTCGGCGAAAGTGCCTCCGACCTCGATGGTGAGCGGCGCGACCTTGGCCACCGTGGCGTGGATGACCAGGGCCAGGGTTTCCCGGGGAAGATCCACGGTCCCGGCGGCGGCCACGCGCGCGGCCGGGCTCTCCAGGCGGCTTTCCTTGAGAGTCATGACCCCGTTTTGGAAGGCGTAGTCGCCGACGATCTCGGAGAAGGTCACCGCGCTCAGGTCCGGCAAAAGCTTGATGCCCCCCAAGGAAGTTATCTTGCCGAGGACGGTGAAGGGAAGCAGGACCACCTTGAGCAGGCGGGATTGCTCGCTCATCGCGCCCAGCCCGGAGAAGCGCCCCTCCCCGACGCGGAGCTTGGCCCAGCCCGAAAGCTTGGCCAAATCGGGGGTGATGCCCTTGAGGTCCCAGGAGAGCGCGGCGTTGGCCGCTTGGGCCCCGGGGTGCTCCAGCGAGGCGATCTTGACCGAACCGCGCGCCTTCATCGGCGGGGCGGCCGAGGCCGGGGCCTTCGCGGCGGGGGCCGGAGCCGGGCTTTTTGGGGCGGCGGCGGTTTTTTCCCCCGCGCCCTCGGGGAGCGTGGCGGCGTTGGCGGCCAGGAGCTTGGCCAGGTCCAGCTTGGTGAGATTGACCTCCAAATTCGCGTCCGGCGCCTTGGCGTAATCCCGGACCTTCAAGCCGCCGCTCAGCAGGCCGCCGGCGAATTCCCCCTTGATGTCGGAGAACTCGAAGAAATCCGGGTTGAGGCGGATTTTCCCGGAGAGGCGGGTGTCCAGGCCCGCGGCATTCAGGCTCAACTTCTCCAGGTCCATGGCGATTTTCCCCGCCAGGGCGCCGGAAAGATCCGCCTGGCCCGCCAGGGAGAGGGCGGCGTCCAGCTTGCGCGGGCCGCCAATGTTTGCGGCCCGCAAGCTCAGGGACACCGGGAAAAAGCCCTTCAGATTGAACTGTTGGGCGTTGGCATCAATGCCCGAAATCGTCCATAGCACCTCTTGGGGGATGTCCTTGTACACCACTTTCCCCCCCAAGAGGGACAACTCTTGTATTTTCAACTCCAGCCCCGCCATTGCGGGGCT